>JAPLAA010000070.1 GCA_026393475.1 Actinomycetota bacterium
ATCTGCAGCCCACCGCGGTGCGCCTCACCCGGTGGCAGCGGGCCTTCCCGCAGTACCGACCGCACCACCACCGCACCGTCGCCGAACTGGCCGCCGGCCTGCCCGACGGGCTCGTGCTGGCCGGGGCGAGCTACCACGGGATCGGCATCCCGGCGTGCATCCGCTCCGCGGAGCAAGCCGCCACCATGCTGCGACAACGAACGCGAGCAGCGTTAGCATGACCGCATGAAGGGGCGGAGCCTTCGACTCGATCCCAGCGGCGCCGGGGACGCGACCGGCGGACGTCGGCGACCCTCCCGACGTGCCCTGACCCGCATCGCCCTGCTCGCCGCGCTCGCTCCGTTCGCCTCGTCGCTCGCCGCCTGCGGTGGCGACGGCGGCCAGGCGGAGGCCGCGAGCCCGGTGCTGTCCGGCGAGGTCGCCCCCACCAGCACCGTCGTCGACGATCCCTCGCTCGTCGCGCCCACCACCGCGGTACCGAGCACCACCATGGCGCCCACCACGGTCGCCGAGACGACGCCGGCGACGACCGTGCCGCCGACGGTGGTCGAGACGCTCCCGGTCCCCGCCCCGCCGCCACCGCCGCGTGCCGACGAGCCCTACGTCGAACTCGGCCGTCTCCAGATCCCGAAGATCGGCATCGACGCGGTGCTGCTGCAGGGCATCACCCTCAACACCCTCGACCTCGGACCGGGCCACTGGCCCGGCACGGCGCTGCCCGGGCAGATCGGCAACACGGTCATCGCCGGCCATCGGACGAGCCACAACAAGATCTTCCGCAACATCGATCAGCTCGCGCCGGGCGACGAGGTGATCTTCAGCACGTCCGAGGGCGACTTCGTGTACCTGGTGCGCGAGACCACGATCGTGAAGCCCGACGCGATGTACATCGTCGAGCAGACCAACGAGCCGACGGCGACGCTGTTCGCCTGCCACCCGCCGGGCTCGACCCGCGAGCGCATCGTGGTGCACCTCGATCTGTCGACGGGTCCGGCGACGTCGGTGGCCCCGTCGGTGTAGGCCGCCACCAGTAGCCTGCGACCCCGATGTCCCGTCCTGCTCCCGCGCCCGGCGCGGTCCGCCCGTCCTCCGGCGCAGCCACCCGTGCCCTTTCCCGTGCGAACCTCGCTGCCGCGGCGCTGTCGCTCGGCGCCGGCTTCCGCGTCGCCCGGTCGTTGCCGCCGTGGGGGTTCTGGCCGCTTGCCATCGTTGGCGTCGCCCTGTTCGAGGTGTCGCTCGGCGAATCGCCCACCGCACGGCAACGGTTCGTGCGCGGCCTGTTGTTCGGTGCGGGCTGGCTGTTCCCGGGCATGGGGTGGATGTGGTTCCTCACCGCGCCCGGCTACCTCGTGGTGGGACTGATGTTCGCCGCGCTCCACGGCCTGGCCGCGCTCGCGTCCCCCACGGGTCCGTGGCGCGTGATCGCCCGGCCGGTGGCGCACACGCTCGTCGAGGCGCTGCGGTTGGTGGTGCCCTTCGGCGGCGTCCCGCTCGCCACGCTCGCGATCGGGCAGGCCGCCGGTCCGTTGCTCGGCGTCGCCCGGGTGGGCGGCGTCCTCCTGCTCACCTGGGTGGTGTTCCAGCTCGGCTTCGCCCTCGCCGGGCCGTCGCCGTACGTGCCGCAGATGGCCACGCGGCGCGGAGCACGCACCGAACGCCACGGCGCGATCGCGTTCCTCTCGATCGTGGTGGTGCTCGCGGTCGCCGCGATCGCGCCGTCCGGTTCCGACACCGGCCGCACGCTTCGTGTCGCGATCGTTCAGGGCGGCGGACCCCAAGGCACCCTCGCGATCGAGACCAACTCGCGCGACGTCGTGGATCGGCACTTGGCCGCGACGGCCACGATCGAGGCCGGTTCCGCCGATCTCGTGCTGTGGCCCGAGAACGTCATCGACGTCGCGACCTTCGTCGACAGCGCAGAGCTGCAGGAGATCGCGGCCGAGGCCCGTCGCATCGGCGCCCCGTTCGCGGTCGGCATCACCGAGGACGTCCCCCCGTCGCCCGGCGACGAGCTGGGCGGCTTCATCAATGCTCAGGTGGTGGTCGATCTCGACGGTCAGGTCGTCAGCCGCTACGAGAAGGTCCGCCGCGTGCCGTTCGGCGAGTACGTGCCGCTGCGCGGCCTGCTCGAAGCGGTCGGCGCGCCGGTCGACCAGATCCCTCGCGACGCCGTCGCCGGCACCGAGCCGGCGGTGCTCGACCTGCCCGACGGCACTCGAGTCGCGGTCGCGATCTCGTGGGAGATCTTCTTCGGCAGCCGCGTGCGCGACGGCGTCGGCAACGGCGGCGAGTTCGTGATGAACCCGACGAACGGGTCGAGCTACACCGGCACGGTGCTCCAGACCCAGCAGGTCGCGTCGAGCCGGCTGCGAGCCGTCGAGTCGGGGCGCTGGGTCACCCAGGCCGCGCCCACGGGCTTCAGCGCGTTCGTCTCGCCCGAGGGCGAGGTGTTCCAGCGCACGTCGGTGAGCGAGCAGGCCGTCATCACGCAGGAGATCGCGCTGCGCTCGGGCACCACCTGGTACCGGGCGCTCGGCGACTGGCCGTTCTGGCTGCTGCTCCTCGCCGCCCTCGGCGGGAGCCAGGTCGCGGTGCGCCGCAACCGCGCCGCGGCTCAGGCCCCGGCCCCGTCCGCCGGCTGAGCCCGCGTCAGATCTCGATCAGCACCGTCACCGGACCGTCGTTCACCAGGGCGACGCGCATCTCGGTGCGGAACCGGCCGGTCGCCACGGAGGCGCCGAGCTCACGCAGCCGTGCGACCACACGGTCGACCAGCGGTTCGGCATGCTCGGGGCGAGCGGCGGCGATCCAGCTCGGCCGGCGGCCACCGCTCGTGTCGCCGTAGAGCGTGAACTGGCTGACGACGAGCACCTCGCGGGTCGTGTCGGCCACCGAGCGGTTCATCACGCCCGCCTCGTCGTCCATCACGCGCAGGTGCCAGATCTTGTCGGCCAGCTTCACCGCATCGGCCTCGGTGTCGTCGTGGGTGACCCCGACGAGCACGCACAGTCCGGCACCGATCGATCCGACGATCTCCCCGACCCGCTGATCGAGCTCGCCGCCATCGCCGGTCTCGTCGCCCGTGTCGGCCGGCATCACCGTCACCGACGCTTCGCGAACGCGCTGTACCAGTCCTCGCATGGTCCGATGTTGCCAGACCGTTGCCAGACCGTTGCCAGGCTGCTGCCGGACTGCTGCCAGACTGCTGCCAGACTGCGCTCCATGGTGGAGCTGCACGCCGGACAGGCGACCGTGCTCGTGAGCCCGATCTCGGGTGGACGAGTCGCATCGATCGAAGTGGGTGGCGAGGAGCTGCTCGTGACCGGGACCCCGGGGAGCGATCCGCTCCAGTGGGGCAGCTATCCGATGGTGCCCTACGCGGGCCGCATCCGCGGGGGCCGGTTGGCCTGGCAGGGGCGCACGCTGCAACTCCCGGTCAACCTCGAGCCGCACGCGATCCACGGCAGCGGCTTCGTCAGCGCCTGGGACGTGCTCGACCAGGGCCTCGACCACGTCGAGATGCAGTGCGCGCTGCGCTGGCAGCTGGGCGGCACAGCCCATCAGCACCTGTTGCTCACCCCCGATGCACTGGTGTGCGTCCTCACCGTGACCGCCGGGGGCGATCCGATGCCGGTCACGCTCGGCTGGCACCCGTGGTTCCGCAAGCCGATCGCCGACGACCTCCGCTTCGGGGCGATGTACCGGCAGGACGCGGCCGGCATCCCCACCGGCGAGCTGATCGACCCGCCGCCGCGACCGTGGGACGACTGCTTCGTCCGACCGCTCGGGCCGCTGGTGCTGCAGATCTCGCCGTTCGTCACCGTGACGGTGGCGAGCGACTGCGACCACTGGGTCGTGTACGACAAGCCCGAGCACGCGACGTGCGTCGAGCCGCAGAGCGGTCCGCCCGATGCGGCCAACCTGGGGACCGCCACGATCCTCGAGCCCGGCGAGATGCTGCAGCGCACGATGACCATCGCCTGGCAGACCTGACCCGTGGAGGTGCCTGACGGCACGGCCGGCTCCGGCGGAG
>JAPLAA010000136.1 GCA_026393475.1 Actinomycetota bacterium
CCACCCGGTCGCACAGCTGGCGGATGATGCCCAGGTTGTGGGCGATCATCAGCACGGCTGCATCGGTCTCCTGGCGCAGCACGCGGACGAGGTCGAGCACCTCGGCCTCCACCGTGGCATCGAGGCCGGTGGTGGGCTCGTCGAGCACGAGCAGCTTCGGGTTGCAGGCGAGCGCCATCGCGATGACGACGCGCTGCTGCATCCCGCCGGACAGCTGGAACGGGTACCGGTCCATCACCCGGGTCGGGTCGGCGATGCGCACCTTGCGGAGCGCCTCCATCGCCGACTTCTCGGCTTCCTGCTTCGATTGGCCGAGCAGGGTGAAGCTCTCGATCACCTGCTTGCCCACCTTGATGGTGGGGTTCATGGCCTGCGCCGGGTCCTGGTACACCATCGACGCTTCGCGGGCCCGGAACTCCTGCAGTTCGGCGGTGCTCATCGAGGTGACGTCGCGGCCGGCGACGTGCACCGAACCGCCGACGATCTTGCCGTTGCGGGGCAGGTAGCGCAGCGCCGCATAGGCGGTGGTGCTCTTGCCGCAGCCCGATTCGCCGACGAGCCCGTAGGCCTCGCCAGGTGCGACGCTGAACGACACCCCGCGCAGCACGGCACGGTCGATGCCACGAACCGTGTAGACGACCTCGAGGTTTTCGACGGCGAGGGCGGCGGCGGTGGCCGTGGCCCCGCCGAGGGAGATGGGCGATGCGCTCATGAGGCCTCCACCACGGACTGGACGGAGTCGGCGATCATGTTGGCCGCGATCACCAGGCTGGCGATGGCCATCGCCGGGAAGAACGTCGTCCACCAGAACCCGGCGACAATCGAGTTGTAGTTCTCGCTCACCTGAGCGCCCCAGTCGGGTGACGGTGGCGGCGGACCGGCACCGAGGAACGACAGGGTGGCGACGGTGAACACGGCGTAGCCGATGCGCACCGTGAGCTCGACGATGATCGGCCCGGTCACGTTCGGGAGGATCTCCCGGAACATGATGAACAGCTTCCCCTCACCGCGCAGCTTGGCCGAGGTGACGTAGTCGAGGTCGCGTTCGGCGAGCACGGCTGACCTGACGGTTCGGGCCACGATCGGGGTGAACAGGGTGGCGACGACGCCGATGACGACCCAGCTCGAGTTGCCGAGCGTGGTGATCGCCAGGAGGGCGATGAGCACGGTGGGCAGGGCCAGGAACGACTCGACGATGCGGCTGGCGACCAGGTCGAGCACGCCACCGAGGTAGCCCATGAACATGCCGAGGATCACGCCGAACACCACACCGGCGATCGCCGCCAAGGGGGCGATCTTCAACACGTCGCGGGCCCCGGCCATCACCCGCGACAGCACGTCGCGGCCGGTCTTGTCGGTGCCGAACAGGTAGTCCCAACTCGGCGAGGCGTTGATCGGCCCGCGGTAGTCGAGCGGGTGGTGCGGGGTGATCCGGTTGCCGAGGATCGCACACAGCACCCAGACCAGCACGATGATGCAGCCGACGATGAACGCCGGACGCTTGCGGATGAGCCGCCAGTTCTCGCGGCGGGCCTGCTTGCGTTCGCTCCCTCCGGCGTTCGGGGCGACGGGCGGCATCACGGCGCCGGTCGACGGCGTGGGGACGGCGGGCATCCGGCTACCTTCGCCTCCGCTGCTCATGCTCATCGCTTGGCCTCCAGACGGACTCGTGGGTTGAGGTAGGCGATCAGCAGATCGGCGAGGAGGGTCGACAGCATGTAGACGATGCCGACCAGGAGGACCGCACCTTGCAGGACGGGGATGTCCTTGGCTCCCACGGCGCTCAGCATGGTGGAGCCGAGGCCGGCGTAGTTGAAGACCTTCTCGACGCCGATGATGCCGCCGATGAGGTAGCCGATCTGGACCGAGATGACCGTGATCGTCGGGGCGAGCGCGTTGCGCAGCACATGACGGCGCATCACCTGATTGCTCGACAGGCCCTTCATGGTGGCTGTTCGTGTGTAGTCGGCCATGAGCGACGAGATCACCCCGGCTCTGGTCATCCGGGCGATGTAGCCGAAGTACGCGAACACCATCGCCATCGCCGGTAACAGGAGGTACTCGAGCTGTCCGAACAGGCTGGTGCCCTCGGGCGGGTTGGCGTAGGCCTTGCCGAGCTTCCAGTGCACGGCGAACACCGACAGGAGCAGCGCGGCGGTGACGAACTCGGGGATCGACGACGAGGCGAGGCCGGCGTTGACGATCACCCGGTCGGCCAACTTGTCCTGACGGCGGGCGGCATAGACGCCGGCGGCGATCGAGATCGGGATGGTGATGATGAACGCGAGGAGGGCGAGCTTGCCCGACCGGCCGAGCGCGGGGAGGATCAGATCCATCACGCTGCTGCCGGTCTGGTACGAGTCGCCGAAGTCGAGCGTGAAGATGCGCTTGATCGATTGGAAGTACTGCTCGAGGAGCGGCTGGTCGGTGCCGAGCCGCGCATTGAACGCGTCGACCTCGACCTGCGGCGCGAACGGCCCGAGGATCTGGCGACCCACGTC
>JAPLAA010000072.1 GCA_026393475.1 Actinomycetota bacterium
CGGTGTCGAGGCTGGTGCGGTACTGGTCGACCACACGACCGCATCGGCCGAGGTGGCCCGTGAACTGGCCGAGGCTTGCGCCGAGACCGGCGTCGGCTTCGTCGACGCCCCGGTGTCGGGTGGTCAGGCGGGTGCCGAGAACGGGCAGTTGACGATCATGTGTGGCGCTGACGACGAGGCGTTCTACGCACTCGCCCTGCCGGTGATGGGTTCGTACGCCAAGGCCGTGTCGCTGATGGGGCCCGCCGGATCGGGCCAGCTCACCAAGATGGTGAACCAGATCTGCATCGCCGGCATCGTGCAGGGGTTGTCGGAGGGCATCAACTTCGCGATGAAGGCGGGCCTCGATCCCGATGCCGTGATCGACGTCATCAAGTACGGCGCCGCGCAGAGTTGGCAGATGGAGAACCGCGGCCACACGATGTCGAAGGGCGAGTTCGACTTCGGCTTCGCGGTGGAGTGGATGCGCAAGGACCTCGGCATCGTGCTCGACGAGGCGAACCGCAACGGCGCCCGTCTGCCGATGACCGCGCTGATCGACCAGTTCTACGCGCAGGTGATCGCCCGCGGCGGCCGCCGCTGGGACACGAGCAGCCTGATCCAACTCCTCGCCCACGACTGAACCGGCAGCGCGTTCGATCGCGCCCCCGTCACGCGGGCCTGCGGGATCGACCGCGGAAGGTCAGGCGGTGGTGAGGGGGAGGCGGTCGACGCCGCGGATCGTCAGGCGATCGCGCCAACTCGGGTCGCCGGCGAGTTCGACGTCGGGGAACCGGCGGATGAGCGAACCGATCGCGATCGTCGCCTCGAGCTTCGCGAGCGACGCACCCAGGCAGTAGTGCACCCCGGCGGCGAACGCCAGGTGGTTGCGCGAGTTCGGGCGATCGAGGCGCAGCGTGTGCGGATCGTCGAACACCGACGGGTCGTGGTTCGCAGCGCCCAGCACGGTCATCACCATCGTGTTGGCCGGCACCTCGACGTCGCCGAACACGACCGGCTGCAACGGCACGCGGACCGTCTGCTGCACCGGCCCGTCGTAGCGCAGCAGTTCGTCGATCGCCTGCGCGTCGATGCTCGGGTCGGCCGCCCACCGGCGCAGCTCGTCGGGGTGACGGAGCAGCGCGAGGGTGCCGTTGCCGATGAGGTTCACGGTGGTCTCGTGGCCGGCGACGTACAGCAGCAGCACGAACGACATCAGCTCGGCGGTGCTCAACCGGTCGCCCGCCTCCTCCACCTGCAGCAGGGCCGACAGCAGATCGTCGCCCAGGTGCTGGCGGCGGTGGGCGATCACCTCGCGCAGGTACTCGCTCATCTGTTCGGCCGCTGCCTCCGACGCATCGAGGGTGGCTTCGTCGGCCGTCGGCTCGAGCGACGCGGTGAGCGCCTGCGACCAGTCGCGGACATCGTCGGAACGGTCGGTCGGCAGGGCAAGGAGGTCGCTGATCACCTGGAACGGCATCGGGAACGCCAACTCGTCGACGAGCTCCATCGACCCGCGTTCGGCAGCCACGTCGAGGACGTCGTCGACGAGCTGCTGGACACGGGGACGCAGTCGCTCGATCGCCGACGGGGTGAAGGCCTGGGTGACGAGCCGGCGCAACCGGGTGTGGTCGGGCGGGTCGAGGTTGAGGATCGACTTGGACGTGCGACCCTCCTCGATGCGCTTCTGGAAGCGTTCGCGTCGCTTCTGCCGAGCGGGATCGGCCGGGACGGGCACGTGAGCTTCGATGTCGCGGGCGAACTCGGCGCCGCGCAGCGCCCGCGCCACGTCCTCGTAGCGGGTGAGGACGGTGAACCCCATGACCGACACGTGCACCGGATCCTCGGTGCGGAGCCGGTCGTAGAAGGGATACGGGTCGGCGCGGAAGGCCGGATCGAACGGGTTGAACAGCGGTGCGTCCATCAGCTCATCGTGACACTGCCACGCCCTCGCGGGGTGGTCGCATGTGTCACAAGTCGTGACACATCGTTTGCTCACATCTCCGTGCTGGTCGTCCCCACCGAGATGCCGAGCTCGCGAGCGATCTCGTCGACCTCGCGTGCGAGTCGGACGTCGCGGGCGGTGATCGCGTCGACATCGTGGCTCCACGACACGACCACCACATGGCCATACCGGAGATCGATGTCGGGGTGGTGGTCGGCCGCCTCGGCCGCCGCACCGATCCCGTTCACGAGCGCGAGGCCGACGGCGAAGCTCCGCGTGTCGTAGCGGGCGCGCAGACGTCCGTCGACGGGTTGCCATCCGGCGAGGGATCGCACGGCGACGTCGTCCGCCGCCAGCGGCAGCAGGTCCTCAGGGGGAAACGGGCTCATCGTCGGGGCTCCTTCACGCCAGGCCGAAGTCCGGCTGCTGGTGCTGCGCGATCGTGTCACCCCACACGATCCACTGCGAACCGTTCGCCCGGGTGTCGAGCGCCTGCATCGCCGCCTCGGCCACCCGGTCGGGCTCGATCACGGGCATGCCCATCTCGCGGATGAACCCGCGGAACTCCTCCGGCACGAGCGGCGTCGCCACGAAGCCGGGGCAGATCGCGCTGATGCACACCCCGTACGGGTCGAGGCTCGGGCCGAGCGAACGCACCAGTCCGACGACCGCGTGCTTCGTCGCGCCGTACACCGGGTCGCCCGGGATCGGGCCCAGGCCGGCCATCGAGGCGGTGACGAGGATCTGCCCGCCGCCGTGCTCGACCATCTTCGGGAGCACGGCACGCACGCCGAAGAACACGCCGTCGACGTTGGCCCCGAAGATCGTGCGGTACGCGTCGTCGGTGACGTCGGAGAGGGGGAGCGTCCCCTCGGCCATCGGCGCCCGCCCGGGGGTGGCGATGCCTGCGTTGAGGTGCACCACGTCGAGTGCGGGCAGCCGCTCGGCGAGTTCGGCCCAGGCGGCGGGGTCGCCGACGTCGAGTTGGATCTCGTCGCTCGACGTCGGATGCAGATCGGCGACGAACACGGTGGCGCCCTCGGCCCGATACCGATCGGCGCAGGCCTTGCCGATCCCGGACGAGCCGCCGGTGACGAGGACGTGCTGGCCGGCGAGAGCTGGGGGCTGGGTGGTCGACATGGTCGGCAGGTCTAGCGCACCCGAGCGGCCCACGCGACCTGCGCTCACGCCGAGCGGCCGCATGTCACCGTGGGTGCTCGTCGCGCCGTCGACCGTCGCTTCATCTGCATCGGTCATCGGGGACTTGAGAGACAGGCTTCCTGACGAGGTGCCTTTCACGCTGCCGACGCTCGGATGTCGCCTGTCGTTCAGACTTCCGTCATCTGCCGCTTCTAGGGTCTGACACCCATGAAGCCTGTGTCAAGAGCACGTCACGTGGCCGCAG
>JAPLAA010000004.1 GCA_026393475.1 Actinomycetota bacterium
CGTCTGGGCGAGGACCTGCGCACCTACCTGCTGCGCCTGAAGGACGCCGGTCTGGCATCGCTCCCCGGCACGGCGGCCGAGATCCTCGACGACGAGATCCGGGCGATCCTGTGCCCCGACAAGGTGAACACCGAGGAGTGGCTCGAGTGCCACCGCCAGGCGCACGGCATCGGCCTCAAGTCGAACGTCACGATCATGTTCGGCTCGGTCGAGCGCCCCGAGAACTGGGCCCGCCACCTGCTCGTCACCCGTGATCTCCAGAAGGAGACTGGCGGCTTCACCGAGTTCGTCGGCCTGCCCTTCGTGCACATGGCGTCGCCGATCTACCTGATGAAGAAGTCGCGCCGCGGCCCCACGTTCCGCGAGACGTTGCTGATGCACGCGATCGCGCGCATCGCCTACCACGGGTGGATCTCGAACATCCAGGTGTCGTGGGTGAAGATCGGCCTCACCGGCGCGGTGCAGCTGCTGAAGAGCGGCTGCAACGACATGGGCGGCACGCTGATGAACGAGAACATCTCACGGGCGGCCGGCGCCGCCCACGGTCAGGAGATGACCCCGCAGCGATTCACCCAGCTCGCCGAGCAGCTCGGCCGTCGGGCCGAGCAGCGCACCACCTCGTACGGACGGGTCGACCCGGCGCTCGCCTGAGAGCCGGGGCCCCGGCCATCCGGCTCAGATACCGAGGACGCTGCGGGCGTGCTCGATGTCCTGCTTCAGCTGCGAGATGAGGGCATCGATGCCGTCGAACTTGCGCTCGCTGCGCAGGAAGTTGGTGAACTCGACGCGGGCCGCCTCGCCGTAGAGGTCGCCGCTGAAGTCGAGCAGGTGCGCCTCGAGCAGCGACGAGTCGGCGTGTTCGTAGAACGTGGGCCGGCGGCCGAGGTTGATCGCGCACGCCTGACGTGAGCCGTCGGGGCGCAGGTACCAGCCGGCGTAGACACCATCGGCGGGCAGGCAGATGACGTTGGGAACCTCGACGTTCGCCGTCGGGAACCCGAGCAGACGGCCGCGCTGGTCGCCCTGGACGACCTCGCCCCTCGCCTGGAACGGACGGCTGAGCATCGAGGCGGCGAGCTCGACCTGGCCACCCGCCATCGCACGCCGGATCGCCGTGGAGCTGAGCGGCTCGTCGACACCGTCGCCGCGCTCGATGAGCTGCAACGGCTCGACGTCGAAGTCGTGTCGTGCGCCGAGCTCGCGCAGCAGCGCGACGTTGCCCGACCGGGCCCGACCGAAGTGGAAGTCCTCCCCCACCACGATGCGCTGCGCACCCAGGCAGCCGACGAGCACCCGCTCGACGAACGCCTCGGGGGTCTCGCTCGACTGGGCCTGATCGAAACGCACGAGCACCGTGGCGTCGACGCCCGTGGCCTCGAGCAGCTCGAGCTTCTGGTCGAGATCGGTGAGCAGCTTCGGAGCCGACTCGGGCCTCACCACCGACGCCGGATGGCGGTCGAAGGTGACGACGACGGAACGTGCGCCGAGCTCGGCCGCCTGGCTGCGGACGGCGGCGATGATCGCCTGATGGCCGCGATGGACGCCGTCGTAGGCGCCGATGGTGAGCACACTGCGCTGCGCGCCGTCTTCGGCCCATGGCGAGCGGGACAGATCGGTGATCACCTGCACGACGAGCGACGATATCGGCCCGTGCACGAGTGCACGTAGTCCGCATGCATCACTGTGACCTTCGGCCCATACCCCACCTGACCCGGCCCGCGCCCGCCAGTCAGCCGGGATCGGGCGATGCGGGGATCACCACGTCGGGCTTCGCCGTGCGGGCATCGACCCGCTCGTACATCGCGATCAGGTCGCCGTCGGGATCGAGCACCGCCCACGGGCCCTCGCCGGTCCAGCGGTCGTCGGTGGGCAGCTTGCGACCGTTGCGCACGAGCGCCGCGGTGTCGGCGTCGACGGTGACCGAGGCGTAGTCGCGCATCGCCTCGGCCATCGTGATCAGCACCGCCTGATCGGGCGCCACCGCCTGCGACTCGTCGAAGCTGCCGCACGCCGTCCGCCGCAGCCGACGCAGGTGCGCACCGCCACCGAGCAGGGTGCCGAGGTCGGCGGCGAGGGTGCGGACGTAGGTGCCCGACGAGCACGTGACCTCGATGCGGTACACGAGCGGGTCGTCGGTGCCGTCGACCTCGAAGCGGTGGATCGTGACCGGGCGCGGTTGGCGCTCGACCTCGATGCCCTCCCGGGCGAGCTCGTGCAGCCGCTTGCCGTCGACCTTCAGCGCGCTCACCATCGGCGGCACCTGCATGATCGGACCGGTGAGGTGCGCCGCCACCACGTCGCGCACTTGCTGGAGCGTGATGCCGGGCATGTCGTGGCGGGCGGTGATCTCGCCCGAGTCGTCGAGCGTGGACGTCTCGACGCCCAACACGACCTCGGCGGTGTAGGTCTTGCCCAGCGCAGTGAGGAATCGCAACAGACGGGTGGCGTTGCCGACACCCACCAGCAGCACACCGGTGGCATCCGGGTCGAGCGTGCCGGCATGGCCGACGCGCCGCTCGTGGAGGTGGCGGCGGAGCATGCCGACGACGTCGTGGCTCGTGACCCCGGCCGGCTTGTCGACCACGGCCAGGCCGTGCACCTGCGCCGGCTTGCGCCGCGCCATCAGTCGTCGAGCTCGTCGAGCTCGTCGAGTTCGTCGCCGTCGTCGTCCTCGTCGGCGTCGTCGTCCTCGAGTGCGTCATCGAGTTCGCTGACGCGAGCGCGCGGCGTCACGTACGGGTCGTCGTCGGACACCGGCCGGTCCGGCAGGATCTCCTTCGACTGGAGCACCCGCTCGATGTGCTCGGCCGAGCGGATGACCTCATCGGGACGGAACGACAGGATCGGGGTCTTCTTCGACCGCACCTGGCGGGCGATCGAGCCCTGGATGCGCACGCGGTGCTTGTTGAGCGCCTCGAGGATGTCGGCGTCGCCCTCTTCGCCGGCGAGCGAGTCGAAGAACACGATCGCGCGGTTCATCTCGGCGTCGACGTCGATCGCGGTGATCGTGACCATGTCGAGCCGCTCGTCGTCGATGCGGGTGAGCTCCTCGGCGATCACCTCGCGCAGCGACTCGTTCAGCCGAGCGGTGCGCGGATACCGGTGCGTCGACGGCGCAGGGGAACGACGGGGGCGACTCATGGGAGCACCCTATCTGGGCAGGCTCAGTCGAAGATCGGCTTCGACCGCAGGCTGCGCTTCAGCTCGGCCATGCCGCTCGTCGTGGCGATCACCTCGACCGCATCCCACAATCGCAGCGCTTGGTCGCCGCGAGGGATCTGCGCGATCACCGGACCGAAGAAGCTGTTCTCGTCGGCCTGACCCGGCCGGAACGTGAGGATCGGCGTCCCCACGTCCTTGCCCGTGCGCTCGAGCGCCAGTGCGGTGTCGGCGCGGATGTGGGCGTCGTGCGACTCGTCGAGGTGGTGCTCGGCGAAGGCCCGGTCGAGACCGGATCGCTCGAGCATGTCGGCGATGAACGCCGCCGTCTCGCCACGGACCGCCTCTCGCCCCCGCTCGTTGTGGATACCGGTGCCGAGCGCCGTGTAGAGCCGCCCGACGGCCTCGTTGCCCTCCGCCAGCCGCACGGCGTCGGTCACGCGCAGGCACTCGAGTCCGGACATGTGACCACGGCGGTACTCGGGCGTGTACCAGTCGGCCACGAGCTGCTCGTTGAGCACGGCGAGCGAGATGAACCGCCAGTCGACCGAGTAGTCGCGCAGCCCCTGCACCTCCACCACCCAGCGGGACGTGATCCACGCCCACGGACAGATGGGATCCCAGAAGAAGTCGACGTCGGCCATGCGGACCACGCTAGCCACCGCCCGCGACCCCCGATCAGCGGCGCAGCAGGCGGTCGATCCGGCGCGACCCCCAGGCCAGCATCACCACGGAGATCACCAGCAGCACCAGCGCGTGGACCACGAGCGACGCCGTCCACACCCCGGCGTTGCACGCCCGCACCAGCGCCACCCCGTGGTACAGCGGCGAGAGCTGCACCACCCACGCCCACCCGCCGTACGACGAGATCGGGAAGAACGTGGCCGAGAACAGGAACAGCGGCATCATCAGCGTGTTCACGATCTCCATGTCCGACCAGCCGCGCATGTACGTGGTGCCGAGGAAGCCGATGCTCGCGAACGTGAGGCCGATGAGCGCGCACACCGGCAGCGCCATCAGGCTCCACCACGACTCGGTGAGCCCCATCGCGGCCATCACCGCGAGGAAGCCGATCGCGTAGATCTGCCCGCGGATGAGCGCCCACGAGATCTCGCCGACCGCCACGTCGGCCGGCCCCATCGGCGTCGCCAACGCAGCGTCGTAGATGCGGGCGTACTTCAATCGGTGGAGCACGTTGCCGGTGGAGTCGAAGATCGCACCGTTCATCGCCGACGACGCCATCAGCGCCGGCGCGACGAACGCGTCGTAGGGCACGGACCGGCCCGCGACCGAGACGTCGCCGACGAGATCGCCGACGCCCGCCCGCATCGACAGCAGGTAGAACAGCGGCTCGAAGAAGCCGCTGACGACGATCAGCCACTGCCGTCGGTACGCCATCACGTGGCGCTCGATCATGCGATGCGGCCGGCGCAGGCCGAGACCCGACAGGTACGACACGGGGATGATCCGCAGGACGATGCTCGTGTCGCTCATCGATGCCTCACGGATACAACCGCTTGGCGAGTCGACGGATCGAGATGACCGTGCCGACGGCCGCCCACAGCAACACGTAGGCGAGATGACCGGCGACGCCGGCCCAGTCGGTGTCGCCGGTGGTGAACCCACGCGCCACCACCACGCCGTGCCACAGCGGGAACGCACGGGCGAACCACTGCACCACCTCGGGCAGTTGCGACAGCGGGTAGAACGCGCCGCCGAACAGGAACAGCGGGATGATCACGAAGCGCTGGATGGCAGGGAAGCCGCCGTCCATCTCGGCCCCGACGGAGTACGCCATGATCGGCATCGCGAACGCGATGCCGACGGCCATCGCCACGATCACCGCGGGCAGCAGCCCCCAACTGCGCGTGTCGTCGACGAACGCCAGGGCCGTCGCAACGGCGGCACCGGTGATACCGGCGCGCATCGCCATCCAGATCATGTGGCCGAACACGATGTCGCTCGCGTCGAGCGGGGTGGCGGCGATGCCGTGGTAGTCGCGACGCCACTTGAGCCCGCCCATCACCGGCCACATGCTCTCGGCCGCGCACACCGCCATCGCCGTGGTGGCCATCAGTCCCGGCGCGACGAACGCCACGTACGACACGCCGCCGAGCGTGGCCGTCGACCCGGCGTTGCGATCGACGAGCGCCCCGACGCCCACGCCGAGGCCGAGCAGGTAGAGCATCGGCTGCACGAACGACGACAGCAGGTTGAGGCGCCACAGGCGACGGAACACCACGAGGTGTCCGCTCACCACGCGCAAGGGCCCGGGCGTGGCGATCTGCATCAGGACCGGCCCATCATGAAGCGGCCCATCAGTCAGCCAGGCTCCGGCCGGTGAGCAGCAGGAACACGTCCTCGAGGCTCGACCGGCGCACGAGCGCGCTCTCGGGCCGCAACCCCCGGTGGTGCGCCTCGGCCAACGCTGCCTCGCCGTCGTCGGCGTACACCAGCACCCGGTCGGGCAGCACCTCGAAACGGTCGCCGATGCCCACGACCTGCGGTCCGAACTGGTCGTTGGTGCCGGCACCGAAGCGCAGCTCCAGCACCTCGCGCGTCGAGTACTGATCGATCAGCTCGCGTGGCGATCCCTCGGCGACGATCAGCCCCTGATCCATGACGACGAGCCGGTCGCACAGCTGCTCGGCCTCGTCCATGTAGTGGGTGGTGAGCACCTGGGTGACGCCCTGCTGCTTCAACCGGTACAGCCGCTCCCACAGCACATGACGCGCCTGCGGATCGAGTCCGGTGGTGGGCTCGTCGAGCAGCAGCAGCTCGGGTTCGTTGATGAGCGACCGGGCGATCGACAGGCGTCGTTTCATGCCGCCGCTGAGATGCTCGACCACGCTGTCGGCGCGATCGGTGAGCTGTGCGAACTCGAGCAGCTCGGTCGCCCGACGACGGCACTCGGCACGACTGAGGTCGAAGTAGCGACCGTAGATCCAGAGGTTCTCCTGCACGCTCAGCTCGGTGTCGAGCGTGTCGAGCTGGGGCACCACGCCGATGCGCGCACGGATCTTCGCCCCGTCGACCGCCGGATCCATGCCGAACAACCGCAGCGTGCCCTCACTGGCCGGCGACACGCAGGCGATCATGCGCATGGTGCTGCTCTTGCCCGCACCGTTCGGGCCGAGGAAACCGAACACCTCGCCGGGCTGGACCTCGACGTCGATGCCCTTCACGGCCTCGAAGTCGTCGAAACGCTTCTTCAGTCCTCGGGCGACGATCAACGGTTCCGGCATGGCGGATCGACGGTACCAGCCGGGTGTGCCGCCCTCGCAGCGCGTTCCAGGCCGACCTCGGAGGACTACCGAACGCCATCGAACGAGCGGAGGGAAAACGACGACGGCGACGGGCGAGACGCCCCGAAGGACGCTCACCCGTCGCCGTCGACAGGCACCTGGCGGGTCAGACCCGAGCGATCTCGCGCTCTTCGAAGGTCTCGATGAGATCGCCGCCCTTGAGGTCCTGGAAGTCGGTGAGGCCGATACCGCACTCGAAGCCCTCGCGGACCTCGCGGACGTCGTCCTTGAACCGGCGCAACGAGTTGATCGCGCCCTTCCAGATGATGACGCCCTCGCGGATGAAGCGCACCTTGGAGCCACGGGTGATGACACCCGAGCGAACCTGGCAACCGGCGATGGAACCGATCTTGGGCACCTTGAAGACCTCGCGGACCTCGGCTTCGCCCGTGACCACTTCCTCGAACTCGGGGGCGAGCAGACCGACCATGGCCCGCTCGATGTCCTCGAGCAGCTTGTAGATGATCTCGTAGGTGCGGATCTCCACGTGCTCGGCATCGGCCATGTCGCGGGCCTTGCGGTCCGGTCGCACGTTGAAGCCGATGATCGTCGCGTTGGTCGCCGCGGCGAGCTGGATGTCGTTCTCCGTGACGCCACCGACGGCACGGTGCACGAAGGCGAGCTTCACCGTGTCGCGCTCGAGGCGACGCAGGCTCTCGGTGACGGCTTCGAGCGAACCCTGCACGTCGGCCTTGAGCACCAGGTTCAAGGTGGCGACCTCGCCGGCCTGGATCTGGCTGAAGATGTCCTCGAGCTTCACGCCGCGCTGCACGCGGGCGTCGCCGCGCTGGGCGGTGAGACGCTGGCGCTGCTCGCGGGCCTCGCCCACGGTGCGCGCCGTCTTCTCGTCGGGAGCGACACGGAACTCGTCGCCCGCGTTGGGCACCGAGCTGAGACCGAGCACCTGCACGGGCGTGCTGGGACCTGCCTCCTTCACCTGCTTGCCGGTGGAGTCGATCATCGCTCGCACACGACCCCACGCGCCACCGGCCACGATCGGATCGCCGACCTTGAGCGTGCCCTTGTCGATGAGGATCGTCGCCACCGGACCACGGCCGGTGTCGAGGTTGGCCTCGAGCACGGCGCCCTTGGCCCGACCGGTCGGGTTGGCCGTCAGCTCTTCGAGCTCGGCAACCACGAGCAACTGCTCGAGCAGGTCGTCGACGCCGAGGTTCTGCTGGGCAGACATCTCGACCATGATCGTGTCGCCACCCCAGCTCTCTGCCACGAGCTCCTGCTCGGACAGCTGCGACAGCGTGCGCTGCACGTCGGCGTTCTCCTTGTCGATCTTGTTGATCGCCACGATGATCGGCACATCGGCCGCCTTGGCGTGGTTGATCGCCTCGATCGTCTGGGGCATCACACCGTCGTCGGCCGCCACCATGAGCACCACGATGTCGGTGACCTGGGCACCGCGAGCACGCATCTTCGTGAAGGCCGCGTGACCGGGGGTGTCGAGGAACGTGATCTTCCCGGTGGGGATCTCCACCTGGTAGGCACCGATGTGCTGGGTGATGCCACCGGCTTCGCCCGCCACCACGTTCGCGTTGCGGATCTTGTCGAGCAGCGTGGTCTTGCCATGGTCGACGTGACCCATGATCGTCACGATCGGGGCACGAACTTCCTGCAACTCCTCGATGTCGTCGTCGGAGTCGTCGAACATCGCCTGCAGTTCGAGCTCTTCCTGCTGTCCGGCTTCCACCAACAGCAGTTCGGCGCCGATCTCCAGCGCGAACAGCTCCATCTGCTCGTCCGACAGCGTCATGGTCGCGGTGACCATCTCGCCGTTCGACATGAGGAAACGGATGACGTCGGCGGCGGAACGGTTCAGCTTGGGAGCGAACTCCTGGGCCGACACACCGCGCTCGACGACGATCGTGCCCTCGGGCACGGGGGCGTTCGAGGCGATGTACGTGCCGCCCATCTGTGGCTGCAGTGCGTCGAAGTCACGACGCCGACGGGCACGGCTCTTCTTGCGCGGGGCACGACGACCACCGCCGGGGCGAGGGCCGCCACCGCCACCGGGACGCGGACCACCGGGACCGCCACCGGGGCCACCAGGACCGCCGGGACGAGCACCGAAACCACCGGGACCGCCGGGGCGGGCACCGGGACCGCCGGGACCACCCGGACGAGGACCACCGAAGCCGCCGGGGCGCGGGCCGCCGGGGCCACCCGGACGGGGACCGCCGGGAGCACCGGGACGCTGGCCGTAGCCACCGGCGCGCTGCGGCGCCGACGGACGGGCGCTGCCCGGGGGCGGCGGGATGGGACGACCCGAGGCCGACACCGGACGGCTGACACCCGGGGGCGGCGGGATGGGACGGCCCGAGGCCGACACCGGACGCGGGGCGCCAGGGGCCGGGGCGGCGCCAGGACCGGGACGACCGGGAGCTGCCGGAGGACGCGGGGCGCCACCCTGGGGCGGCGGACCGGCCGGACGCTGCGGGGCCTGAGGTGCAGCAGACGCAGCGGGGCGCTGCGGCGGCATGCCCTGCGGCAGCGGGCGGGCGGCGACCGACGACGGACGCTGCTCGCTGGTGATCGGACGGGAACTGACGACCCGGCGCGGTTCGTCGACGGGCGGCGCTGCCGGGGCAGCGGGCTCGGCGGCGGGAGCGACAGGCGCGGGCTCGGCCGCGGCAGGAGCGGCCGGTGCCGCGGGTGCGGCCTCGGCGGCGGGTGCCGGAGCAGGTGCAGGTGCAGGTGCAGGTGTCGGCGCCTCGGCGGCAGGTGCCACCGGAGCGGGTTCGACGACGGGCGCCGGAGCAGGTGCCGGCTCGGGGGCCGGTGCGGGAGCGGGAGCAGCGACCTCGGCGACGGGCGCCGGAGCGGCCGGAGCCGCCTCGGTGTCGGCCGCAGGTGCATCGGACGAGTCGACGCGCTTGGCACCGCTCGCCTTCTTGGCCGGCGCATCGCCTTCGGGCTTGGCCGCGGCCTTCTTCGCCGCGGTCTTCTTGGCCGGCTTGGCCTCTTCGGGCTGTTCGGGACGCGTGAGCCCATCACGCTCAGCGCGACGACGCAACCGGTCGGCCTGGGCCTCGATGATCGACGAGGACTGGCTCTTGGCCTCGACCCCCATCACCTTGCACAGATCCAGTACTTCCGTGTTGGTCATCCCGAGCTCTTTCGCGAGCTCGTGTACGCGCATGTTCTTCGCCAAACTGATTCAGCCTTTCGTCGGCGTCGGGCCATCGGAAGCGCTTCCGGCGGCCTTCCATTCTCTCATGTGTGATGGGGTGGATTCGAATGCGATCCGCAGCTCCGACAGCGCGCCGGGCCCGATGGGCCGTCGCCATGCTCGTTCGAAGCCACGACGCTTCACCGCGGCGGTGAAGCATCCTGGTGTGTCCTTGGTGCACAGCCATGCGCCGCGTCCCGGTGCCGTCCGGCTGATGATCGCGGTGCCGTCGGGACCGACGGCGCAGCGGATCATCTCCGACTGGGGCAACGAGGCACGACAACCGACGCAGGTTCGCATCGGCTGGCGGGCAGGGTCAGGAGGTCGCTTCGTCGCCACCCTCCTGTTCGGTGTCGGCAGGCGCCTCGGCGGCGTCCGCCTCTGATGCTTCTGATGCCTCTGATGCCTCTGATGCGTCGGCGGCATCGGGTGCTGCCTCTTCAGCCTCGGGTGCTGCCTCGGCGGCCTCCGGGGCGGCGTCGGCGGTGGGCACGCCTTCGTTCCACTCGGCAGCGCTCACGATCGAGCCGTCGGCGGCGCGGAACTCCATGACGCCCTCGGCGTTCTCGACCCACTCGCCCTCGGCGTAGTCCTCGTGGTCGTCGGGACCCTCGAGGTGCTGGGTCTCGCCACGGATGTCGATGCGCACACCGGTGAGGCGGGCGGCGAGGCGGGCGTTCTGGCCCTCCTTGCCGATCGCCAGGCTGAGCTGGTGGTCGGGCACGATCACGTCGGCCTGGGTGAAGTCGTCGGAGATGATGACCTCCTTGACCTTCGCCGGCGAGAGCGCCTTGGCGACGAAGTCGGCCAGATCTTCGCTGAAGGGCACGATGTCGATCTTCTCGCCGCGGAGCTCGTTGACGACCATGCGGACGCGGCCGCCACGGGCACCGACGCAGGCGCCGACGGGGTCGACGTTGTGGTCGTTGCTCCACACGGCGATCTTGGTGCGGTGACCTGGTTCGCGGGCGCAGGCCTTGATCTCGACGATGCCGTCGGCGATCTCGGGCACCTCGAGTTCGAACAGGCGCTTGATGAGACCCGGGTGAGTGCGGCTGACCACGATCTGCGGGCCCTTCGCGGTCTTGCGGACCTCGACGATGTAGGCCTTGACCCGGGCACCGGGCTCGGGACGCTCGAACGGGACCTGCTCGGCCTGGGGCAGCAGGCTCTCGACACGACCCAGGTCGAGCAGCGTGTAACGCGCATCGGTCTGCTGGATGATGCCGGTGACGATGTCGCCCTCGCGGTTCGCGTACTCCTCGAACTTGCGGTCGCGCTCGGCCTCGCGGATCTTCTGACCCATCACCTGGCGGAAGGTCTGGGCGGCGATGCGGCCCATCTCCTCCTTGCGCGGGGTGTCGTCGCGCTCGTTGACCCACAGGCCGTCCTCGTCGACGTCATAGGCCATGAACTTGAACTCGAACGTGTCGGGGTTGACCTCGACGACGACTTCCTCGGCCGCGCCGGGACGCCGCTTGTAGGCGAGCGCCAGTGCATCGGCGAGGACCTGTAGCAGCGCGTCGACCGAGATGTTCTTCTCGTTCGCCAGCATGCGAACGGCTTCGGACATGTCGAGACTGCTCATGACGCCTCCTGCGTTTCTTTCAACTTCGAATCTCTCGAGGTGGGTGTCGACTGGGGTTCCTGGGCCACCGCGTCGGTGTCCATCTCATCGGACGGACCGGCCGGCTTCGTGGTGGCCACGGGCGTTGCCGGCTTGGCGGCCTTCTTCGCCGCGTTCTTGGCGGGCGCCTTGCCGGGCTTGGGTGCCGGCCCCCAGATGAACACGGTCTTGGCGCGGTCGATCTGGGAGTAGGCGATGGTGCGCTCGGTGAGTTCGGCGTCGTCGAGCCTGACGACGGCATCGGTCTCGGTGGCGGCGATGAGGGTGCCCTGCACGCGCCGGTCGCCCGAGGCGACGTCGCGGAGGCGGATGTTGACGATCTTGCCGATCTCGCGCTGGTAGTGCGTCGGGAGGCGCAGCGTGCGCTCGAGACCCGGGCTCGTGACCTCGAGGGTGTAGTGGCCGGGCATCGGGTCGTCGTGGTCGAAGTCGCGCCCGATCATGCGGGTGAGCAGGGCGATCTCGTCGAGGGTGACGCCGCCGGGCGAGCCGGGGGGCGTGTCGATCGTGATGCGCAGCACGCCACCGCGGTACTCGATGTCGTACAGGTCGAGCTTCATGTCGGCGACGAGGGGGGCGACCATCTTCGTCACGCGTTGTACCACTGCGTCGCTCATGTTCACCCTCCCTTCCTCGCCCGGTGCCTTCGCACCCGTGCGGTCGTGCTTCAGTTCGCTACGTCCCTGGGCCTCCTCGGACAAGCCCTTTCAGACAAGAAGGCGTGGACCTGAGGGCCCACGCCTTCGGTTCGAGGAACTCAAGGACTCGCCGAGTATAGCTGGGGACTCCCGCGAACGGGGCCGGTAACCTGCCCGACCGTGCTCCGCTTGTCGACCCTGTTCCTCCGTACCCTCCGCGAGGACCCCTCCGATGCCGAGGTGGCCAGCCACCGACTGCTCGTGCGCGCCAGCTACATCCGCCGCGCCGCCCCCGGTGGGTTCACCTGGTTGCCGCTCGGCTGGATCGTGTACCGCAACGTCGAGAACATCGTGCGCGCGGAGATGGACCGCGAGGGCTTCCAGGAGGTCCACTTCCCGGCCCTGCTCCCCCGCGAGCCCTACGAACAGAGCGGCCGTTGGACCGACTACGGCGACAACCTGTTCCGCCTGAAGGACCGCCGCGGCGCCGATTTCCTGCTGGCACCCACCCACGAGGAGATGTTCACCCTGCTGGTGAAGGACCTGTACTCCAGCTACAAGGACCTGCCGTTGGTGATCTACCAGATCCAGAACAAGTTCCGTGACGAGGCCCGCCCCCGCGCCGGTCTGCTGCGCGGCCGTGAGTTCTCGATGAAGGACTCCTACAGCTTCGACATCGACGACGAGGGCCTGCAGGTCAGCTACGACAAGCACCGCGTGGCCTACCAGCGCACGTTCGAGCGCCTGGGCATGCCGTACGTGATCGTGTCGGCGATGAGCGGCGCGATGGGCGGCTCGGCCAGCGAGGAGTTCCTCGCCCCGCTCGCCGTCGGCGAGGACACCTACGTGCGCTGCAGCGCCTGCGACTACGCGGCCAACACCGAGGCGGTGCAGGTGCGCCCGCCCGAGGCGATCCCGTTCGAGGGCCTGGCGTCGGCACACGTGCACGACACGCCCGACACGCCCACCATCCAGACCCTCGTCGACCTGTTCAACGAGCGCGACGACCTCAAGCGCTCCGACCGGCTCTGGACCGCTGCCGACACCCTGAAGAACCTCGTGGTGAAGCTCAAGTACCCCGACGGCTCCATCGTGCCGCTCGCGATCGGCGTGCCCGGCGACCGCGAGGTCGACATGAAGCGGCTCGAGGCCCAGGTTGCCCCCGCCGAGATCGAGCCGTTCTCCGAGGCCGATTTCGCCGCCAACCCGGCCCTCGTGAAGGGCTACATCGGCCCGGGCGCGCTCGGCGAGGAGAACGCCTCGGGCATCCGCTACGTGGTCGACCCGCGCATCGTCGACGGCACGGCGTGGATCACCGGCGCCGATCAGCACGGCAAGCACGTCGCCGACCTCGTCGCCGGCCGCGACTTCACCGCCGACGGTGTGATCGAGGCGGCCGAGGTGCACGGCGGCGACCCGTGCCCCAACTGCGGCTCATCGCTCGAGATCGCCCGCGGCATCGAGATCGGCCACATCTTCCAGCTCGGCCGCAAGTACGCCGAAGCGCTCGGCCTCACCGTGCTCGACCAGCACGGCAAGACGCGGACCGTCACCATGGGCAGCTACGGCATCGGCGTGTCGCGCGCCGTCGCCGCGATCGCCGAGATGAACTGCGACGACAAGGGCATCATCTGGCCGCGCGAGGTGTCGCCGGCCGACGTCCACATCGTCGCCACCGGCAAGGCCACCGATCCGCAGCTGCCCGCCGCCGAGGCGCTCGCCGCCGAGTGCGAGGCCGCCGGCCTGCGCGTCATGCTCGACGACCGCATCGGCGTGTCGCCCGGCGTGAAGTTCAACGACGCCGAGCTGATCGGCGTGCCGACGATCGTCGTCGTCGGCCGCGGCCTGGCCGACGGCCTCGTCGAGTTGAAGGACCGGCGCTCCGGCGAGCGCAGCGACGTGCCGCTCGCCGACATCGTCGCGGTGCTCAAGACCCAGATCTGACCCGCACGCGGGTGGGGCGGCCGATACGGACCTCGACGCCGGGCGACCACAGCACCACCGGGGCACCCGTCGGTGCGGGCAGGCCGGCCGCGGCGAGCATCGTCTCGTCGCACGACACCAGCTCGGCCCGGTGCACCGGCCACGGTTCGTGATCGACCTGGGCCCACATCAGCCGCCGACCGAACGTGGTGCCGAGTCCCCAGCGGGCGGTGAGGAACACCTGCAGCTCGTCGACCTCGGCCGGCCGCACCTGCTGGCCGACGCGGATGACGGTCCGGCTCTCTGCGACACCTGCTGCCGACGGCCGGGGCCACCGGCGACGTGAGGTGTAGGTGATGAGGTCGCGGTCGCGTTCGATCGACATCTTCGCCCAGCAGTACGGAAGCCGGTAGCTCACGCGCGCCACGAGCGCGGGCAGGAGCCGGGTGATGTCGAGGCTGCAGAACCACACGCCCGGCCGACCCTCGGGGTCGATCAGGTACGTGCGCACGTTGGTCTCGGGGAACGTCGACAGCGGGCCGAACGCCGGGGTGTGCGGCACCCGGATGCGTCGCATGTGGAACGGGATGAGCCCCACCCAGGCCGCGCCGTCGAAGGTGTCGACGATGAAGCCGTCGGGCAGCAACGCCTGCACGACCGCCGGGTCGTACCGCCAGTGCACGGACGCGAGGTCGTGCCAGCCCTGCAACATGACGGCCCGGCGGACGGGCGCAGGGCTCACCGCCCCCGGCGGATGTGTGCTCAGGTGAACCGCACCAGACCCTGGTCGATCACGACGCGGTCGCCCACCGACGTGGTGAACACGGCTTCGCCGGCTGCGGTGCGCCAGGCCTTCACCGTCAGCGCCTCGCCCGGGAGCACCGGCGACGAGAAGCGGCCTTCGATGTGGTGGAACCGGGTGACGTCGCCGTCGACGAGCGCACCGAGGAGCGCCCGACCGGTGAAGCCGTAGGTGCACAGGCCGTGGAGGATCGGGCGGTCGAACCCGCCGAGCGCGGCGAACGACGGATCGGTGTGGAGCGGGTTGCGGTCACCGGACAGGCGATACACGAACGCCTGGTCGGGCGAGGTCTGCAGCGTGACCTCGTGGTCGGGCGCGGTGTCGGGCGGCTCGTTCTGCGGGCCGGACGGGCCGCGGTCGCCGCCCCAGCCGCCCTCACCGCGGATGAACGCCGACGACCGGGTGGTCCACAGCAGTTCTCCGCTGTCGAGGCGCACCTCGTTCTCGGTGACCACCACCGCCGCCTTGCCCTTGTCGTACATCGCGACGACCTTGTCCTGTGTGGTGGCCGTGGCCTCGACGGGGATCGGCCGGGCGAGCGTGATCGCCTGCGAACCGTGGACGAGCAGCGCGAAGTTGAACGTGCCGATCTGGCTCATCGCGCTCTTGCCGGGCGACGCCGTGCCCGAGCCGGCGACGACGGCGAACGTGGGGAACACGACCTGTCGGGTGTCCTTGGTGTTCTCGGTGGTGAAGGGCAGGTCGGCCTGGCCGGCGCCGATGCCGACCGCGTACAGCAACGCGTCCTTCGAGTTCCACGAGATCGTGCGGACATCACCGGTGGCGCCGACGGCGCTGGGATCGAGCGGCATGGCTGAGTTCTCCTGATCGGCTCGGTCGACACCCCTCGTGTCGCCGGCGTCATCATGCCCGACTCCCGTCGTCGGGTTCGACCCGACCGATTCGGGACCTAGTGCCCTGGCCGCTCAGGGGTGATTTCGCTCGAATGTGCACATGAAAATTCTGTTGGTGGCCAACCACCCCGACGATGCCCGCGCCGTGCAGGCCTCGTTGACCGGTGACGGCCACACCGTCACCACGTGCAACGACCGCTCGGGCGGACCGTGCCGTGGTGTCGAACAGTTCGACGACTGCCCGTTGGAGTCGTCGGTGGATCTTGCGGTGGTCGCTCGGTCACCGCACGGGAGGCGAGGCATCGAGGAGATGGGGTCGGTGTGCGCCGCCCGCCACCGCGTCGGCGTGGTCGAGATCGATCCGTCCGTTCCGGACGACCGGTCGATCTACGACCTCGCCGACGCGGCCGAGCATGACATCTGTCGCGGGTACGCGGCGACGGTCGCGGCATCGATCCACGAACTGCTGCAGGAGCAGACGTTCGACGTCCGGATCAGCCGCCACGACCGCGACGTCCACGCGAGGGTCGACCTGGGGTTCGCGGCGACGCCGTCAACGGTCAGCGCCGTTGCCGACCGCGCCCGCGCCGGCGTCCGCCGTCACGATCGATTCGCGCAGGTGATCGACGTGTCGGTGCACCACCGTCCCTGGTGACGCGACACGGCCGCCGCCGACACGAGGTCGACAGCGGCCGCATCTTCGAACGGGCCGGCCGTGGGCCGGTCAGCGCTCCAGTTCAGCTACGGGTCAGCTGCGCGGCTGCGGCCAGCCGCCGGGAACGCCGTCCATGCCGGAGTTCTTGCGTGCCTGCGTGAGCAGTTCCTCGACCACGGGGCCGAGCTGCGTCGGATCCTCGAGCGGTGCGTGCTTCGGACCGCGGACCCAACCCTCGGCGACCGCGAGCACCTGACCGCTCGCCTCGAACACGCGGCCGGTGACGCCGGCCGACTCGGTGGAGGCGAGCCAGGTGACGATCGGGGCGATCCAACGCGGTGAGCGCATCTCGCGCTCCTCGTCGGTCTCCGGCGCCGGGCCGAGGCCCTCGGTCATGCGGGTGAGGGCGACCGGCGCCACGCAGTTCACCGTGACGCCGTAGCGGCTGAGTTCGAGCGCAGCGATGTTGCTGAACGCCGCGATGCCGGCCTTGGCCGCGCCGTAGTTGGTCTGGCCGGGGTTGCCGTAGATGCCGCTCACCGAGGTGGTGTTGATGATCCGACCGTCGGTGGGCTTGCCCGCCTTGCTCTGCTCACGCCAGTAGGCGGCGGCCCACCGGGCGGGAGCGAAGGTGCCCTTGAGGTGGACGGCGATGACCGCGTCCCACTCCTCCTCGGTCATGTTGACGAGCACCCGGTCGCGCAGGATGCCGGCGTTGTTCACCAGCACGTGCAGGTCACCGAAGGTCTCGATCGCGGTGTTGATCAGGCGCTGGGCACCCTCCCACGAGGCGACGCTGTCGCCGTTGGAGACGGCCTCGCCACCCATCGCCTTGATCTCCTGGACGACCTGTTCGGCCGGGGACAGGTCGCCGCCCGACCCGTCGACGTTGCCGCCGAGATCGTTGACGACGACCTTGGCGCCGGCGGCTGCCAGGCTCAATGCGTGCTCGCGGCCGATGCCACGACCGGCACCGGTGACGATCGCGACGCGACCTTCGCACAGACGACTCATGTCAGCTCACTCCTCATTCCCCTCGGGTCGCCCTGCCCGGACACGGGCGAGCGGCCGTCGACCGACGGCACCGGCATCTTACGGTTCACGTCGCGGACGGCCCCACTCCGGAACGCGAGCCGGAACGCGAGCCGGAACGCGAGCCGGAACGCGAGCCGGGACGCGAGCCGGAACGCGAACGCTGGAACGGGGCCACGACCGGGCAGCCACAGGCGGCATAGGGTGCGCCCCGTGTGCGACTGGCCGGCCACCGACCTGAGGGGAGGGCCCGACGGCCGCGTCGGACGGCGGGCCGTCCTCCTCGGTGCGGCGGCGGCATCGGTCACCGTCGCGTCGGCCGCGGCGGTGGCGACCCGTCGCGCGGCGACCGCACGAGCAGACGCTCCCCCGCCGGCGCCCGTGCCGGTGGCGGCCGGCCTCGAGATCCTGCCGCGCGACGCCTGGGGGGCCGACCTGCCACCGGGGCCGCTGCGGCCGGAGACGCCACGATTCCTGCTCGTGCACCACACGGCGTCGCCCAACGACTACCGCGACGCCCGCGAGGTACTGCGCGGCGGCTTCCGATTCCAGACCGGGCCGGCCAAGGGGTGGCCCGACGTCTGCTACCAGTTCTTCATCGGACGCGACGGCGACGTGTGGGAAGGGCGTGCGGGATCGCTCGCCGGACCGGTGATGGCCGACGCCACGGGCGGCAGCCAGGGATGGGCGCAGCTGGTGTGTCTGATCGGTGACTTCACGACGGCCGCTCCGACCCCCGCCGCGATCGACTCGCTGGTGCTGCTGTTGGAGTGGATCGCCCGGCGCGACGGCATCGATGTGAGCGAGGGTGCCACCGCGACGTTCGTCTCGCGTGGCTCGCAACGGTGGTCGATCGGGACGACCGTCACCACGCCGACGATCGCGGCGCACCGAGACATGTCGTACACGGTCTGCCCGGGCGCTCCGGTGGTGGCGATGCTGCCGGAGATCAGGCAGCGGGTCGCCGAGGTGCACCGGCGGTACACGACGCCGGCCGCGCTGCCGCCGCATCCCGACGGGCTCTCGCCGGCACGACGGCTCGGGACGACACGCGCGGTCTGAGCGACCGCGCCCGGGGTGTTGCCCGCCACAGCTGCTCGATGTCGTGGCATCGCGACCAGCCCGTAACCTCCATCAGCGATGTCGAACGTGAACGAGCCCGCCCGCGCCGTCGCTGCGCCCGAGGTCTCACCCGCTCCTGCACCCACCGTGGCACCAGAGCTCGTGGCCGACGTGGTGATCGTCGGCGCCGGGCCCGCCGGTGCGACCGCGGCCATGCTGCTGGCTCGGGCCGGACGGCGGGTGCTGCTCGCCGACCGGGCCGCGTTCCCCCGCGACAAGTGCTGCGGCGACGGCCTCACCACGCTCGCCCTGCGCGAGCTCGACTCGCTGGGCCTCGACCCGGCCGACGTGCCCAACTGGCAGACCGTCGACGCAGCGTGGCTGCGGTCGCCGTCGGGGCGCGAGGTGTGCGTGCCGCTGCCGTCCGGCCCCGACGGGATGTTCGCCGCCACCACACCGCGCCGCGAGCTCGATGCGGCGCTCGTGGCGATGGCCGTTCGCGACGGTGCCGAACTCCACGAGGGCTGGGCGATCACGGGCATCGAGCAGCACGGCGATCATGTCGACACGACGTTCCGAGTGACGGCGTCCGATGCGGGCGAGGGCGTGTCGCTGTTGGTGCGCAGCCGATTCGTGATCGCGGCCGACGGCATGTGGTCGCCCACCCGCAAGCTGCTCGGGCTGGCCGAGCCCGGCTACCTCGGCGAGTGGCACGCCTTCCGCCAGTACGCCCGCGACGTCACCGGCACGGCACGCGAGCGCCTGTACGTGTGGTTCGAGCCCGATCTGCTGCCCGGCTACATGTGGAGCTTCCCGCTCCCCGACGGGCGCGCCAACATCGGCTTCGGCATCCAACGCGGTGGCGATCTGAAGGTGCAGGACATGAAGGACCTGTGGACCGACCTGCTCCGGCGGCCGCACATCGCGGAGGCGCTCGGTCCCGACGTCGAGCTCGAGGACCGGCACACCGCGTGGCCCATCCCCGCCGGTATCGACCGTGCCACGCTCACCGCCGACCGCACCCTGTTCGTCGGCGACGCGGCGAGAGCCACCGACACGATGACCGGCGAGGGCATCGGCCAGGCCGTGCTCACCGGACGCCTCGCGGCCGAGGCGATGCTCGCCGGCGGTGCGCTCGAACCGCACGTCGTCCGTGCGCACTACGAGCATGCGGTGCGCCACCACCTGCTCGCCGATCACTGCATGTCGGCCACGCTCACCAAGTGGCTCGCACACGAGCGCGGGGCACGCGGCGCGATCCGGCTCGTCGACGCCAACGCCTGGACCCGCCGCAACTTCGCCCGCTGGATGTTCGAGGACGAGCCCCGGGCGGTGCTGCTCACCCCGAGCCGCTGGCACCGAGCCCTGCTGCGCCGCCCCGGCCCCTACCGCCACCCCGCCTGACCCGCATCCGAAGACCGCATCCGAGTGCCAGCCGCCCACCCGAGTGCGACCGGCCCAGGCGAGTGGCAGCGACTCACCCGAGGTTTCCGAGCACACCCGGGTGTTCCGCCAACACTCGGATGTCCTCGCTCGATCGCTGCGGAGGCGCACCTGCGACGGTGTGACAGCGCCGGTGGTACAGGTCCGCCAACTCGTCGCACACCCCATCGATGTCGGTGAGGTCGAGCGGCGACACTCGCTCCACCTGCCAACCGATGACGTGACTCTTCCGATCCCGACGTCGGTCGTTCGTCCCGCCAGCCAGCTGGAAGTGCGTGTCGAAGCCATCCACCTCGACCGCCCACTTCATCGACGGCACGGCGAGATCGAAACGGATCCGCCCACCTCCTGGGAGCACGATCGGATACTGCGCAACGACCGGAACGCCGCGGACCACGAGTCCCTGACCAATGAGTACTTCTCCGTGCGACTCTGCTGCGCCGCCGCCGATGCGGTGCTCCAACATCGCGACGAACTGCGCCGAGCCGCGGCGCGCCGGGTGGACGAGTTCGTGTCCGATGCGGCGGAGATCGGCCGGGGTCAGTCGATGCTGCGCGACGAGTTGCTCGACAACGGAGGCGTGGTCGATAGGAGACAGGTCGACGGAGAGGTCGAACGCGAGCCTGGCCGGCGAGGCCACAATGAGTCCATCGGCACGCTGCTCGATGTGCCACGGGAACACCTTCGTGCTCTGTCGCAGGCGGACGCCGTCGACGACATCCACATGATGACCATGTGGTGCCGAGAAGTGGATCTCGCTCGCCGGCCCCAGGCGTCGAAGCCCGCGCAGCATGCCGCCGGTCGGACCGGTCAGAAAGCCCCTGGGGTGGGCAAGGCACAGCTCGACGCATCGTTGCTCGAGCGTTCTCGAGGTGCCCGCCAAACGGAAGACCTGCTCGGACACACGGATGACCAGTTGGTCGTCGACCAGGCGAGCGAGTCGCCGTTTGCCGATGCCGGCCTTTCTCAACATCGAGGTGGTCGCCGCACCATGTCGCGAGGCGAAAGCCGCGAGCGCGGCAGGGGTGAGATCGTTCATGCATCCGCTCCTGGACCAAAGACGTGTTCAGGGGATGCGTGGCGGAAGCTATCGCCATTGCTCATCACTCACGGCCGCCAACGGTGAAGACGACCCGAGTGCCAGCGGCGCACCCGGGGGTGCTCCGAGGCCTCGGGTGGCTGGCTGACACTCGGCTGGGCCGGTCGCACTCGGGTGGACGGCTGGCACTCGGGTTGGTCTGAGGGTGGTGGCTACGGTGGCGGCATGCAGACGCGACTGACGGAGATGTTGGGTATCGAGCACCCGGTGATGCTCGCCGGGATGGGTGGCGTGAGCTATCACGAGCTCGTCGCCGCGGTGAGCGAGGCCGGTGGCATCGGCACGTTCGGCGCCTCCACGATGAGCGCGGAGGAACTGCCCGAGGAGATGGCCAAGGCCCGCGCCCTCACCAGCAAGCCGATCGGCGTCGACCTCCTCACCGCCCTGCCGGGGCAGGTCGAGCGTGGCATCCAGAGCGTGATCGAGGGCGGGGCGAGCATCTTCGTCGCCGGTCTCGGCGTCCCCCGTGAGGTGATCGACCTGCTGCACGCGAACAACGTCCTCGTCGGCAGCATGTGCGGCAAGGTGCGTCACGCGGTGAGCGCGGTCGCGAGCGGTGTCGACTTCGTCGTCGCCCAGGGCACCGAAGGCGGTGGCCACACCGGCACCGTCGCCACCATGGCGCTCGTGCCGCAGGTGGTCGACGCCGTCGGCGACAAGGTGCCGGTCGTCGCTGCCGGCGGCCTGTTCGACGGACGTGGACTCGCTGCGTCGCTGTCGCTCGGCGCTGACGGCGTGTGGATCGGCACCCGCTTCATCGCAACGCCCGAAGCCCGTGCGGTGCAGGGATACAAGGAGCAGCTGATCGGTCTGGCCGAGGACGGCACCGTCATCAGCCGGGCCTTCACCGGCAAGACGTGCCGCGTGGTCCGCAACGACTGGACCGCCCACTACGAGCAGCATCCCGACGAGCTGCTGCCGTTCCCGCAGCAGGCGATCGCCTCCGGCAAGGCGGGGGTGAACCACCTCGGATACCCGAGCGACACCGTGGTCGACGTCACCAAGGAGTTCATGCCGGCCGGTCAGGGCGTCGGCGCGATCGAGGGCCTCGTCCCCGCGGGTGAGATCGTCCGCCGCATGGTCGCCGAGGCGGAGGCCGTCATCGAGCGCGTGGCAGGGCTTCGGCGGTGACCGACGTCCGGTCGCATCGATAGGAGCGGGCGATGGAACGCCCGTCGAACCCCGCGATCACCGAACTGGTGCGACAGCGGTGCATGGCGCTGCCCGAGGTGACCGAGCGGTTGAGCCATGGTGAGTGCACCTGGTTCGTCCGCGGCAAGAAGGTGTTCGTGCAGATGAGCGATCACCACCACGACGACCGGCTGGGGTTGTGGTGTGCTGCTCCCCCGGGCGTCATGGCCGAACTGGTCGAGCAGGAACCCGAGCGCTTCTTCCGCCCGCCGTACGTGGGCGTGAAGGGTTGGCTCGGTGTGTACCTCGACACCGATGACGTCACCGACCTCGACTGGGACGAGATCGGTGCGATCGTGATCGACGCCTATCGCCAGATCGCGCCGGCCAAACTCGCCGCGCTGCTCGACGAGACCTGACGAGGCCCGTCGGGCCGACCATCGTCGGGTCAGGTGTTCCAGGCGACGGGCATCGAGTGGACGCCGGCGATGAAGTTGCTGGCCATCGGCTCGGGATCGCCGGCCGACCGGATGCCCGGCAGACGGGTGAGCATCTCGCGCACCATCGCCTGGATCTCGATGCGGGCGACGTGCATCCCGAGACACAGGTGCGGGCCTCCCCCACCGAAGGCCATGTGCGGGTTGGGCGTGCGGCCGACGTCGAAGGTGTCGGGCCGGTCGAACACGTCGGCGTCGCGGTTGGCCGAGCCGTAGAACACCATCACCTTGTCGCCTTCGCGCAACTGCGTGCCGCGCATCTCGACGTCGTGCATCACGGTGCGGCGGAAGTGCACCACGGGCGTGGTCCAGCGCAGCATCTCCTCCACCGCCGGCGGCACCAGCGAGAGGTCGGCCGCCAACCGGGCGTACTGGTCGGGGTGGTCGAACAGCGCCTGCAGACCGGCAGCCAGCAGGTTGCGCGTGGTGTCGCCACCGGCGTTGACGAGCAGCAGGAAGAACCACTGCAGTTCGCCGTCGGTGAGCCGGTCGCCGTCGACCTCGGCCTGCACGAGCGCCGACGCGATGTCGTCACCCGGGTTCGTCCGCTTCTGTTCCGCGACCGACTGCGCGTACATGAGCATCTCCATGATCGCCGCGCCCTTCTTCTCCGGAGGAGCGACCGCGTCGTCGGTGGTGTGCATGATCTCGGTGAGCTCGTAGAGGCGCTCGCCGTCGGCACGCGGGATGCCCATCAGCTCGGCGATCAGCGCGGACGGCAAGCGGCCGGCGATGTCGGTGACGAAGTCGCACTCACCCCGATCGACGACGTCGTCGACGATCTCGGTGGCCAACTCGGCGATGCGGTCGGCCAGGAGTTGCGAGTTCTTCGGCGTGAAGCCCCGGCTGACGAGCAGCTTGAACCGGTCGTGCTGCGGCGGGTCCATGTTGAGCATCATCTGCCGACCGGCAGCGAGGTTCATCTCGTCGGGCTCGGCGAGCATCGTGCCGCGCGCGTACGAGCTGAACGTGCCCGGCTGACGACTGACGGTGCGGATGTCGTCGTACTTGGTGATCGCCCAGAAGCCCGGCCCGTCGGCCTCGGCATGCCAGTGCACGGGCGCGTTCTCGCGCAGCCACGCGTACTGCGCCCACGGGTGGGTGAGCTCGAAGTTGGCCGTGGAGATCAGGTCGATGTCCATGTGGACGATCCTCAGTGACCGTCGATGATCGTGGTGGCCGCGTCGACGAGGTGCTGGGCACGTGCGTCGTTGGCGAGGTTCGAGGCCGGCTGGTTCATCACGTAGGCGAAGGCCAGCTCTCGCTCGGGCTGGGCGAAGGCGACCGAGCCGCCGGCGCCGGGGTGGCCGTACGAGCCGGGCCCGGCGTAGGGCGTGAACGGGCCGTGGGTCATGAATCCCATGCCGAACGTGGTGGGCATGATGAGGCACGCATCGGGTTCGTTGTCGGGGGTGACCGTCACGCTCGCCCGCGCGACCACGTCGTCGTCGAGCAGCTTCACGCCGTCGACGGTGGCGAACGTGGAGGCGTACACCTTGGCGAGCGAGATCGAGTTGGTGATGCCGTTCGCCGCAGGGATCTCGGCCGCGTGCACCTCGCGACTGTTGAACACGCCGTCGCCGGTGAAGGCGCCGTTGAGCGACAGGGCCCGGCCACCGTTGGTGCCCGGGCCCATGAACATCTCGATCATCGCCTTCACGGCAGGGTCCATGCCCTCGCCCGATGCGATCGGCGAGCCCATGATCGGCGCCACCCGCGACTCGAGCGCCTCCGGCAGCCCGATGTACACCTCGGTGCCGGTCGGGCCGGCGATCTCCTCGGCGACGAAGCGACCGATGTTGCGGTGCTCGGGGTCGACACGGCGGACGAGCTCGCCGGCGAGCCAGCCGTAGGTGAGTGCGTGGTAGCCGTGTGTGGAACCGATCGGCCACTCGGGCTCGGTGTCCGCGAGGCGGGCCGTGATCGTGTCCCAGTCGAGCGCCTCGGCGAGGCTGATCTCGCCCTGCACGCTGAACAGGCCGCACTGGTGGCTGAGCAGCTGGGCGACGGTCGCCTCGCCCTTGCCCTTCGCGGCGAACTCGGGCCAGTACTTCGACACGGGAGCGTCGTAGTCGATCAGGCCGCGCTGGGCACAGATCGCCACGGCGATCGCGGCGATGCCCTTGGTGGTGGAGAACACGAGCTGCAGGGTCGTGTCGTCGTAGGCGCGGTCGCCCCCGTCGAACGAGCCACCCCACAGGTGCACGACCGGCCGGCCGCGGTGGTAGATCGCCACCGAGGCGCCGGTCTCCTCGTCGCGCTCGAAGTTGGCACGGAACGCCGTCTCGACGGCTTCCCAGCCCGACTCGACCGATCCTCCGAATGCATGTGTCGTCATGCGGGCGAACGTAGTCGCCTGCCGACGGCCCGGATTCAGCGAAGGGTCATTCGTGCCAGTTCAGGACCGTGCGCATCGTGGTGTCGAACTCCTCGAAGCTCATCGAGCCCTTCGTGGCGACGATGAGGTCGGCGTCGGCGCCCACCGGGTGGCGGAGCGTCGCCGGTTCGTCCGTCGCCGCTGCGTAGATCGCGTCGGCGACGATCTGCGCCGGTGCCGGCTCGCCGTTCACCAGCGACCGCTGCGCCGTGCGGAACCGCTGCCAGCGGGCGTGGTCGTCGGACCCCTCGGGCATCGCTGCCGCACTGAGCGAGTTGGCGCCGAGCGCCGTCGCGAACTGACCGGGCTCGACCACGTGCACACGGATGCCGCGGTGCGACAGCTCGAAGTGCAGCGCCTCCGTGAGGGCCTCCACCGCATGCTTGCTGGCGGCGTACACGCCGCTGTAGGGCGCACCGACCAGACCCGCGACCGAGCCGACGTTGACGATCGTGCCGTGGCCCTGCGCGAGGAAGTGCGGCACGACGCCGCGCGCCATGCGGATCACGCCGGTGACGTTGGTGTCGAACTGGCGGAAGACCTCGTCGTCGCTCAGGAGGTGGACGGCACCGAACACCTCGATGCCGGCGTTGTTGATCAACACGTCGATCGAACCGGCAGCGGCGATCGCTGCCGCAACGGCGGCCTCGACGCTCTCGGTGGAACACACGTCGAGGGCGATCTGGTGGATGTCGGGCCGGGCGTTCAGCGCTGCCGACTTGCCCGGCGTGCGCATGGTGGCGACCACGGTGTGCCCGCGATCGGCGAAGGTGAGCGCGGCGAGTTCGCCGAAGCCCGTGCTGCACCCGGTGATGAGGACGTTCGCCATGACGGTGCCGCCCGATTCAGGAGAACAGCGGACCGCTGGACGCGATCTCGTACTTGGTGAAGCTGCCCCGGCCCGTGATGAACGCGCCGGCCTTGGCACCGAACGCGGCCATGTGCGGTGCGGCGAAGTGCAGGTCGAGCGCCGCCTGGTCCTCCCACTCCTCGAAGATGCACACCTTCGACGGATCGTCCATCGCGAACGAGAACTGGTAGGCGTGACACCCCGGCTCCTGCAGGGTGGCCGCCATCATCTCGGTGGCCGCCGCGATCGCGGCGTCGCGCTGGGCAGGGTCGATGGTGAGGGATCCGGCGATGACGATCATGCGGGCACGATAGGCGGGACTACCGTCGGCGACGTGGCCGGACATCCCGACGAACAGCGGTGGATCGACGCGGGACTCCTCGACGTCGACGCGGCGAATGCCGACGGGCGACGCGAGTTGCTCGCATGGATGGACGGCCGCGGCGTCACGATCGCCGCGATGGTCGACGCCGATCGGCAGGGACAGTTGAACTCGGCGGCCGGCGACCTCGCCATCCGACCCGGACCCCGCCTCAGCCCGCGAGAACTGGCAGCGAGGCTCGACATCGACGTGCAGTTGGTACGCGACGTCCGTCGGGCGTCGGGGCTGCCGGCCGTCGGCGACGACGAGCCCGACCTCACCGACGGCGACGTCACGTTGTTCGAGATCTTCAAGGCGGCGTCCACGTTCTTCAGCCGCGACGAGGTGCTGCGGTTCTCCACCGTGCTCGGCTCCTCGATGCGGCGCATCGCCGACGCAGCGGGCGAGATGTTCCTGCGCGACGTCGAGGCACCGCTGAAGGCCGACGGCACGTCGAACGAACTCGAGATGGCGAAGGCGAACCTCTTCGCGATCGAACTCGCCCAGGTGTCGACCGGCATCTTCGCCCCGATGTTCCTCAGCCACATCGAGATCTCGACCCAGCGGACGCGCCTGGCCCGACGCGACAGCGACGACTACGAGACCGTGCCGCTCGCGATCGGGTTCGTCGACCTCAGCGGGTTCACCGAACGGTCGAGCTCGCTCACCCCGCGCGAGTTGCGCGACCTCGTCGTCGACTTCGAGATGCGCGCCAACGGCATCGTCGGCGACCACGACGGCCGCGTGATCAAGCTGATCGGCGACGAGGTGATGTTCTCGGCGATCCATGCCGAGGCAGCCTGTGCGATCGCGCTCGCGCTCACCGAGGCCGCACCCGCCGACATCCCTGCCCGCGGTGGCCTCGCGTACGGCGAGGTCGTCGCGAGTGGTGGCGACCTCTTCGGCCCCGTGGTCAACCTGGCCTCGCGCATCGCCGACATCGCGATCCCGGGCGAGGTGCTCGTCGACAGCCGCGTCGCGCACGACGCGCCGTCGATGAGCTTCGAACCAGCCGGCCGCCGCAGCCTCAAGGGCTTCAGCGAGCCGGTGCGCGTCTGGACGCTCGTGCGCTGATCGCCCGACGCTGATCGCCCGACGCTGATCGCCCGACGCTGATCGCCCGACGGGACAAGGAGCAGGTGGGAAGTGGCAACATCGCTCCATGTCCGACTCCGCCCCGATCCTGCCGACCGGCCCCAGCGCTGCAGCACGTCGGGCGGGCATCGTCGCCCTCACCGCAGTCGGTCAGCCCTACGAACTGACGGAGATCGACGGGCCACGCGGACAGCGACGCGTCTACGCCAACGCACCCGCCTCCATGCGCGATCTCTATCGGGCGAGCGTCAGCGACCGGACCTTCCTCGTGTTCGAGGACGAGCGGCTCACGTTCGCCGAGGTCCACGAACGGGCGACGCGCATCGCCCGCGGGCTCGTCGTCGACCTCGGTGTGCGACCAGGCGACCGGGTGGCGATCTCGATGCGGAACTTCCCCGAGTGGATGCTGGCATTCCAGGCGATCACCTCGATCGGCGCGATCGCCGTCGCGATGAACTCGATGTGGCAGACCGACGAGATGCTGTACGGCCTGAACGACTGCGGGGCCAGGGTGTTGTTCGCCGACGGCGACCGGATGGATCGCCTCGCGGCAGCGCCCACCGCCGACACACCGGCTGACCTGACGGTCGTCGCGACGCGCACCGATCGGACCACCTGCGGACCGCATCGGGTGCTCCCGGTCTCGGCCTGGCTCGACGCCGCCAGCCGTGTCGACGCCGCGAGCGTCGGCGCTGCCGGCGAGGTGCTCGATGCGCCGATCGGGCCGGACGACCCGGCCACGATCCTCTACACGTCGGGCTCGACCGGGCGCCCGAAGGGAGTCGTGTCGACCCACCGCAACATCGTGTCGGCGCTCATGTCGTGGGAGCTCGAAGGCGCCGTGCAGGCCGGCCTCGTGGCCACCGATGCCCCGGCCAAGGCGCTCGACGACGAAGGCAACCGCCCCGTCGCACTCCTCGGGGTGCCGCTGTTCCACGTGCTGGGACTGCACGCCGTGTTCCTCGCCTCGTACCGGGCGCAGCGGACCATCGTCTGCATGTCGCGCTGGGATCCCGCCGTGGCTGCGGCACTGGTCGAGCGCGAACGGGTGACGGCGATCAGCGCGCCGCCGGCGATGACCGGCGACCTCGTGCGCGAGGCCCGCACGACCGACCGCGACCTCAGCTCGTTGCGCAGCGTCGGCGGCGGCGGTGCCGCACGGGCGCCCGAACAGGTCCGCCAGATCGACGACGCCTTCGCCTCTGCCGCGCCGGGCACCGGGTGGGGCATGACCGAGACGAACGCGATCGGCACGCTGATCGGCGGCGACGACTACCTCGCACATCCCGGCTCGGCCGGACGGTGCCTCGCCGTGCTCGACATCTGCGTCGTCGACGACGCGGGGCGACCGCTGCCCGCCGGCGAACGCGGTGAACTGCTGGTGCGCGGCACGAGCCTGTTCGTCGGCTACTGGAACCGGCCCGAGGTCGACGCCGAGGTGTTCGTCGACGGGGGCTGGTTCCGCACCGGTGACGTCGCGGTGATCGACGACGAGGAGTACATGTACATCGTCGACCGGATCAAGGACCTGATCATCCGGGGCGGCGAGAACATCGGGTGCGGTCACGTCGAAGCGGCGATCCTGGCGCACCCCGAGGTGCGCGAGGCATCGGTGTACGCGGTACCCGACGAGCGGCTCGGTGAAGAGGTCGGCGCCACCGTCTATGTCGACGGGTCGACGACGGCCGACGAGCTCCGCGCCTTCCTGGCGACGACGCTCGCGCCCTACGAGGTGCCTCGACATCTGCGCCTGGTCCACGAGCCGCTGCCCCGCACCGACTCGGGCAAGATCTTCCGCCGCGCCATCCGAGCAGCTGCCATCACCGCCATCTGATCCGCCCCGCCCGGGCAGCGCCGCACCCACGTCGCCCGCTTCGTGCGCGAAACGGGGCGGCACCGCTGGTGCCGCCCCGTTCGAGGACTCGACGTCCGGTCGTCTGATCAGCCGACGCTGTCGACGATCTCGCGCAGCGTCTCGACCTGCTTCACCGCGTCGGGACCCACCGGGTTCACCGACAGCACCGTGACACCGGCCTCCTTGAACGCGCCGACGCGCTCGTGGATGTAGCTCTGCGGGCCGACGAGGTTCGCCAGTTCGAGCCATTCGCCGGGCAGCGCCGCGGCCGCTTCGTCCTTCTTGCCCTCGAGGTACAGGTCCTGCACTTCGATGGCTTCCTGC
>JAPLAA010000096.1 GCA_026393475.1 Actinomycetota bacterium
ATCGGCGGGTGGCTGCGCCGGCCGTCGGCCAACGGCGCGACAACCGCTCGTCGGCGCCGGGACGGGTGTCGTCAGCCGGCGAGCAACTGTTCGATCAGGTCGGCCGGGTGGGGTGAACTGAACGCCGACACGCCGAGGCGGGTTCGGATCTCGTCGACCTGCTCGTGCCACATCTGCTCCCACGGCACGCCCAGCAGCGCGGGCGTCTCACGTCCGTGCAGCCAGCCGGCGAGCACCATGTCGAAGATCAGCTCGACGGCCGCAGGTTGCGTGAGCGCCACCTTGCTCGCCGTGACGGCGAGGAACATCGACGAGTAGTGGTGGCCGAACTGTCCGAGCTGGAACCCGGAGATCGCGATCTCGTGGAGGACCGTGGTGTCGAACCCGCCCACCTCGTGCCAGATGTCGTGGCACTGCAGGATGCGCGAGTTGAGATACCCGAGCGGCACGGGGAGCGACGACAGGTCGAGCGCGCTCCGGTCGAGCACCTCCAGATCGAAGCCCTTCTCGACCACCAACCAGTGCAGATGCCCGGCGAGGGATCCCGCTGGATGGCCCTCGACCTGCGAGAGCGCGAACGGCACCGGATCACCGGCCGCCGCCGCTTCGGCGACGCCCGGGAACGCGAGCGACGTCGCGGCGATCCGCCGGCGGAACGACTCGTCGACCATCCCGGCCAGCGCCGCCGTGCGGGTGGTGATGTCGCCCGCGTCCCTGCCCGTGTTCTCGTCGAGCACCAGATCCCAGAACGAGGTCCAGAACGCATCGGGCGGCGTGTCGGTCGCGGTCGAGGGCACGGCGGGCGGTTCGATCGGGAGCGTGGTGGACGGACGACCGAACCACCCCTCTGCCGCTGCGTCGTAACAGTCGGCGAGTCGTTCAGGCGCCACCGCTGCGACATGCACCCACAGCGCAGCGAGATCGGCGGCGGCCTGGGCGTCGCCACCACGAGCGGCCGCAGCGGTGGAACGGGCCAGGTCGCGATCGCCGCCGAGCAGTGCGGCCGACTCGAAGCGTTGCGTGGCTGGATTCGAGGTCACCGGGCGATCGTACGAGCCGGGTGGCTCCGGTGCTCAGCGGAGCCGCAGCGAGACGGCGTTGGCGAGCAGGCGCCCGCGACGGGTGAGCGTGGCCCGACCGTCGTGCACCACCAACAACTCGTCCAACCGGGTGAGCTCGTCGAGATCGGCCGGATCGAAGGCGTCGGCCGGGATGCCCTCACGCATACGCAGGGCCAGCTGGAGGCCCTCGATGCGCCGGGTCTCGTCGTCGAGGGTCTCCCCCGACGCCTCGGTCGACTCGCCGGCCTCGACCGCGGCGATGTACCGCTCGGGGGTACGCAGGTTCCACCAGCGGCGCCCCGCGCGGTGCGAGTGCGCGGCCGAGCCGAAGCCCAGGTAGTCGCGCTGCAGCCAGTACAGACGGTTGTGGCGCGACTCGTGGCCGGGGCGCGCCCAGTTGCTCACCTCGTAGTTCTCGAGACCGGCCGCGGCGAAGAGGTCGTCGACCAGCTCGTACTTGTCGGCCAGGTCGTCGTCGTCGGGGTGACGTTCGGGCTGCGCCGCGAGCGGGGTGCCGGCCTCCACCGTCAGGGCATAGGCCGACACGTGCGGCGGCTCGAGCTCGAGCGCTCGCCGCACCGTGTGCTCCCACCGCTGGAGGGTCTCGCCGGCCCCGCCGTAGATGAGGTCCATGTTCCAGGTGGGGACACCCGCTGCCTTCACCAGTTCGACGGCACGCACGACGTTGTCGGGCTGATGCCAGCGACCGAGCGACACCAGTACCTCGGGCACCATCGACTGCACGCCGATGCTCACCCGGTTGACACCGGCGGCCAGATAGGCGTCGAGCAGTTCGGCGGTGACGTCGTCGGGGTTGCACTCGACCGTGACCTCGGCGCCAACTCCCCACGGTCCCTCGACGCGCGGGATCGCAGCGATCACGGACGCGAGGCCGACCGGGTCGACCATCGTGGGCGTGCCGCCGCCGACGAACACCGTGGTGGCGGGGCGCTGCACGCTGCGCTCGATGTCGGCGCGGAGCGCGGCGAGATAGTCGTCCTGCAGGTGGTTCCGGTCGGTCCAGGTGGCGAACGCGCAGTAGTCGCACCGTTTGGCACAGAACGGGATGTGCACGTAGACGCCGAAGGCGTCGGGGTCCTGGTTGCTCACCGAGGCGTCACGCTACGGGACACCGGGCGCGGGCGCGCGGTAGCGACGAGGTCGCCCTGTGGATCAGACGCGGATCAGGCGCGGATCAGACGTGGATCAGGGGTGGAACAGCAGGTCGAGCGCGTCGAGGCGCTCGCCGCACTGGTCGACCGGCACGTCGAGCATCGCCGCGATGGCCCGGGTGTCGTCGCCGCGAACGGTGATGACCTTGCCGTTGAAGTCCTGGCGCTGCACCTGGATCATCTTGAGGAACCGGATGAGCATCTCGAACGGCTGGCCGCTGAGCTGGCCGAGCTTGACGAGATCGATCGCGATCTTGCGTGACGCGGCCGGATCGTTCTCGGCCGGGATCGAGATGTCCTCGCGAGGCAGCAGCTGGTCGACCGGCACGTTGTAGAACTTGGCCAGGCGCTCGAGGCGGGGCACCGAGATGGCCCGCTCGCCACGTTCGTAGGCACCGAGCACGGACGCCTTGAACTCGTCACCGCTGTTGGCCTCCACCTCCTGGAGGGACAGCCGCTTCTGGCGACGGATCACGCGCAGGCGCTCACCGACCTTGCGGCTGTATGGCGACGAATGGACATCGTCGTCGTCGAAGTCTCGCATTGCGCTTACCCGCTCTCCCTGGCTTGCGTCGGTGGTGCCCGTCCGCCGTCGAACGTCATCGAACAGCGGGCATATTGCCACATCCCGCGCAGAAAAACAACGGGGAGTGTTGGTCTCAACACCAACCGCTGTCAACAAACCGTCAAGACGAGCACTCCCCCACGGTGTGCGATCGTACCGACCACACAGGGTCCGAGCGGTGGTGGTGACGCGACGAAGGGTGGCGACGGGTGATGACGGAGGCGTCGGGGCCGGCGACGGCGATGTCACGTGGCGTGAGATGCGGCCGGTCGGCGGGGGCACACCGGCCACCGACGGCGGGCGTGTGCAGCTCGGTGGATCGGTCAGTTGTGGGAGTTGACCAGCATCGCCGCAGCGACGATCGCAGCCGTCTCCACCCGCAGGATGTGGCGGCTGAGGCCGATCTTCGGCACCGCGAAGTCGAGCTCGTCGTGATCGAAGCCACCCTCGGGACCGATCAGGATGCCCGTCACCACCGCATCGATCGGGTCGCGGCCACCCGGCTCGGCGATCGCCATCCCGTTCTGCTCGATGAGCCGTGCGAAGGTCGTGAACTCGAGCCGCGGGAGGTACGTGCGGCGACTCTGCATCGCCGCCTCGCGGGCGATCCGGTTGAGCCGCTCGCTCTGCTTCGACCGCCGCTCTGCGTCCCAATGCACCACGGAGCGTGAGGTCTCGAAGAACGCAATCCGGTTGATCCCGAGCTCGGTGAGCTTCTGGACCACCAGTTCGGGCCGATCACCCTTCGGGATCGCGCACCCGATCGTGAGGCTCGGACGCTCGGGCTCGGCGTGGATCTGGCTCGTGAGCTCCAACCCGCGGCGCCGGCTCCAGGTGGCCGTGGCCCATCTCCCCTGCCCGTCGCTGACCGACACGGGATCGGTCTCCTCGAGCCGGAGGGACCGATCGAGATGGTGCTCGTCCTCGAACGCGAGCTGTGGCGACGACAGCGACTCGACGAAGACGTGCGCCTCGGAGTTGCGCAACAACGGGTTCATGAGAACGCAGACTTTATGCGGGAGAACAGGCCCTGCTCGGCATGCACGTGTTCCCCGCGACCCTCCGCGAACCGACGCAACAGATCGACCTCGGCATCGGTGAGCTTGGTGGGCACCTCCACCTTCACCCGCACCCGCAGGTCGCCACGACCACGGCCCTGGAGCCGGGTGACACCGCGGCCGCGGATGACGAACTCCTTGCCGGGTTGGGTGCCGGCGGGCACCACGATCTCCTCGTCACCGTCGAGCGTGGGCAGCAGGAACTTGGTACCGAGCGACGCCTGCGCGATCGACACGGGGAGATCGACGAACAGATCGTCGCCGTCGCGGACGAAGCGCTCGTGCGCCGCCACGCGGATGTGCACGTACAGGTCGCCGGCCGAGCCGTTGCGCGGTCCCACCGCACCGCGACCGGTGAGCCGCAACGTCGACCCGGTGTCGACACCGGCCGGGATGTCGACCTGATAGGTCTTCTCGGTCACCACGCGACCGTCGCCGCTACAGGTGTGGCACGGGCTGGCGATCACCTGGCCGACGCCGCCGCAACGAGGGCAGGCGGAGGTGGTGACCATCTGGCCGAGCAGGCTCTGACGGACGCGTTGCACCTGGCCACGGCCGTTGCATTCGCTGCAGGTGACCGGCTTGGTGCCCTCGGCCGCACCGCTGCCGGCGCAGTCGTCGCAGCGGACCGCGGTGCGGACGGTGACCGGCATGGTGGCGCCGAACACGGCCTGCTCGAGCGAGATGTCGGCGACGACCTCGAGATCCTGTCCGCGCGGCGGACCGGACGGGCCGCCACGGCCACCGAAACCGCCGCCGCCCTGCTGGCCGAAGAAGGCGTCGAACAGGTCGCCCAGGCCTCCCCCGCCGAACATGTCACCGAGGTTCGGGCCGCCGGCGGCGCCACCGACGCCGGCCTCGCCGAAGCGGTCGTAGCGGGCGCGGGCATCGGGATCGCTCAGCGTCTCGTAGGCCTTGGCCACCTGCTTGAACTGCTCCTCGGCCGCGGCATCACCAGGATTGGCATCGGGATGCAGTTCGCGGGCGCGCTTGCGGTACGCCTTCTTGAGCTCGTCCGGGCTGGCGTTGCGCGCCACACCGAGCAGTTCGTAGTAGTCGGCCACGTTCAGCCAGCCCCTTCGCCGAGATGCTTGCCGAGTCGTTCGCTGACCACCTCGACCGTGGCCAGCGCCTGAGGGTAGTTCATGCGCGTCGGACCGAGGACGCCGACGGTGCCGACGTGCTCGCCGTCGACCACCACCGGAGCCACCACCACGGAGCACGCGGCGAGGGGTTCCACGCCGTGTTCCGTGCCGATCGCGACCGACAGTCCCCGACTCAGCACATCGCGCACGAGGGAGACCATCACGTACTGCTGCTCGAGGGTCTGCAAGACCTGGCGGACCGTGTCGACGGCGTCGAACGACTGGGCCACCACCGACGTGCCGCCCACGAACACCGGCTCGCGCTGCCCGGCACCGAGCAGTGCCGACTGCGCCGCGGCACAGATCTCGTCGACCTCGGGATCGCCGCTCGACGGGCTGTCGCCGTGCTCGAGCGCCCGGCCGGTGAGCACCCGCTGGAGATGGCTGCTCGCGGCACCCACCCGCAGCTCGGACATGTCGCGGGCGAACTCGATGGTCTCGTTCTCGACGGTGCCGTTCGACAGCACGGCGACCACGACGGCGACCCGGGCCGAGAGCCCCACGACCTGCACCGAACGGATGACCGAGCGCTCGTGCGCCGGGCCGACCACGAGCGACGCATGGTGGGTGAGCTGGGCCAACAAGTTCGACGTCTGGTGCAGCATCTCCTCGAGCCGGCCGTGGGTGGCGTCGAAGAACTCGCCGACACGCTGGCTGGTGTTGGTGTCGAGCGGACCGGGGGCGGCGAGCGTGTCGACGAACAGGCGGTAGCCCTTGTCGGTGGGGATGCGGCCCGCCGACGTGTGCGGCTGCACGAGGTACCCCTCCTGCTCCAGCACCGCCATCTCGTTGCGGACGGTGGCCGAGCTGACGTTCACCCCCGACGCCTTGGCGATGTGGGTGGACCCGACGGGCTGTGCCGTGGCGATGTACTCGTGCACGATCGCCCGCAGGATGGCTGTCTTGCGTTCGTCCAGCATGTCAATACCCTCGTCAGACCTCTGAAGCTCGTGGCGTTGGGCTCGGGCGGCAGTGGGAACAGGCTAGCGAGCGGCAGCCCCCAGCGACTTGTACCGGCGCAACGCCTCGTCACGTTCTGCGGCGTGATCGACGATCGGCGGCGGGTAGTCGGCCGGGCGCAGTAGCCCGTCGGGCGCGTGCACCGCGACGCCGCCCACGTCGCGCAGTTCGGGCACCCATCGCCGCAGGTACTCGCCGTCGGGGTCGAAGCGTTCCGACTGGCTCGTCGGGTTGAACACCCGGAAGTACGGGGCCGCATCGGTGCCGGTGCCGGCCGCCCACTGCCACCCGTGGTTGTTCGAGGCCAGGTCGCCGTCGACGAGGTGGCGCATGAAGTGGCGTGCACCCCACTGCCACGGCAGGTGCAGGTCCTTCACCAGGAAGCTCGCGACGATCATGCGCACCCGGTTGTGCATCCAACCGGTGGCGAGCAGTTGACGCATACCGGCGTCGACGATCGGGTAGCCGGTGCGGCCCTCGGTCCAGGCGGCGAACCGCTCCTTCGCCCGCGCGTCGGTGTCGACCACCATCGCGTCCATCTTGGGCTGCAGGTTCTCCCATGCGGTCTCCGGTCGGCGGAACAACACGTCGGCGTAGAAGTCGCGCCAGGCGAGCTCGCTGCGGAACACCTCGTGGGCGCGCACCGGACCGAGGTCGTCGATGAGCTGCAGCGGATGGAGGATGCCCCACCGCAGTGCGGGCGAGAGCCGACTCGTGCCGTCGAGCGCCGGCTGGTTGCGCCGGTCGTCGTACTGGTCGAGTCCCTCGGACAGGAACTCGGCCCACCGATCGCGGGCGGACGCCTCCGAGGCGGGCGGCAACGTGGAGTCGACGGCCGGCACCGCGGGCGGTCCGTCGCAGGCGATGTCGGGCGCGCCCACCCAGTTCACGTCGCCGACGGCCGGCGTCGCCCGCCGCTCGGCCCAGCGGGGCTGTCCGACCGCGAGCCACGCCTTCGAGAACGGGGTGAACACCGCGTACGGCGTGCCGTCGTTCTTCACCACGGTGCCGGGGTCGACCGCGTAGGGCGAGCCGACGCCCTGCAACCGACGTCCGTCGGCGGCGAGCCGCTCGGCGACCGCGGCATCGCGCCGCCGACCGTATGGGCCGAAGTCGCGCGACACGACGACCACGTCGGCTCCCACCTCGGCCGCGAACGCCGGCACCACCGCGGCGGGGTCGCCGTGGCGGTACACGAGGGCACCACCCATCCGGTCGTCGAGCGCCTGCAGCGCGGCCGCCATGAAAGCGCGCCGCGGTGCACCCGATGCCGAGAAGGCGGGGTCGACCACGAACAACGGCGTCACGTCACCGTGGGCGTGTGCCACGGCGAGCGCGGGCAGATCGTCGAGGCGCAGGTCGCGACGGAACCACAGGATCGAGCGGGCTCGGGTCATCGGGGACGAGTGTCCACCGCAGCCACGGTGACGGTCGCATCCTGCAGACCGAAACGTGTCACGTTGCGACGGTGCACCGCGGCACCGATGACCGCGCACACGATCGCCGACACGCTGCCGTACGCGAGGCTCCACTCGGCGCTCACGTTGTCGGCGACCCAGCCGGTGATCGGCGAGCCGATCGGCGTGGTGCCGAGGAACGCGACGGCTCCGAGCGCCAGGATGCGCCCCCGCATGTGTGGCGGCGACTCCATCTGGGAGATGCTGTTCATGGCGGTGATGAGCGCCGCCCCGCCGGCACCGAGCGGCAGCCCGAACAGGTACGCGACCCACACGTTCGGCGACCACGCGAGCGCGATGCCGCTCACGCCGAGCACGATCATGCTGGAGAAGAAGAATCGCATGCCGATCGACGCACGGCCGGCCGAGTAGAGCGAGCCGATCAGGCTGCCGACGCTCGTCACGGCGAGGAGCCAGCCGAAGAGCCGCTCGTCACCGAAGCGGACGTCGGCGATCTTCAGCAGCGAGACGCCGTAGTTGAACGCGAACGTGCCGACGATGGTGAACACCACGAACATCGTGGCGAGACGACGGTTCGAGGCGACGAAGCGGATCGCGTCGCGCACCGGCGTGCCGCCACGGGCCGCCGGTGGCGAGCGGTGCAGGTCGCTCTCGTCGGCGGTGATCAGCGGCCACAGGATCGCGAGGAACGTGATGCCGTTGAGGATGAACAGCCAGCCGGCGCCGAGCGGGCCGATGAGCGCCGCCGCGATCGCCGGACCGAAGATGCGACTGCCGGTCATCACCGCCGTGTTGAGCGCGAGCACGTTCGGGATGTCGGCCGGCTCGACGAGCTCGACGACGTAACCGCGACGCGCGGGGTTGTCGAGCGCTCCGGCGATGCCGAGCACGAGCGCGGCCGCGTACACGACCCACAGCTCCACCAGTCCGGCGAGCTCGAGCACGCCGAGCGCCACGGCCTGCACCCCCATCACCGACTGGGTGACGATCGCCATCTTCCGCTTGTCGACACGGTCGGAGAGTGCGCCCGCCCACACCCCCAGCAGCAGCATCGGCAGGAACTGCGCGAGCAGGGCGATGCCCACGTCGGTGGCCTTGCCGGTGAGCCGGTACACGAGCAGGCTCATCGCGGTCGACTGGATCCAGGCGCCGACGTTGCTGACGGTGAGCCCGATGAAGAACCGCCGCGCGTTCCGGGTCCGCAGCGAACGGAACGTCTGCGAGCGGGACATCACCTCAGTTCTATCCCCGAACACGGTGAGCACCTCGGTCGGGCTTCTATCGTGCGGCCCGTGACCGCTGCACTCCCCCTCGCCGTCCTGCTCGTCCGCCACGGCGCCACCGAGTGGTCGGTCAACGGGCGACACACCGGGCGGACCGATCTCCCGCTCACCGATGACGGCGTCGACCAGGCGGCGTCGCTGCAGCCGGTGCTCGCGCGTCTGATCGCCGAGCGCTCCCCGGGCGGCGTGGTCGATCCGATCGTGTTCTCGAGCCCGCTGCGACGCGCACGCGACACCGCCCGCGAGGCGATGCCCGGCGCCGAGGTCGAGGAGACGTCGATGCTGCTCGAGGTCGACTACGGCCGGTACGAGGGACTCCGGAACGACGAGATCCGCGAGGTGCGCGGCGACGAGTGGAGCGTGTTCGCCCATGGTGCCGATGGCGGTGAGAGCGTCGCGGCGATCGTCGCCCGGTGCGACTCGTTCGTCGCGAAGCTCGAACGGGTGGCGGCCGGCCGCGTAGCGGTGGCGTTCACACATGGCCACCTGTCGCGATTCCTCACCGCACGGCTGCTCGGTCTTCCTCCGTCGGCCGGCGTGGCGTTCTACAACGACACGGGCACCATCGCGCTGATCGAGTCCCGCCGCGGGGCGCTCACCCTCACCGGCTGGAACATCCGCCAACTCTGAGAGCTCGTCCGACGGACCACTGCCGGCGGTGCACCGGTCCGCGAGGATGACAGCGATGGTGACCCTGCTCGACGACCCGGCCGCGGTCGTCGGCGCGCTCGTCGACGCAGGCGTCGGTCGGGGCGAACCGGTCGGGCTCGCACTCACCAACGGCGACGACGGCCGTCTCGTCCTCGGCCTGGCCGCTGACGGCGGACTGCTCGTCGGCGTCGGCGACGACGAAGCCGTCGGCGTGATCGCAGCGGTCGAGGCGGCGGTGCGACCGCGGTGGGTGTGGTGGTCGAACGAACCGGCGTCGCTGCTGGTGCGCCACGGGGTGCGGCTCGGCGCGTGCTGGGATCTGTCGGCGGTGCACCGGCTGCTCGTGGGCGGTTGGCGGACCGACGAGGTGCGTATCTGGTCAGCGGTGCGTGGACTCGATCACCGGCAGGCACCGGCGCTCGGTCAGCTCGACCTGGGCGATGGCGACAGCGGCGAGGGCGAACACCCCGCAGTGCGCGCCGACGGCTTCCTGCGGTCCGAGTGGGTCGCCGGCCTGTGGCGCGATGCACCCGAGGCCGCGGCTCGTTGGGCCGAGCTCGCGCTCGACGTGATGGCTCGCCAGCAGGAGCGGCTGCGAGCGATCGCCGCGGCCGGCGATGCGCTCGCCACTGCCCGCTCGGAGTCGGCGGCGGAGATGCTGTGCGCCGAACTCGAACACGACGGCCTGCCGATCGACATGGGCGTCGCGCTCGGGCTCATCCAGGACCTCGTCGGCGAACGGCCCACGGACGAACGCGAGGCAGATCGCTCCCGAGCCGAACGCGATGCCGTGGTGCTCGCACACCTGCCGCCGGGACAGACGTTCGACCTCCGCAACCCCGCCGACGTGAAGTCGATGCTGCGACGGGTCGGCATCGACGTGCCCGACACCCGCGCCTGGCGGCTCGAGCAGATGCGCACCGCGCACCCGGTGGTGGAGGCGCTGCTGCTGTGGCGCAAGGCCGAACGGATCGCCACCACGTTCGGCTACGGCTGGCTCGATCAGCACGTCGGGCCCGACCATCGGCTGCGCGGCGCGTGGAGCGGCACCGATGGAGCGGCCGGGCGCATGACCGCACAGGCGGGCCTGCACAACCTGCCGGCCGACCTGCGCCCTGCGGTGCGCGCCGACGACGGGTGGTCGTTCGTACGCGCCGACCTCGGCCAGATCGAGCCCCGCGTGCTCGCTGCGGTGTCGGGTGATCAGGCGTTCGTGCAGGCCACCGCCGCCGACGACCTCTACCGTCCGGTCGCGGAGCGTCTCCGTGTGGATCGGCCCATCGCCAAGGTGGGCGTGCTGGCCGCGATGTACGGACAGACGAGCGGCACCGCGGGCCAGGCGCTGCAGGGCATGGACAAGGCCTACCCGGTGGCGATGCAGTACCTGCGCGACGCCGACCGGGCCGGGCGCGAAGGGCGCGAGCTGCGCACGTTCGGCGGACGGCTCATCCCCATGTGGGACGCGATCCCCGACCCGGACGCACCGGTCGACGAACGATCCGCATCCGCCGCGATCGCGTCTCGCGGCCGGTACGCGCGCAACGCGACCGTGCAGGGCGCGGCCGCCGAACTGTTCAAGGCGTGGGCGGCCACCGTGCGCGCACGCCTCGCCGGCGACCCCGACCTCAGCGCCTCGCGCATCGTGCTGTGCCTCCACGACGAACTGCTCGTGCACACGCCCACGGCGGTCTCGGAGCGAGTGGCGTCGCTCGTGCAAGCGTGCCTCGACGAGGCGTCGGGCCGCTGGTTCCGGGGCACCGGCGTGCGCTTCGTGGCCGACGTGTCGATCGTCGACAGCTGGGCCGACGCCAAAGCCTGAACCCCACCGACCGTCGGCGACGCCGCTGGCGTCAGGTCAGGCGCGCCACTCGTGGACGACGGTGACGCCGTCGTCGGTGACGAGGAGCGTCGAGTGCTGCGGAGCCGGCTGCGCCACCAGCTCGGCCTGCTCGTGGGCGAGTACCCGTGTGCCCGGCCGGAGGCGTGCGAGGAGCGGCCCGACCAGGCGGGCGACCACCTCGGCCGGCAGGAACACGAGCACCACGTCGACGTCGCCGAGCGGCGCGCTCGCCGCATCCGCATGGACGATCTCGATCCGGTCGGCGAGCCCTGCCCGCTCGACGTTCCGCCGGGCGAGGTCGACCAGCCCGCGTTCGCGCTCGATGCCTCGGCCGCGGCATCCGTGCCGCGTGACGGCGTCGACCAGCAGGCGTCCGTCGCCACAGCCGAGGTCGACCACGAGGTCGGAGGCGACGATGCCGGCCTGATCGACGAAGGCGGACGTGAGACCCACCGGCGTGGCGAGGTAGGGACCGAGGTCGTCGCCGGGGGTCGCACCGCGCCGCAGGCCGAGCTTCGTGAGCACCAGACGCACCGGGCGGACGAGCAGGTACAGCGGCCACAGGAAGCCGGGCAGTGCGACGGCATCGAAGTCGGCCTGGCCCGGTGTGAGGAGACGCTGAAGGCGGCCGAGCAGGCCCTGGCGAGGCGTCGGTTCGTCGCGCCAGACCAGCTCGACGCGGGTGGGACGGTCGTCGAGCCGGGTGAGCGTCACGCGTCCGTGACTGCGCCGGTACGACCGCCACGCGCCGGCGCCGGTGGGGCCCCAGCGGCGCATCCCGTCGGCTTCCAGCACGTCGATCGCGTGCGATGCAGCGCTGACGTCGGGCAGCTTCAGTCGCACGAGGCGGAGCAGTTCGTCCTCCACGCCGAGCGGCAACGTGCGAGCGCGCACGCCCGCGTCGGCCAACGTGGTCGCGACTGAATCGGCGTCGATCGCGGCCAGTTCGCGCAGGCGCTGCACCGCCGCCAGTTCGTCGTCGACGGGGGCGCCCTCGGCGGCGAGCTCGACCAGCACCGGCCGCAGGCAGCGGCGCTGTGCCGCGGCCGCCAGCAGGCGTGCACGCTGCGCCTCGTCGAGCGGGCGGGCGAGACCGAGATCGGAGAGCAGCTGATCGAGCATGGTCGGCGAACGGTATCGCCGACCATGCTCGATGCGGAGTCGCGATCAGCCGCCGTAGTTGAAGCCGAGCGGCAGGAAGGACAACTGGTACATGCCGGGCACCTCGACCAGCGCCGTGTCACCGTTGCCGATCCAGCAGCTGCCGATGGTCGCGTCGCACATCGTGAACCGTGCGTCGAGCGGATCGTCCACGTCGCGACGGACATCGGCGCTGAGCGCGAACGCCTCGGTCAGGAACGGGAACTGCACGCGCAGCTCGCTGCCGCCGGGAGCGAGGTCGAGCACGAGCAGGTCCGACCGGTCGCTGCACTCGAGCACGACCGCCAGCGTCGAATCTCCGACCCAGGGTCCGATGAACCGCGACCACATCGTGCCACTCGAGGTACACCCGACAGCTCCGAGCACGACGTCGCGGTCGAGTTCCGTCCCTGCGCCGACATCGAAGTAGCGGTACTCACCGAAGATCTGGACCGCGAGGAACCGTGCGTCGGGGCTGAAGAATGCACCGAGGTACTCCGACGGTGTCACGCCGCTGGCGAGGGTGCGGCCGGGGAGATCCGGCCGGGCGGCGTCGAACACCTGGAAGGTGAGGTCGTAGTCCGACGCGCGAGCACCGTCGGCGAGGGTGCCCGCGTCGGGGCAGTCGCTGCTGACGACCAGGAGACGGCTGCGGTCGGCGCTCATGGAGATGCTGCGGGCTCGGGCGGGCAGGTCGGCCCCGTCCGCCCCCGTCACGGTGAGCTCGGCCTGCTCGCAACGGTCGAAGAACGGGAGCGCCGCCGGATCCTGGAGGTCGAGCGACGGGATCTCGGTCGGCAGGAGCGCATTGCCGTACACGATGTCGCCTGCGGCGAGCTCGTAGCGGAAGAGCCCGATCCCGAGGCCGTCGTCGGGGTACGTCCCGGGGGCCTGGACCCGCGGGACGAGCGCGTCCTGCGCCGCGCGCGATGCCCCGGTGAGGGCGTCGTCGACGACCAGCGTGCCCGTCACCGCCCCGGTGGTCGGGTCGATGGTCGTCACCTGTGAACCGAAGGTCGGGAACCGCTCGGTCGATGCCCAGATCGCGTCCGGATCGATGTCGATCGTGGGCACCGACGTCGCGGGCACCGACGTCGACGCCACGGTGTCGGGGGTGGTCGACGCCGGCGCGGTCCCAGGCGTGGTGTCCTCGACGGTGTCGGGAGTGCTCGTGGTCTCCGGGGCGTCGGTCGAGTCGACGGTGGTGTCGACGGTGGCGGGCACCACCGAGGAACGGTCGTCGCGTCCGGTGAGGGCGATGACGCCGATCGCCACCACCGCGAGGACCGCAGTGCCCGACAGCGCGGCCCGGGTGACCTGGCGGCGCTGCGTGGTCCGACGGGCCCGGCCGATGCCGTCGGGCGGTGCGGGTCGGCGGAGTTCGCTGCCGGCAGCGCGGGCCAGTGCGTCGATGCGGGCGTCGGCGTCGCCCGCCGTCTGCGGGCGGGTGGGGTCGAGTGGATCGGTTGAGTCGTTGGGGTCGGTGTGGTCGTTGGGGTCGGTGTGGTCGTTCACGTCATGCTCCGAGCTGGGTCGCGAGCGCAGCGCGCGCTCGGGTGAGGTCCGATCGCACGGTCCCTTCCGGGACCGAGAGGATGGACGCGACCTCAGCGACCGACCGGTCGCCCGCGTAGTGCAGCACCATCACCATCCGGTGACGTTCGGGCAGCAGTCGCACCGCTCCCCAGAACGCCATCGCATCGGGTGACGGGCCGGCCACGGACGGCTCGACCCGACGCTGCCGGGCGAGGTGGTTGGCCTCGGTCCGACGGCGACGCCACCAACTGGTGCAGGCGTTGAGGAGCACGCGGTGCGCCCATCCTCCCGGCCGTTCCAGTTGGCGCACCTTGCCCCAACGCATGAGCGACTTGACCATGGTGTCCTGCGTGAGGTCCTCGGCCGACTCGACCGTGCCGACGAGAGCCGTCGCCACGGCGACGAGCGCCGGGTACTCGGCACGGTAGAAGTCCTCGAACGAGAGCTCGAGGGCGAGGGCGGGGACGTCGGCGGGCAGATCGGTCATGGGGTCGGTCATGTGGGCGGTGCTGCTTCGGGGCAGGTGTCGGGGCAGGTGGTGAAGCGCAAGTGTTGCATCCATCACCACGACACACGTCCGACCGGGCCGTCGCGCTGCAACGAATTCGCGAATCTCCGGAGACCCTGTCATCAGATCACGGGGGTGTGACATCCGAGCCCGGTTTCGGCCCGTTCTCGACCAGGTCAGGGCATCTTTTCTTCCGATCGACACGCTCTCGGTGATCACGATCAATCATGGACAGAATCGAACACTTGTTCGATCGATGGGATACCTTGCTCGGTGCCGGGAGGGCTCCGACCGGCTCCCCAATCGTTCCGACCCGCCGGCTCTCCACCCGCTCGCACACCTCAGGAGGTGACCCATGGATCTCGTGCCCACCGCATCGGCGCTCGCCGCGCTCGACCTCGACACGGCCGACCACCAGGTGGTCACCGAGGCCCTGCGGCTCACCACCCGACTGATCCGCATGACACAGGCGGTCGAACTCGAGGCCGACCTGCGGCTGGTCGCCCTCG
>JAPLAA010000064.1 GCA_026393475.1 Actinomycetota bacterium
CCGCGACCACGCCGGGCACCTCGAGCGCGCCGGAGACGTCGATGTTGGTGATGACGCCGTGTGCGACCGACGAGCGCACGAACGTCACGTGCAACGCGCCGGCGAGCAGCGGCTCGTCGAGCAGATCCCCGACGTACTGGCCTCCGGTCGTGAGGAACTTCGGGTCTTCCTTGCGAAGAACCCGGTTCCCGAGAATGCTGCCGGCCACGTGTACCCCCTGGTGATGCGGCCGCTGCGGGAGCGGCTGCGGTGTTCGATCGGGGGTGACACTAGTCAGCCGCCACGGCCGGTGTCGCCGCCTGCGGACGTCGTGTGCGAGGTGACCTCCTGCACGGCCGGTCAGGGGCCGGTCAGGGGGCTGCGGGGGCGGCCGGTGTGGCCGGTGTGGCCTGGCGCACGGCGACGATCTGGGTGAACGTGTCGTACGGCCACCCGGCCGGCAGCGGGAGCGGACCGGTCTGGGTGGGCAGCACCGAGATGCGCTCCTCGCCGGGGCCGACCACGCCGAGTTCGTCGCGAGCGGCTTCCTTCGCACCTTCGGGCGTGCCGAGGTGGTCGACCTCGGTGCCGAGCTTGCGGTTGGCCTCGGTGAGCACGGCGAGCTCCTGCTGCTTCTCGACGATCTCGTCCTCCTGGCGCAACCACGCCTGCACGGGCAGCACGAACAGTGCCGCCACGATCGCGACCACGATGGCGAAGCCGGCGAGGGCGAGGAACAGTCGATGGGGACGACGGGTCACCAGCTGGTGGTCGTCGTCGATCGGGCGCGTGCCGAGCTTGGTCTGATCCGCCCGATCCACCCTGTCTAAGTGCGAGCGGTCGTCGGCCACGGGGCGCTGCCCGGGCCGAACCGGGCGGACGCGAGGCGCACCGGCGCGCGGGCGCGGCACACCGCTCGTCTTGTGACCGTTGCTCATCGGGGACAGTCTCGCATCTGGATCCGCGCGACGGGTGGCACCCGCCGCGCGGTGCGTCGGATCAGGCCGGCCGTTCCTCGGCCCGTGCAGGGCAGCGTCAGCGAGGAGCCAGCGCGCCGCGGCCGCGGAACGCAGCCTGCTCGCCGAGCTGCTCCTCGATGCGGAGCAGCTGGTTGTACTTCGCGACGCGATCGCTGCGGGCCGGCGCGCCGGTCTTGATCTGGCCGCAGTTGGTGGCGACCGCGAGGTCGGCGATCGTGGCGTCCTCGGTCTCGCCACTGCGGTGGCTCATCACGCTCGTGTAGCTGTTGGCTGTCGCCATTTCGACGGTGTCGAGCGTCTCGGTGAGGCTGCCGATCTGGTTCACCTTGACCAGCACGCTGTTGGCGACCTTGCGGTCGATGCCCATCCGGAGGCGGGCGACGTTGGTGACGAACAAGTCGTCGCCCACGAGCTGCACGCGCCCACGGAGAGCGCTCGACAGGGCGGCCCAGCCCTCCCAGTCGTCTTCGGCCATGCCGTCCTCGATCGACACGATCGGGTACGTGTCGACCAGGCGGGTCCAGTAGGCCACCATCTCGTCGGGGCTGAGCACCTTGCCCTCACCGGCGAGGTGGTAGCGGCCGTCCCTGAACAACTCGCTCATCGCCGGGTCCATCGCGATCGCGATGTCCTCGCCGGGGGTGTAGCCCGCCGCGACGATCGCCTCCATGAGCAGCCGGATGGCGTCCTCGTTCGACGCGAGGTCGGGAGCGAAGCCGCCCTCGTCGCCGACTGCGGTCGAGAGCTTGCGGTCGTGCAGCACCTTCTTGAGGGTGTGGTACGTCTCGGTACCCCAGCGCAGCGCTTCGCGGAAGCTCGGCGCGCCGACCGGCATGATCATGAACTCCTGCATGTCGATGCTGTTGTCGGCGTGCACGCCGCCGTTGAGCACGTTCATCATGGGCACGGGCAGCACGTGGGCGTTGGGGCCGCCGATGTACCGGTAGAGGGGCAGCTCGAGCTCGGCCGCGGCGGCCTTGGCGACCGCCATGCTCGTGCCGAGGATCGCGTTCGCGCCGAGGCGGGCCTTGTTGGCGGTGCCGTCGAGGGCGTTGAGTTCGGTGTCGATCAGACGCTGCTCGAGCGCATCGATGCCGCGCAGGACGTCGGCGATCTCGGTGTTGACGTACCCGACGGCGGTCTGCACGCCCTTGCCGAGGTACCGCTCGCCGCCGTCGCGGAGCTCGACGGCCTCGTGCTCGCCGGTGGATGCGCCCGAGGGGACGGCGGCGCGGCCGACGGCCCCGCTGTCGAGCTCGACCTCGACCTCCACGGTGGGGTTGCCGCGGGAGTCGAGGATCTCGCGGCCGACGATGTTGACGATTTCGCTCATGAAAACACACCGTAGCCAGAACACACTCTGATCAAGATCTGCATCGGAGATGTCGATCAACGGTCGTGGAGAACGATGCCGTGTCCTGTGCGCCCGAGGGAGGGCAGCCCGGTGCGTCCGGGCCGGTCCTGCCGCCACGCGCGTCCTCCAGCTCGGACGTGTCGACAGAGATGTGGGATCAGTGGGCGGCCGAGATGGCGGCGCCGGCCGCCACGTCCGGTCGACGCTCACGACGTCAACGCCATCGCTGGCTCCTGCCCACGCGTGGTGCGGCGATCATCGCGACCCTCGGATGGGTCGGCCTCGTGCTGGCCCAGATGATGCTGCTCGGCGCGCTCGTGCCCTCGTTCGACCTCGGCGACACCCGGAACTTCGTCGTCCCGCTCGACGAACACGCCTGGTTCGGCGCGACGACGATCGTGTCGGCGACGGCCGCCTACCTCGGCTGGCTCTGGTGGACCGTGTCGGCCGCCTTCAACGTGCGTCGTGTGTCGCCGCTGTCGACGTCGCCGGTGTTGCCGATCATCGTGTACCTGCTCGGGCCGATCGGCGTGCTGGCGGGCCTGGAGATGCGCGGGCCCAACCGGGTGACCGTGCTGTTCCTCGCCCTCGCCGCGGTGGGTGTGGGGCACGTCATGGTGGTGGGTTCGTTCCGCAGCGCGGCGAGCCGCATCGGTGCGCAGTCGGACGAGTTCGCCAAACTGTTGTGGCTGCCGATGGCCGGTGTCGTCTACCGGCTGTGCGTGAACGTGGTCGTGGGACTGCTGCCCGAGGAGTGGCACACGACGATGGTGCTGTTCGGGCTCGGCGCGATCGGCGCGATGTTCGTGTGCGGCATGGTGCTCAGCACGTGGCGGGCGACGACGTCGTTCGAGTACGCCTGTCACCGGTTGAACACCCGCACGCTCGGCGCCGAGCTGCCGTCGGTGGGCGTCATCGGCGACGCCCTCCGCAAGTCCGGCTGACGCGCCTCGCCCGTTCAGCCGTCAGCCGTTCAGCCGTTCAGCCGTTCAGCCCGACGCCTTCACCGTGTCGTCGTTCGGCGTCGGTGACGCCGGAACGCCTTCGCCGATCAGCCCGACGCCTTCACCTGGTCCCACAGGGCGTCGAGAACGGGGAGGCCGGCGGTGTGCAGATCGATGCCTCGTTCGGTGGCGAGACGCTCGACACCTTCGAACCGGGCGCGGAACTTGCGCGTCGCGGCCCGGAGTGCGGCCTCGGGCTCGACACCGAGGTGACGGGCGACGTTGACGACCGCGAACAGCAGGTCGCCCACCTCGTCGGCCACGTCCTCGGCGACGCCGGCAGCGTGCGCCTCGAGCACCTCGGCCGTCTCCTCCGCGATCTTCGGTACCGCACCGTGCACGTCGGGCCAGTCGAAGCCGACCTTGGCCGCCTTGCGCTGCACGGCGTAGGCGTATCCGAGCGAGGGCTGGCTGTTCGGGATGCCGTCGAAGATGCTGGTGCGCTGCTTCTCGAGCCGCTTGATCGCATCCCAGTTGGTGACCACCTCGTCGGCGCCGCTCACCTCGACGGTGTCACCACCCTCGGGCGGGAACACGTGCGGGTGGCGGTGGACGAGCTTGTCGTGCACCCGCTGGGCCACGTCGGCGATGGTGAAGCGGCCCTCCTGTTCGGCGATGGTGGCGTGGAACTCGATCTGGTACAGCAGGTCGCCGAGCTCCTCGACGAGATCGTCGTCGGTGGCCGGGTCGTCGGGGTCGAGCGCCTCGATCGCGTCGACGACCTCGTAGGTCTCCTCGAGGAGGTACTTCACGAGAGACCGGTGGGTCTGCTCCTGGTCCCACGGGCACTGCTCGCGCAGCACCCGGGCGAGCTCGTGGAAGCGGACCAGCTCGGCACCCACCGGTGCACCGAGGCCGGGGACGAAGACGCTCGTGAGGTGATCGGCCTCGGCGGTGCGGTCGAGGTCGGCCCAGGTGGTGTGCACCACGGCCTCGTCGTCGGTGCCGAGCCGCTGGAGGATCACGACCGGCTCGTCGCCAGTGGCGTTCTCGGCCGCGAGCTTGATGTCGCTGAGCACCCAGTTGGCGTGGGTGTGGGCGATGAGCATCGGGCCGGTGTAACCGGCGCTGGCGGTGGCGAACTCGTGACCGTCGATCAGCTTCAGCCCGGTCTCGACCGGGTCGATGCCCAACCGCTCGTACGCGAGGTCGAGGAACGAGATCGCCGGCAGGATCCGGCAGTCGACCCGGGCGTCGTCGCGCAGGCGGCGCACCGTGCGCTCGAGCACGAGCGGCGAGCCGGGCACGGCGTACAGCACGTCGCCGTGTTCGGTCGCGGCGGCGACCAGCCGGTCGACGATCGTGGCGTACACGTCGGCGAAGGTGTCGGCCGCGTCGTAGACGTCGTCGAAGCTCGTCGCGTCGTCACCGACGAGGTGGGCGGACGGGTGCCGACGGGTGCGCACGAAGCGGACGGGTGCGTCGGCGATGGCCTGCAGGGTGTGTTGGGTGATCCAGCGGTCGTCGCCGGGTCCGAGCCCGACCACCACGACGGTCGGGCGCTCGACGCTCCTCGGTCGATCGGCCACGGTCACCGGAGCGCGACGACCGCGAGTTGCTCGCTGTCCCAGGCCCCGTAGAAGGAGCTCACGGTCACCGAAGCGCCCTGGATCGCGGCGATGGCCGCCTCGCGTTCGAGGTCGCCCGATGCCAGCGCATTGCCGACGACGGAGTACCACGCGACGAGGTCCTGCATGACAGGTGTCGACTCGCCCCATGCCGTGGCGAACTGCGGATCGGTCGACAGGGTGGTCTTGACCTCCTCGACCTGTGCGTCGTCGATGAGACCCGCGTCGGCGAGCGCGGCGAGCGTGACCCAGATCGACACGATGCCTCGGGCCGTGTTGCCGTCGACCGTGCCACCGATGGGGGCAGGGGCTTCGAACACGACGGGCATCAGCTCGCTCTCCAGGATCGACGCGAGATCGTCCTGGCTGAGTTCCCGGTCATCGACCGCAGCGACTCGGTCGGTCTCGAACGTGGCGCATCCGACGGTCCCCACCGCGACGAGGAGCGCAGTTGCGACGACGAGGGAGCTACGAACGAATCGACTTGTCACGGGAGCAGACGTTAGCGGTCGGCCCACCGGCCGACTCAGTCTCCGGCCTCGTGTGCCTCGGGCAACTCCTCGGGCAACGCCACGGGCAACTCCTCGGGGCGGGCCATGTCGGCGGTGATCGCCTGCAGCTCCTGGGTGAGCGGCGGCAGGGTGATCTGCTCGTGGCGGGCCGGGGTGAGCACGTCGTGCACGTACGAGGCGATCGTGTCGGCCATCCCGACGTCGTAGCCGGCGGCTTCGGAGATGAACC
>JAPLAA010000129.1 GCA_026393475.1 Actinomycetota bacterium
CCGGCGATCCTCGCGATCGTCGTCCTCGTCGCGATCTTCGGCCTCAGCTCCGACACCTTCCTGACGGCGCTCAACTTCGCCAACTTCCTCGAGCAGGCCGCTGCGGTCATCGTCATCGCGATGGCGGTCACGTTCGTGCTGCTGCTCGGCGAGATCGACCTCGCCGCCGGCTACACCGCCGGTGTCACCGCAGCGGTGCTTGCGCTGCGGCTGCAGGCCGACTGGCCATTGGTGCCGGCGATCGCGGTGTCGGCCATCGCCGCGATGCTGCTCGGCCTCTGGACCGGGTTCCTGGTGGCCAAGCTCGGCATCCCCAGCTTCGTCGTGACGCTCGCCAACTTCCTCGTCTTCCAGGGCATCCTGCTGATCCTCGTAAAAGAGGGCGGCAGCATCCGGATCGAGAACAAGGTCGTCAAGGGCATCGTCGGCTCGAGCATCAGCCCCGGTCTGTCATGGGTCATCGCGGCGCTCGGCATCGTCGCCTTCGTCGCGATGCAGTACAAGCAGTCGCAGCGCGACGGCTCGCCGCTGTCGATGGTGGCACTGAAGAGCGGACTCGCCGCGGTGCTGATCCTCGTGGTCACGAGCGTCCTCAACAGGAACCGCGCGTTCGAGAACGCCGTCGAGGAACAGCGTGGCATGCCCTATGTGATCCCGCTGGTGCTCGTCATCGTGGTGGCGCTCACCTTCGTGCTCAACCGCACTCGCTACGGACGCCACCTCATGGCCGTCGGTGGCAACCAGGAAGCGGCTCGTCGCGCCGGCATCAACGTCGCCCGCATCCGCCTGTCGGCGTTCATGTTCTGTGGTCTGCTCGCCGGTATCGGCGGCGTCTTCCTCGCCTCGCGTGTCAACTCTGTCGACCCCAACACCGGCGGCAACGACACCCTGCTGCTCGCCGTCGGCGCAGCCGTCATCGGTGGCACGTCGCTGTTCGGCGGCCAGGGTCGCATGGTGAACGCGATCCTCGGTGGTCTGGTGCTCGCGCTCATCCCGAACGGTCTCACCCTCGTCGGCAAGCGCGAGCCGTTCGGCATCGAGATCGACTTCGGCAGCTCCGGTGTGAAGTTCATCTGCGCCGGCCTCGCCCTGATGCTCGCGGCATCCGTCGATGCGTTGAGCCGCAAGCGCACCTCCTGACGCGCTCGTCGTCCCACTCGTGCGGGACCCCCGCCCGCACGCCATCACACCTCAACCAGAGGAGTCCCTCATGACCGAGTTCTTCCACGACGTCCCAGCGCCGGTCGCCTTCGCCGGCACCGATGCGGGCGACGGTCTCGCCTATCGCGTGTACGACCCGAACCGGGTGGTGGCCGGCAAGACCATGGCCGAGCACCTGCGCATCGCGGTCTGCTACTGGCACAGCTTCAACTGGCCCGGCAGCGACGTCTTCGGCGCCGGCACGTTCGACCGTCCCTGGCTCCAGGCCGGCGTCGATCCGATGCAGGCCGCGTTCGACAAGCAGGACGCCGCGTTCGAGTTCTTCACCAAGCTCGGCACGCCGTACTACTGCTTCCACGACGTCGACATGGCGCCCGAGGGTGCGACGGCGGCCGAGAGCGGACACAACCTCCACGTGCTCGTCGAGCGCGCCGCCCAGAAGCAGGCCGAGACCGGCGTGAAGCTGCTCTGGGGCACCGCCAACGTGTTCTCGCACCCGCGCTACGCGGCCGGTGCCGCGACCAACCCCGACCCGGACGTGTTCGCCCGGGCGGCCGTGCAGGTGCGCAACATGATGGACGCGACCCACTTCCTCGGTGGCGAGAACTACGTGCTGTGGGGCGGCCGTGAGGGCTACGAGACCCTGCTCAACACGCGCCTGCGCCGAGAGGCCGACCAGCTCGCCCGCTTCCTCACCATGGTGGCCGAGTACAAGCGCAAGATCGGCTTCACCGGCACGCTGCTGCTCGAGCCGAAGCCGCAGGAGCCCACCAAGCACCAGTACGACTACGACAGTGCGACGGTGATGGGTTTCCTCGAGCGCTACGACCTCGTCGGCGAGTACTTCGTCAACATCGAGGTCAACCACGCCACGCTCGGCGGACACTCGTTCCACCACGAGATCGCCACCGCGCTCGACCTCGGCGTCTTCGGCAGCGTCGACGCCAATCGTGGCGACCCGCAGAACGGCTGGGACACCGACCAGTTCCCGAACTCGGTGGAGGAGATGTCGCTCGCCGTCTACGAGATCCTCCGCCACGGCGGCTTCACCACCGGCGGCTTCAACTTCGACACCAAGCTGCGTCGCCAGAGCCTCGACCGCGACGACCTGTTCCATGGCCACATCGGCGGCATCGACTCGCTCGCCCGCTCTCTGCTCGTCGCCGCGGCGATGTTGGAGGACGGTTCGATCGAGCGGTTCCGCGACCAGCGCTACGCCGGATGGGGCACGCCCCGCGGCGAGCGGATCCTCGCCGGTGGCGTCGACCTCGCGACCCTCGCGGACGAGACCATCGCATCCGGTGTCGACCCCCAGCCCGTGTCCGGCCGGCAGGAGTGGTTGGAGAACGAGGTCAACCGCGTCATCTGGTCGACCCCCACCTGATCGGGCATCATGGCCTGATGAGCGCTGCAGCACCCCTCGTCGCGGGCGTCGACTCGTCGACCCAGAGCACCAAGGTCGAGATCCGACGCCTCGACACCGGCGAGGTCGTCGCTGCGGCGAGCGCACCACATCCCGGCACCACGCCGCCCCGGTCCGAACAGGACCCGGCGGCGTGGCTGCAGGCGTTCGAGACCGCCTGGGCCGCCGTGGGTTCGCCCGAGGTCGCCGCAATCAGCATCGCCGGGCAACAGCACGGCATGGTCGTCCTCGACGCGGAGGGACAGGTCCTGCGGCCCGCCAAGCTGTGGAACGACACGGAGTCCGCGCCCGACGCGGGATGGCTGCTGAAGCAGCTGCCCGACCGCGCCGAGGGATGGGCCAATGCCGTCGGCAGCGTCCCCACCGCGTCGTTCACCGCCACCAAGCTCTCCTGGTTGCACCGCAGCGAGCCCGACACGTGGGCGAAGCTCGCCCACGTCCTGCTGCCCCACGACTGGCTCACCAGCCAGTTGGCCCGCTCGTTCACCACCGACCGCGGCGACGCCTCCGGCACCGGCTACTGGTCGCCGGCGACGGGGGAGTACCGCTGGGACCTGCTCGGCGTGATCGACCGGGAACGCGACTGGACCGACGTGGTGCCACGGGTGGCCGGCCCGCTCGAGGTGGTCGGCACGTGGCGAGGTGCGAAGGTCGCCGTCGGCACCGGCGACAACATGGGTGCCGCCCTCGGACTCGGCGTCACCGCCGGCCGGGCCGTCGTCTCGCTCGGCACGTCGGGGACCGCGTTCACCGTGGCCGATGCACCCACGGCCGACGCCTCCGGCGCGGTCGCCGGGTTCGCCGACGCCACCGGCCGCTTCCTGCCCCTCGTGTGCACGCTGAACGCCACCAAGGTGCTCAACGCCACCGCCCGCCTGCTCGCCGTCGATCGGGCAGGGTTCGACGCACTCGCCTCGGCCGCTCCCGCCGGCGCGGGCGGGCTCACGCTGCTGCCGTACTTCGACGGCGAGCGCACCCCCAACCTGCCGTCGGCCACCGGCCTCCTCGCCGGCCTGCGCAGCGACGTGAGCCGCGAGCAACTCGCCCGCGCCGCGGTCGAAGGCGTGGTCTGCGGCATGCTCGACGCGCTCGACGCACTGATGGCCCACGCTCCGGTCACGTCGGTCGTGCTCACCGGTGGCGGCGCCCGCAGCGCCGCGGTCCGCCAGGTGTTCGCCGATCTGTGCGGTGTGCCCGTGTCGCTGTCGACCGCGGACGAGGCGGTCGCCACCGGCGCCTGTGTGCAAGCGGCCGCGGTGGCGCTCGAGGTGGATCACCACGAGGTGATCCGTCGCTGGGGCCTGGGTGGCAGCACCGAGGTGCCCGCCTCCGCCTCGGGCGGGCGCGACACCGCCGCGGCGGTCCGCGGCGCCTACGCCGCGGTGCGCGACCGGCAGTACCCGCCGGCGTGAGCGATCGCGAGATCGACCCGGACGTCGATCCGCTCGTCGATCCGTTCGCCGCACTCGGTCTCACCCGCAGCGCCACGCTCGACGAGGTCCGCGCCGCCAGGCGGCGGCTCGCGTTCGACGTCCACCCCGACCGCGGCGGCGACCAGGTGGCGATGCAGCGGGTGAACGCCGCGTTCGAGGCCGCGGTGGCGCATCTCACCGGACGTCGACCGCTCGCCGATCCCCACACGCCCACTGCGGCGTCCGCCCCGCCCGCTCCGAGGCGTGCCCGGCGCGAACCACCGCCGGTGCGATGGGGGCGCCAGCGGCACCGGGTCGAGCAGGACGCGCCGTCGTTCACCGTCGACGCGCTCCCGGCCGAGACGTTCGAAGCGCTGCTGGTGGTGGCGTCGTGGATCGGGGAGGTGCTCGACGACGACCCGCCCTACGTGCTCGAGTGCCATCTGCACGAGCCTGCGCCGTGCTGGTGCCGGCTCGACCTGGTGCCCGATGCCGGCGGGAGCACGGTGAGCATCACGGTCGCCACCCCGGCCGGCGCCGACCTGTCGGCGACCGACCTCAGCTTCGTCGAGCGGGTGCGCGACGTGTGGGTGGAGCAGCTCAACCAGCTCGGTCAGCAGCTGCCTTGAACAACCGGTCGCGGATCGCGTGCCCGAGCCCGGCGGCCGGGGGCAGCACTGCGACCACGGCGCCGTGGCCGTCCTCGTCGGCGCGGCGCAGCAGGTCGTAGAGCTGCTGCGCGTAGCGCACCAGGTCGTCGAGCAGGGCTGGGTCGCCGATGACCAGTGGGTTCACCTGGTCGGCCGCGATCGAACGCGCCTCGGCGGGTGACGAGGCGAGCAGCACCGGACAGCGAGGGGCGTAGTGCGATGCGAGCATCCCGGATGCACGGCTGGGACCGCTCGCGGGAGCGACCGCACCGTGCAGCAGGCGCTCGACCTCCTCGGTGGCGATCCCGCCCGGCCGCAGCACCTGCGCGGGGTCGACGGTGCAGTCGACGATCGTGCTCTCCACCCCGATCGGGCACGGCCCACCGTCGAGGATCAGGTCGACGCCGATCGTCTCGTCGTCGCCGCCGCCATCGAGGTCGCCGAGATCGCCGAGATCGCGCAGGACGTGCTGCGCGGTGGTGGGGCTCACCCGGCCGAAACGGTTCGCCGACGGTGCCGCGAGGCCACCGCCGAAACGGTCGAGCAGTTCGGTCGTGAGCGGATGGGCCGGCACCCGCACGCCGACCGACGGGCGTCCGCCCGTGACGACGTCGAGGACGTGGGCCGCCTTCGGAACGATCACCGTGAGCGGGCCGGGCCAGCACGCGGACGCCAGCACCGCCGCCGACGGCGGCACCTCGTCTGCCCAGTCGGCGAGCTGCGCGCCGCGCGCCACGTGCACGATCAGCGGATGATCGACCGGGCGCCCCTTGGCGGCGAAGATCCGACGCACCGCGGCCTCGTTCGACGCATCCGCCGCGAGGCCGTAGACCGTCTCCGTCGGGATGGCCACCAGGCCGCCGTCGCGGAGCACCCGGAGCGCGTCGGCGACGTCGGTGGTGATCCGGGGCGGCACGGTGGGTCCGATCGTCCGGACGTCAGCCGGGGATCGCGTCGAGGAACTCGAGCGTCGCGTCGATGAACCCGAACGACTCGGGCGTGGCGAAGTGATCGACGTTGCGCAGCACCTTCAACGTCGCGTCCGGCAGCGCCCCAGCGAGCGGGTCGCCCGGGCCGGCGAAGTCCTTGTCGCCGATGACGACCAGCGTCGTGCAGGTGGCGCCGGCGACCAGCTCGGCCGTGAACGGCACGCCCCGCGGGCGCTTCATCACGGCGGTGAGGGCGGCGAGGTCGTTGTCGGGCTGGTTGCCGTACTGCGAGAACAGACGGGCGATGTTGTCGTCGGGCGGCGCCGTGCCCTCGAGCGCGGCGATGATCCGCTCGGTGCCCGAGGTGTCGTCGTCGAACAGCGTGCCACCGATGCCGGCCAGCACGAGCTTGCGGAAGCGGTGCGGCTGGTCGATCGCGATCCGCAACAGGGTGATCGCGCCGAGGGAGAACCCGACGGCGTCGACGGGCGTGTCGGGCATCGCCTCCAGCACCCGCTCGGTGAGATCGGCATACGCCTCGGGCTCGTGCGGCTTCGGGGCGGTGCCGTGCCCGAGCAGGTCGACGCCCACCACGGTGCGTCCGGCATCGTGGAGCAGTTCCGTGAACCCGCTCGACTGCCAGGTCGAGGCGAACGAGCCGCCCCAGCCGTGGACCAGGACCACCGGTGTCGCATCCGTCATGGCGGTCACGGTATCCGCCGCCCCCGCATCTCCGTGGCACCGGGTCGCGTCTGCCGTTAGCCTTGCTCGGCCCCCGCCACCCACCAGGGAAACGGGGCTGGGAAGCGGACGCCCCGACCACGTCGCGCGAGAGCCTTGCAGGAGGACCCCCACATGCGGATGTTGCACGAGCCGGCCTTCGACCTCACCTACAGCGACGTCTTCATGGCGCCGAGCCTGTCGGCGGTGCCGTCCCGTTTCGACGTCGATCTCACCACGCCCGACGCGATGGGGACGACGATCCCGGTGGTCGTGTCGAACATGACCGCGGTCGCCGGACGGCGCATGGCCGAGACCGTGGCCCGCCGCGGCGGCATCACGGTGCTGCCCCAGGACATCCCGCTCGACGTGATCGAGACCGTGGTCGACTACGTCAAGACCCGGCACGTGGTCTACGACACACCCATCACGCTCGGCTCGCACCACACGGTCGGCGACGCGCTCGGCCTCATCCACAAGCGGTCGCACGGCGCGATCGTGGTGGTCGAAGACGGTCGGCCGGTCGGCATCTTCACCGAGCACGACGCGATCGGCTTCGACCGCTTCACCCAACTCCAGCACGTCGGCCGCAGCGAGATCGTCACCGTGCGCGCCGGCACTGCACCGGAGGAGATCTACGACCTGTTGTCGGGCGAGCGCCTGTCGGTCGCACCGGTGGTCGACGACGATGGCCGGCTCATCGGTTGCGTCACCCGTAAGGGCGCGCTGCGCAGCACGATCTACCGGCCGGCCATCGACGCCGAGGGTCGTCTGCGCGTGGCGGTCGCCGTGGGCATCAACGGCGATCCCGCGGCGAAGGCGAAGGCGCTGTTGGCGATCGGCGTCGACGGCCTCGTGATCGACACCGCCCACGGACACCAGATCCGCACGCTGCGGGCCATCGAAGAGGTCCGCGCCGTCGCCCCCGATGTGCCCATCGTCGCCGGCAACGTCGTCACCGCGACCGGCACCCGCGAGCTCATCGAGGCGGGCGCCGACATCATCAAGGTCGGCGTCGGGCCCGGTGCCATGTGCACCACCCGCATGATGACCGGCGTCGGTCGCCCGCAGTTCTCCGCCGTGGTCGAGTGCGCCGACGAGGCGCGCCGGCTCGGGAAGCACATCTGGGCCGACGGCGGGGTCCGGTACCCGCGCGACGTCGCGCTCGCGCTCGCCGGCGGCGCGGCGAGCGTCATGTTCGGGTCGTGGCTCGCCGGTACCTACGAGTCGGCCGCAGACACCCTGCGCGATCCCGACGGCCGCCTCTACAAGGAGAGCTTCGGCATGGCGAGCAACCGTGCCGTGAAGAACCGCTCGCGCGCCGAGACGGCGTTCGACCGGGCCCGCAAGGAACTGTTCGAGGAGGGCATCAGCACCTCGCGGATGTACCTCGATCCCGAGCGTCCCGGTGTCGAGGACATCATCGACGAGATCGTCGCCGGCGTGCGCTCGGCCTGCACGTACGCCGGGGCCCGCACGATCGACGAGTTCCACGACCGGGCGGTCGTCGGCGTGCAGAGCGTCGCCGGCTACTCCGAGGGCATGCCCCAGGGCACCAGCTGGCGATGAGCGAACACGCGGGGGAGCCCGCAGCGGCAGCGGCGCCGGAGGCCGACGCGGCAGTGCACGTGATCGCGATCGACGGGCCGGCCGGCGCGGGCAAGAGCACCATCGCCCGTGCCCTCGCCGCTCGGCTCGGCCTCGAGTACCTCGACACCGGGGCCATGTACCGGGCCGTCACGTACGCGGCCATGCGCCGCGGCATCGTCGACGACGACGCCGCCGTCGCAGGACTCGCCCATGAGGTCACGCTCGAGGTCGGTGAGCACGGGGTGCTCGTCGACGGCATCGACGCGACGGTCGAGGTGCGCAGCGCCGAGGTCACCCGGTCGGTCAGCCGTGTCGCGGCCAACAGCGCAGTGCGCAGCGAGCTCGTCGAGCGCCAGCGGGCATGGGCGCGTCGCCGTGGCGGTGGGGTCATCGAAGGGCGCGACATCGGCTCGGTGGTGTTCCCCGACGCCGAGCTGAAGCTGTACCTCACCGCGTCGCCGCGCGTGCGTGCCGAGCGGCGCGTCGCCGAGGCCGGCGGTGACGTCGACGAGATCGAGGCCGCGATCGCCGCCCGCGACGACTACGACAGCAGCCGGTCGGACAGCCCGCTCGTGCAGGCCGACGGTTCGAGGGTGCTCGACACCACCGGACTCAGCATCGAGGCGGTCCTGGCCGCGATCGAACGGTTGCTGGAGCCTGATGTGGACCTCGACGTGGACAGGGGAGTGGGAGCGACGTGACCAAGATCGACACCGAGCTGGCCGGCAACGGTCGGATCGACCGGGCGGCATACCAGTTCGTGCGCTTCATCGTCGTGTCGTTCTGTCGCACATGGTGCCGGATGACGGTGGAGGGCCGCGAGCACATCCCCGCCGAAGGCCCGTATCTGCTCGCCCCGGTGCACCGCAGCATCCTCGACACGCCGATCTCATCCGGTGTCACGCGCCGTCGGATGCGGTTCATGGGTGCCGACAAGTACTGGAACAACCGCCACTTCGGCCGCCTGTTGTCGGCGCTGGGCGGCTTCCCTGTCACCCGGGGCTCGGCCGACCGGGAGGCGCTGAAGCGCTGTATCGAGGTGCTGCAGGGCGGCGAGCCGCTGGTGCTGTTCCCCGAGGGCGAGCGCAAGGCCGGGCCGATCGTGCAGCCGCTGTTCGACGGCGCCACCTACATCGCGGTGAAGGCCGGCGTGCCGATCATCCCCGTGGGCATCGCCGGCAGCGAGCGGGCGATGCCGAAGGGCGCGAAGTTCATCTTCCCGCGCAAGGTCCAGGTGATCGTCGGCGCACCGATCCAGGTGCCGATCGGCGAGACGGGCAAGGCGCAGCGCATCGCCGTGCGCGAACTGTCGGGCGTGCTGCACAGCGAGCTGCAGCGGCTGCTCGACGCCGCCAACGCGAAGCTCTGATCCCGACGGACCGAGATCGGGTCCGACGCTCAGGGTCCGACGCTCAGGGGCCGGTGAGCCAGCTCGCCGCCGCAGCAGCCAGGTGGATCGGGTCCTCCACGCCGCACAGCTCGCGGGCCGAGTGCATCGACAGCTGGGGTACGCCGACGTCGACGGTCTCGATGCCGAGACGGGTGGCAGTGATCGGGCCGATCGTGCTGCCGCAGGGCATGTTGTTGCGGCTGACGAACACCTGCCACGGCACGCCAGCGCGCTCGCACGCACGCTGGAACGACTGGGCCGATGTGGCGCTGGTGGCGTAGCGCTGGTTGGCGTTCACCTTGAGCGCCGGACCCTGGTTGACGATCGGTCGGTGGCCGGGCTCGTGGCGTTCGGCATAGTTCGGGTGCACCGCGTGGGCATTGTCGGCCGACAGGCACGACGACGAGGCGAGGGCGGCGATGTGGGCCGACCGTGTGGCGCCACGGGCGAGTGAGATCCGCTCGAGCACGTGTTCGAGCAGCGGGCCGGCGGCACCGGTGGTGCTCTCGCTGCCCACCTCCTCGTGGTCGAACAGGGCGATCACCTGGTGGTGATCGGCCGCCGCGGTCGTGCCGGCGATCGCGTCGGTCGCCGCCCAGCACGACAGCTGATTGTCGAGGCGGCCGCTCGCGAGCAGCGAGGCGTCGGCGCCGAGCACTGCGGCGGGCGTGCGGTCGAACAGGCACAGCTCCCACCAGCCGACGTCGGCGGCGTCGACCTCGAGCTGATGGGCGAGCCACTCGCGGAACTCGCCCTGTCGAGGTGCGCCCGTGCCCCACACCGGCGTGAGGTGCTGCTGCTTGTCGAGCTGCACGCCCTTCTCGTTCACGTCTCGATCGAGGTGGATCGCGAGCTGCGGGATGCGGCACACCGCGTCGTCGATCGTGATGTCGGCGACCGAGCCGTCCTGGAGCACGACCCGACCGGCGATGCCGAGGTCGCGGTCGAGCCACGAGTTGAGCAGCACGCCGCCGTAGACCTCGACGGCGAGCTGCTTCCAGCCCAGCTGCCCGGCGTCGGGCCGGGGCTTGATGCGCAGGCACGGCGAGTCGGTGTGCGCACCGACGATGCGGAACGGTGTCGGGCGTGAGCTGCCGGCGCCGCCGGTGGCGGTGTCGCCGGCCAGACGGAAGGCGACCACGGACGCCCCCGACACCACGAACCCGGCGTCGGGCACGTCGCTCCAGTCGTCACCTGCGGCGAGCGGCTGGAATCCGGCCTCGAGCAGCGCTGCAGCTGTGGAGCCGGCCGCGTGCCACGGTGACCGCGACGCGTCGAGGTACGAGGTGAGGTCGTCGATCGTGCCCACGGCGTGACCGGTCAGGTGCCCTGGAACAGGCCCATGGGGAGGCCGGTGCTGCGCAGATGGGAGGTCTCGTTCACGGTCACGATCGACCGCTCGCCGCTGCGGGCGGCGGCCACGCGATGGATCGATGTGTAGTTCGGGTAGAAGAAGCCCTGCTGGAAGCCGTTCTCCTCCTCGTTCAACCCGAGGATGTGCGACAGGTAGCCGTTGATGACGCCGCCGTGACACACCACGGCGATGCGATGGCCGGAGTGGGTGTCGATCAGCTGCTCGACGGCCGTGACCACACGGGAACGGAAGTCCTGCGGCGACTCCTCGTGCACGTTCCACTCGCCCTTCAGCATCGCCTGCCAACGTGGGTCGTTCGCCGCCCTCAGCTCTTCGACCGGCACGTACTCGCTGGAGTTGCGGTCCCACTCGGCGATGTCGTCGACCACGACGATCTCGTGACCCTGCGACGCGGCCAGCGGCTGGGCCGTCTGATAGGCGCGGCGGAGCGGGCTCGCATAGACGGCGTCGAGGCGCTCGCTGCTCAGGTACTCGGCGAGGTGCTGCGCCTGGGCGTGGCCGGCCTCGGAGAGCTCGGGATCGGCGACTCCGGTCTCCAGTTCGCGTCGAATGGGTAGACCGTGTCGGATCAGCAGGAGCTCCATCCCCTCTGATTAGCAGGCCGGGCCCGGGACCCGGGAGTCAAAGCCCGCCGGGGGTCGCCCCGGAGCACCCGGTGGGCAGGCTTGAATAGAGGTCATGGAGTCCAGAACCAAGATCGTCGCGACCCTCGGACCTGCGAGCGAGGGTCCCGAGGTGCTCGACCGCCTGCTGACGGCAGGTGTCGACGTGGTGCGGCTCAACCTGTCCCACGGTTCGGTCGACGACCACGTGCTCCGCCTCAAGGCGGTGCGCGAGGCCGCCGAGCGCACCGGTCGGATCGTCGGCGTGCTCGCCGACCTCCCCGGTCCGAAGGTCCGCGCCGGCCAGCTCCCGCCCGAGGGCGTGCAGCTGGTCGGCGGCAACATGCTCCGACTGGTGGCCGGCGACGGCCCGAGCGATGCGACGTGTTTCCACGTGGAGTACGAGACGCTGATCAGCGACCTCAGCGAGGGCGACCGGGTCGTCATCGGCGACGGTGCGATCTCGTTGCGGGTCGAACAGGTGGGCGATCACGAGGTGGTCACGCGCATCGTCACCGGCGGCACCACCCAGGGGCGCCCCGGCGTGCACATCCCGGCCGAGCGGCTGCGCCTGCACACGCCCACCGACGACGATCTCCGCCTGGCGAAGATCATGGCGGCCGAAGGCGTCGACTTCCTCGCAGTGTCGTTCGTGCGCGCTGCCGCCGACCTCGTGAAGGTGCGCGAAGCCGTCGCCCCGTACCGGCCGCACCTGGTCGCGAAGATCGAGACGTTGCCGGCGGTGGCCGCGCTCGAGGAGATCGCCGCCGAGGCCGACGCCGTGATGGTCGCCCGTGGCGACCTCGGGATCGAATGCCCGTTGGAGGACGTGCCCCACCTGCAGAAGCGGATCGTCCGCCACTGTGTCGAGATGGGCGTCCCCGTCATCACCGCCACCCAGATGCTCGAGAGCATGATCACGTCGCCCTCGCCCACGCGGGCCGAGGTGAGCGACATCGCGAACGCCGTGTTCGACGGCACCGATGCGCTGATGCTCTCGGCCGAGACCGCGATCGGTCACGACCCCGTCGCGGTGGTCGAGTCGATGCGGCGCATCGCCGAACGGGCGGAGATGGAGGCGAGCTACAGCGCATGGGGCACGCGCCTCGGACGCATGCAGCGCCGCCAGTGGCCCGACGGCCCCGACCGGATCACGATGGCGATCACCCACGCCGCGGGCCTCGCCGCGGTCGACGCCGGCGCCGACGCGATCCTGTGCTGCACCCGGTCGGGTCGTACCACTCGGGCGATGGCACGGTTCCGGCCGACCCCGGCGCTCATCGGGCTGTCGCCCGACCCACAGACGGTGCGCACGATGGCGCTGTCGTGGGGCGTGACCCCGATGGTGGTCGACACCTACACCTCGACCGACGAGCTGGTGTGGTTCGCCGTCGAGTCGGCGGTGAAGGCGGGCTACATCCAGCGCGGTCAGGTGGTGCTGGTGCTGGCGGGTGCGCCCGACCGGCCGAGCGGTGCGGCGACCGACGTGCTGCGCCTCGTCCAGGTCTCGTGACCGATCGGCCCGAGGACCCGTCGGAGGTCTGGTCGGAGGTCTGGTCGGAGGTCTGGTCGGAGGTCTGGTCGGAGGAGGCCGGGCCGGAGGGTGCACCGTTGATCGTGCTCGTGCACGGCTCGATGGACCGATCCACCGGGATGCTCAAGCTCAGCCGGCAGCTCGACCGCGCCCACCGAGTCGCCCGGTACGACCGTCGCGGCTACGGCCGGTCGGTGCCGGCTCACGGTCCGCACCCCGGGCCGTTCGACATGGCGAGCCAGGTCGACGACCTCCTCGGCGTGATGGCCGACCGACCCGCGGTGCTGGTCGGCCACAGCTACGGCGGCAACGTCGCGCTGGCGCTCACGGCACGGCACCCGCACCTCGTCCGGGCGGTGGCGATCTACGAGACGCCGCTGTCGTGGGAACCCTGGTGGCCGGGCAACACCGCCGGCGGCGCCGCGGTCGCGTCGGCCGACGATCCCGAACGAGCGGCCGAACAGTTCATGCGGCGAATGATCGGCGATGCCCGCTGGGACGCCCTGCCCGAGCGCACTCGCGCCACCCGACGGGCCGAGGGTGCGGCGATGGTCGGCGAGCTCGCCGACCTGCGCGCGAACGTGCCGTGGACCCCCGATCAGATCCGCGTGCCGGTGATCGCCGGCTTCGGCGAGCACGGGTCACTGCACCAGCAGCGCGGCATGGCGTTCGTCGGCGAGCAGATCAAGGGAGCACGCGTGGTCGAGCTGCCCGGGTGTCGTCACGACGCCCCGCTGAGCCACGCCGCACTCTTCGCCGAACGGATCGTCCAACCGCTGCTCTGAGGCCGTTGCTCCGAGCTGCCCTGGGGCCGGATCAGGCCCCGGTGTCGTCGGTGCCCGGGATGTCGACATCGGGCACGCCCGGGACGTCGATCTCGGTCCCGAAGAACGTGCACGTCGTGGGGCTCGTGTCGCCGACGGTGACCTTCGCCTTGGCCTGCTCGGCGCAGTCCGACAGGTTCGTCCGCTGGGTCCACACGCCGAGCGCGAAGCCGGCGAACACCAGCATCGACACGATCTTCGCGGTGACGTTCGAGATCACGGTGGCCGACACGACCGCGAGCACGACGAACACGACGATGATCGCCACCCCGAGATGTCGTGCGTTGCCGAGCGTGAGAGCGAGCATGGCCCGCACAGTAGGCCGTAGCGTGGGCGATCATGAGTGACCACAGCGCCGCCGACAGCCGACCCGTCAACCTCAGCACGACCGGGCTGCCGAGCACGGTGCTCCCGCCGGCCGACCCGACCCAACGCCACGAGCTGTTGCAGGCCATCGGATCGTCGGACGACGTCCGCCATGCCCGCGTGAGCGAGGTCGTGGCGTCGTACCCGCGGTACCTCGAGGCCTGGGCCACCCTCGGCGATCTGGGCCGCAACCCCATCGAGCGCTACGCCGCCTACCGGGTCGGCTACCACCGTGGTCTCGACACGCTGCGCGCCAACGGCTGGCGCGGATCGGGCTACGTGCGCTGGTCCGAGCCCACCAACCGGGGCTTCCTCCGGTCGCTGCGCGGCCTCGGGCAGATGGCGGCCCTCATCGGCGAGGTCGACGAGGCCGAGCGGATCGCGCTGTTCATGGCACAGCTCGACCCGGCCGGCATCCCGGAGTCGGGTGACTGACACGCCGGTCGCCGCGGCCGTGCTCACCGGCGGGGCGAGCCGGCGGATGGGCCGCGACAAGGCGCTGGTCGAGGTCGACGGTGCCGCGATGGTGCACCGTGTGGTCGCGGCCGTCGTCGGCGCGGGTTGCTCACCGGTGATCACGGTCGGTGGCGACGCGGCAGCGTTGGCCACCGTGCTCGCCGACACCGAGGCCGACGTCGCGATGGTGCCCGATCGGTTCCCCGGCGAGGGACCGCTGGGCGCGATCCTGACGGCGCTCCGCCACCTCGCCTCGCCCGCCGTGGTCGTCGCGACCGATCTCGCGTGGCTCGACGCCGCGACCGTCGAACGACTCCTCGTGCACCGTGATCGTCTCGACGCCGACGTCGTGATGGCCCGCTCCGATCGTGCCGAACACCTCTGTGCACTGTGGTGGCCGTCTGCCGCGCCGGCGCTCGAACGACGGTTCGCGGCAGGGGAGCGCGCGATCCACCGGGCGCTCGACGGCCTGCGCCTGGTCGAGGTGGCCGTACCCACGGGAGCCGTGCGCAACGTCAACACGCCCACGGATCTCGGTCGCACCACGTGAACGAGCAGGTAGCGTGCCCCGCATGAGCATCCAGGAAGTGTCGGTCGACACGTTGGCCGCCGCCCTGCAGGCCGGGGCGCGGGTGATCGACGTCCGCGAGACCGACGAGTACGTCTCGGGTCACGTGCCCGGCGCCGTCCACGTCGCCCTCGGTACCGTGCCCGACCACGTCGACGTGTTCCGCTCGCCAGAGAGCCCCGACGGACCAGACCAGGTCACCTACGTCATCTGCAAGGCAGGCGGTCGCTCGATGCGCGCTGCCGAGTTCCTCGTCGAGCAGGGCGTGGTCACCGTGAACGTCGCCGGTGGCACGATGGCCTGGATCCAGGGTGGGCACCCGGTGGTCACCGGAGATCAGCCTTCGTGACGCATCGCTGGGTCGCCACACAGGCCGAGTTCGAGGAGGTCATCGGGGTCCTCTGCAACGAGCCGCGGTACGCGATCGACACCGAGTTCCACCGGGAGCGCACCTACTTCCCGAAGCTCGCGCTGGTCCAGCTCGGCTGGGCCGACCAGATCGTCCTCGTCGATCCGCTGGCCGTCGACATGACGGCGATCCGTCGTCTGTTCGCCTCGCCCTCGATCGCCGTGTTCCATGCCGCCCAGCAGGACCTCGACGTGCTCACCCACAGCGTCGCCGCCGTCCCCGAGCGCATGTTCGACACCCAGCTGGCCGCGGGCTTCACCGGGTACAGCACGCCGTCGCTGTTGTCGTTGTTGCACGCCGAGCTGTCGGTCGCCGCGTCGAAGGGCGATCGTCTCACCGACTGGCTCCGCCGGCCGCTCACCGCCGATCAGCAGCACTATGCGGCCGGCGACGTCGCCCACCTGCTCGAGCTGCACGACCGGCTCACCGCCAAGCTCACCGCGTTGGGCCGGCTCGACTGGGCGCTCGACGCCTGCGAGGAACTCCGTACCCGCCCCACCGGCGCGACCGATCCCGAGCAGGCATGGTTGCGGCTCAAGGACGTGCGTGTGTTGAAGGCGAAGGCCCGTGGCGTCGCACAGTCGGTTGCGGCGTGGCGCGAGCGGCGTGCTGCGTCGGTCGACGTGCCGGTGCGCCAGATCCTGCCCGATCTCGCGATCCTGGGCATCTCCCAGAAGCACCCCAGTTCGCAGGCCGAACTGTCGCAGGCCCGCGGCGTCGAGGAACGGCACAGCCGGGGTGCGATGGGTGCCGAGATCCTCGCCGCGGTGGCCGACGGGCTCACCCGCGACGTCCAGCTGCCCTCACCCGACGGCGACGACCTCGACCGCTCGCTGCGGCCTGCCGTCACCCTGGTGTCGGCATGGGTCAGCGAGGTCGCCCGTGCCGAGCGCATCGACACGGCGCTGCTCGCGACCCGATCCGACCTCGTCGCGCTGCTGCGCGGTGACGTCGACGCCCGCCTCGCGCAGGGGTGGCGTGGCGAGCTGCTCGGCGACGGCATCCGCTCGCTCGTCGAGGGTCGCGCCGGCCTCACCTTCGACGGCAAGGGCGGGCTGAAGCTGATCCCGACGGCTCCCGAACCGGCCGCCGAACCGGCACCCGAACCAGCGGCAGACTGACGGGCTACTTGATGGCCTTGCGGAGCTTGCTCCACAGGGCGTCGAAGCTGGCCGACACGTCGGCGCTGCGGCTGCCGTAGCTGTGGATCGATCGGCGCTCGCCGATCGACTGGTTCACGATCACGCGCTGGGGCACCACCGGTTGCCACACGGCCTTCTTGCCGACGATGCGGGTGAGCTCGTCGTATCTGCGGTCGGCCTCGCCGCTCACGGCCGGCACCCGGTTGACGATCACGCCGCTCAGTTCGAGTGCGGCGTTGTGGGTGTCCCACACGTCGTCGATCAGATCGGCGACCGCCCCGATGCCGCGCAGGCCGAGCGACGACGGCTCGATCACGATCACCGCGTGGTCGGCGGCGGTGAGGGCACTGGTGGTGAGGTTGCCGAGCGAGGGCGGGCAGTCGAGCAGGATCGCCGTGTAGTGGTGCGACACCTTGCCCAGCGCGGTGCGCAAGCGCGACGGCGTGCCGGACTCGCGGGCCTGCAGGTGCGGCGACCCCGGGATCAGGTGGATGAGCTCGCTCCAGCCGCTCTCGACGATCGCGTCGGCCGCCGGTGTCTTCGCGAGCACGTCGGCGGTGGTGAGCTCGGCCTCGAGTGGGTCGATGCCGAGCACCCACGTGGCCGAGGCCTGCGGATCGAGGTCGACGACGAGCACCCGGTCACCCCGGTGCGCCGCCGCCGAGGCGAGTCCGAGGGTGACCGTGGTCTTGCCCACGCCACCCTTCTGGTTCAGCAGCGCCACGGTTCGTCCCATGGCGCGACATTGTGTCACCTACTGGCGATGACCGCCGTCCGAGCGGGGACGGCGTCGATCCGTGCTCCGACCATGCCGGGCACGGTGGCGACGGCCACCTCGACGGTCTCGGGCAGCGCGACGGGTTCGTCGCCCAGGTTGAGCACCACCCACCAGCGCTCGCCGCGGCGGTAGGCGAGCACGGCGTCGGCAGGCTCGAGCTCGACCAGCTCGAAGCTGCCGTCGACCAGGTCGTCGGCGCGTCGGCGCAGGTGGAGGACATCGTGGTAGAGCTGCAGGATCGAGCCGGGATCGCCCCGGAGGGCGTCCACGTTGCGTCCGGGGGCCTCGACGCCGAAGGGCAGCCAGGTCGGCGCGTACCAGCCGTGCAGCTCGTCGCCGGTCCACGGGATCGGCGACCGGCAGCCGTCACGCCGACCGGGATCGACCACCCGGTCGTCGGGGATGTCGGCGTCGATCATCCCGAGTTCTTCGCCCTGGTAGAGGAACGGCGTGCCCGGCAGGGTGAGCAGCATCAGCGCCATCATCCGGGCGACGCGCTCGTCGCCGCCGTGGCGACCGCGGTGGCGCGGCACGTCGTGGTTGGACAACACCCAGGTTGGGCACGCACCGAGCGGTTCGAGCACGTCGAGGGTGCGGCGGATGCGGGCTCGGAGCTCCGTCGCCGAGGCGGGCGCCCACAGGAACGAGAAGTTGAAGTTGAGGTGCAGCTCGTCACCGTCGCCGTAGTACCTGGCCACGGCGGTCTCGTCGAGCAGGTACACCTCGCCGACGGCGACCCGGTCACCCGGGTACTCGTCGAGCACGGCGCGGATGCGACGCAGCCGTTCGTGGGTGACCTCGACGTCGTTGTACGGCACGTGCGACCAGGCCCGGGCGACCGCACCATCAGGATCCTGCTGGTGCAGGTCCTTGCCGATCATGTGGATGACGTCCATCCGGAACCCGTCGACGCCCCGGTCGAGCCAGAACCGCAGCGTGTCGAGCATGGCGGCCTCGACGTCGGGGTTGTTCCAGTCGAGGTCGGCCTGTTCGACCGCGAAGCTGCGCAGGTAGTACTGGCCGCGCACCTCGTCCCACTGCCAGGCGTCGTCGCCGCGGGGGAACGACGCCTTCCAGTTGTTGGGCGGCTCGTCGCACCACACGTACCAGTCGGCCTTGGCGTTGGTGCGGCTCGAACGGCTCTCGACGAACCACGGGTGGGCCGTGCTCGTGTGGTTGGGGACCCAGTCGAGCAGCACCTTCAGCTCGCGGGCGTGGCATGCGGCCACCAGGTCGTCGAGGTCGGCGAGGGTGCCGAAGACCGGGTCGACGTCGCAGTAGTCGGCGACGTCGTAGCCGAAGTCGGCCATGGGAGAGGTGAACACCGGCGAGAGCCAGATGGCATCGACCCCCAACCACTCCACGTGGTCGAGATGCTCGCGGATACCACGGAGATCGCCGACGCCGTCGGCGATCGCGCCCGACACCGGGGGGCCCTCGGCGAAGCTGCGCGGGTAGATCTGGTAGACGACCGACCCTCGCCACCAGGGGTTCCGCGACGTGGCCGACACCTGGTGGGGCCGCTGATCTGGCCGTTGCGGATCCGTCGGTGCGCCCACGAGGCAGCCAGACTATCCCCGACGAACCATCCGGTCAGGGGATAGGCTGGGGCGCAATGTCAGTTCTCTAGAGTTCGGGAGCCCTACCGTGAAGAAGGGTCGTCACCGCCGCTTCGAAGAAGCGCGCAAGCTCAAGCAAGCAGGTCCCAGCGCATTCGATCTGGGCTTCGGCGGCAATGGCCACCGGGAGAGTACTCAAGACGACGAGTACGCAGCGCTTGCTGAAAAGTACGGCGTCTCGTTCGACGAGGACGACGACGAGTCGGACGACGAGTCCGACGACGACTGACTTCCACCAGACGCGCGCGCACTCACGGCGCACCGTCCCACTCCAGGAAGACCCGACCCCCAGGGAATCATGAGCATTGCTATTCGTAACGTCGCGCTCGTAGCCCACGTCGACCACGGCAAGACCACGCTCGTCGACGCGCTGCTGCGTGCCACCGGAACATTCGCCGCCCACCAGGCGGTCGTCGATCGAGTCATGGACTCCAACGACCAGGAGCGCGAGCGCGGGATCACCATCCTCGCCAAGGCCGCCTCCATCACCTGGAAGGGCACCAAGATCAACCTGGTCGACACGCCCGGCCACGCCGACTTCGGCGGCGAGGTCGAGCGCGCCCTCACCATGGTCGACGGCGTGCTGCTGCTCGTCGACGCCGCGGAAGGCCCGCTGCCGCAGACCCGGTACGTGCTGCAGAAGGCGCTCGCCAAGAACCTGCCGGCCATCGTCATCATCAACAAGGTCGACCGCCAGGACGCGCGTCCCGACGAAGTGCTCGACGAGGTGTACCAGCTGTTCATCGACCTCGATGCCGGCGACGAGCACATCGACTTCGAGATCATCTCCGCCGTCGCCCGCGAGGGCAGGGCGATGAAGGGCATCGGCATGCCCGATGAGGGTGCCGACCTGTCGCCCCTGCTCGACACGATCCTCGAGGCCATCCCGGCCCCCGAAGGCGATGCCACCAAGCCGCTCCAGGCCATGGTCACCCAGCTCGACGCGAGCGAGTACCTCGGTCGGCTGGCCATCGGACGTGTCGTCAACGGCGTGATGCGCCGTGGCGAGACCGTCGCTCTGCTCGAGGAGGAGTTCGCCGAGGGCCAGCCGCCGCTCAAGCGTCGCCTCGCCCAGCTCATGGCCTTCGAAGGCGTCAGCCGGAACGAGGCCGACGAGCTGTCGGCCGGCGACCTGTTCGTGATGGCCGGCTTCCCCGAGGTCGAGATCGGCGACACCATCGCCTCGGTCGAGGATCCGGTGGCCCTGCCCCGCCTCGTCGTCGACGAGCCCGTGTTGCGCATGACCTTCGGCGTCAACACGTCCCCGATGGCGGGCAAGGAGGGCAAGTACCTCACCAGCCGTCACCTGGTCGATCGTCTGAAGAAGGAACTGCTCGGCAACGTCTCGATCAAACTGTTCGAGACGGGTTCGCCCGACGTCATCGAGGTTGCCGGTCGCGGCGAGCTCCAGCTCGCGGTGCTCATCGAGTCGATGCGCCGCGAGGGCTACGAGCTGCAGGTCAGCCGTCCGCAGGTCATCACCAAGGAAGTCAACGGCAAGCGGTTCGAGCCGCAAGAACGCGGCGTGTGCGACGTCCCCGACGAGCACGTCGGCACCGTCACCCAGGAGCTCGCTCCCCGCAAGGGCCGCGTCACCGACCTGCGCCCCGGCGACGCCGGCCGCACGATCGTCACCTTCGAGTGCCCGAGCCGTGGCCTCATCGGCTTCCGCTCGCTGCTCATGACCGCCACCCGCGGTACGGCCCTGCTGCACCAGCACCACCTGGGCTGGATGCCGTGGGCGGGCGACATGCCCGACAGCCGCGGCGGTGCGATGGTGAGCGACCGCATGGGCGTCACCACCGGCTACGCGATGGACAAGCTCCAGCTCAGCGGCGGCTTCTTCGTGCACCCGGGCGAGCCCGTGTACGAGGGCATGGTCATCGGCGAGTGCGCCCGTGAGGACGAGCTCGTCGTCAACTGCGTGCGGCCCAAGGAGAAGAACAACATCCGGACCCACAGCCATGACGACGCGGTGAAGCTGCCGGCGCCGAAGATCCACTCGCTGGAGAC
>JAPLAA010000058.1 GCA_026393475.1 Actinomycetota bacterium
CATCGTCGCCGGCTCGGTGTTCGTCGCCGCCTGGCTCGGCCGCCTCGTCGACGCCCGCCATGCATCGGCCACCGGCATCGAAGCCGTCGCCGCATCCGCACGCGGCGAGCGCCGATGGATCTCGCTGCGCGCCTCGGCCGTCCGGGCCATCGGTACCTGGATCGCCTCCACCGGCCTCACCTCCATCGGACGCGAGTCGGCGATCATCGAGATCGGAGGCGCGGTCGGCGCCGTCGCCGGCAGACGCTCGGGCGGGCGAGGCGACGCACTCGCCACCGCCGGCATCGCCGCCGCGTTCGCCGCCGCCTACCACGCACCCTTCGCCGCCATGCTGTACCTGAAGGAGCACCTGGGCGTACACCGATCACGACGGGCGTTCTGGTTCGCCGCCACCGGCGCCCTCTCCGGTCACCTGTTGTCGATCTACGTGATGTCCGGGCACGTCATCTTCCCCACACCCGAGGGCTCGCGCTGGGAGATGCTCGGCCTCGCGCTGCTCGTGGTGATCCCCGCCGTCGTCGGCGCCCGCGCACTGCGCGTGATGCGCGTGCGGGTGAAGGCAGCCGACCTCGCCACGCGCCTCGGCCTGCCCTGGTGGACGGTGGTCGCCTTGTTCGCGCTCGTCGCCGGCGCCGCCGTCGCCACCTTCCCGTTCGCCGCCGGCAACGGGATGGAAGCGCTCCGGTACGCCGCCGTCGGCCCCACGGTCACCATCGCGATCGCGCTCAGCATCGGCAAGCTCATCGGCACCACCGCAGCGCTCGGCTCGGGCGCACCCGGCGGTGCGATCAGTCCCAGCCTCAGCGTCGCCGCCGGCACCGCACTGCTCGCGGTGTTCGGCCTCGACTCGCTCGGCATCCACCCCGACAACGGTGTGATCTGGGGCGCAATGGTCGCCTCGATGGCCGTCGGCGTGGCCGTCGGACTTCGCTCACCCCTGCTCGCGGTGATGCTCGTGCCCGAGTTCGTCGGCGACTACACGTTCCTGCCGTTGATCGCCGTCGTCGTGATCGTCGGCCGACTCATCGACCTCGGCCTCGACCGCGTCGTCTCCCGACTCGCGACCCCCGTCCCCGACGTCATCTACGGCGACGACGCCTGACCCACTCCGTCACTCGCGGATGCTGGGGTTGAGGAACTGCCCGCCCAGGAAGGTGTCAGCCTGCGTCGAGGTCAGCCGCGCGAGTTCGCACACGTCGTCCCACTCGGTGCGAATCACGTCCTCGTGACGGTCGACGATCTCCTGCGCCTCGGCACGATCGAGGTGGTACACGGGAGCTGCATCGACGAGCGGTTGCACACGGGCGGCGCGTTCGCCGGCGAGCCCGTAGGCCATCGCCTGTGCCGCGACACCGCCGCTCCGGGCCTGCGGGCAGATGTCGTACGCAGGCGTCAACGCCAACCCTCGCTCGTCGACGAACACCGCATGGTTCCGACCGTGATCGTCGGTGTTGCCGCACAAGACGTTGAACGCGATCCGTCCGAACAGCTCGCGCAGCGTCGCGTCGGCATGGACGAACTCGGCGCGGATGCGATGAGCGAGATCCACGTACGTCGCATAGCGCCCGCCGGGGAAGGCGTTCAGCCCGAGCACGGTCAACGCCGACACCACTCGCCGTCGCCGACCACCGCCTGGGCGATCGAACCGCTCGACCAGCACGCAGTACCGGCCCCCGATGCTCGTCAGCCGGACGGGCGCGACCTCGAGCCCGCAGCGCGCTGCCATGGTCATCGCCACGAACTCGCCTTGCACCACCGGGTACGTGTCGGTCGTCGACGCGAACTTCGCGATCAACCCCGTGCCGTTGTCGTCGAGCAGCGCCTTCGGCCGTGCGCCGCCGATCGACGTGCCACGGAGGAGCGCGAGCTCGAGACGTTCGTCGAGCGGTTGCCCGGTGTCGATCCGATGTGCCGCATCGGCGAGCTCCTCGAGCGTCGGCGCAGCGACTTCACGCGGCATGTGCTCAGTGGCCGAGCGCTGGAAATCGAGCGCGCCGATGCGGTCGGACCCCGACTCGAGCAGATAGGTGAGATCGGCCAGCTCCGCGTAACCGACGCCGAGGCGGTGGTTCACCAGACGACGACCCCACGAGTCGGGCATCGCGTCGTCGATGCACAATGGCAGTCCGTCGCCATCTCGCGAGATCTGAGCACCGGCGACCAGCGGCAACTCCGGAGCGAAGATCGACACGGCGTCGGGCAGCTCCCGGTACGAGCGGGCGTAGGTGAAGCGCGTCGGGCCCGTGCCCGCGTCCAGTCGACCGCACACCACCGGCTCGGTCGCCTCCGGCAGCCAGATCCACACGAACGCTTCGGTCGGGGAGCCGGCGACGTCAGAAGTCATCGTCCACCTCGCGCGTCTGTCGCGCCGACGCGGGCAACAGTGCCAGCTCGGTCCGCTTCAACAGCCCGTAGCGCGTGCGTTCGTCGTCCGATGCGTCGAACAGGCTCACACCGACGAGGGCTGCCGCCTCGAACATGGTGCCCGCCGCCACCCCTGGATCACCGCGTTCGACCTTGATGATCGTGGGCCGTGAGACGCCGACGCGCTCGGCGAGCTCATCGACCGTCCAACGCCGCCGCAGCCGTCCCGCGCGGATCGACGCGCCGAGGATGCTGAGTGCTTCGACCGAGACCGGGGACAGAGACACACGCGACATGTGTCAAGAATACTTCACCCGATGGATGTTCGGGTCAACAATTCTTTCCATCTGGTCGACGCCTGACCGATAGGTCGATCAGACAGCGACGTCCTTGGCGAGCGACTCGCGGGCCACCAGGAACTGCGCCACCAGATCGTTCAGGATCGACGCCACCATCGCGTCGTCGATCGCCGGATCGAGCTCGACCAGCTCACCGATCAGCTCCTCGAGCGTGCGAGGACGATCGAGCACCGCCCACACCATCGCCGCCCCACCGATCAGGTCCATCGGCTTGCCAGCAGGGGGCGACAAGTGCACACGTCCCTTGCTCACGGTCCACTCCACGAGTGGCATTCGCCTGTACGTCTCCGCTGTCCCGCCCACGAAGAGTGACGATATGCAACCCCACTTCGCGGAACGTGGATGCCCCAAATCAGAGGATCAGCCACCTCTGGACGGATTGTCGGCGTGTCGCCCCGGCGTGTCCTCTCCGGTGATTGACCGGCTTGACTTGACCGGGTTGACCGCTACGCTCGGGTCATGACCACCGCCCGCACCATCGACCGATCGGTGAAGGCCTTCGAGGCCGAACTGCGCCGCCAGGTCGAGATCCACGGCGCCTTGGCCGGCGACCCCGACGAGCTCGGCCGCCGCGCCGCCCGCGCCGTCGCCGCCGGTGCCGCCTGGGCCGCCGACGTCGGTCCCTTCTACGACACCGCCGGCGCCCAGGCCGCGCTCGACGGCGTGTCGAAGCAGGCTGTCTCCGCCCGCGTCACCGCCGGACGCCTCCTCGCACTCCGCCTCGCCCCCGACGGCAGCGCCCGCGACCGCCTTGTCTACCCCGTGTGGCAGTTCGTCCCCACCGTGCTCCGCCACCTCCCACGCGTCCTCCACGCCGCCGGGTACGACCCCGAGCGCAGCACCAGCGGCTGGACCATCGCCACCTGGCTCACCACGCCGCACCCCGACCTCGCCGACCGCTCACCGCTCGAGTTGTTGCGCGCCGACCACGTCGACCATGTGCTCGCCGCAGCCGGCGACGTCGCCCACGCCCTCGGCGCCGCCGAGCGCACCGCCCTCCGCGTCCCCGCCCGCACCGCCTCATGACCAAGCCCTTCGTGAGCGACGTGTGTGAGGGATGTCCCGCGACATGACAGCGTCGACCGCTCGCATCCCGCTCACGATCGAGTCCTTCGTGAGCGACACGCGCCGTATGAGTGCATCCGGCTCACGGACGAGCGTGGTCCGTGAGCGAGATGCGTCCTCTGTGCGCATCCTGCTCACGAAGCGGACGGTCGAGGGATGACGGCCGCCACCGGGCTCGGGGAGCCGCCCGACCTCCTGACCGGGTTCCCCGAGGCCGCGCCTGCAACCGAACTCCATCGGCTCTCGGAGTTCCCCGGCTCGTGGTGGTTCGCCACCGCAGCGATCGACGACGACGGCGGCGGCCGGTTCGACCTCCCCGACCCACACGGCACCTGTTACCTCGCCGACTCGCTCACCGGCGCCGTGGTCGAGAAGCTCCTCCGTTCTCCCGTGAAGGTCGTCGTCGCCGAACGCCTCGACGAGCTGTTCCACACCGTCGTCACCGTGCGTCGCACGCCGTCCACCGCCGACCTCACCGCCCGCCGTGCCACCAGCTACGGACTCAACGCCGAGATCCACGCCACCCTCGACTACCGCCGCACCCGCCGCTGGGCCGTCGCCCTCCACCGCGCCGGCTTCCGCGGCCTCCGTCACCGGCTGCGTGGCGACGTCACCCAACGCCTCGCCGGCTGGGCGCTGTTCGGCACCGCCGGCCTCCGCCACCGCGCACCCAACGGCATGACCACCGCCGTCCGCACCCTCGACCGCGACGAGGTAGAACGCGTGCTCGAGCGCCTCGGCGTCGAACTGCGCCCCATCCCCTCCGTCGTCCCCATCGTCCCGCCGCCGGGCCAGGGCACGAGCCGCCGTCGCTGACGTTCGCCTCCGGGCGACCATCGGCGGTCCGACATGCATCGTCCGGTCGTCGGTGCCCGGGAGCCCGAGATGCTCGAGCTCGAGGCGTCGTCGGGTCCAGGTCTGGGACGGAGTCGCCGACCGTCGGATCCGGGGCGAGCGACGCAGACCAACGGCGGTCCGAGGCTCGCCATGAGGTCGGCGGCGCGGGGTCGTCCATGTCCGGTGCCGGCGATGGCCGGTCATGGAGCGGGGTGCGGCTCAGGGCTTGCCGTCGGACGTCGCGGCCACCGGCAGCCACGATGTCCCGCTGATGTCCTCCCAGCCCCTCGGATCGGCGAGCACGCGGCCCGCTCGACGCCAGTCGATGTTGCCCGTCGAGCGACTGTCACCGACGACCGTGATCACGCGATCGCCCTGACGCAACTGCCGGAAGGTGCCGGTGACGATGGCGAGCAGGTGCTGGTCGAGGAGATCGAGCTCGTCCTGCGAACCGGAGTCGCACGCGTCGCACCCGCAGTGGGGAAACCAGGCGATCACGTCAGCCGGCCACCCTGCCCCCAGTGTGAGCCCGGCGTCGTCCACCTCGCCGAGGCGGCTCCGGGCGATCACCACCCGGAGCGCCGACTCGACTTTCGGCACGATCGTCCTGGCGCGACTCAGATCGGTCCGAGGCGACCGGATCCACTCGACCGTCCCACCGATCGATGCGAGGCCGAGTTCGACCAACGCATCGGCCCACGCGTCGGCCCGGGCACCGATGATCCGGTAGCGGCCCGCATCGGTGACCCGTGAGTACTCGTCCTCGGCCGGATTGCGGTCGGGGTGCGGATCGGGCCACGGCGCGAGGCCGGCAGCGGAGCGCGCGAACGCCCGCTCCACCGCCTCCATCACCGACCCGATCGCGATGCCGTCTCGCATGCCCGACACTCTTCACGCGATGGCACGCCAGAACGCGCCGATTTCGCGTCGTCGGTCAGTGTGGCTGTTCGTCGATCGCTCGATGGGTCGTCTCGACATCGTCGTGAGGCGCGACCGCCCACGCGGTTGGCTGGGCTCGGGAGATGGTTGCGAGGCGGCGGATTGCGTCGTCGGCGGTGGAACGCGACAGCGCGCCGATTTCGCGTCGTCGGTCAGTGTGGCTGTTCGTCGATCGCCGCGAGCAACGCTCGGTACGTCGTCTCGACATCGTCGTGAGCCCGCACCGCATGGGCCGTCGGCCGGGCTCCGTAGACATCGGCGAGCCGCCGGATCGCATCGTCGACGACCTCGCCGATCGCGGCTTCGTCGACATCGGCCTCCGGATGCCTCACACCCTGTGCGGCCAGATCGGCGCGACGCAGACCGAAGCGATCGATCGACACCTCCGGCTCCACCAGCAACACCACCTCGACGAACGAGGCACCATGACGCTCGGCCACCGCAGCGAGTTGATCGATGAAGTCGCTCCGCCCCACGTACTGCGGCACCACCACATCGTGCCCCGCTGCGAGATGGGCCTCGGCGAGCGCGAGGGCGAGCCGACGGGCGATCACCCGCGATTCCTCCCGTTCGGCCCACCGACCCAAGTGCGTCCGCAGATCGTCGATGTCGATCATCAACGCCAACGGGTGATCGACGAGGAAGCGGCGAGCGAGCGACGTCTTCCCCGCAGCCGGTGCTCCATTGATGTGGATGAGACGAGCGATACCCCAGTCTGACCTGTCGCTACCTCGTCGAAAACAGGTCGAGAGATTCTCTGCATCAGGTGTTGACGATCGAACATACGTTCGATAGTGTTCCGGTCATGGAGACAGCGGTCCTCTCTCTCGACCAGGCGGTGCGCGACCTGTCGCGTGTCGCCCTGGACGAGTTGGATCCCTCCGAGTTGGGGTCGTTGGCGGTCAAGGTGGGTCGTCACATCGACAAGATCAAGATGTTGCATTCGCGGATCGTGGTCGAGGCCGACCGGGCCCAGTCGTGGCGCGAGTCGGGTGCGCGTGACATGGCCGACTGGTTGTCGGGCAAGACCGGCACCTCACGCGGTGAAGCGCAGTCGCGTCAACGGTTGGGTGAAGCGCTCGACAAGTCGCAGGAGTTGGCGGATGCGGTGGAGAACGACGAACTGTCAGCTGCTGCGGCGGAGCAGTTGCATGATGCGATCATGAACCCGCCCGCTGGCACCGATGCGGAGGATCTCGCCGATCTGATCGACGCCGCGAAGGGTGGCGGCCCGCGCGACGTGAAGGCCGCGGCGGATCGTTGGCGTGAGACGCATTCGTCGGAGACACCCGAGCAACGCACGGCTCGCCGGTATGCGAAGCGGAGTGTGTCGTCGCGGCCGCCGTCCGATGGGACCGTCGAGACGACCGTGGTGTTGCCGGAGTTGGAGCATCGTCAGTTCATGAACGCGATCTCACATGTCGCGGGGGACTGGGACACGAACGACACCCGCACCCCGGCGCAGCGGTTGGCGGACGGTCTGATCCAGTTGTGCAAGGCCTACGCCGCCGGGACGGTCACGGGTGGGCGGGAGAAACCGACGATCCTGATCGGCTGTTCGGCCGAGACGATGGCCGGCCTGTCCGACGAGCCGGGGTGGACGTCGCATGGTGATCGGATCCCTGCCGACGTCGTCCGGCACCTGGCAGAGGACGCGATCCTGCGCCGGGTGGTGATGGCGGGTGACGCCGTGATCAGTCTCGGTCTCAAGGTCAGGTTCGCGACCGACGACCAATATCTGGCGTTGATGATGCGCGATGGCGGGTGTCGGTGGCCGGGCTGTCACATCCCGCCCGCGTGGTGTCAGGTCGATCATCTGATCCCGGTCCCCGCGGGTGGCCCGTCGGATCTCGACAACGAGGTCCTGTGGTGCTCGCATCATCACCATGTGAAACACCGTGCCGGTGTGACCGTGCTCGGTGACGCCCACCATCTCCACCTGCTCATGCCCGACGGCACCCTCGTCGCCTGCCCACCCAAAGGCCACATGAACAAGGGCACCAGCACCGGCCGAGACGACGGGCGAACAGCCCAGGCGGCGGCCTGAACGCTCGACCTACCCAACACCACCCCTAGCACCACCCGGGGGACCACGTCGAGCACCCGCCAGCGGTGCAGCCGAACCCGGCTGCACCGCACACGCACGCCCCAACGCAGCCAGCCCGCCCGCACGCGAGCCGACGAGCGGGCCATCAGCCAGGCATCGGCCCGGTCTCGCCGACCACCCGGTGATACTGGACGAGTGATCTCCACGTGACGAGCCCCAACACCTCGACGACCTCGCTCTGCCTCGACTGCGGCCTCTGCTGCGACGGCACCATGCACTCCACCGTCGCCCTCGAACACGGCGACGACCGCGAGGTGCTGCTGCGCACCGGCTTCCACCTGTTGCTGTTCGAAGCCGAGGCCCGGTTCGAACAGCCGTGTCACGCCTTCCACGAGAAGTGCACCATCTACGAGGATCGGCCGACGCTGTGCCGCAGCTACCGCTGTGCACTGCTCCGTCAGGTGGACAGCGGCGAGGTGAGCGATGCCGATGCTCGCGCACTGGTCGCCACCGCGATCGGCCTGCGCGACCGTGTGCGCCCTGCGATCGAAGCACTGGTCGGCTCGACGAAGACGCACTCCCTCGCCGTGCTGAAGTGCCGCATGGACGACGCACTCGACGCGATGGACGCACCCGAGCGGGCGAGCACCCACGCCCAACTCGAGCTCGACGCCGCCGAACTCCTCACCCTGCTGGCCGCCCGCTTCGAACCCCGCACCGCCCTCACGAGCTGAGTCGGGTGAGTCGGGTGAGTCGGGACCGGTCAGGTACGGGCGCGGCTGCGGATCTTGCTGCGCACCAGGTCGGCCACTTCCACCACCTGGTCGTCGGTGAGCGCACTCCCGCTCGGCAGACACAGCCCGAGATCGAAGATGTGATCGCTCGTCGCATCGGTGCGCGCCCGGCACTCCGCGAACGCCGGCTGACGGTGCATCGGCTTCCACAACGGACGCGACTCGATCTCACTGCCCAGCAACGCGTTGTGCACCCGGTGGCTCACACCCGGCACGGCGAACACGACACAGCTCAACCACCCGTTCCAGTCGCTCCACTCGGGCACCGGCATGAAGTCGCACTCCTCCACGTCGGCCAACAACTCGCGGTAGCGATCGTTGATCGCACGGCGGCGCTCGATGAACGACGGCAGACGGGCGAACTGGCCACGGCCCAACGCGGCGAGCAGGTTGCTCAACCGGTAGTTGAAACCCACCTCGGTGTGCTCGTAGTGCACGGCCGGCTGACGGGCCTGCGTGGCCAGGTAACGCACCCGATCGGCGATCTCCTCGTTGGGCGTGAGCAACATGCCCCCACCCGACGTCGTCATGATCTTGTTGCCGTTGAACGAGAAGATCCCGATGTCGGCGAGCGTGCCCGCCGGACGACCCTTGTAGGTCGCGCCGAGGCTCTCGGCCGAATCCTCGATCACCGGCACGCCGTACTCGCGGCAGATCGCCATGATCGGGTCGTAGTCGGCGCACTGCCCGTACAGGTCGACCACCACGACCGCCGCCGGCAGCTTGCCCCGCGCCGCACACTCGGCCAACTCCTCGGCCAACAGCTCGGGGTTCATGTTCCAGCTGACGTGATCGCTGTCGATGAACACCGGGTGCGCACCGCAGTAGCGCACTGCGTTCGCGGTCGCCGCGAACGTGAACGTGCTCACCAACACCTCGTCGCCCGGCTGCACACCCACGGCCAACAACGCCAGGTGCAACGCAGCGGTGCCGCTCGACAACGCGACCGCACCCTTCCACCCGGTGAACGCAGCGATGTCGGTCTCGAACGCGGCCAGGTCGGGACCGGCCGGAGCCACCCAACCACCCTGGATCGCACGCGTCATCCGCTCCTGCTCGTCGACACCCACATCGGGCGGCGACAACCAGATGCGCATCAGGCGACCTCGCGCCGTTGCGAACCGACGGCGAGCGAGTTGAGCAACAGGTTCATCGGCAACTCGCCACGCCCGTAGGCGGCCAGCACCGTCTCCATCGTGAGCGGCGGCACGGGCACATGGCTGATCAGCGGATGCACCGGACGCACGTCGAACTCGCCCTCACCGAACAGGTCCTCGTGCATCTTCTCGCCCTCGCGCAGACCCGTCACCACGATCTCGAGGTTGGGTGTGCGCTGACGCGAGAAGCGCTTGGCCACGTCCATGATCTTCACCGGCTCGCCCATGTCGAGCACCATCACGTCACCGCTCTCACCGATCGCGCCGGCGTAGATGGTGAGGCGCACGGCCTCCTGCACGGTCATGAAGAACCGGGTGACGTCCTCGTGCGTGACGGTGAGCGGACCACCCTGCTCGACCTGCTCGCGGAAGATGGTGAGCACCGACCCACGCGACCCGAGCACGTTGCCGAACCGCACCGACACGTACGCACCCGACGCCTGATCGGCCATGTGCGACGTGATCCGTTCGGTGATGCGCTTCGAACTACCGAGCACGCTCACCGGATCGGCGGCCTTGTCGGTGCTGATGTTCACGAAGTGATCGACGCCGGCGGCCTGCGCCGCGGCCAACACGTACTGGGTGCCGAGCACGTTCGTCTTCCACGCCTCGTCCGGAGCGCCCTCGAGCAACGGCAGGTGCTTCAGCGCCGCCGCGTGGAACACCACGTGCGGACGGTGCTTCAGGAACACCTCCTGCAGACGAGCCTCGTCACGAATGTCGGCCAGCACCAGGTTGGGCGAGTTGAGCAGCGCCCGACCCTCGATGCTCAGCTGCGTGCCGTGCAGACCGCTCTCGTCGCGGTCGAGCATGATCAGCGCCTCGGGCTCGAAGCGGGCCAACTGGCGGCACAGCTCGCTGCCGATGCTGCCACCGGCACCCGTCACCAGCACCCGGCGATCGGTGATGTAGTGCGCCACCGCAGCGGTGTCGATCTCGGCCAACTCGCGGCCCAACAGGTCGGCCTCGGTGACCGGACGGATGTCGGCCACCGCCGGCGCGGTGAACAGGTCGCGCACCTCGGGCAGCACGAACATCGGCAACCCCGCCTCACGGGAGAGCTGCTCGACCAGACGCACCAGATCGCGCTCGGCCGTCGGGATCGCCATCAGCACCGCCACCGCACCGTTGCGACGGGCGACACCGGCGAGATCCTCGATCACGCCCTGCACCTTCACGCCCTGGATGCGCATGTTGGCCTTGAGCGGATCGTCGTCGAGCAGCGCCACCGGACGGTACGGAGCATCCATCGTGTTCAGCAGGCTGCGCACGATCTCACCCGCCGCGTTGCCCGCACCGACCACGACGACCGGATCGGCCTCGTGGGGATGGTGCCGGCGAGCGAGGAAGAGGCGGCGGAACGAGCGGGCGCTGATCGTGCCCGTGACCGCCAGGCCGAGCGACAGCAGCGGCACCGACCGGGGGATCGTCGGTGCAGCGGGGGCGAACACCACGGCGGTGAGGAGCAGGCCGACGCCGGTGACGGTGGCCGCCAGACCGATCAGCTCGTCGAAGCTGCCGTAGCGCCAGCGCCGCCGGTACAGGCCGAACAGCAGGCCGACCACACCCTGGGCCACCACGGCGATGAGCGCCAGCCAGAACACACCACTCCAGGTGATGCCGGCGAGGTCGAGGTCGTAGCGCAACAGCGTGGTGAGCGGCACGGCGACGGCCCAGATGAGCGCATCGACCACGTACTGGTACGCGGGGCGCGCCCATCGACGGAATGCCAAGTTGTCCGCCGCCGCGATGTTGCTGACCACTCGAAGGGAATCCGTTCCAGTTGCGCCGTGCCCAGACGGAGGGTGCCAGAGCTTTCTCAAGATTCCCTCAAGGGAAATCAAGATTGGTTCTGACCCTACTCCGATTGCGGGGGGTGGGTCCATTGCCTGACGGCGCAATTGCCGAAAACATGAGACTTCCACCCCCTCATCAGGGCGGCGTCAGGGGCGCGCCACCGGGCGTTCATCCAGTGTCCGTGCGTCGTCATCCCGCCGGACGGGCCGGGTCAGGGGAGGCGGGTCGAGCCCGCCTGCGCCCACGCGGTCTCACGCAGCGGAGTGCCGTTGACGCTCACCGTCGTGGGCATCGGCCTCACCAAGGGTGAGTTGGTGACCGTCACCCGGTAGGGCACGTCGTCGGGGATCGACCCCTCCACGTACACCACCACCGTGGTCACCGACCCGGGTGCCAGATCGAGGAACGTGGTCGACGTGAAGTAGCCGTTCTCGGTGCCCACCTCGAACTCGCCCGGCTCCTCGCCGACGGCGTACCCGATGACGGGCAGGCCCGTGTACACGGAGAGGATCGTCCGGTTGGTGCCCACCGGCAGCCCGATCTGGCTGCCGATCACCGAGTCGGGCAACCCGCTCGTCGGTGCCGAGTTGCGGATCGTCAGCGTGATCGCGCCGGTCACCACGTCGGCGTCGCGGTCGACCACCACGTCGTAGGCCACCTCGCCGTCGAGGAAGTTGTCGATCTTGTTGCCCGCCGCGTTGTTGAACGTCACCAGCACCCCGTCGCCGCCGTCACGGTCGGGCAACGCACCCGACATGTTCAGCCGCTCGAACACGTCCTGCTCCTCGGAACGCACCGCCCAGCCGGCGAGGCGACCCTCGCGGGCGAGCGGCCCGAACATGCGACCGAGGTCCGGCGGCGCCGGCAGGCTCGAGGTGAGCAGGCGGCGCACCGTCGTGAGCGCCACCTCCTCCAACAGGTCGATGCGCTCGGCGTTGTCGGCCAGCTCGTACTGGGTCTCCAACAGGTAGCCCGCCGCGTTCGTCGAATCGATCGTCGTGCCCTGATCGTCGATCGGCACCGGCCCGGTGATCTCCATCAGCTTCGCGATCGCGTACACGTCCATCACGAACACGCCGTCCACCGTCTTGCCGCCGCTCTGCGGGTACAGCTCGGCGATCGTCGCGGCCACCGACGGGAAGTGCGGCGACCCGGTGATGTTCGACCACACGTTCGGCCCGGCCACCCGGTCGTCGTTGTCCGCGAGCAGGAAGTCGCCGTAGCGGTCGGCGTACTCCTGCGAGATGCCGTCGAGCCGCTTCGTGGCCGACCCGCCGCTGTTGAGGTCGAGCGTGCGGCCGAAGTCGGTCACCTCCAGCGAACCATCGGTGATCGTCACCTCGGCCCAGTTGCCCATGAAGCCGCCCAGGCCGCGCACCTCCACCGGCGTGGTGAACGCGATGAAGTACACACGGGCGCCCTCGGCACCCAACATCGCCGGGGCCGCGCTCACCGCGGTCATCGCGTCGTCGGCCTTGTCCTGCTGCACGCTCACGTCGACCAACAGGTCGTCGAGCCGCGTCGACAACGCCTCCACCAACCACGGGCTGCGGGCCTCGATCACCGTGTCCTCGAGCTCGGTGAGCGCCGCCGCCAGATCGACCAGCGGCTGATCGAGCACCGCGACCGCGTTCAGGTCGATGCGACCGTTCACCACGCGCAACGCGTCGTAGTCGACCACCGACAACACGTCGGCGATCGTCGAACTCACCTCCGACCCACCGTGAGTGAGCGCCACCGCCGAGTTGCGGTGCTGCGCCACCACCGGCACCAGCCGGGCCAGCTGACCCCACGGACGGCTCAGCGCGTGGTCGGCGCTGCCGAACAGTTCGGACGCCTGCGTGAACCCGGCCTGCGCCTCGTTGAAGTTGCCGGCACCGAGCTCGTCGATCGCCGTGCGCGCGACCCGGTTGCCCTCCTCGAGATCGCTGCGCGCCTGCAGCGCCGCCACACCGAAGCCCACCGAACCCAGCACCGCACCACCGGCCAGGGCAGCGAGCACGATCCACATGACACGCCGCTGTCGCCGCGGTCGACGCCGGATGCCCAGCACCGCCAGCACCAGCATCACCACGATCGCGATCACCGACGTGAACCCGAACCGCTCGACGTCGCCGAGCCGCGCCAACACCTGCAACGCCGTGCCCGCGACGAGCGCCCGGCTCCACGGCAGCGACCGGCGCTGCAACCCGATCCACAACCCGCCCAGACCCGCGACCGCCGCGATCGCCAGCAGCCACCACTCGGGGGCGAACGCCGCCGCAACGCCCGCGGCAGCCACACCCGTCCACCACGGCGCGCTCGCCGCGGCCCACACGGCCGCACCGCCCGCCAGGGTCACCACGATCGCGTCGAACACCGTCGACCCCGTCGGCGACGGACCAGCCGCCGTGGCGAGCACTCCCGCCACGAGCGCGATGCCCGCCACCACGAGCGCGTCGCGCCCTTCCACCCTGATCCTCTGCCGCGCCATTGTCGGCAGACGTTACCCATTCCCATCCCGCCGGGCTCGGGGCCGGACCCATCGACCGGCTCGCGGACCGGCTTCGGCCTGGGTGTGGACCGGCTTCGGCCCGCCCGCCCGCCAGTCCGTACAGTCGCACCATCGCTCGCCGTCCGCCCGTGGCGGACCCCATCGAAGGAACGACCCCCACATGAGCAAGCCCTCCGTCGACCTCGGCCGCGTCGGCATCTGGTACGGCAGCATCGACGCCCTCCCAACCCCCGAGGCCCAGCGCGCGGCACAGGTCGTCGAGGAACTCGGCTTCGGTGCCCTGTGGGTGGCCGAAGCCGTCGGCCGCGACCCGTTCGTGTCGTCCGCGATCCTGCTGTCGGCGACACGCGAGCTCACGCTCGCCACCGGCATCGCCAACATCTACGCCCGCGACCCGATGACCATGGTCGCCGGCCAGAAGACACTGGCCGAAGCGTTCCCCGGCCGCTTCCTGCTGGGCCTCGGCGTCAGCCACGCCCATCTGGTGTCGAACGTGCGCAAGCACGACTATTCCAAGCCCTACAGCTACATGGTCGAGTACCTCGACCGGATGGACAAGGCGCTGTTCATGGCCCGCGGCCCCGAGGACGACGGCGGCCGCCTCCTGGCGGCGCTCGGCCCGAAGATGTTGGAGCTGTCGGCCGCCAAGGCCAATGGCGCACACCCCTACTTCACCACCCCCGAGCACACCGCCACCGCCCGCGAGGTGATGGGTGCCGATGCCTTGTTGGCCCCCGAGCAGATGGTGGTGCTCGAGACCGACCCGAGCGAGGGACGCCGGATCGCGCGCCAGGGCATGTCGGTGTACATGCGCGCCCCCAACTATCTGAACAACCTGCGCCGGCTGGGGTTCGACGACAGCGACTTCACCGACGGCGGCAGCGACCGCCTGGTCGACGCGATCGTCGCCTGGGGTACCGAGGAGCAGATCGCCGCACGAGTCGCCCAACACCACGCCGCCGGCGCCGACCACGTGTGCGTGCAGGTGCTCCAGGACGGCGCGGCGATGCCCGAGGCACAGTGGCGTCGCCTCGCCCCCGCCCTCCTCGGCTGACCCTGCCCGGTGGGGATGACACCGGACGGTCAAGAACTCGTCTCGGGTTGCTCAAGAACGCGCTGGAAGTGTCGATACCCGACACGTGGAGCGAGCGGGCAGGGTGGCATCAGGAGTGGGACGACGGCGCTCCGCCGTCGACCGCCGGCTCCTGCGCAGCTCGACGGCGCTGATCGCAGCCCTGATCGTCTCGGCCGCCCCTGCAGGCCTGGCATTCGCCGCGCCTCCCTCGACCACCACGACCGAGCCGGCGCCGACCACGACCGAGCCGGCGCCGACCACGACCGAGCCCGCGCCAAGTAGCACCGCCGCGCCGACCACGACCGAGCCCGCGCCAAGTAGCACCGCCGCGCCGACCACGACCGATGCCGTGCCCCCGAGCACCGAGCCGGCACCGTCCACCAGCGACGCCGCCACCTCGGCCCCCGTCCCCCCGGGTGCCGACCAGGCCAGCTCGGGCCCCGTGTCCGGCGCGACCACCGGCCGGCCGAGCACCCGTCCGAGCACCCGTCCGAGCACCGGCGCCTCCAGCCGACCTGCGACAGCACCCGCATCTCCGGCCGCCGCACCCGCGGTCGCCCCGTCCGCAGCGGGCGGCGTCGACGTCGCAGCTGCCGCACCGCGGCCCGCGGTGGTCCCGGCAGCGGGCCAGGTCGCGACCGGCGCGATCGGCCAGCCCGCCGTCGGCCCCGTCACCCGCCCGACGGGCATCCCCAACGTGTTCACCATCGCCGAACACGTCTCGCAGTGGAAGCTCCTGCTCCTCATCGCCGCCATGTCGGGCCTCGGAG
>JAPLAA010000039.1 GCA_026393475.1 Actinomycetota bacterium
CGTTCGACAGCGTGCCCACCGCACGCGAGACCGACGTGGCGATGTTGCGCCAGTGGTACGCGAGCACCGGCAGGTGCACGATGCGTCGCCCCTCGGCGGTGATGTGCTCGGTCGCGCGCAGCATCAGATCGTGGTCCTGCGACCCGTCGAAGCCGACGCGGAACCCCCCGATCCCATCGATCTCGCTGACGACCGAACGACGCAGCACCGAGAGGTGGCACGTGTACATCGACGACCGGAACCGCTCGGGCGACCAGTCGGGCTTCAGGAAGTGCGCCGACTCGCGGCCGTCGGCCAACGTGTGCGCCTCGTCGGTGTACACGTAGTCGATGTCGGCGCCGGCCGGGTCGTCGAGCGCCGCCATCACCGAGGCGAGACCGGTCGGCACGATCGCGTCGTCGTGGTCGAGCAGTGCGACGAACTCGCCAGTGGCCATCGCCAGCGCATCGTTCGACGCGGCGACGATCCCGCCGTTCTCGGCTCGGTGGTGGACCCGGATGCGCGGGTCGCTCTCGGCCGCCTGGCGCAGCGCGGCGAGCACCTCGGGGCGGGTGGAGCAGTCGTCGACGAGGCACCACTCCCAGTCGGTGAAGGACTGGGAGCGCACGGAGTGCACGCACGCGAGGAACGCCCCGAGGGGCGGGTCGTACACAGGGGTGATGATCGAGACGCGGGGCCGGATGACCCGGGAATCTACCGGCCCGTTGGTACCGTACGCCGGTGATGGCGGCGACCCCTTCCGGCCCGTGCCGTGTGTTCGTGAGCGAACGCGGCAACGTGTTCATGCGCGAGATCGCCGATCACCTGGTCGAGGCGCTCGTCGCCGGTGGTCGTCCCGCCGAGGTCGTCACCGATCGTCTGCCCGAGCCGCTCGCTCCCGGCGCCGACCCGCTCTGCCAACTGGTCGTCGCGCCGCACGAGTTCTTCGTCCTGTTCCCGGCGAGCGAGGTCGACCTGGCCGGCGCGGCAGCGCATGCCGTGTGCATCAACACCGAGCAGCAGGGCACCCCGTTCTTCGACCTCTCGATGCAGTACGCCCGCCGCGGTCGGGTCGTGCTCGACATCAACACCCACTCCCTCGGCGCCATCCGCCGGCTCGGGCTGCCGGCGGTGCACCTGCCGCTCGGCTACGTGCCGTCGATGGACCGGTGGACGGCCGATCGCGACCGACCGCGCTCGATCGACCTCGCGTTCCTCGGCGGCCGCACACCGCGCCGCGAGCAGTTCATCGGCGGTGCGGCCGGGCAGCTGTGGGAGTGGCGGACCGATCTCCGGTTCTTCAGCTGGCACCGGCCCGCCCTCGCCGGCCAGGCCACGTTCACCAGTGGCGACGACAAGTACGAACGCCTCGCCGACACCCGCATCCTGCTCAACGTCCACCGCGACACCGAGCCCTACTTCGAGTGGGCCCGCGTGGTGGAGGCCGTCGCCAACGGCTGTGTGATCGCAACCGAGACGTCCGTCGGCATCGAGCCGTTCCGGGCGGGCGAGCACCTGGTGATGACGGCCCTCGACGATCTCGTCGAGCAGGCCGTGGCGCTGTCGTTCGACGAGCCGCGGCGGGCGCGCATGGCCGACTCGGCGTACGAGGTGCTCACCACGGCGCTCCACCAACGGGTGCTCGTCGACCGGGCACTGGCCGCCGCGGCCGATGCGATCGCCGCTGCACCGACCGGCCCGTCCGGCGCTGCGCTGTCCGCCACGACGAGCGCTGCGCTGGGTGCGGTCACCCGGCACCTGCCAGCACGCCGCCACAGTCGCACGCTCACCGCGCCGGCCGCACCCACCGCCGATCGGCAGATGCTCGAGAAGACCGCCCGCGATCTGAAGCAGGCGTTCCTCGACCAGATGCGCACGATCCGAGCGATCGAGCGCTCGCTCGCCGCCCTGCGCCACGGCGACCCCGATCACGTCGCCGTCACCACGACCCCGGCCGCCGACAGCATCGCCACCACCGTGGACGTCGCCGGCGCACCCGTCGTGTCGGTGGTGATCCCGCTGTTCAACCAGGGCCACTACCTGCGCGACGCGATCCACTCCGTCGTGTCCGCCGCCCACGATCCGGAGCTGCCGATCGAGGTCGTCATCGTCGACGACCACAGCACCGACTCGTCCCTCCGCGTCGCGCAGCAACTGTTGGAGGAGCTGCCCTGGCTGCCGATCACGCTGGTCGCACGCGCCGCCAACGGCGGCCTGCCGACGGCGCGCAACACCGGCTTCGCCCGCGCTCGGGGTCGCTACGTGTTCGCGCTCGATGCCGACAACCTGCTGTACCCCAACGGTCTCGTCGCGCTCGCCCGCCATCTCGACGACGCGCCCGACGACGTCGTCGCGGCCTACGGCCTGCTCGAGCGCTTCGACGAGACCGGTGCCCTCGGTCTCACCAGTCACCTGCCGTGGGACCCCGACCTGCTCGTCCACGGGGCGTTCATCGACGCCATGGCCATGTTCCGCAAGGACGCCTGGCTCGAGCTCGGCGGCTACTCCGCGGGTGACGGCATCTACGGCTGGGAGGACTACGACCTCTGGCTCGCGACGGCCGAGCGCGGCCGCCGTGCATCCCTCGTCACCTCCGTGGTCGGCCGGTACCGTGAGCAACCGGGCTCGATGCGCAAGATCAGCGACATCGACATGGCCACCAACTTCGTCACCCTCCGAGAACGGCACCCGCGACTCCCATGGCCGAGCTGACCTCCGATCCCGCACCCACCACACCGGGCGCCGAGCTGCAGTTGCGGGCGCGCATCGCCGAACTCGAAGCGCTGCTCGAGGCCCGCACCCAGACCATCGTCGGCCTCGGCGCCCGGCTGGCCGAACTGCAGGGCGACGCGCCCCCGGCGCTCACCGAACGGGTGCGTTCGCTCGAGGCCGAACTGGCCCAGTTGCGCGCCACCAAGGTGCTGCGCTACAGCTCGGTGCCGCGCCGCTGGTACGCACGCCTGCGCGGTTCGCGTGGCTGAGCGAGCGACCGACGACGGCGTCGAGCAGCCACCGGCCGACTCGCTCACCGATCGGTACCCGCTGGTGGAGGCCGAGCTGGAGGCGGCGTTGGCCCACGCCAGGGCCGAGCTCTCGGTGGTCCGCAGCAGCCTGGCGACCGTTGTCTCGTACCTGGCGCGCCCGTCTTGACGACACCTGAACAGTAGATTTCGACCGGTGCGGTTCAGACCTCGTCTGTTCCTGCCGATCCAGTAGCGGGCCGAGCTCTGGAGGAACACGTGCGGCGTCGCTGCTGGCGGAAGTCGATGAAGTCGATCAAGTCGATCAGGTCGATAGCGGTCTGCACCGTGGCGGTGACCGTCGCCGGTGTGGGGGTGCCGCTCGCGTCGGCACATCCCAACGTCGATCCTGCGCCCGCGGTGGCTCCCGATGCCGCGAGATCGACGAGCGGCGACTATGCCACCGACGTCTTCAGCGATCCGTGGGACTTCTCCAACGACGAGGACGTGCCGCCGATCGCGCTGGTCGGCGCCGAGAACAGCTACGGCATCACCCGCAACGGCAACGGCACCCTCACCGTCGCCTCGGTCAACAACAGCACGATCAAGCTCGTCCGCACCTGGGGTGTCGAACTGCCCTGGGGCCGCGACGGCCTCGTGGCCCCGGTCGACGCCGGTCGCTACACCCATCTGTCGTTCTCGATGTGTCTCGATGCCGCGCTGCACATGGCCGTGCACTACTGGAACGCCGCCGGTGAACAGGGCCTCCTGCCGTTCTACCCGGGGGCCGGCTGTCAGGTGTACAACCTCGACCTGCGCAACACCAGCGCCAACCCGCCCGGCTACCAGACGCCGTGGGCCGGGTCGATGACGCGGGTCGAACTGCTCCGTGGTGGCACGCCGACCGGGCTGAACCCGCTCGTGAACATCACCCTCGACTGGGTGCGGCTGCGGCGTGCGGACGCCCCGGTGTCGCCGCCGACGGGTGTGCCGATCCCCAAGGTGATCTCGCCGAACGTGGAAGGCGGCGCCGACTACGCCTCGTCGAACGGCAACCCCTGGGACTTCGAGGGTCCCGACGACGTCGCCCTCACCGGCGACATGACGAACGTCGCGTTCGGCAACGGCGAGATGACGGGCACCACCATCCGCAACGACAGCTTCGTCGAGCTCCCGCTGCGCTCGGAGACGAACCCCGACCGCTACCACCGCGCCACGGTCGAGATGTGCCTCGACGGGCCGATGGGCTTCGCCAACGCACCCGGCGGCGGCATGAACGCCCGCTTCGCCTGGCTGCCCGAGAACTACCCGACCTGGAGCGAGACCCAGGACATCATCGTGTACCCGGGTTGCCACCGGATGACGGTCGAACTGTCGACCACGCCGGCGGCCGCCGTCAACGACGAGGGCACGATGCACAAGCGAGGCTGGCGCGGCCAGCGCTTCGAGCAGTTCCGCTTCGACATCAACGAGGACCCGGGCGCCCGCAACTTCAGCCTGCGCGAGATCAAGCTCGCCGACGACGCAGCGTTCTCGGGCACGTACGACATCACCTACACCGACGTGGCGGGGGTGGGCGGCACCGCCGACATCTGGGTGACGACCAACCGGGGCGCGTTCGACGGCACGCGCATCGCCCAGAACCGGCCCGTGACCGGCGGCGTGAACACCTTCACCTGGAACGGCAACTCGGCCACCGGTGCACCGCTGCCGAACGGCACCTACTGGGTGTACGTCACCATGCGCAACGGCTCGAACGTCGGCACGGCCTACTCGACCGGCCCGGTCCGCATCGAGAAGCCCGTGCCTGCATCGCCCAGCTACTTCGTGCCGGTGAGCCCGGCGCGGCTGCTCGACACCCGAACCGGCGAGGGCGGCAACCTGGCGCCGCTCGGCCAGCAGGTGTTCACCGAGCTCGACGTGACCGGTGTGGGCGGCGTGCCCGAGACCGGCGTGACCGCCGTGGTCATGAACGTGACCGTCGACCGGCCGACCTCGTCGAGCTTCCTCACGGCATGGCCGAGCGGGGAGGCGCGCCCCGGCGTGTCGAACCTCAACTTCGTCGCGGGCCAGACCGTGCCCAACCTCGTCACCGTGAAGGTCGGCGCCAACGGCAAGGTCAACATCTTCAACTCCAGCGGGTGGGTCGACGTCCTCGCCGACGTCGTCGGCTACTACACGACCACGCCACCGTCGGGCGGAGGACGGTTCACCCCGCTCACGCCGGCACGCGTGCTCGACACCCGCACGGGTGCGGGCCGCGACGGCGTGGTGGGCCCCGTCACGGGCGGCCAGACCATCGATCTACTGGTGACCGGCGTCGGCGGCGTGCCCACCTCGGGTGTGACCGGTGTAGCCCTGAACGTCACCGTCGACGGCCCGACGGGCACCGGCTTCGTGACCACCTGGCCGACCGGCGAGCCCCGGCCGAACGCGTCGACCCACAACTTCGCCCCGGGCCTCACGGCCGCCAACCTGGTGCTCGCCAAGGTGGGTGCCGGCGGTCGGGTGTCGCTGTTCAACTCGTCGGGCAACACCCACCTCATCGCCGACGTGATCGGGTACTTCTCGGCCAGCGGCGGGGCGTTCGTGCCGGTGAGCCCGCAGCGACTGGTCGACAGCCGCGACGGCACCGGCGGCGTCGCGGGCCAGCTCGGCCCCGAGAGCCAGGTCGCCACCCCGTTGGCCAACGGCGCTCCCGTGCCGGGCAACGCCTCGGCGGTCGTGGTGAACGTGACGTCGGTGAACAGTTCGCTGCCGTCGTTCGTCACGGCGTATCCCACCGGCGCCTCACGGCCCACCGCGTCGACGATGAACCCCCGGCCGGGCGTCCCCGTGCCCAACCAGGCGTACCTGAAGCTCGGCTCGTCGGGCAACCTCGACGTGTTCAACTTCTCGGGCACCACCGACGTCATCATCGACGTGTTCGGCTACATCGTCTGACCTCGCCCGGCCCCTTCCGGTCCCGTCCCGCCGGTCGCGCGCGGTCGGGACGGCTCGCGTGGACGTCGCGGTGACAAGCTGACGCCATGCCCACGACGCTGACCGTCGACCGCCTCCGCGACGCCACGCTCCACGCCGGAGAACGCCTCATCGATGCCGCGGTGGTCGCTGGGTGGGATGCACCGGTGCCCACCTGCCCCACGTGGGACGTCGGTGCGCTCGTCGCACATCAGGCGATGGTGCACCGCTGGTCGGCCGCACACCTGCGGCGCGACGACCCCGACGCGGTGCCGAACCAGACCTCCATCCGGTCCGAGGTCGCCGATCTCGACGGCTACTACCGCGAGGGTCTCGCCCTGTTGATCGACGCGATCGACACCGCGCCAGACGACCTGGTGGCCGACACGTTCCTCGCCGACCCACCGGCACCGCGCCTGTTCTGGACGCGCCGGCAGGCCCACGAGACGACGATGCACATGGTGGACGCCCTGGCGGCCTCCCTCGGTCGCGTGCCTGCCGCCGACGAGGTGGCCCACGACGTCGACCTCGCGGTCGACGGTCTCGACGAGCTGCTCCGCGGGTTCTTCACGAGAGGCCGGTCGAAGCTGTTCGACGGCACGCCGACCACCTTCGTCGTCGCGCCCACCGATGCGCCACGGTGGTGGGTCGTGCACGTCGACGAGCGGCTCACCGTCGCGCCCGATGGCACGCCGTCGCCGACGGACGTCGTGACGTTCACCGGGACCGCTGCTGCGCTCCATCTCGCGCTGTGGAACCGCGGCGACGAGATCAGCGCGGCGGGTCCGCCGTCGGCGCTGCTCGATCGGTGGCGCTCCACCCAGCGGATCCGCTGGAGCTGACGACCGGGCCGGCCACCGGCGACGCGGCCACCGATGGCTCGAGCCGCACCGTCCGTACCGTCCGTACCGCCACGGCGGCGGCGAGCGCCACCAGCACGCCGTGCACCGCCACCCATGTTCCGGGTCCCAGCCAGCGGCTCGTGTCGTCGGCCCCGCGGAACCACCACGAGCCGTCGGTGCCCACGGCGTAGCGGCGCGCCGCGTTCCAGAACGTCAGCTGCGCGCCGGCCGCCGCGGCGACGACGGCCGCCACCGGGAGCCACGGCGGGGGAGCGGGGCGGACCGTCTCCGTCGGACGTGAGGTGCACGCGACGATCACCGCGACGGCCGCGACCGGCAGGCTGTAGCGGCCCTGCCAGATGAGACCGACACGTTCGTACCACGCGACCTCGAACGCCACGGGCACGACCACCAGCGCTGCCGCCAGGACCAACCAGGCACCTGGTCGCAGGCCCGGTCGCCCGGCGGCGATGACGGCGATCGCGACGCCCCACGCCACGATCGCCGGCCACGGAGCCCAGTACTCGAGCCAGCCCATCGAGGCGACGAGTTCCGCACCGGTGCGCGGCAGCCCGCCGATCGACGACGTGACCGCGTCGAACGTGGAACCCGTCCCCGCGGTGCGCTCGTCGTCGACCACGAGGCCGCTCCACGCGTTCCACGCCATGACCGCAGCCACCGCGAGCGCCGGCGGTACCCACAGGGCGGCTCGCTGCCGAGTCGTCACCCGATGGCCGTCGCGGCGTGCAGCGAGCACGACGAGTGCGATCACGGCAAGCGCCCACGCAGCGGCGATCGGGCGCATCGCGATCGCGAGCGCGAGCGGGATCGACACCCACCAGTGCTCGCCCGTCGCGGACCGCTCACGCGGTACGCGCCCGCCCGCTGCGCCCGTCGCGGCGAGGGCCACCAGCGCGATCTCCAGCGCGTTGGGGTTCACCACACCCCACAGGAACCAGGCCGACGGCGTCACCGCGGCGAGGGCGAGCACCCGTCGTGTCGGCGTCGTCCGCAGTCGCGCCGCGACGAGACCCAGCGTGATCGCGACCAGACCGATCGCGGCGAGGCGGTGGGCGAGCGGATCGTCGTCGGCGCCGACCGCGCTCACCCCCGCGCTCGCCGGCCGCGCACGTACTCGTCGTCGTCGGATCGTGGCGATAGCACGCCGGGTCACCCGTCCCCAGCGACGCAGGAACGGTGACGGTGCGGTAGCCGGGCGGCAGTCCGGCCGCGGGTTCGCCCCGCAGATCGCCGTGCGCCACCGCGTACGCGCGCAGGACGTGGGCGGGTTCGTCCGGTCCGCCGTACCTGCCGATCGCGGCCGCCCAACAGGTGAGCACGGCGGCCGCGCTGATCGCGACCGCGACGGCGCGCCGGGCGACGGATGCGTCGGGATCGCGTCGCGTCGCCGGCGAGCTCAGGCCGCCGACGCGGTCCAACGGCCGATCACGATCGTCTCGTTGTGCGTGAACACGCGCCCGGCCACACGCGGCAGCGGGAACGAGAGCGATCGCTCGACGGCCACGCCGGCGTCGGCCAGGATCGCGGTGATCGCCGCCGCGTCGAGGAAGGTGACATGCGTGGCGTCGGACGCCTGGCCCCGCTCCTGCGGGCAGATGACGGCCACACGACCTCCGGGCATCAGGTACCGCAGATGCGACCGGACCATTTCGGTCGCCTCGGGCGGGGTCATGTGCTCGAGCACGTGGGCGATGAGCAGCGAGTCGAAGCTCGCGGGCCGATCGTCGGTGCTGCCCGCGAACTCGTCGGTCGTGTACGCCGTGAGGCCACGCGACACGGCGATCCGCACGGACTCGACGTTGTGGTCGATCCCGACGCCGTTGCCGTCGAGATGCGCGAGGTTCCGACCCACACCGCATCCGATGTCGAGCACCCGGCCGAGGCCGAGGCGACGGATGTTCCACCGGTAGGGACGCTGCGGGTCGAGCAGCGCCCGCCATCCCGACCGGGGCGCCACCGACGCGGCGAGCCGCGCCGCGTACGCGGGATCGGTCGTGTCGGGCCCGTCGGATCGGCGGCCGGCGGCGTCGTCCATCACGCGACCTCCATCACGCGTCGTCCATCACGCGACCGGGCGGTCCTGCTTGTCGCGCTTGGCGGCCTTCGCGGCCTTCTTCCACTCGCGCACCTTGCCCAGGGATTCGGTGTCGTGGATGTCGGCGACGCTGCGGGGCGTGGCGTCGCCGAACTTGCCGGCCGCCGCCTCCCATCCGTCTGGCTGCACGCCCATCCGCTTGCCGAGCAGGGCCACGAAGATCTTCGCCTTCTCGTCGCCGTAGCCGGGCAGCGTGCGCAGCCGTGCGTACAGATCGGCGCCGGTCGTCACGCCGTCCCACACACCCTCGCCGCGGCCGCCGAAGTCGCTCGTCAGCACGGCGCACATCTCGTGGATCCGCCGCCCCATCGAGGCCGGGAAGCGGTGGACGGCCGGCTTGTCGCAGCACACCGTCACGAACGCCTCCTGGTCCATCGCCGCGATCTTCGTGGCGTCGAGATGGCCGAGGCGGGCCTGCAGGGTGGCCGGGCCGGCGAAGGCCCACTCCATGGGGACCTGCTGGTCGAGGAGCATGCCGATCAGCAGCGCGGTCCCGTCGACGTTGAGCAGGTGGTCGGCAGCGGCATCGCCGGTGATGTAGAGGGTGCCGGTCATGCCCGGCACGCTAGCCGTGGCACCTGCGGCAGGGCGTTCTAGTGTGCCCGTCGTGATCGCCGCCGTCGTGCTGACGTACGACCCCCCGCCGGGGATGCTCGAGGACTGCCTCGCCTCGCTGCTGGCCGGCGGCGACGTGGAGGTGATCCTCGTCGACAACGGTGGACGCACCGATCGCCTGCCGTCCACGACGCTCGCAGGCATCGACCTGCTGGTCCCCGGACGGAACCTCGGGTTCGCCGCGGGGATGAACCTCGGCATCCGCCGGGCGCTCGACCGGGGTGCGGACGCGGTGATGGTGCTCAACGACGACGTGGTGGTGGAGCCCGGCTGGCTCGCGCCGCTGGCCGCCGAACTCGCCGTCGACCGGGTGGGCGAGCGGGTGGGCGCGGTGCAGCCGACGCTGCTGTTCGCCGGCGAGCCGCCCACGATCAACAGCCTCGGCGTCGCGCTCGGCCACGACGGGGCGGGCACCGATGTCGGCATGCACGATCCCGACGACCCCTCCGACGTGGTGGCCCGCGATCTCGCGATCTTCACCGGGGGAGCCGTGCTGTTCGCCGCCGACTTCGTGCGCGAGACCGATGGATTCGACGAGCGGTTCTTCCTGTACTACGAAGACGTCGACCTGGCGCTGCGCGGCACCGAGCTCGGCTGGCGGTATCGGCTCGCCCCGGCGAGCCGCGTGCGCCATCGTGGCAGCGCCACCGTCGCCTCGATCGGCAGCCGATCGGCCTATTTCCGCGAGCGCAATCGCATCTGGGTGCTGTTCCGCCACCGGCCGTGGAGCGACGTCGGTCGCGGGCTGTGGCTGTCGGTCCGCCGGCTCCGGTGGGCGCCCCGCGGCGCCCACGCGAAGGCCCTGGTGGCGGGACTCGTCGCCGCGCCGCGCCTGGTTCGTGCCCGCCGTCACGCCAGCAACTCTCTCTGACACTTCAAGACTTCGTCTGATCGTCAGCCCCCGGTGGGGGTCCGCGAGATCCGTCTCAAGAGATTCCGCCGAAAGGTCCGATACCTCCTTGACAACGCAAGCGGACCACGGAGCGGGACAATGGCGAGAGCACGGAGGATTGCAGGAGGTGTGGTGGCGTGCGCCCTGGCGCTGACCACCTTCCTGCCGAGCCAGGGAGTGGCGGCGGATGCCACCCCCACCTTCATCCCCCCGGATGCCGACTGGCTCACCACCGTCAACTACTTCCGTGAGATGGCCGGCCTCACCCCGGTGAGCGAGGACGCCACCCTGTCGGACGGCGCGTACAAGCACTCGTGCTACATGCTGCAGAACGACATCGCCCACGACGAGGTCCCCGGTCGTCCCGGCTACACCCCCGAGGGTGACGCTGCCGGCAACAACGGCAACGTCGCCGTCTCGAGCGTGGCCGGCACCAGCGCACGCAGCCACATCGAACTCTGGATGACCGGCCCCTTCCACGCGATCGGTGTCCTCCGCCCGAACCTGCAGCGCGTGGGCTTCGGCAAGTGCGACAACCCCGCCACGCCGAAGTGGCGCTCCGGTGCCACCCTCGACGTGTTGCGTGGCCTCGGGCCGTCCGCCCCGCGCACCCAGCCCGTGCTGTTCCCGGGCAACGGCTCCACCACCAGCCTCAACAAGTTCATCGTCGAGACGCCCGATCCGCGCACCTACTGCGGTTGGAGCACCTCGCAGGCGACCGGCCTGCCGGTGATCGCCCTCATGCCCGAAGCCGTCAACGGCAACGTGACCGCCACGGTGAGCGGCCCCACCGGGTTGCTCGAGACCTGCGCGCTCTCCCGCCTCAACACCGACGGGACCGCCCAGGCGATCCTCGCCGCGGACAACGCGATCGTCGCCATCCCGCGCAACCCGCTGGCCGAGGGCACCTACACCGTCACGGTCACCAGCCAGGCCCGCACGGTCGCCTGGAGCTTCACGGTCGACCCCGACGCGGCGTTCGGCACGATCACCCCGGCGCCCACCGCGTCGCCCTCCGGTCCGGCCGTCGGCTTCCAGCCGCTCAGCCCTGCCCGTGTCGTCGACACCCGTGAGAACCTCGGCGCCACCCGGCTCGAGGCCGGCGTCGTCAAGACCCTCCAGATCAGCGGACGCGGTGGCGTGCCCGCCGGCGCCAACGCCGTCAGCGCCAACTTCACGATCGTCGGCCAGCAGGGCGGCGGCTACCTCACCGTGTGGAACTGCGGCCCGACCCGACCCGTGGTCTCGACCGTGAACTACTCCGGGGGAGAGGTGGCACCCAACGCAGCCACCGTGCCGCTCGACAGCGGCGGCCGCCTGTGCGTGTTCTCCACCACCGCCACCGACCTCGTGGTCGACGTGAACGGCTACTACGGCACCGCCGGCGCAGCGAAGTTCACGCCCATCGCCCCGGTGCGGGTGATGGACAGCCGCGAGAACAACGGCGCCCCGCTCGCCCCCGGCCGGACCGTCGAGCTGCAGATCGGCGGCACCAACGGCGTGCCCGCCGGCGTCAGCGCCGTCACCTTGAACGTGACGAGCACGAACGCCGAGACGCAGGGCTACGTCACCGTCTATGCCTGCGGCAGCGACCGCCCCACGGTGTCGAACCTCAACCCGACGCCCGACCGGGTGCGTCCCAACCTCGTCGTGACCCCGGTCTCGGCGGGCGGCACGGTGTGCCTGTACACCCTCGGCGAGACCCACCTCGTGGTCGACGTCACCGGCTACCTCAGCTCGGGCTCACTGCGCCGGTTCACGCCGTCGGAGCCGTTCCGCTTCGTCGACACCCGCGACCGTCAGCGACCCGAGGTGAACAGCGGCACGGGCGGCAACCAGCTGCAGGCGGGCCAGACCCTCGTCGTGCCGATCGCCGGCGTGCGCGGTGTGCCGACCGGTGCCAAGGCCGTGTCGCTCAACCTCACCGTCACCAATGCCAACGGCTCCGGCTACATCACGGCGTGGCCGTGCGGCGCCCGGCCGGTCGTGTCGACGGCGAACTACGAGGCGAACACCCCGGTGTCCAACGGCGCCCAGCTCCCGCTGGCAGCCGACGGCTCGCTGTGCATCTTCTCCCTCCAGACCGCCCACGTCGTGATCGACGTGAACGGCTGGTGGAGCTGATCCGAGACCTGATCGCAAGGCCGTGACCGCGGCCCGCCCGACGGGCGGGCCGCCCGGTCAGAACTCGAAGCCGTACGGATCCATGCCCTCGGGATCGATGCCGTAGTCGGCGATGGCCTTGGCCACCAGGTCGGCATCGACCTGGCCCTGCCCGGCGAGCGCCTGGAGCACGGCGACGACCACGTGGCCCTCGTCGATCTCGAAGAACCGGCGGAGCGCCTCACGCGTGTCGGAGCGGCCCATGCCGTCGGTGCCGAGCGGCGTGAAGTTGCGGCCCGGCAGCCAGCGCGCCACCTGCTCGGGCACGATCTTCATGAAGTCGGTGACCGCGACGATCGGACCCGGCGTACCGGCGAGCAGCTCGGTGACGAGCGGCGTGCGCGGCGTCTGCGTGGGGTGCAACCGGTTCCAGCGCTCGGCGGCGAGCGCGTTCTCGCGCAGCGCCTTGTACGACGTGGCGGACCACAGCTCGACACCGACGTCGTAGCGCTCGCGCAGCGCGGCCGCCGCGGCCTGCGCCGCACCGTGCGCCGAGCCGCTGAACAGCAGCGTCGCCGTGCGGCTCGCATCCGGCGCCGGGGCGAACCGGTACAGACCGCGCATGATCTGCGCGCTGAGGTCGGGCATGTCCGGTGCGACCGGCATCGCGTAGTTCTCGTTGTAGAGCGTGAGGTAGTAGAAGACGTCGGGGTCGACCTCGGTCTGGCCGTACATACGGTGCAGTCCGGCCTCGATGATCGTGGCCACCTCGTACGCGAACGCCGGGTCGTAGGCCTGGACCGGCGGGACGGTGGACGCCAGCACGAGCGAGTGGCCGTCCTGGTGTTGCAGGCCCTCACCCATGAGGGTGGTGCGGCCCGCGGTGGCACCCATCAGGAAGCCACGGGCACGGCAGTCGGCGGCCTGCCAGATGAGGTCGCCGACGCGCTGGAAGCCGAACATCGAATAGAAGGTGTAGAAGGGCACGGTCGGGAACCCGCGGTGCGAGTAGGACGTGGCCGAGGCGATGAAGCTCGACATCGCACCGGCCTCGGTGATGCCCTCTTCGAGGATCTGACCGTTGTTGGCCTCGGTGTAGCTGAGCAGCAGGTCGTGGTCGACGGGCTCGTACTTCTGTCCCTGCGATGCGTAGATCTTCAGCTCGCGGAACAGCGCGTCCATGCCGAACGTGCGCGCCTCGTCGGGGATGATCGGCACGACATGGCGACCGAAGTCGTCGTCTCTCGCGAGGTTGCGCAGCAGACGGGTGAACCCCATCGTGGTGCTGACGGGCTGACCGCCAGAACCTTTGTGCAGCTCGGCGAACGCGCTCGGCGACGGCAGCGGCAGCGGCTTGGTGGGCTGGGTACGGCGCTTCGGGATGCTGCCGCCGAGGGCACGGCGACGGCCCATCATGTACTGGTACTCGACGCTGTCCTCGCGAGGACGGAAGTACGGCGGCAGGTCGCCGTCGAGCGCCGATTCGGGGATCTCGTCGTGCAGGTACAACCGGTCGCGCAGCGCGAGCAGCTGGTCCTTGTTCATCTTCTTGATCTGGTGGGTCGCGTTGCGACCCTCGATCTCGGGGCCGAGGGTCCAGCCCTTCACCGTCTTGGCCAGGATCACCGTCGGTGCGCCCGAACCCAGGTTCTCCATCGCCGCCTTGTAGGCCGCGTAGAGCTTGCGGTAGTCGTGGCCACCGCGGGGCAGGTTCACCAGGTCGTCGTCGCTCAGGTGCTGCACCATCGCCCGCAGCCGCGGGTCGGGCCCGAAGAAGTTGTCGCGGATGTACGCGCCCTTCTCGATCGTGTAGCGCTGGAACTCGCCGTCGACGGTGGTGTTCAGCTTGTTCAGCAGCACGCCGTCCTTGTCCTTCGACAACAGCTCGTCCCACTTCGACCCGTGGATCACCTTGATCACGTTCCAGCCGGCGCCGCGGAACACGGCTTCGAGCTCCTGGATGATCTTGCCGTTGCCGCGCACGGGGCCGTCGAGGCGCTGCAGGTTGCAGTTCACGACGAAGATCAGGTTGTCGAGCTTCTCGCGGCTGGCGAGCGAGATGGCGCCGAGCGTCTCGGGCTCGTCGGTCTCACCGTCGCCGAGGAAGGCCCACACACGGCTCTGGCTCGTGTCGTCGAGCTGGCGGTTGAGCAGGTAGCGGTTGAAGCGTGCGTGATAGAGCGCGGTGATGGGGCCGAGGCCCATCGACACCGTCGGGAACTCCCAGAACTCGGGCATCAGCCGCGGGTGCGGGTAGCTCGACAGGCCGCGGCCGCCGCGGCCGATCTCGCGGCGGAAGTGGTCGAGGTCGTCCTCGGTGAGGCGACCTTCCATGAATGCACGGGCGTAGGCGCCGGGGGCGGCGTGGCCCTGCATGTACACGTGGTCGCCGGCGTTGCCGTCGTCCTTGCCGCGGAAGAAGTGGTTGAAGCCGATCTCGTAGAGGCTGGCCGACGACGCGAACGTGCTCAGGTGGCCACCGATGCCCTCGGCCGCCTTGTTCGCGCGCACCACCATGGCCGCCGCGTTCCAGCGGACGAACGCACGGATGCGCCGCTCGATGTATTCGTCGCCGGGGAACCACGGCTCGGCCTCGCGCGGGATGGTGTTGATGTAGGGCGTGGACACCGTCGCCGGGAAGCTGACCTGGCTCTCACGCGCCCGCTCGAGCAGCTTGGACAGCAGGAAGCGCGCGCGGGGCTTGCCATGGGATTCGATGACGGCGTCGAGGCTGTCGAGCCACTCGGACGTTTCACCGGGGTCGGAGTCGGGGAGCTGATTGACGTAGCCGTCGAAGATCATGGTCCCTAGTCTCGCACCATTACCGGCAGGTAACCGTGGGCTGTCCCTACAGTGTTCGAGATGCCCGACATCACCTTCACTCATGTCTGATCTGGTCATCTACACCGACGGTGCCTGCCAGGGGAACCCAGGTCCGGGCGGGTGGGCGTGGGCGATCGCGCCCGAGGGTGTCGTGCACGGCTCAGGCGGCGCAGCTCACACCACGAGGCGTTGCGGGCCCATGCCGGGTCACCGCCCGGCTCGGTCACCATCGTGAGCGACTCGACCTACGTCGTGAACTGTTTCCGCGATCGGTGGTGGGTGCGCTGGCAGCAGAACGGGTGGAAGAACTCCAAGAAGGAGCCGGTGGCCAACACCGACCTGTGGAAGCCGCTGATCGAGGTCGTCCAGCGCACCCAACCCTCGTTCCGGTGGGTGAAGGGTCACTCGGGCGACCGGATGAACGACCTCGTCGACCGGCTCGCGGTCGAGGCGGCGAAGGGCCCGTTCGACCAGCCGCGCCCGGGCGCTGGGCCCGACGGCAGCGCCGCCCCTGCCCAGGACTCACTGTTCTGACGGGTCCGCCGGGCATGCCTGTCACACCGACCGTGCAGCATCGGTGACCATGGGAAAGAAGAACCGGCAGCGAGCAGCTGCCTCCGCCCATCGCGTCCACGCCGACGCCTCGCCCCGTTCCGCCGGATCCACCGGATCCACCGGATCCACCGACGGGCAGCGCTACGACCCCCGCGCCGAGATCGAGCGCCTCGTGCGCGAGGGCGTGCTCGCCGTCACCGGACGTGCGGGCGGCTCTGGCAGTGACCGGGCAGGCGGTGACGGGTCGGTCGCCGACACGATCCGCCGGCTCGAGGCCATCGATCGCGACGACCTGATCGACGACGTCGTGGTCCGCGTCGTCGGCCCGATGGTGAGCGGCGCCTGGGAGCTCGGCTGGTCGGCGCTCGACCTCGTCCACGCCGTGCACCACGAGTTCGATCGCGGCATCGCCGGCCTCGTCGCCGACATGGTGCTCGCCGATCCCACGCTGCAACGGCCCGATCGGCCGGACTCGTGGACCGAGCAGCTCGAGCTCGTCCGCATCCGCCGCGGCCGCAGGTCCACCTCGCCCGACGACTTCGGCAAGCTCGCCGACCGGTTCCTCGTGGCGCGCTTCC
>JAPLAA010000120.1 GCA_026393475.1 Actinomycetota bacterium
CGCAGTTCCATCCCGATCGCCCCGACGGTGCCCGCCCGCCAGGCGACGGCATCGGTGACTAGCAGCATCCGCGCGGGCCCGAGCAGGCGCGCCGCGAGCTGCAGCATCCGTGGGTGCACGTGCACCCCGTCGGCGATGACCGACGCGGCGCACGTGGCGTGCATGAGCACCGACGCCGCCACGCCGGGGGTGCGATGGTGCAACCCGGTCATCCCGTTGAACAGGTGCGTGGCCATCCGAGCGCCGGCGGCCACCGCGAGCTCCACCTCGTCGTGCGACGCCGTCGTGTGTCCGATCGACACCAGCACGCCTCGTTCGCGCAGCAGACGGATCGCTGCCTCGGCCTGCGGCTGCTCGGCCCCGAGCGTCACCATCGCGACGTGGCGGGGGAGCGCCTCCAACCACGCCATGTCGATCGGCACGATGTGCTTCGGCGGATGCGCACCCGGCGCGCCGCCGAGGAACGGCCCCTCCATGTGCGCACCGGCGATCGTGGGCCGCGGGGCATCCGGACGGGCCATCGCCGCAGCGATGCGGCGCAGGGGGGCGTCGAAACGGTCGAGCGGTGCCGTGATCAGCGTGGGACACCAGGTGGTGGTCCCCTGTGCCAACAGCAGGTGGTCGAGACGCTCCCAGTCGGCGCCGTCGGCACGGCTGCAGTCGATGTCGTCGACCCCGTTGACCTGCACGTCGACGAACCCGGGGGCGATCAGTCGGTCGGGCACCGGGCCCGACGCGGCCTCGATGGCGGTGATGATCCCGTCGCCGTCGATCACCACGACGGCATCGTGGACGAACCCCTCTGCGGTGAGCACGCCCCTCGCTGCGAGACGTTGCCCGGACGACGGGTGCGGCATGCGGGCAAGGTACCACCGGGGCGCCGTCCGCCGACCCTGGCGGGGAATCCCGTGCACCCAGCTTCACCGATGCCGGGAAGGTCCCACGAAGGGCGGGCGCAGGCCCTGGCTATGCTGCGCGCATGGTCGACCATGTGGGAGAGAGCCCGTCGACTCGAGATCAGATCGTCATCGAAGCGATCCAGTGTTTCGCCGACACCGGCTACGACGGCACATCTCTCAACGACATCGCCGCGGCGGTCGGCATCCGTCGCCAGTCGCTGCTGCACCACTTCCCGTCGAAGGACGTCCTCTACGGCGAGGTGTTCGAGCGCCTGCTCAGCGACTGGTTCGAGCGCCTGACGGCGTCGATCGGGGCCGAGACCCGCGGCTTCGACAAGGTCGAGCTCGTGCTCGAAGCGGGCTTCGACTTCTTCGCCGACAACCCCGAGTACGTGCGGCTCGTGCGCCGCGAGGCGCTCGACGGCGGCGCCCACCTCGGCATCGACCTCGCCGCCGTGCTGCGCCCGTTGTGGGACCGGGCCGTCGCCTACTTCCAGCGTGAGATGGACGCCGGCACGTTCCGCCGGCACGACCCCGAGCAGCTCCTGCTCACCGGCTACGGCGCGCTGCTGAGCTACTTCTCCGATGCCCCGTTCCTCGAGGGATTGCTCGACGCCGACCCGCTCGTCGGCGATGCGCTGGCGCGCCGACGCCAGCACATCACGTCGTTCTACCGGATGGCCCTCACCCCATAGCCGGGTCGCGGGCAGCCCGACTCCGATCGACGATCGCGGCGCGGGCTACGTTCGCCGTCCATGTCGACGCTCACGCTCGGGAACGCCACGGTCGGATACGCAGTGGAAGGAGACGGCACACCGCTCCTGCTGTTCCACGGCACCACGATGAGCCGCACCGGCTGGGACATGGTGCGGCCGGAGCTGCCCGGGTCGTACCAGTACGTCATGGTCGAGTTCCCCGGTTCGGGCGAGTCGTCGATGCCGGAGGGTCCCATCGAGACGGCCGACCTCGTCGTCCAGGCGCTCGCCGTCATGGACCACCTCGGCATCGAGCGCTTCCACGTCGCCGGCTACTCCCTCGGCGCCGTCGCCGCGCTCGCCACCGCGGCCGCGGCGCCCGCCCGGGTCATCTCCTGCACATCGCTGTGCGGATGGGCGACCACCGATGCGCGCATGAAGTTCACCTTCGGCCTGTGGCGGCAGCTCATCGCGACGAGCCCCGAGCTGTTCATGCGGTACGCGGTGGCCGACGGCTTCACCGCCGGCGCCATTGCAGCGATGGAGCCCATGCTCGAAGCGGTGGTCGCGATGGGGGCGCCCACCATCGCCCCGGGATCCGACGCCCAACTCGACCTCGACGAGCGCATCGACCTCTCGGGCGTGCTCGGCTCGATCACCTCGCCCACGCTGATCATCGGCGGCGAGCAGGACCGCTGGGTCGACGTGTCCCACAGCCACGCCCTCGGCCAGGCGATCGCCGGCTCCCGCGTCGAGACCCTGCCGTTCGGGCACCTGGTGATCCAGGAGGGCGCGGCCGCCGTCGCAGCGCTGCTCCACGCCCACGTGAGCGCCTCGGCATGAGCCCGCCCACCCGCGCCGATCGCTACGAACGACTCGAGCCGGAGGCCGAGGCCCGCTGGTCGCGGTTCGTGAAGATGAACCAGGAGTTGTACGTCACCCTGCTCGGCCTGGTGGTCGAGGAGGTGCGGCTCGACTACTGCCGCATGCGGATGCCGTTCAAGACCGAGCTCAACCAGGCCGCGGGCGTGGTGCACGGCGGGGCGATCGCCGGACTGCTCGACTCGGTCGTCGTGCCGGTCGTGGGCGGCCCGCTGCCGCAGGGTGCCCGGTTCTCGACCGTCGACATGCACGTGCAGTACCTGTCGGCGTTGATCGAGGAGGACGCCGTCGCCGAGGGGTGGGCCGTCAAGCGCGGCCGCACCACCGTGTTCTGCGAGTCCGAGGTGCTCGGGGCCACGAGCGGCAAGCTGATCGCCCGCTCGATCCTCACCTACAACGTGAGCCCCCCTCGCTGACCCGGTGACCCGCTGCCCGAGCTGCGCCGAATCGAGCTGACGGAGAGCTACGTCCGGACACGGCCGCGTCGCTACCGTTGCGGCGATGGCTGCCGCTGGGAACACTCTGTCCGAATCCGCCTCCAAGGCACTGCTGCGCGAGTACGGCGTGCCGATGGCCGACGAGCGCGAGGTGGCCACGGCCGCCGAGGCCGCCGCTGCTGCCGGCGAGCTCGGCTTCCCCGTGGTGGCGAAGCTCTGCGGCGACGCGATCGCCCACAAGACCGAGCGCGGCCTCGTGCGGCTTCGGCTCGGCGACGCCGGCGCGGTCGAGCAGGCGGCGGCCGACCTCCTCGCCGCGGCGACGCCGGCCGACGGTCCCGTGTCGGTGCTCGTCGCCCCGATGGTGTCGGGCAACCGTGAGCTGATCGCCGGCGTGGTCCGCGACCCGCAGTTCGGCGCCAACGTCATGCTGGGCGTGGGCGGCATCCTGGCCGAGGCGATCGCCGACGTCGTGTTCCGCCCGGTGCCGATCAGCGCGGTCGACGCGGCCGAGATGGTCGATCAGCTCGCCACACAGCAGCTCCTCGGCGAGTTCCGCGGCGAGGCCGCGGTCGACCGCGCAAAGCTCGAGGCGGTGCTCCTCGGCCTGTCGGCAGCGGCGGTCGCCCGGCCCGACATCGCCAGCATCGACGTCAACCCGCTCATCGTGCGTGCCGACGGCGTGCCCGTGGCCGTCGACGCCCTCGTTGAGATCGGCGATCCCGCCACGCCCAGCACGTCCGGCTCCGGGCGGGCCCGTCCCACCGACGAGCAGTTCCGTGCCCTGTTCGAGCCCAAGGGTGTGCTCGTCACCGGCGCCTCCACCCACCCCGGCAAGTTCGGCTTCGTCAGCCTCCACAACATCCTCGCCAGCGGCTATCAGGGCGGCGTCTACGGCACGAACCTCCAGGGCGAGGAGGTGCTCGGCATCCGCACGGTGGCCGACATCGACTCGCTGCCCGACGGCGCGATCGACCTCGTGTTCGTGTGCACCCCGGCCTCGGCCAACCCCGATCTGCTGCGCGCCTGCGCCCGCAAGGGCGTGAAGGCCGCGTTCCTCACCAGCGCCGGCTACGGCGAGGCGGGGGAGGAGGGCAAGCGTGCCGAGGACGACCTCGTCGCCCTCGCCGACGAGCTCGGCATCCTGCTCGCGGGCCCCAACGGCCAGGGCGTCGTCAGCACGCCGGCCAACCTGTGCGCCCAGATCGTCGCCCCGTACCCGCCCGCCGGCCGCATCGGCGTGGCCAGCCAGAGCGGCAACTTCATCTCCAGCTTCCTCAACTACTCGCGCCAGACCGGCGTCGGCATCAGCCGTGCGGTCTCGGCCGGCAACGCCGCCGCCGTCACCCCGGCCGACTACCTCGACTGGTACGCGGACGACGCGGCCACCGGCGTGTCGCTCGCCTACGTGGAAGGCATCGTCGACGGCCGCGGCCTGCTCGACCGGTTCGCGTCGGTCGCGAAGCGCAAGCCGCTCGTCGTCGTGAAGGGCGGTGCCACCGAGGCCGGCGCCAAGGCGGCCGCGAGCCACACCGGCGCCCTCGCGGCCAACGACAAGATCTTCGACGGCGCCTGCCGCCAGGCCGGCGTCACCCGAGCCGCGACGGTGGAGGAAGCCTTCGAGGCCGCCGCCACGTTCGCCACCCAGCCGTTGCCGAAGGGCCCGAACGTGATCGTGCTCACCACCGCAGGTGGCTGGGGCGTGGTCACCAGCGACGCCATCCACCGCGAGCGCGGCCTCGTGCTGATGCCGTTGCCCGATGACCTTCGCGCCCAGATCGACACCAAGCTCCCGCCTCGCTGGAGCAAGAACAACCCGGTCGACTGCGCCGGCGGTGAAGTTCGTGACACGATTCCCGAGGTGATGGAGATGATCGCGGCGCACCCCGACGTGCACGCCGTGATCTACCTCGGTCTCGGCATCCAGAGCAACCAGGCCCGGCTCATGCGCGAGGGCGGCTTCCACCCCGACCACGGCCTCGAGCGCATCGTCGAGTACCACGAACGTCAGGACCGCCGCTTCGCCGAGGCCGCCGACGAGCTGTCGCGCCGCTACGACAAGCCGATCCTCACCGCCACCGAACTCGCCGTCGCCGACCCCGACAACCCGGGCCCCGTCGCCGTGCGCGCCAGCGGGCGCCTCTGCTACGCGAGCGGCAACCGCGCCGTCACCGCGCTCGGCCACCTCACCCGCTACGCCGACTTCCGGCGACGCCACGGTCTGAGCGACTGATCGGACCTGATCACATGGTGCGACGGGCGAGCAACCCGCTGATCGTCCTCACCTCGCTCGCGGTGACGGTCACGATGGTGCTCCTCGTCGCGTGGCAGTGGGCGGTCGCCGAAACCACCATCGACCCAGTGCCGGCCATCGCCGCCCCTGCCGACCCGACCGTCGAGCTGACGACGCCGCTCATGTCGTTCCGGCGTGCACCCGGCGTGCTGTCGCGGTCGCTGAACACCACCCAGTTCCGCATCCAGCTCGCCACCCTGCTCGACCGCGTGGGCTCCGGCTCGTGCGCGTCGGTCGCCGTCGACGGTGCGGTGGTGTCCGCGAAGAACGACGGCCTCCCGGTGATCCCGGCATCGAACATGAAACTCGTCGTCGCAGCGACCGCGCTCGAGGTGCTCGGGCCGTCGTACACGTTCCGCACGAGCGTGTTCGGCGACGTCGACGCCACCGGCGCCGTCACCGGCGACCTCGCCCTGCTCGGCGGCGGCGACCCGCTGCTCACCACCGACGACTGGCTCGCGAACAACACCCAGACCTACCGAGCGGTCAACACCACCCGGCTCGAGACGCTGGCCGACGCCGTGGTCGCCGCCGGCGTGACGCGGGTGAACGGGCGCGTGCTCGGCGATGCGAGCCGTTACGACGACGAGTACTTCCACCCGAGCTGGGACCCGGCGCTGCACGGTCTCGAGGCCGGTCCGATCGACGCCCTGATGGTGAACGACAGCTGGCTCGGCAACTCCTTCAACAGCAGTCGCGATGTCGCCGCCGACCCGGCGCTGCGCACCGCCGAGGTGTTCACCCAGCTGCTCCGCGAACGCGGTGTGCCCGTCGGCCAGGGGTCGGCGGTGGGCGTCAGCGAGTTCGGCACCGAGATCGCCGGCATCGACTCGCAGCCGATGAGCGCGATCGTGCAGGAGATGCTGCTCACGAGCGACGACAACACCGCCGAGGTGCTGGTGAAGGAGATGGGCTCGCAGTCGGGGTCGGGCGGCAGCACCGCGGCCGGGCTCGAGGTGGTGCTCGACACACTCGCCGGCTGGAACATGCCGCTCATCGGCGTCAGCCTCGTCGACGGCTCGGGCCTGTCGCGCGACAACCTCGTCACCTGCTCGCTGCTCGTGTCGATCCTGCACCGGGGGAGTCCCAACGATGCACTCGGGGCGGGGCTGCCGGTGGCGGGTGCGACGGGCACGTTGATCGAGGAGTTCCTCGGCACACCCGTTGCCGGCCGGCTGCAGGCCAAGACCGGTTCGCTCACCGACGTGAAGGCGCTCGCGGGCTATCTGCCCGTCGATGGCGGCGACACGATCGAGTTCGCCGTGATCCTCAACGAACCCGGCGCCAAGGAACCCGACGTGTACCGACGCGTCTGGGACGCGCTCGCCGTCTCGCTGGTCACGTACCCGAGCAGCGCGACCAGCGACCAGCTCGCCCCCCGCTGACCCACCTTCCGTGAGCGCCACCCGCAGCGGGTGCGGGTCCGGCTCACGGAACGATGTCGCACGTCACCTCAGATTCACCCGGATCCGGTCATCATCGGCACCGGAGGGGGGCGTACAGTGCGCGGCGTGGCCGTCCTGCCCATGTTCCCGCTGGGGAGCGTCCTGCTCCCCGGGGCAGTGCTCCCACTGCACATCTTCGAGCCTCGCTACCGCGCGCTCGTGCGCGATTGCCTCGAGGCACCCGAGCACGAGTTCGGCGTCACCCTGATCGCACGGGGCAGCGAGGTCGGCGGTGGCGACCATCGACTCGAGGTGGGCACCGTCGCCCGCATGCTGCAGGTGGCCGAGATGGACGACGGCCGCTTCGCCGTGGTCTGTGTCGGCACCCGCCGCATCCGCGTGAACGCGTGGCTGCCCGACGACCCGTACCCGGTGGCAGACGTCGACGACTGGCCCGACGGCTGGCCCGACGGGTGGATCGGCGCCGACGACGCGGCCCCCGAGTCGCTCGTCGCCCGCATGTCGGCCACGCTCTCCCGGGTTCGCCGTTCGTGCGCCATGGCCGCCGAGCTCGGCGACTCCGTCGCCGACGCCTCCTCCGAGATCAGCGACGACCCCGTGCTGGGCTCGTACCACCTCGTGGCCATCGCCCCGGTGGGCGCCGCCGACACCTACCAGCTGCTCTGCGCCGACGGGCCCGTCGAGCGCATCGCCAGGCTCGACGCGATGCTCGACGACGTGGAGGCCGTGCTCCAGTACCGCCTCGCCGACGAGAGCGCCGAGCTCCCGTTCGACGAGCCCTGACGGTCGGTCGAGTCGAACGGGCGGTTCCCCGATCGTCACCAACCACCCGGCGGCACGCCGGGCAGTGCGCCGGGATGTGCTATCAAAGAGACCCGTGGCCGACTCCGACCTCCCCAGCACCCCTCCGCCCCCGTCGGTCCCGATCGGCGAGGTGATCGATCTCGTCACGGGTTACGCCCGCCAGGAGACCCTGGCGCCCGTGCGCGGCGCCGGACGGTGGCTCGCGTACGGCTCGGCCGGTGCGGTCCTGCTGGGCGTCGGCACGATGCTGCTGGTGCTCGGCCTGCTCCGCCTCATCCAGAACGAGTTCGGTCCCACCTTCGCCGGCCGCTGGATGAGCCTGCTGCCGTACGTCGCAGCGCTGTTGCTCTGCATCGTGGTGATCGGGGTCGCCATCAGTCGTATCGCCAAGTCGTCCCTCAACAAGGACTGAGCCGGAGTACCCCCATGTCGCAGCAACGCATCACCCGTGACGACCTCGAGGCGAAGTTCAAGGCGCTCCAGGACGACGTCAACCACAAGGTGAATGACAAGAAGCAGTCGATGACCACCGCGGCGATCGCCGGTGGTGTCGTCCTGCTGCTCATCTTCTTCTTCCTCGGCAAGCGCAGCGGCAAGAAGAAGACCACGTACGTCGAGCTCCGCCGGATCTGACGTGGCGCTGGTCCCGCGGCTGCTGCGGCCGTCCGTCATCATCCGCCGCAACGCCACCTACAAGGGACTGCTCGGCGGGCACAAGGGCTGGCTGGCCGTCGGGGTCGTGCTGCGGAGCAAGTCGTTCGTGAAGAAGACCTTCGGCAAGCAGGAGGAGATCCTGACGACCGAGAAGCTGAAGAAGGGCCAGTTCCTGCGCATCGACGCCGTCGCGCCGCCGTCGCGTCGCCAGCGTCGCAAGGCCAAGCGTGTACGCCGCCGCTCGACCGCCGCCGCGAAGACCGCCTCGCGGGCAGCGACGTCGGCTTCGAAGTCGGCCGCGAAGGCCGCCTGACGCGCAACGTGCGTCCGTCGCGGCACACTGTCAGGCGATGCAGGTCCACCTCCGCAACCCCACCCGCGTGCTCGAGATCGAGGGCCGTCGCAAGGTGCACGCGCTCCTCACCGAGCTCGGTCTGAATCGCGAGTCCCACCTCGTCATCCGCAACGGCACCCTGGTGCCCGGCGACGGCGAACTCGACGCCACCGACGTGATCGAGATCCGGCCCGTCATCTCCGGAGGTGCATGACGTGAACCCGGGTTCCAAGTGCCGCACGTGCCGTCAACCGGCGATCATCGATCTGCCGCGCCACAACGCCAACTTCTGCGCCGAGCACTTCCTCGAGCTGTGCCGCCGCCAGGTGATCAAGGCGATCGAGCACTGGAAGCTGCTCGAGCGTGACGACAAGATCCTCGTCGCCGTCTCCGGCGGCAAGGACAGCCTCGCCGTGTGGGACCTGCTGATCGAGCTCGGCTACCAGGCCGACGGCCTCTACGTCGGGCTGGGCATCGGCGACTACAGCGACGTCTCGGGCGACTACGCCCGCCGCTTCGCCGCCGATCGCGGCCTGAAGCTGATCGAGATCTCGCTGCGCGGCGAGTACGGCTACGACATCCCGACGGCGGCCAAGGCCACCCGTCGCGTGCCGTGCTCGGCATGCGGACTCAGCAAGCGGCACCTGTTCGACAAGGCCGCGCTCGACGGCGGCTACACGGCGCTCGTCACCGGCCACAACCTCGACGACGAGGCCGCCGTGCTGCTCGGCAACACGATGCGGTGGGAGATCGACTACCTCGCCCGTCAGTTGCCCAAGCTCGAGGCCCGCGACGGTTTCCCGAAGAAGGTGAAGCCGCTCGTGCGCCTCACCGAGCGCGAGACCGCCGCCTGGTGCGTCGTGCGCGGCATCGACTACCTCGTCGACGAGTGCCCGATCGCGGCCGGCAACAAGCACCTCGGCTACAAGGCCACTCTCAACGCGATGGAGGCCGAGTCGTCGGGCTCGAAAGCCGCGTTCTACCTCAACTTCGTCGAGCGGATGGCGCCCCTGCTGGCCGGCCATCTGAAGGACGACCGCGAGGCGTTGCGCGAGTGCGAACAGTGCGGATCTCCCACTTCCGGCGACGTGTGCGCCTTCTGCCGACTGGTCGCCACCGCCAGCGCGCACGAACGGGTCCCGGTGGAACTGATCATGAGAGGCCGTCGATGAACGCGCTCCCTGCCAACCGGCCGTTCGCCTACGGCGACAAGGTCCTGCTGATCGACAACAAGCAGCGCCGCTACCTGATCGATCTCGCCGAAGGTGCCGAGTTCCACACCCACACCGGGCTGTGGGCCCACAGCGAGCTCGTCGGCCAGGCCGAGGGCGTCGTCATGCGCAGCACCAAGGGCACGCCGTACACGGCCCTGCGCCCCACCCTCGAGGACTTCGTGGTCGAGATGCCCCGCGGCGCGCAGGTGATCTATCCGAAGGACCTCGCGCCCATCTGCATGCTCGCCGACATCGGTCCGGGCGTGCGGGTGCTCGAGAGCGGGGTCGGCTCCGGCGCGCTCAGCATGACCATGCTCCGCTACGGCGCCGACATCGTCGGCTACGAGCTGCGCGAGGACTTCGCCAACCGCGCCAAGAACAACGTGCGGGCGTTCCTCGGCGAGGACGTGATGGACCGCTACAAGGTCGAACTGCGCGACTGCTACGACGGCATCGACGAGCGGGAGCTCGACCGGGTGGTGCTCGATCTGCCCGAGCCGTGGCAGGTGGTGCCCCACGCGATGGAGGCCCTGCGACCCGGTGGCATCTTCATCGCCTACCTGCCGTCGATCATCCAGGTGAGCCAGCTGCGCGAGTCGATCGCCTCCAAGCAGTGGAACGGCACCCGCACCCTCGAGGTGCTGCACCGTGGTTGGTACGTCGAGGGCAACGCCGTGCGTCCCGACCACCGCATGGTCGCCCACACCGGCTTCCTGACGGTCAGCCGTTTCCTCGGCTGACCGGCAAACGGTCGGCCCGGAACGCGGAACGGCGCCCCGAGGGGCGCCGTTCTCAGATCGTGTTCTGTCGGATCCGGAGATCCGTCGAGCGACTTACGGCTCGATGAAGATGCATTCGCCGGGGCACTCCTCGGCGCTCTCGATGACCGCGTCGAGCTGGCCATCGGGGATGTCGGCCATGCCGTCGGCACCCTGCGGGTTGCCCTTGGCAGTGGCGTAGACCTTGCTGCCTTCCTTGACGTAGGCGAGGCCGTCGTCGAGCAGGGTGAAGACATCGGGGGCGATTTCCTCGCACAGGCCATCGCCCGTGCAGAGATCCTGGTCGATCCAGACCTTCATGGTAAGTGCAGTCTCCTCAGTGGGGCCTCAGGTAGTGGGCTAGACGTGGCGAAGTGTACAGGGACAGGTGCCGGAGGGACCGCATCCGTCACGCAACCTCCGGCGTTCACCCCACGTCTCCATGCCCCCGTTCAGGCCCCCTTCGAGGGCTGTTCGAGCGCTGTTCGAGCGCTGTTCGAGCCATGTTCGAGGTCTTCGAGAACCCTGTGTGAACGTGTCATGAGCCGGTGTTCCAGACGTGCAGGCCTCGTTCGGACGCGTGTAGGTTCCAGCCATGGCACCCATCGACCCGGAGCAGCCCGACCAGCAGCCCGAGGACGGCGAGTCCCTCGACGTCCTGCGTTCGCAGGCCATCGTGCTCGATCAGGAGATCGCCGATCTCCGTCGGCGCCTCGCCGACGCCCCGAAGCGGATGCGCGCCCTCGAGGAACGCCTGCTCGAGACCAAGGGCCAGCTGGCCCACGCCGTCAGCC
>JAPLAA010000014.1 GCA_026393475.1 Actinomycetota bacterium
GAGATCACCGCCAACATGCACACCGTCGCCGAAGCCGCCGACTCCACCGCCAACGGCGCCAACGACTCCAGCCGCGCCGCCAGCGAACTCGCCCGCATGGCCAGCGACCTCCAAGCACTCGTCGGACAGTTCCGCTACTGAGCCGGCCGACCGGACCGCTCGCTGCCCCGCCCGAACACCTCCGACCGCCGAGCCCCGGCACCGACTGGAGATGGCCACCATGGCCTCCGATTCCACCTCACAGACCACCAACGGCCCGATCCGCGTCCTCGTCGTCGACGATGCGGTGGCGGTGCGCCGACTGATGACGATGCTGTTCCAGAGCGAACCCGAGCTCGAACTCGCCGGGATCGCCCAGGACGGCCTCGTGGCACTCGAGAAGATCGGGCTGCTGAAGCCCGACATCATCTCGCTCGACCTGGCCATGCCGAACATGGACGGCCTGACCATGCTGCGCGAGATGCGCGAGCGAGGCATCGACGTGCCCGTGATCATGTTCAGCACCCTCACCCATCACGGGGCGAAGGAGACCATCGAGGGCCTGGCCCTCGGCGCCGCCGACTACGTCACGAAGCCGACGCACTACGACAACCCGATGGACGCGCTCGAAGCGGTGCGTGCGGAGCTGGTGCCGCGCATCAAGGCGATCGTGCGTGCGGCGCAACGATCGCCCGAGTCGGCGTCCGCACCGGCGGCTGCCAAGGGCGCGACCGCGGGAAGCACCTCCTCCGCCGGGTCGGCCGGGTCCGCCGCCTCCTCCGTGCAGCGCAGCGGTAAGGTCGAGGCGATCGTGATCGGCTCGTCCACGGGCGGTCCGAACGCGCTGGCGGAGGTGATCAGCCGACTGCCGGGCAACCTGCGCGTGCCGGTCCTCATCGCCCAGCACATGCCGCCGGTGTACACCACCTATCTCGCACAACGCCTCGACAGTCTCAGCGCACTCACCGTGCGCGAGGCGGTCGACGGCGAGCCGTTGCAATCGGGCACCGTCTACATCGCGCCGGGCGATCACCACCTCACGCTCCGGCCGACCGCTGCCGGCGCCACGGTCGCGCTCACGCAGTCCGCGCCGGTGAACCACTGTCGACCGTCGGTCGACGTGCTGTTCTCGAGCGCCGCGGCGATCTGGGGCAAGCAGTGCCTCGCGATCGTGCTCACCGGCATGGGCCACGACGGTCGCGACGGCGCCGTCGAGCTGCACGGCCTCGGCGCCCAGGTCCTCGTCCAGGACGAGGCCACGAGCGTCGTGTGGGGCATGCCGGGCGCCGTCCACGACGCGGGCGTCGCCGACGAGGTGCTGCCCATCGACAAGATCGCTGCCGCCGCCGTCCGGCTCACCGCCGTCGGCTCCGGCTTCCGTCGCAGCGCCCCTGCCGCACCCTCCACGACGTCCCCCGACGCGTCCCCCGCGGCGGGAGGCACCAATGGTGCCGGCGTCCCCCGGGCCGTCCCCAAGGGCGTCCCCAGTTCGGTCACCACAGGTGGCTGAAGATCATGGCGCGAGCGACCCGATCTCGGACAGTCGGTGTCCGAACGTGGCTCGCTCGTCAGTTGCCACCCGAACCCAAGAGAACGTGACCGTCCGCCACGCCGGCGCTCACCCCGGGTCCGCCCGGATCAACCCCTAGGAGCTGATGTGCGAATTCTCATCGTGGACGACTCTCGTTCGATGCGTCTCATCCTGAAGCGGATGCTGGCCGAGATGGGCCACGCCGACGTCGCCGAGGCGGAGGACGGCTCGGTCGCCCTCACCCAGATGGAGGCGTTCAAGCCCGAGCTCGCGCTCGTGGACTGGAACATGCCCGTGATGAACGGGCTCGAGTTCGTGTCCGCCATCCGCGAGTCACGCGAGTACGACAAGGTCAAGGTGATGATGGTGACCTCGGAGTCGAGCCCCCGGCTCGTGTACGAGGCCCTGAAGGCCGGCGCCGACGAGTACGCGATGAAGCCGATCACCCGGGATGTGATCGAAGAGAAGCTCATGCTGCTCGGGCTCTCATGAAGCCCATTCGAGTGCTCGTGGTCGACGACGCGGTCGTCGTTCGCAAGCTGCTCACCACGGTCATCGACGACGATCCCGATCTCGAGGTGGTGGGCATTGCTGCGAACGGCGTGATCGCCCTCGGGAAGATCGAACAACTCAAGCCCGACATCGTGACGCTCGACATCGAGATGCCCGAGATGGACGGCATCGCCACCCTGCGCGAGATCCGCAAGCGCGATCGCTCGCTACCGGTGATCATGTTCAGCACGCTCACCGAACGAGGCGCGACGGCGACGCTCGAAGCGCTCGCGTTGGGCGCGTCCGACTACGTGACCAAGCCGGCCAACGTCGGCAGCGTCACCGCGGCGATGGACGCCGTGCGGCGCGAGCTGATCCCGAAGATCAAGGCGTTCTGCCGCAAGAACATGCCGCCGACCCCGCCGCCGCCGATGACCATGAAGGTCGTCCCGGCACCGCTCACGGGTCGTTGCGATCTGGTCGCCATCGGCTCGTCGACCGGCGGGCCGAACGCGCTGGCGACCGTGATCGGACAGTTGCCCGCGGGCTTCGACAAGCCGATCGTGATCGCTCAGCACATGCCGGCGGTCTTCACCCGATACCTCGCGCAGCGCCTCGACAGCGGCTCGAAGATCCGGGTGCGCGAAGCCGAGCACGGCGACATGCTCGAACCCGGCCTCGCACTGGTCGCCCCTGGCGATCACCACATGACCCTTCGGCGTACCGCCGGCGGTGTGGCAGTGGTGCTCGACCAGAAGCCGCCCGTCAACTTCTGTCGGCCCGCCGTGGACGTGTTGTTCCGCTCGGCGGCCGAGGTCTACGGCGGGGACGTCCTCGCCGTGGTGCTCACCGGCATGGGCCACGACGGCCGTGACGGGTGCGCCACGCTCAAGCAACGCGGTGCCACCGTGATCGTCCAGGACCAGGCGTCGAGCGTGGTCTGGGGCATGCCCGGCGCCGTCCATCAATCAGGGCTCGCCGACGCGACCCTGCCGCTCGACGACGTCGGGCACGCCATCACGCAGCGTGCATCCGGCGGTGCCCGTCTCAGGGAGAGGATCTAGATGTCCACCATCACCGCTCACCAGTTCGACCATCTCCGGGACATGGTGCTCAGAGAGTCGGCCATCGTCCTCGAACCCGGCAAGGAGTACCTCGTCGAGAGTCGGCTCGCGCCGATCGCCCGCCGCGAGGGTCTCGGGTCGGTCTCCGAGCTCGTCCAGCGACTGATCGCCGCGCCGTCGGTGAAGTTGAAGAGCGAGATCATCGACGCGATGACGACGAACGAGACGTCGTTCTTCCGCGACGTGCACCCGTGGCAGACGCTGAAGGAGGAGATCCTCCCCAAGGTCATCGAGGCCCGGCGGATCGACCGCCGACTCACCGTGTGGTGCGCCGCCTGCTCGAGCGGGCAGGAGCCGTACTCGCTCGCCATGATGCTGCGCGACACGTTCCCCGACATCGTGAAGTCGTGGGACGTGAAGATCATCGCGACCGACCTCAGCGACTCGATGCTGTACCGCTGCCGTGAAGGCATCTACAGCCAGCTCGAGGTGAACCGTGGTCTGCCGGCCCCGATGCTCATCCGCAACTTCCAGCGCGAAGGAGCCGACTGGCGCATCGACCCGGAGCTGCGGCGCATGGTGGACGTGCGCACGTGCAACCTGGCCACGCCGAGCACCTACCCGCGGGCGGCGAGCCGATTCGACATCGTCTTCATCCGCAACGTGCTCATCTACTTCGACGACGCGACGAAGACCAAGATCCTGAACGAGACCTCCTCACGGATGCACTCGGACGGCTATCTGCTGCTCGGCTCGAGCGAGGTGTCGATCAGCTCGGCAACCAAGCTCGCCCGCCATCAGTTCGGCCGGACCATCTACTTCCAGCCCAGCTGATCCGCCCGGACTGACCGCGTTCGCGACGGTCGCAAGCGCCCACGATCAGTACTCGTACACACCGCCTGTTGCCACTGCAAGGAGCCCCTCCATGTCCGTCTCGACGCCATTCACGTCCAGCACCACGTCCGCCTCCGTCGGCGGCAACTCGCGTACCGGAGCCACGGGTCTCACCCGACCCGTCCTCCTGCGCTTCGGCGCGATCATCGCCGTCGCGATCATCGCCCTCGTCGGCGTGGGCATCCGCGCCGAGACGCAGAGCGACATGTACCTCGAGAAGGTCAAGGGCCTGGCGGCCACGCGTGGCTTGCTGCGCACCGTGTACGCCGACGCCGAGACGCTGCGCGCCTCGCTCCTCGGGATCGCTGCAGAGGGCGTCACCGCCGAGGAGGCCGACGGCTTCCACGTCGAACTCCAGGCCGCCACCGATGCGATGCTCGCGAACTTCGCCACCGCGGTCGACACCGTGCCGCGACCCGGTCCGTTGGCGACGAAGGTGGACGAGATCCAGCCGAGGGTCCAGCCGACGGTCGACGCAGCGATCGCTGCCCATGCGGCGATCGACGCTGCTCCCGACGGCACCGTGGTGATCGACACCCCGGAGTACGAGGCCTTCGCCGCTGAGTACTCCGGTTTCCGGGCGGAACTCGACGATGCCATCGCCCTGGCGAACCTGCGGGTCGATCAGGTGCAGGATCAGGCCACGAGCGCCGGCGACAGGAGCCTGATGATCACTCTGCTGACGGGCGTGCTCGCGCTGGCAGCGTTCGGGTACGTCGGCCGCAAGGTCTACCGCTCGGTCGCTCGCATGAACGCGCTGCAGGCCGAGATGGCGCGGGTGACCTCGATGGTGGAGAACTCGCCCACGAACATGATGTTCTGTGGGCCCGACATGACGATCCAGTACATGAACCCCGTGTCGCTCAAGACGTTGCGCACGATCGAGCATCTCCTGCCGTGCAAGGTCGACGGGATCATCGGTCAGTCGGTCGACATCTTCCACAAGAACCCGGCCTACCAGCGCGGGATCCTGTCGAACCCGGCCGCCAAGCTGCCGCACCGGGCCAACATCGTGATCGGCAACGAGACGATGGACCTCAACGTCACGGCCATCACGGGCGAGGACGGCACGCATCTGGGTGCGATGGCGACGTGGTCGTTGATCACCGAGCAGCTGCGCATCGAGCGCGAAGCAGCCGAGTTGCAGGAGCGTGAGCGTGCCGCGGCCGCCGACCTGCAGACCAAGGTGAACTCGCTCAACACCACGCTGGCCGCTGCTGCGGCCGGTGACCTGACCGCTCAGGTGACGGTCGTGGGCGATGACGCGATCGGTCAGATGGGAACCGCCGTCGCCAAGCTGCTCGGCGACCTGCGCGGCTCGATCCAGGCCATCGCCGTCAACAGCGAAGCCCTCGCCGCCGCCGCCGAAGAACTCCAGGTCGTGTCCGCCCAGATGGGCGGCAACTCGGCCGAGACCTCACGC
>JAPLAA010000021.1:0-10682 GCA_026393475.1 Actinomycetota bacterium
CGGGCTACCGCTTCGACGACGAGCCCGTGAAGCAGCGCTACCAGATCGGCTCGGTCGCGATGGCCAACGCCGGCCCCAACACCAACGGCAGCCAGTTCTTCCTCATCAGTGGCCAGAGCGGTGTGCAGCTGCCGCCGCAGTACAACCACTTCGGTCAGATCGTGAAGGGCCTCGAGGTCCTCGAGGCGATGCAGCGCGTCGACACCGACCGTGGCGACCGTCCCCGCGAGGACGTGGTGATCAGCTCGGTCACCATCACCGTCGCCGACTGATCGCCGACCGATCGCCGACTCACCGGTTCCGCCTCGACGGCAGCAGGTTCCATGACCGTCGAGCTGTCCCTCGCACAGGCACGCCGCATCGCGCTCGCGGCGCAGGGCTTCACCGATCCGCGCCCCACCGGGCGCGTCGACCGGCGACACCTGCGCCGCGTGCTCGACCGCATCGGCATCATCCAGATCGACTCGGTCAACGTGCTGGTGCGCAGCCAGGAGCTGCCACTGTTCGCGCGGCTCGGGCCCCACCCGCGCTCGCTGATCCCCGACGCGACCGCCGACGGCGAGCTGTTCGAGTACTGGGTGCACGAGGCCACCCACGTGCCCACCGAGCACTACCACCTGCACCGCTGGCACATGGCGCGCGACCACAAGTGGGGCAGGTACTTCCAGGTGCGCGAGCGCCGACCCGGCTACATCGAGGAGGTCCTGCAGCGGGTGGCCGACGAGGGCCCCCTGGCAGCGGGTGACCTCGAGCAGCGCGTGGGCAAGAAGGGCACCTGGTGGGACTGGGACGACGGCAAGGTCGCCCTCGAACACCTCTTCTGGAGCGGGCAGATCTCGGCCCGGCGGCGGCCGAGCGACTTCGCCCGCATCTACGACCTCACCGAGCGGGTCATCCCCGCACACGTCCTGGCGAGGCCGGCGCCCTCGGAGACCGAGGCCCGCAAGGAGCTGCTCGTCCTCGCGGCCCGCCACCACGGAGTGGGCACGATGGACGACCTCACCGACTACCACCGACAGAAGAACGCCCCGTGCAAGCCGCTGCTCGCCGAGCTGGTCGAGGAGGGTCGTCTGCTCCCCGCTCGCGTCGAGGGATGGGACAAGCCGGCGTTCGTGCACCCCGACGCCGCCAGGCCACGGCGGGTCGCGGCACGGGCGCTGCTCAGCCCGTTCGACCCGGTGGTGTGGCACCGCGATCGCGCGCTGCGACTGTTCGGGTTCCACTACCGGATCGAGATCTACGTGCCACAGCCCAAGCGGCAGTACGGCTACTACGTCCTCCCGTTCCTGCTCGGCGACCAGCTGGTCGCGCGCGTCGACCTGAAGGCCGATCGCGCCGCCGGGTCGTTGCTGGTCCCCGGAGCGTTCGGCGAACTGGGCGTGCCCACGGCCGAGGTCGCCGACGCGTTGGCGGCCGAGCTCGCCTCGATGGCCGGATGGCTCGGTCTGCAGCGGGTGGTGGTCGGCGGCCGCGGCGACCTCGCAGCGCCACTCGGGCGCGCCGTGGCTCAGTACGCTCGCTCGTGATGTCCGTCCCGTCCGATCCGACCGAGCACGACGCGCTCGACGACTCCGACGCGCACGAGGGCTCCGAGCGGATGCCGCGCTGGGTGTGGCGCGCGGTGGCGGTGTTCTGGTCGGGTGCGCTCGTCGCCCTGGTGGCACGCGAGCTGTTCGGCAAGCTCAGCGACCTGCTCGTCATCCTCCTGGTCTCGCTCTTCCTCTCCCTCGCCGTCGAACCCGGGGTCAATCGGCTCGCCCGGCGAGGTTGGCGGCGCGGCTCGGCCACCGGGCTGATCCTCGTCAGCGTGGTGACGATCCTGCTGATCTTCGTCGTCGCGATCGGCACGCTCGTCGCCGGTCAGATCGCCGACCTGCTGCGCAACTCCGACACGTACGTGACGCGCACGGTCGACTTCCTGAACGACACCTTCGACACCAACATCGACCCTGCCGACGTCATCGCCGAGATCCAGGACGAGGACGGCCGCATCCAGCAGTTCATCACCGATCAGGGCGACGAAGCGGTCCGCGTGTCGTTGAGTGCGCTGGGTGTCGTGTTCGAGGCGTTGACCGTCATGCTCTTCGCCTTCTACCTCGTCGCCGACGGACCGAGGTTGCGGCGCGTCATCTGCAGCCGATTGCGCCCGGCGCGGCAGCGTCGGGTGCTCGAGGCCTGGGAGCTCGCGATCGAGAAGACCGGCGGCTACCTCTACTCGCGGGCACTGCTCGCCGGCCTCAGCGCGGTGTTCCACTGGGTCGTGTTCCAGGCGGTGGGCACACAGGCGCCGCTCGCGCTCGCGCTGTGGGTCGGCCTGATCAGTCAGTTCCTCCCGGTGGTCGGCACCTATCTCGCCGGGCTGCTGCCGGTGCTCGTCACCCTCATCGACTCGCCGTTGAAGGCGATGGTCATCGCCATCGCGATCGTCGTCTATCAGCAGGTCGAGAACTACGTCTTCGCGCCGCGCATCACGGCGCGCACCATGGAACTGCACCCTGCGCTCGCGTTCGGCTCGGCGATCGCCGGGGGAGCGGTGCTCGGCGCCGTCGGCGCGATCCTGGCGCTGCCGGCGGTCGCGATGATGCAGGCGTTGATGAGCAACGCCGGACCGCGGTACGAGGTGGTCGACACCCACCTCACCGAGGTGCCCCGCCGCCGCGGGGAACGACGACGAGCTCCGATGCGGCGACATCCCTCGGATCCGGAGCACCCACGATGAGCCTGCCCGACGCCTACGTCCCGGTGGCGATCACGTCGCGGAGCGGCTTCGACGAGTCGGTCCACTTCGGTGCACTGGTGGTGCTCGACGCCGATGGCGCGGTCGAATGGTCGTTCGGCGACCCTGACGTCGCGATCTATCCCCGCAGCTCCAACAAGCCGATGCAGGCGGTCGCGATGGTGCGGGCGGGCCTGCGGGTGGCCCCCGACCTGCTGGCGCTCGTGTGCGCCAGTCACGACGGCACGCCTGCCCATCTCGAGGCGGCACGGCGCATCCTCGCGTCGGCGGGGCTCGACGAGTCGGCGCTCGCCAACACGGCGGCCTTCCCGCTCCACGAGGCGTCGGCACACGAGGTGCTGCGTCGCGGTGGCGGCAGGACGCCGTTGCAGATGAACTGCAGCGGCAAGCACAGCGGGATGGTCGCGACCTGTGTGCTGAACGGTTGGCCGCACGATGCCGGCTACCTCGCGTTGCACCACCCGCTCCAGCAGGCCATCACGGCCACGATCGAGGAACTCGCCGCCGAGCGGGTGCCCCAGATCGGCATCGACGGCTGTGGTGCGCCGGCGCACGTGATGAGCCTCACCGGTCTGGCGCGCAGCTTCCGGTCGATCGCCACCGGCGATGCGGGCGATGCGGGCGATGCGGTGTACGCGGCGATGGTGGCGCACCCGGAGATGGTGGGCGGCGAGGGTCGCGACGTCACCTCGTTCATGCGCCATGTCCCGGGGCTGATGGCCAAGGACGGTGCCGATGGCGTGTTCGCCGCGGCCCTGCCCGACGGACGGGCGATCGCGCTGAAGGTCGCCGACGGCGGCGATCGGGCGCGGCCGCCGCTGATGCTCGCCGCGCTCGAGCACCTCGGCCTCGCGACCCCCGAGCTGGCCGAGTCGGTGGCCGAGCACGTCATGGGCCACGGCCGGGTGGTCGGCCACGTGCGGGCGTTGGTCGGATGAGCGGACCGGCTCCCATCCCGTTCGTCACGCTCGACGAACCGCGCTACGGCGAGGTGGTGCAGGTGGCACCGCTCGTCCGCCGGGTGATCGCCGAGAACCCGTCGAAGTTCACCTACCACGGCACCGGCACCTACCTCGTGGGCGAGGGCGACCACGTGGTGGTGATCGACCCGGGCCCGATCCACGACGGTCACCGAGCAGCGCTCACGGCGGCGCTCGCCGGGCAACGGGTGTCGGCGATCCTCGTCACCCATTGCCACGCCGACCATTCGCCGCTGGCCGCCTGGCTGGCGGCCGAGACGGGCGCGCCGACCGTCGGCTTCGGACCGCACCCGCGACTCGACGACCCGGATGCCGACGACCCGATCACCGGCGACGGATCAGCTGCTGCCGGCGCTGCGGGCGACACACCGGACGGAGAGCCCGCAGGCGGCGAGGTGAAGATCGAGGAGTCGACCGACCACGCCTTCGACCCGGTGCACCGCGTGGTCGACGGCGAGGTGGCCGCGGCCGGTCCGGGATACACGTTGCGCGCGGTCCACACGCCGGGGCACACGTCGAACCACCTCTGCTTCGCGTTCGAGGAGCAGGCAGCGCTGTTCACCGGCGACCACATCATGGGGTGGAGCACCACCGTGATCGGTCCGCCCGACGGCGACATGCGCGCCTACTTCGACTCGTTGCGCAAGGTGCTCGGCCGAGACGACCGGACACTCTGGCCCACCCACGGCTCGCCGGTCACCGACACCCGACCGTTCCTCGAGGCATTCCTCGCCCACCGACTCGATCGCGAGGCGCAGGTGCTGGCCGCCGTGCGCAACGGGCAGACCGACATCGCCGAGATGGTGAAGGTCCTCTACGCCGGGGTCCGCGAGGAGCTGCACAAGCCGGCCGGCCGCAGCGTGCTCGCCCACCTGATCAAGCTCGTCGGCGACGGCGTGGTGGCCACCGACAGCGATGCCCGACCCACGCTGAAGGCCGTCTACCGCGCCGTCTGAACCCGGCGCGGGCGCTGCCCGTCAGTGCGGGTGGGCGTCGTGGCCGTGACCGGGATCGAGGTGGCCCGCTTCGTAGTGCGCACGGAGCACGTCGACGCCGAAGTCGAGATGTGGGTTGCGCCACACGGTGTGCACGTGGTTCGCACCCCGCTGCGTGTTGTCGTACTCGGCGAGCAGGTCGGCACCCTGCACTCGGTAGTAGTGGCCCTCGCCCGGCTCGAGGCTGCCGGCCCACGCGAAACCGAGCGCGCCCAGCGCCTCGTCGGTTGCGTACTTCGCTGCCTCTGCGTCGGCGAGCGCGTCGGGGATGCGCCGCACATAGACGTCGAGCAGGGCGCGGAGCATCTCGCGTTGATCGGCCCGCAGGGCGTCGCCGCTCAGACCGACCGGTACACGCGTGAGGCGCACGGCCTCGATGTGCTCGGCGGTGAGACCGGCGTTCGCCTCCGCCTGTGCCTGGACTGCGTCGATTCGTGCCTGGAGCTCGCCGTCGAAACGTTGACGCCACACGGCGCCGAGGGGCAGCGGGAGGTCGCCGTCGCCGGTGCCGAAGGCCGGTCGGTTCGCGCTCACCAGGTCGGTGGGTGCCACCGGCGCGAGGATCGCTCGTGCCCGCTGCGACTCGTCGAGCGACCGCACGAGTTCGCGGCCGAGATCCTCGGCGCCGGCGAGCGGTCGGAGCGGGTGCGGTCCGAGGAGGGGTGCCGAGGCCGGGTCGGCGCCGAGGAAGATCGGTGTGGTGCCCACCACTTCACCATCGACGATCACATGGTTGACCGACACGTGGTGGCCGCCGAACCGCCACCCCCACGGCTCGCCGCCGGTGGGATCGCCGAAGATGCGGACGAAGTACATGCCCGGATCTCGACCTCGCTCGCGGCCCCAGGTCGACGTCCATCCCTCGGCGGCATCGAGCACGTTGTCGAGGCCCATGACCGTCGTCACCGTCACGTATCCGGCACGCGAGAGCCCGGACGCGACCAGACGGTGCGTGAGCTGTTGTTGCCGGGGACGCATGGCGGCGATCGGGAGTCCGCCGTGATCGGTGGGTGTGTAGAAGAAGCGGGTCCGCTCCTCGTGATCGCTGAAGGGCCATTGGGCGATTCGGCGCTGATCGTCGTCCAACGTGTCGATGAGCGCGACCGCGGCCTCGGCCATCTTCGATGCCAGATCTCGTCGTACCGTGCTCATGGTCCCTCCTCGCGCAGACGGAACAGTACGTCGGGATCGGTCGGATCCCAGGTGCTGGTGAACTGCGACCGTTCACCCAGCCGACGCGTGCGCTCGACGAGTTGACGCCCGAGTGCCACCTGGCCGGGCTCCCAAGCGGCCAGCGCCGACCGGACATCGTCATGGGCGGCGATCGCGTCGGCGAGCGCCCACGCGTTCGCCGCGGCCTTCGCCGTGCCGGCCGCGGCATGTGGCCGGGCGACGAAGCCGGCGTCACCGATCAGACAGGTGCGCCCGAACGCCATGCGGTCGACCTCGATGTCGTACACCACCTGCAGGAAGGGCTCCTCCACCGCGAGCACCACCTCGGCGAGCGCGGCGGGCAACCGCGCCGCCGCGGTGGCCCGGAGTTCGGCCACGTGTTCCGCCCTCGCGGTTCCGGGCGGCAGTGAGATCTCGCGTTGGGCGCCGGTGTCGTCGAGCAGGACGTCGCGGAGGTCGGCGCCGTCGAGGTAGTTGCGGTACCAGACGAAGTTGAGGAGCCGTTCACCGGTCGTCACCGATCCGTCGAGGCCGGGGATCGGGTACATCAGCACATGACTGTTGGCGTACACGTAGTACGTGATCGCGTCGCCGAGCCGTGAGGCGGTGGCCGAGCTGACCTGCGACTCGGGCACCATGCCGCGCCACGCGACGTAACCCGAGTACCGATGGTCCGCACCCGGTACGAGTTGCTGGCGAAAGCTCGAGGCGACCCCATCGGCGCAGACGAGCAGGTCGGCGTCGATGTGCCGGCCGCTGCCGAGGTGCACGGTGACCCGATCGTCGTACTCGTCGCGCCCCGCCACCTCGTGCCCGAGCAGGTACCGGGAGCGATCGAACTCGTGGAGCAGACCGCGGTAGACGGTGTTCCACGAACTGAAGCGGTAGCGATGCTGCTGTTCGTGGATCGTCGTGCCCGACCGGTCGAGGTAACGGATGGTCTCGGTCGTGGTGCTGATCTCGTCGAGCGACCGGCCCGCCCGCTCGACCAGGTAGCGCGAGCTGTCCGGGAGGAACCCGATGCCAGCGCCGCGCTGCTCGAGTTCGCGTTGCGACCGTTCGTAGATCGTGACGTCGTGCCCGAGGTCGCGCAACAGCAACGCTGCGGTCAGCCCACCCAGGGAGCCACCGGCGACAGCGACCGTCCAGCGCTTTGTCATGACAATGTCCCCTCCACGCATCGATCACTCTGCTCCGCCGTCCCTGAGCGTGTCAATCTGCTCCGCCCACCACGCTTGGTGGAACCCGGACGAGAACAGTTGTCGCGTGCCGGCGATCGACATAATGTACGGACATGACTCGCCGACCTGGTGCTCGACCGGTCCCGAGGACTGATGCCCGATCCGGGGCGACGGCCTACAGCGTCGTGGCCGAGCGTCTTCGCCGCGAGATCGCCGAGCAGCGCTATCCGAGAGGGGTGGCGCTGCCGACCGAAGCGGAGCTGTGCGAGGCGCACGGTGTCAGCAGGCAGACGGTTCGCCGTGCATTCCAGGATCTCGTCGCCGAAGGGTTGGTCTATCGCATCCCCGGACGAGGCACGTTCGTCATCGACTCCCAGGGGAAGTACATCCGTTCGTCGGGTTCGATCGACGAGCTGATGGCCCTGTCGCTCGACACCGATCTCGACATCCTCGATCCACCGTCGGTCGGTATCGACATCGAGGCGGCCGGGCGGCTGCATCTCGACACCGACGACGTCGTCACGATGCGCTTCCGTCGGTTGCACCACGGCCGGCCGTACTGCGTGACGACGGCCCATCTCCCGGTCGGCATCGGCCACGGTCTGCTCGACATCGCCGAGTTCCGCGAGACCGGTGTCCGCCGGAACATGACGGTGCTCAGCGTGGTGCAGAAGGTGGCCGGGCGAGCGATCGCCGGTGCCGATCAGACCATCACCGCGATCTCGGCCGACGCCGAGGTGGCGGCGCTCCTCGAGTGCGCCGTCGGTGACCCGCTGTTGCGGATCGACCGGTTGTACTTCGATCACGCGGGCGACCTGATGGAGCTGGCGATCAACCGGTTCAACCCGGCCCGGTACACCTATCGCTTCCAGATGAGGGCGCACGACGGATGACCGCGCTGCCGACATCCGTCGTCGGGCCGTCGCGGCGGTCGATCGCCGACGACCTGGTCTCGGCCTGTCGGGAGGTCGGGACCACGCACGTGTTCGGCGTGCCCGGTGGCGGGTCCAACCTCGACGTCGTCGGTGCTGCCCAGGCGCAGGGTCTCGAGTTCGTCCTCGTCCACACCGAGACAGCTGCGGCGATCATGGCCGGCGTCATGGCCGAGCTCACCGGTGCGCCCGGGCTGTGTCTCGCCACTCGGGGTCCCGGTGCGGCGAGTGCGGTGAACGGAGTGGCGCAGGCGCTGCTCGATCGGCAGCCCTTGGTCGTCGTCACCGACTGCGTCGCGGCGAACGATCGACCGCGTGTGTCGCACCAACGGCTCGACCAGCCGGCCTTGATGGGTGCCGTGAGCAAGGCCTCGATCGCGCTCGACGGCCGCGATCCGGGTGCCGCGCAGGCGCTCGTCGCGCTCGCATTGGAGGGCCGACCGGGTCCGGTGCACGTCGACATCGATCCGAGCGCCGTGAGCGCCGTGAGCGCCGTGTCGACGGGGCTCGTCCCTGCCGAGCCGCGACCTCGCTCGGCGGTCGGCGACCTCGCTCATGCCCTCGAGCTCGTCGGTGCAGCTCGACGGCCCGTCGTGATCGTGGGCATCGGTGCGGTCGTGCAACGGCCGGCGGATCGTGCCGACACCGCAGCGGCCCTCGCCGATCTCGGCAACCGACTGCACGTGCCGGTGCTGTGCACCTACAAGGCCCGGGGCATGGTGGCCGACGGCTCCGCCTGGTGTGCCGGTGTGGCCACCGGCGCCACCATCGAGTCGCCGGTGCTGCAGGCCGCTGATCTGATCATCGGGGTCGGTCTCGACCCGGTGGAGCTGATCCCCGCAGCGTGGTCGTACGACGCGCCCGTCGTGCTGTGCGGTCCGTGGGCGGTCGACGACAGTTCGTACTTCGGTGACCGCCTCGCAGCCGACGTGGTCGCACGACCGGCCGACGCGATCGCGGCGATCGCGGCGACCGTGGTGTCCGAATGGGCGGCCGACGACGGCGCCGTCTTCGCCGCTGCCGCGATCGCCGAGGTGCTCGCCGTCGAGCCGCCGGCGCCGGTCGGCCTCGTCCCGCAGCAGGTGGTCACCCTCGCTGCGGCAGCGGCGCCGGACGGCACGATCGCCACCGTCGATGCCGGCGCGCACATGCTGGTCGCCATGCCGCTGTGGCCCGTCGCGGCACCGTGTGAACTGCTCATCTCGAGCGGGTTGGCGACCATGGGGTTCGCGCTCCCGGCGGCGATCGCGGCCGCCCTCGCCCGGCCCGGCAGGCATGTCGTGTGCTTCACCGGCGACGGCGGCCTCGGCATGGTCCTCGCCGAACTCGAGACGGTCGCCCGACTGCACCTCCCGATCGTCGTCGTGGTGTTCGACGACGCATCACTCAGCCTGATCGCGGCCAAGCAGCAGCCCGAGGGACACGGCGGTGCGGCCGCGGTGAGCTACCGGGCGATCGACTTCGCCGGGGTCGCCGCGGCGTGCGGCCTCCAGGCCGAGCGGGTGTCCGACGTCGACGCCTACGAACGGGCGCTGACCGACGCCTTCGCCAGGGAGGGGGGCACGTTGGTGGATGTCACCGTCGACCCGTCGGCGTACGGAGCGGTGCTCGACGCGATCCGCGGCGTTCGGATCCCCTCGATCTGAGCATGGATTTGTACGTTCATTTGTGACAACATTTCCCCACATCTCAGGGGGATCCACAGGAGGACAACCATGTCGATCAAGGTCGCCAAGTTCCGCGATGTCGCGGACGGACTGCAGCCTGGCCAGTTCGCGGTGGGCGAACGAGAGCAGGTGAACTCCATCTCCGACGTCGACCCGATGTACAAGCAGCTCATGGACAAGCCGTACGCGTGCGTCATGTCGGTGATCGGGGCCGATGGTCGGCCCGGCCTCACGCCGATGTGGTTCGACTACGAGGGCGACAAGGTGTTGGTGAACGTCGCATCGCAGCGCTCGAAGACCAACTGGATCCGGCAGAACCCGCAGTTGACGATCATCATCGTCAACCCGGAGAACATGTACCACTGGATGAGCATGAAGGTCACCGTCGAGCGGGAGATCCTCGAGGACGACCCGGCCGAAGGTGCAGGGGTCACCGAGCAGCTCAACCGCATCTGGAAGAAGTACATCGGCCAGGGCGACGAGTACGCGCTGCGCGATCCGTCCATCGAGGAGCGCCGGGTGCTCTTCGTGTGCAACGTCGACAGCATCGCCACCTTCGGCAAGAGCTGAGGGTCGGCCGACGCTGACGTGACACGTCGCTGACCTCGATGGGGGTCGGGGTCAGCGACGGTCGAACCCCGTGGTCGGTGATCGCGAGCGACCGCCGAGAGACGATCAGGAGTACTGGTCGAGGATGCTGGTCTCGGTGAGACGATCGAGGGTGTCCTTGATCGTCTCGGCGAGGTCGTGGTCGACACCCGGTACCGACGCGATCTCGTCGACGGTGGCGCGCTGCAACCTGGCGAGCTCGCCGAACCGGTCGACGACCGCCATCGCGAGCGCCGGGGTGACGCGTCCCACACGGGCGAGCAGCCGCAAGCCGCGGGGCGAGGCCGGGTCGTCGCCTTCGAGGCCGCTGCCGGCGTAGTTGCCCGTGATCGTGGGGTAGTCGGCGGCCACCAGTTCGATCTCGTCGTCGATCTCGCCGTACACCTCGTCGAGCTGGAGCCGCAGCAG
>JAPLAA010000021.1:10687-18048 GCA_026393475.1 Actinomycetota bacterium
ACGACGGCGGCGACGTCGCGCACGGTGACGACGTCCTCGAGCTCGTTGGCGGTGAGCGCACTGAGCGCGTCGTCGAGACGGGCCTTGTAGCGCTCGAGCGTCTGCAGCGCCTGGTTGGCACGATCGAGCAGGCGGCTGATGTCCTGCAGCTGGTGCTTCACCCCGCCCGCGTACACGTTGATGACGCTCATCTCCTCGCTGACGCTCACCACCGGCACGAGCAGCGACCGTGCGACTCGCTCGGCGGTGCGGTGGCGGGTGCCGGTCTCGCTCGTGGGCACCGTGGGATCGGGCACGAGGTGCACGTTCGCACGGGCGATGCGGGTCGCGTCGGCGCTGAGGATGATCGCACCGTCCATTTTCGCCAGCTCGCTCAGACGCTGCGGGCTGTACGGCGCGTCGAGCAGGAAGCCGCCGCTGCAGATGGCGAGTACGTCGGGGCCGTCACCGACCACGACGAGGGCGCCCATCTTGGCGCGCACGACACGGTCGAGGCCGTCGCGCAGCGGGGTTCCGGGAGCCACCGTGGCCAGCGCTGTGTGCAGTGCATCGGCGGCCGGCCCGAGGGTGGTCATGCCCGGAGTCTACGGAGAAGCGAGTCCGGCTGCTGCGAGGGCCTGGGCAACGGTGGCCACCCGGAGCAGCTGCATGCCGTCGATGCCGGCCGGTGAGTTGGCGGGCACGATCGCCCGCCGGAACCCGAGCCGGGAGGCCTCGATGAGTCGCCGCTTGGCGTGTGAGACCTGCCGGATCTCGCCGGCGAGGCCGACCTCGCCGAACACCACCAGGTCGGGCGGCAACGGGTGGTTGGCGATCGCGCTGCACAGCGCCAGGCAGAGGGCGAGGTCGGCGCCAGGCTCGCCGAGCTTCACGCCGCCCACGGCGGAGACGTAGACCTCGTAGTTGGCGGTGAGCACCCGCGCCCGACGCTCGAGCACGGCGAGCAGCAGGGCGAGTCGACCCGGGTCGAGACCCTGGGCGCTGCGCCGTGGGGACCCGCCCGCCTGGTGCTGGGTGGTGAGCGCCTGCACCTCGACCAGCAGCGGGCGCTGACCCTCGAGCGTCGGCAGCACGGCGGATCCGGCCACGCCCGTGCGTCGATCGGCGAGGAACAGCTGGCTCGCGTCGGGCACGCCGACGAGGCCCTCCTCGACCATCTCGAACAGGCCGAGTTCGTCGGTGGGGCCGAACCGGTTCTTGACCGCGCGCAGGAGTCGGAGCGAGTGGTGGCGGTCGCCCTCGAAGCTCAGCACCACGTCGACCACGTGCTCGAGCGTGCGCGGTCCGGCGAGCCCGCCCTCCTTGGTGACGTGGCCGACGAGGACCACTGGCACGCCGCGTGTCTTCGCCTCGTGCACGAGGCGGGCTGCGCATCCGCGCACCTGGACGATGCTGCCGGGCGCCGAGCTGAGCTCGGGATCGGCGACGGTCTGGATGCTGTCGATCACCACCAGGCTCGGGCGCACCTCGTCGAACGCGGTGACGATGTGCGGGATCATCGTCTCGGTGAGCAGCCACAGGTCGGGCCGCAGGGCCCCGAGCCGCTCGGCGCGCAGGCGCACCTGGGGCCCGCTCTCCTCGGCGCTGACGTAGAGGCTGCGACCTGGCCATGCGGCGAGCAACTGCAGCAGCAGCGTGCTCTTGCCGATGCCCGGCTCGCCGCCCAGCAGGGTGACCGATCCGGGGACGAGGCCGATGCCGAGCACCCGGTCGAGCTCGCCGATGCCGGTGGGACGCGGCCCACCCAGGTCGCCGGGCACGTCGGAGATGGGGACGGCGACCGCCGACGGGGCGAGCAGCGACAGGGCCACGGGCTCGGGACCCTCGACGTCCTCGGTGAGGGTGTTCCAGGCCTGGCACGTGATGCACTGACCCGCCCACTTCGGGAACGAGGAGCCGCAGTCGCTGCAGCGATAGACGAGTCGGAGCTTTGCCACGGTGGGGACCTTATTGACGGGGTGTGACGCGAGGGGTGACGCGAGGGGTGACGCGAGGGGTGACGCGAGGGTCGGTCAGCGCGGACGCGTCGGGTCGTCCTGGTACACGCGCTCGTACGGGTGGTCGGTCAGCCCGCGCCCGGACCCGCGACCGCGACGTCCCGATCCACCGTCGAACCCTCGCTCGAGTCGGCGCATCGAGCGGTGCCGCCGGCGCTGGCGCCGCGCGACGACCACGATGCCGACCAGCGCAGCCGCGACCCACGCGACGAGTGCGATGAACAACACGGTGGCCAGCACCGGCCAGGCACCGCCGCGTTCGAGCGACTTCACCGAGGTCGCGGCGATCACGGTGTCCGAGCCGTCCATCGCGATGGGCCAATCGACGACCGACCCCACCTCGTCGGTGTCGGCGTCGGCGTCGGTCCCGTCGGTCGCGTCCGGGGAGGCAGCGGCCACCTGGCCCGACGTGTCGCCGACCTCGCCGGGCAGGTGCACTCGGAGCACGACGCCGACCGTGTCGACCGCGGCCGCGCCGGAGGCCGCGATCTGCTCGGCGTACGGCGTGCCGCCGACGGTGGCGAGCAGATCGGGATCGGCGAAGGCGTCGAGCCCGCCGTCGAGTCGACCGGTGCCGGTGACGGTGTAGGTGATCTCGCTGATGGTCGCGACGCGCTGGATCGAGATCGCCTGCAGTGGGCCGGACGGTCCGTTCAGCGTCGACAACAGCGCGGTCGCCTGCTCGGGCGTGTCGAAGGGGTGCACGATCGTGAGCGACAGGCCACCGGACGGCGTGGGCTCGGCACCCTCGGTCGACCAGCCGGCGGCGACGAGGTCGTCGGTGCGGAGATCCTCGGCCAGCCCCGGCGCCGCCGCGACCACGTCGGCATCGGCGACCACGACCACCGCGATCTCCCCGCTGCCGTTCTCGCTGACGTCGACGTCGACCGTGACGTCCACCCGGCACGCCGACAGCGCCAGCGCGCACAGCGCGAGCGCCAGCGACCCGAGCCGGCGGGAGGGGCGGTTCGGTCGGGTCACGGCGCCGATTCTGTCAGCTCTCGTCGCCGCACGGCCGCGTCACTTCGGGATCGCCCACGAACCCGGCCCCTGACGCGACGATGCGGGCGGCCCGTGTGGACCGCCCGCATCGGACGCAGTGCTGGTTCGGCTCGGATCGGCGCCGCAGCGCCGACGATCACTCGGCGACGGGCGGCTCGATCTCGGGCGCACCGGTGGCGGCGAGCTCGACAGCGGCCGGGGGCTGGAAACCCTCGACGCCGCGGAAGGTGAGCTTCTGGTCGCCCGGACGATCGGGATCGTCCTCGGTGTCGACCACGATGATCTGGCCGGCGTGGAACTCCTTGTACAGGATCTTCTCGCTCAGGGCGTCTTCGATCATGCGCTGGATCGCACGACGCAACGGACGCGCACCGAGCTGCGGGTCGTAGCCCTTCTCGGCGAGCAGCTCCTTGGCGCTCTGGGTGAGCTCGATGCCGAGACCCTGGGCCTCGAGCTGACCGGTGAGGCGCTTGGTCATCATGTCGACCATCTGCATCACCTCTTCCCTGGCGAGCTCGTGGAACACGATCAGCTCGTCGACACGGTTGAGGAACTCGGGACGGAAGTGGCTCTTCAGCGCATCCATCACCTTGTCCTTCATCCGCTCGTAGGTCATCGCCGAGTCGCCCTTGGTGAAGCCGACGTTGCCCTTGCGCAGATCGCTCGAGCCGAGGTTCGAGGTCATGATCAGCACGGTGTTGCGGAAGTCGACGGTGCGACCCTGGCTGTCGGTGAGGCGACCCTCTTCGAGGATCTGCAGGAGCGTGTTGAACACGTCCGGGTGGGCCTTTTCGATCTCGTCGAACAGCACCACGCTGAACGGCTTGCGCCGCACGGCCTCGGTGAGCTGACCGCCCTCTTCGTAGCCGACATAGCCGGGGGGCGAACCGACGAGGCGGCTCACGGTGTGCTTCTCCATGTACTCCGACATGTCGAGCGCGATCAGGCTGTTCTCGTCGCCGAAGAGGAACTCGGCGAGCGTCTTCGCGAGCTCGGTCTTGCCGACGCCGGTGGGGCCCAGGAAGATGAACGAGCCGCTGGGGCGCTTCGGGTCCTTGAGGCCCGCACGGGTGCGGCGCACGCTCTGGGAGACCGCCTTGATGGCGTCCTCCTGACCGATGATCCGCTTGTGGAGCTCGGCTTCCATGTTGAGGAGCTTGGCGGTCTCCTCCTCGGTGAGCTTGTAGACGGGGATGCCGGTCCAGATGCTGAGCACCTCGGCCACGGCCTCCTCGTCGACCTCGTCGAACAGGTCGACGCCGCTGGCCTTGACCTCGGCCTCCTTGGTGGCCTTCTCCTCGAGCAGCGCCTTCTCCTGGTCGCGGAGGCGGCCGGCCTCTTCGAACCGCTGCTCCTCGACGGCGCGCTTCTTGGCCTCCTGCACGTCGGTGAGCTTGGTCTCGATCTCCTTGAGGTCGGGCGGGGTGCCCATGCGCTTGATGCGCAGGCGGGCGCCGGCCTCGTCGATGAGGTCGATGGCCTTGTCGGGGAGGTGACGATCGCTGATGTAGCGGTCGGACAGGTTGGCCGCGGCGACGATGGCCTGGTCGGTGATCGTGACCCGGTGGTGCGCCTCGTACTTGTCGCGAACGCCCTTCAGGATCTCGATCGTGTGGCCGAGCGTGGGCTCCTCCACCTTCACGGGCTGGAAGCGGCGCTCGAGGGCGGCGTCCTTCTCGAGGTGCTTGCGGTACTCGTCGAGCGTGGTGGCGCCGATGGTCTGCAGCTCGCCACGGGCGAGCATCGGCTTCAGGATCGACGCGGCGTCGATGGCGCCCTCGGCGGCACCCGCACCCACGAGGGTGTGGATCTCGTCGATGAACAGCACGATGTCGCCGCGGGTCTTGATCTCCTTGAGCACCTTCTTCAAGCGCTCCTCGAAGTCACCGCGGTAGCGGCTGCCGGCGACGAGTGCGCCGAGGTCGAGGGTGTAGAGCTGCTTGTTGCGGAGGGTGTCGGGGATGTCGTTCGACACGATCTTCTGGGCGAGGCCCTCGACGATCGCGGTCTTGCCGACGCCCGGCTCGCCGATGAGCACCGGGTTGTTCTTGGTGCGGCGGCTGAGGATCTGCATCACGCGCTCGAGTTCGCGCTCGCGACCGATCATCGGGTCGAGCTTCTTCTCGCGTGCGAGCTGGGTGAGGTTGCGACCGAACTGGTCGAGGATCTGGCTGCTGCCCTTGTCGCCCTGCTCCTCCTTGGGAGCAGCGGTGCCGGAGGCGGCGGCCTGCGGCTCGCCCTTGCCCTGGCCACCCTGGTAGCCGGAGAGCAGCTGGATGACCTGCTGGCGCACCCGGCTGAGGTCGGCGCCCAACTTCACGAGCACCTGGGCGGCGACGCCCTCGCCCTCACGGATGAGGCCGAGCAGGATGTGCTCGGTGCCGATGTAGTTGTGGCCGAGCTGCAGGGCCTCACGGAGCGAGAGCTCGAGGACCTTCTTGGCTCGGGGGGTGAAGGGGATGTGACCCGACGGCGACGAGCCGCCCTGGCCGATGATCTCCTCCACCTGGCTGCGGACCGCCTCGAGTGAGATGCCGAGCGATTCGAGCGCCTTCGCAGCGACGCCTTCACCTTCGTGGATCAGACCGAGGAGGATGTGTTCGGTGCCGATGTAGCTGTGGTTCAGCAGTCGTGCTTCTTCTTGTGCCAGCACGACCACCCGACGAGCCCGATCGGTGAAGCGTTCAAACATGACGGAAGTGTATCGGGGGTCGCCGGGAGCAACGTGCCAGAGACAGGGGGCCATCAGGCCCATTCGCGGTGACACCTGTGACGCCTGCCCCGGGAATATCCGGAGCGCTGTTCGTGGTGGACACCCCGGCTGACCTAGCCTCTCCACCCATGGCGCAGCTGCCGTTCTTCACGCTCCCGGGCATGCCTGGTGACGTCGAACGCATCGAGGCCGCGCTCGTCGAATCGGTGCGCACGCCCGACGCGTATCTCAACGACATCGCCTCCCATCTCATCGTCGCCGGCGGCAAGCGCCTGCGCCCGGTGCTCACCCTCGTGGCCGCACAGATCGCGGACGGTCCGGCGAGCGACGACGCTGTCCAGGGAGGCATCGCCTGCGAGCTCGTGCAGACGGGTTCGCTGTACCACGACGACGTCATGGACGAAGCTCCCACGCGCCGCGGCGTCGAGACGGTGAACGCCAAGTGGGGCAACCTGCAGGCCATCCTCGCCGGTGACTTCCTGCTGTCGCGGGCGTCGGAGATCGCGGCGTCGCTCGGCACCGAGGTGGCTGCGCTGCTGGCCCGCACGATCGGCCGGCTGTGCGAGGGCCAGATCGAGGAACTGCGCCACACCTACAACGCCGCTCGGCCCGAGGCGTCCTATCTCGCGTCGATCGCGGGCAAGACCGCGTCGCTGTACGCGACGTCGGCCCGCATCGGCGGCATCGTCGCCGGCTTCGACCGGCCGACGATCGACACGCTCACCGAGTACGGCGAAGCGTTCGGCATGGTGTTCCAGATCGTCGACGACCTGCTCGACATCACCGCCACCGACGAGGCACTCGGCAAGCCGGCGGGCCACGACATGGTCGAGGGCGTCTACACGCTGCCGGTGCTGCGCACGCTCCAGGCGGGTGGCATCGCGGCGGCGTCGTTGCTCGACATCCTCGGTCGCCCGCTCGAGCCGAGCGAGCGCGAGAAGGCGCTCGAGATCGTGCGCACCCGCGCCGGTGTGGCCAGCGCGCTCACCACGGCGCGAGAGTGGGCCGCGAAGGCCGTCGCTGCGTGCGACCCGCTGCCGAGCAGCGCGGCGACCGATGCATTGCGGTCAGCGCCCGAAGCGCTGCTCGCCAGCCTCGACGTCTGAGGTCTCCCCCGCCGGTTCGCGTGTGATCGCCCGGGCCCGCGTGGTGTGCCTTCGAGATCAAACGGTGCGGCGGCGGGTGGTCGCGGTGAGGCGGTCGAGGCGTCGGTCCCACTTCGGTCCGGTGGTCAGCAGCCAGCTCACCGCGTCGGCGAGGCAGTCGGTGGTCGCCCGGTAGCGCACGTCTCGGCCCTCGCGATCCGCCGCCACCATGCCGGCATCGGCCATCACCTGCAGGTGCTTGACGATCGCCTGGCGTGAGATCGTGAAGTCGCCGGCGAGTTCGGTCGCGGTGCGCGGGCCGTCCTGCACGAGCGTCTCGACGAGCCGTCGGCGCGTGGGATCGGCGAGCACACCGAACAGTCGGTCGAGCATGCCCGGGTCCGACTCGCCCGATCGTCGCGGCGTCACCTGCGTGCGAGCGCAGCCGTGCCGAGGCACAGCACGAGCAGCCGCACGTCCCACGCGAACGACGCCCGGGCCGAGGGAGCGCCGGCGCACGCGAACGTCTCGGTGATCCGCAGGCCGGTGCGCTCGTCGCCCGGC
>JAPLAA010000100.1 GCA_026393475.1 Actinomycetota bacterium
CGTCGAGCTGTGCCGACCACCCGACAACTTCTTCTCGGTGGAGATGGTCGCCCGGGCCGCCGATGCGCTCGAGGCGTTCGACGCCGACGACGACGTTCGTGCGGTCGTGCTGTGTGCGCAGGGCAAGCATTTCTCGGCGGGCGCCGACTTCAGGGCGCCCGCAGGCGGTGTGGCGTCGTCGACCGAGGACCTCTACGCGGCGGCCGTGCGGCTGTTCCGCACGCGCAAGCCGATCGTGGCGGCCGTGCAGGGCGCAGCGATCGGTGGCGGGCTCGGCCTCGCGTTGGCTGCCGACTTCCGCGTCGCCGCACCCGAGGCGAGGTTCAGTGCCAACTTCGCCCGACTCGGGTTCCACCAGGGCTTCGGTCTGTCCGTGACGCTGCCCCGGCTCGTGGGTGAACAGGCCGCTGCCGAACTGCTGTACACCGGTCGTCGCGTCGGCGGCGAGGAGGCGGTCGCCCTCGGTCTCGCCGACCGGGTGGCGCCGCTCGACACGGTGCGCGAGGTGGCGCTCGCCTTCGCCGCGGAGATCGCGGGTTCGGCCCCGCTGGCCGTCGAGTCGATCAGGGCCACCCTGCGCGGCGACCTCGCCGACCGGGTGGCCGCGGCCACGGTGCACGAGGCGGCGGAACAGGCGCGACTGCGGGCCACCGCCGACTTCGCCGAGGGGACCCGGGCGATGATCGAGCGGCGTCCGCCGGCGTTCCGCCGGGCATGAGCCGAGGGGGCGGGAACACCCGGCCCGTCTGGGGGGAACTCGACGACCGCCAGGTCGCGACGACTACGGTGCTCGCTCGCCGGGCGGGGGCGTCCGGGCAAGTGATGGCCAGGACAGTGGAGGAGGACCGCATGGGCACGGTCGACGGAGGCATGATCGCGTGGGACGTCTACCGCGAGATCCACAAGGCGATGCGGTTCGCGCTGTTCGGCGTGACGACCATGGCGGGGCACACCGACGCGGCCGATGACGCGGCGGTCGCCCGGCTCGTGGGTGAATGGCTCGACGTCAAGATGGTCCTCGAGGGCCATCACGCGCACGAGGACGACTTCTGCGACCATCTCGTCGCGGCGCACGCGTCGCATCTGCGCGACGACCTCGAGGCCGCGCACCGGCTGAGCGACGCCCACCTCGAGCGCCTCGACGCAGCGGCGAACGAACTCGCCACGGCTCCCGCGTCCGAGCGGTGGCCGTTGCTGCGCCGGTTCCACCTCGACCTCGCCGACTTCACCGCGATGTACCTCGGCCACCTCCGGTACGAGGAGGACCACGTGATGCCCGCGCTCAACGCGGCGATGTCCGACGACGAGCTCGAGGGCGTCACGAACCAGATCCGGGGCAGCGTGCCGCCGCCGGAGATGTGCGTGTTCATCCGCTACATGGTGCCGTCGATGAACTTCTCGGAACGGCTGAACATGCTCGGCGGGATGTACCAGGGTGCACCGCCGGAGATCTTCGAGATGTTCCGCGCCGCTGCCGAGGCGTGCCTCAGCCCGGCCGACTATCGACAGGTGGCTGCGGCGGCGGGCTTCGCCTGATCAGCGCTGTCCCGGGGTCATGTAGAACCACACCGGAAACTTGCCGCCGCCGTCGCGGATGGCGGCGCGGGCCTTGAGCACGGTGGCGCCGGCCTCGGTCTGATCGAAGTACCAGTCCTCCACGGCTCGCCCGCCCGGCACCGGCCCGTCGGCGAGTTCGAGCGCGGCCTCTTCGTAGTAGGTGCGGATGTCGTGGCACACCGCGGTGGTGTTGCCGCCCGGGATCCCCGCGTCCTTCCAGTCGGCCCCCTCGGCGATCGCGTGCAGCACCGCGAGCGCGCCCGGCACGCCGTCTGCATCGATGACCCGACCGACCGAGGTGAACCCCCGTCGGGCGAGCGAACGGTCGAACGCCCGGCGCAGGCCGCGGGCCTCGTCGACCGCCGGCGGGAGCGACGGGTCGAATCGGGGCGGCAGGGTGCAGGCCAGGGGCGACTCGTCGGCCTCGATCACCTCGGGGTGATCGACCAGCACGGGGCCCGTCGCTGAGTCGAGCAGTGCGAACGCCCGAGCGAGCACGTCGTGCTGGAAGGCGGCGTCGCCGGGTCGGCCGAGCGGACGGCCGAGCGGGAACTCGCAGTGCAGGGCACGCGGCGGCGCCGTCTTCTCGGCCATCTCACGGACGGAGGAGAGCACGACGGTGGCGATGCCGGCTGCTTCGAACACATGGGCGAGCACACTCACGGTGCGCGTGCACAGCGGTCAAACAGGCGTCAGGATCACGACGTCGACGCCGTCGGCCCGCAGCGCTGCCGCTGCTGCCGGTCCCGAGTCGAGACGGATCGTGGAGACGTCGTCGGGCTGGTTGCCGGCGAAGCTCACGTGGCGCGGGGCGACCGCACCGATGGTGCCGGCGGCGGCGAGTTCCTCCAGCCGGTCGATCGGGTAGACGACGTTGAGGTCGACCGCCACGCCTGCCCGGTCGAAGTTGGGGCTCCAGTGTCCGAGCACCAGGTCGCGGCGATCGCGCTCGATGAGCCGGTAGCCGGCGTCGGCGGCGCCGAAGGCCTCGTCGCCTGCCGCGTACAGCGCGGCGGAGGTCACGATGGCAACGGTCGATCGCGCCAATGGCGGCGGTGTCACCCAGGCCGGGTCGTCGAACACCGGGCCCGGCAGTGTCGCCGAGTGCGCCCGCATCGCCTGGTCACCGTTCATGCGCGTCCCCCTCGTCGGCCCGAGCAGGACCGGGCCATCGGTCGGACGATACCCCACACGGTGTCCACGCCTCCGACCCTCACGGGTCGGCTCAGTCCGGCCACAGTCCGCCGGTCGAGGCGGTCGCCTGTCGCCCGATGTCTTCGAGTTCGCGGGGCCGCAGCAGGGTGAACGCGGATGATTCGCTTCGCTGGACCGTCGATCGGTAGCGGCGACCGTTGACCGTGATGTCGACGATCGCTCCGGTCGGCGGCCCGGGCTCCCCAGGGTCGTGAGTGAGGGTGAGCAGATGCTCGGTCGTCGCGCACACGGTGCACCGGAGGGCCACTCGGTCGCCGTCGGCTCGATCGTCGACGTACTCGGCGAGGAGCTCGCTCCCGTTCGACAATGTGTCCACTCGTGACATCCCCCCGAGTCAACGTGAGGGTACGGAACCTCGGTGTCCCTGTCCTGACCGAAAATGAACCAACCATGGACCTCTGCCGGATCTCGGCCGTGGAGTCTCGAGCCACACCCCCCCCGATCAGAGCTGGTCGCGATGCCCTCTCCCTGGATTCCGATAGTCCAAAACGGACCATTTCCGAAGGTGCGCTCCGGGCCGGAGTGGAGGTGGCGTACCCTTCGCCTCCTCGCCGCCGGTGCACGCCGCGGCGGGAGGGGCAGGGGAGGAAGGTTCTCATGAACGGGTCGGGGCTGACCCCATGAGCATGTTCGACATCTCGTTGATCGAGCTGGCATCGATGGCCGACGAGCTGTCTGCTGCGCCCAGCCTGGAGACGCTCCGTCGTCATGTCGCGGACGATCTCGACCGACTTCGCCTCGAGGCGGGAGCCTGCACCGTGCACCTGGTGCTGCGCTGGGGCGCTCGTCTCGACCAGCAGATGGTGTTCCACGGCTCGAGCGTCGACCTCGACGTCTCCGCCTTCGCCGGCGATCTCGATCGCACCGACGGCTGGACGGCTCGCGCCGTGGCATCCGGCGTGTCGACCGTGACCGTCGAGGACGCGCCTCCGGACCTCCGCCGCGTGATGTCGTCCCGGGCGCTCTCGACGCTGTGGGTCGTCGGTGGTTCGCGCTCGCTGCCAGGTTCGAGCCATGTCGTGTTCGCGTTCTCGACCCGGCCGCGCGACCTCACCACGCTGGAGGCGACGGCGTTGGCCATCCACTCGACCCTGGTCATGTCGCGGTCGATCAGCTGGCTGGCGCTGTTCGAGTGGGACGAGCTCGTGTCTCACGAGGACGACTCGGAGCGATCGTTCCTGTTCGAGACCGACGCTGCCGGTGAACTCGTCCGCTGGCCGTACCCGATCGTCGACGGCGATCGGAGGCTCGCGGCGCAGATGGTGCCGGGCGACCGGCGCGCGGTCGCCGAGGTCGTGGACTCGGTCACCGGTGGCGCGACCACCTCGTACGAACTCATCGTGCGTCGTGCCGTCGATCCGATGTCCTCGCAGACGATGCGACTCCTCGCCCGGCGTTCGCCGCGGGGCGGGGTGGAGGGCATCGTCCTGCCCCCGAGCCTGCCGGTCTCGGTGCTGCCCGACGATGTGTCGTCGCGGCTCACCGAACGCGAGCGGGAGGTCGCGAGGCTCATCGCGGCCGGATATCGCGTCCGTCAGGTGGGGGAGCGGCTCTACCTCAGCCAGAACACCGTGCGGAACCACCTCAAGAACATCTTCTCCAAGCTCGGTGTGTCGTCGCAGCCGGCCTTGATCGCCCTGATCAACGAGCCGGTGCGCCACACCCGTCAGGACCTCCCGTCCGGCTGAGTCCGCAGCGGGCCGTCGCCCTCAGCCGAGGACGGCGCGCAATGCATCGAGACGGGCCGGTGCGGCCTGGTACCAGACCCACAGTCCGCGCTTCTCGCGGGTGACGAGCCCGGCGTCGACGAGGATCTTCATGTGATGGCTGACGGTCGGCTGCGAGCGGCCGGAGGGCTCGACCAGATCGCAGGCGCAGACCTCGCCGTCGGCCGACGTGATGAACGACAGCAGGCGGAGCCTGATCGGGTCGGACAGGGCGGCGAACGAGCGTGCCAGCAGCTCGGCATCGGCCTCGTCGAGGGAGTCGGTGCGCACCGGGGTGCAGCATGCGATGGGATCCGTCGCCGTCTTCGTTCGCGCAGCCATGGGAGTACTGTATCGAAGAACGTCGAAGGAAATTGATTGACGAACGTCGATGTATTCGCGACGATGGCGATACATTGACGAACGTCGATGTAGTGCGATGAAGGCATCGCACCGGAACGAAGGAGACACCGACATGTCACGAGTCCAACTGGCCCTCAACGTGGGCGATCTCGACGCCTCGATCGAGTTCTACACCAAGCTGTTCGGCACCCCGCCGGCCAAGATCCGCGAGAACTACGCGAACTTCGCGATCGCCGAGCCCCCGCTCAAGCTGGTCCTCATCGCCGGTGCCGGCGAGCCCGGCACGCTCAACCACGTCGGGGTGGAGGTGGAGTCGACCGATGAGGTCGCCGCCGCTGCTGCCCGCATGCAGGCCGAGGGCGCGGCGTGCGACGTGCAGGAGGCGACCACGTGTTGCTTCGCCGTGCAGGACAAGGTGTGGGTCTCGGGCCCGGAGATCCCGTGGGAGATCTACACGGTGCTCGCCGACGCACAGGTGATGCTGCCGCCCGATTCGGCCTGCTGCGCGCCGGGCGATGTCGCGGTCGTCGCACCCGAGGTCGTGGCGCTCGGCGTCAAGACCGGCAACGGCTGCTGATCCGATGCCGGACATCGATGCCGGCGAACCGGGTCGGACCGGTCGCCGCGTGCAGGGTGGTCCTGCAGCGTGGCGGCCGGCCGACCTGACGTCCGACGACTGGACGGTCGTGCTCGACGACGGCCAGCGCAACGCGATCGTGGCCGCGGTCGAACAGGTGCAGCGCGACGGCGTCACGCTCGACGAACTCGCGGCCGCTCCCCGGTCTGCGTTCCCGCTCGGCGATCTCGAACCCCAGGTGGCGGCGTGGTCCGACGCGTTGGCGTCGGGCCGTGGTTTCCTCCTGCTCCGCCGCTTCCCGATCGATCTGCTCGACGACCCGCAGGTCGAGTTGGCGTACATGGGCCTCGGTCTCCACCTCGGAGGCCCCGTGAGCCAGAACGCCAACGGCGATCTGCTGACGCACGTGCGCGACGAACGTCTGCTGGCCGGTGTGAAGGCTCGGCTGTACCGCACGAGGGAACGTCAGGACTTCCACACCGACGGCGCCGACATCATCGGCCTGCTCTGTCTGCACCGGGCCCGCTCGGGTGGGGAGAGCCGGATCGTCAGCTCGTTCGCGCTGCACGACGAGATCCTGCGTCGGCGTCCCGACCTGCTCGAGGAGTTGTATGCACCGATGTGCTGGGACCGACAGGGGGAGGAGGCGCCGGGTGAGCAACCCTGGTTCCGGCTCGCCCCGCTCCACGACATCGACGGGGTGCCGCGGTTGTTCTACATCGGCTGGTACATCCGCGATGCGCAGCGCCATGCCGACGTCCCACGCCTCACCACCGCTCAGCTCGAGGCGATGGAGTTGCTCGAGTCGCTCACCAACGATCCGTCGTTCCACCTCGAGATGGCGTTCGAGCCGGGCGACGTGCAGCTGCTCAACAACGGCCGCATCCTCCATGCCCGCGAGGCGTACGAGGACGATGACGACCCCGCGGAGCGCCGGCACCTGCTGCGGCTGTGGCTCGCCGCGCACCGGTTCGCGAGCCTCGAGAACGGCTTGCGCGGCGGGATCGAAACGCCTACCTGACGGAAGCCGCGGCGCCGACGCCCCCGGTCAGGCGGCTGGGGCGGTGCCGTAGTAGCGGCGCTTCGCCCACAGCGCGACGTAGACGAGGCCGACCAGCACCGGCACCTCGATCAGCGGTCCGACGACACCGGCGAGGGCCTGGCCCGACGACACGCCGAACACCCCGATCGCCACAGCGATCGCGAGTTCGAAGTTGTTCCCTGCGGCCGTGAACGCGATCGACGCGTTCCGGTCGTAGGGCAGGTGCATCCGGAGTCCGATCGCGAACGACCCGAACCACATGATCGCGAAGTAGACGAGCAATGGCAGCGCGATGCGGACGACGTCCCACGGCTGGTTGGTGATCCGGTCGCCCTGCAGTGCGAAGAGTATGACGATCGTGAACAGCAGGCCGTAGAGCGCGACGGGCCCGATCTTCGGCAGGAACCGCTGTTCGTACCACTCGGTGCCCTTGGCGCGTTCGCCGAAGGTGCGGGTGAGGAAGCCGGCGAGCAGTGGCACGCCGAGGAAGATCAGCACGGACTTCGCGATCTGCCACATCGTCACGTCGATGCCGTCGCTGTCGAGGCCCAGCCAGCCCGGGAGCAGGTCGAGGTAGAAGAACCCGAGCACCGAGTACGCCACGATCTGGAACAGCGAGTTGATCGCCACGAGCACGGCCGCGAGTTCGCGGTCGCCGCAGGCCAGGTCGTTCCAGATCAGCACCATCGCGATGCAGCGGGCCAGACCGACGATGATCAGACCGGTGCGGTACTCGGGCAGATCGGGGAGCATCAGCCAGGCGAGGGCGAACATCAGGGCCGGGCCGATGAGCCAGTTGAGCACCAGCGACAACACGAGCGATCGCTTGTCGCCCACCACCCGGCCGATGGAGCGGTACTTCACCTTCGCGAGTACCGGGTACATCATGGCGAACAGGCCGATCGCGATCGGGAGCGAGACGGAGTCGAGCTTCACCCGCTCCAACTGTTCGTCGAGATCGTCGAACATGCGGCCGAGGGCGAGGCCGAGCAGCATCGCCACGCCGATCCACACCGGGAGCAGACGATCGAGCGTCGACAGCTTCGCGGTCGGTGTCGTCTCGACGTTCGATGTATCGACGTTCATCGATTCAGGCTAGCGGCACGGCCGCGCCGACTTCGACTCGCCGTGGGAGCGCCGGCAGTCGCAGCGTGAGCAGCCAGGTGATCGCAACGAACGCCGCCGATCCCCACAGCGCACCGGGCAGGCCGCCCCACAGATACAGCACGCCGGACAGCAGCGTGCCCACCAGCCTGCCGGCGGCGTTCGCCGAGTAGTAGAAGCCGACGTCCATCGCCACGGCGTCGTCGTCGCTGTAGGCGAGAATCAGGTACGAGTGCAGCGACGAGTTCAGTGCGAACACGATGCCGAACACGATGAGGCCACCCACCACCGAAGCGGTGACGGCGATGTCGAAGGCGACGGCGAGCGCGAGCGCTGCCGACACCGCGGCGAGCGCGAGCGCCCAGGTGCGTGCGGCGGCTACCTCGTCGACGACGCGGCCACCTCGTCGCAGAGCCTGTGGTGCCAGCGACTGCACCATCCCGTAGCCGATCACCCAGAGTGCCAGGAACGCACCGATGCCCTGCGTCGCCCAGCCGAGCTGCTCGTCGAGGAACACCGGCAGCGCGACGACGAACCAGATGTCGCGCGCGCCGAACAGGAAGAAGCGTGCGGCCGACAGTCGGTTGATCGCCACCGACTTCGACAGGATCGACCGGAGCGGGGCCTTGCGCTTCGACTTGCCGATGTCCTCGTCGAGGAGCAGCATCACCGCGACGACGGCGATCGTCAGTGCCCCCGCCATGGCCCACAGCGCGGCGTCGTAGCCGATCCACGCGAGCAGCGCCGAGCCCACGAAGAACCCGATGCCCTTCAGCGCGTTCTTCGACCCGGTGAGCACGGCGACCAGCTTGAACAGCGCGCCGTCGCCATCGCCGGCGACGGCCTTCACGGCGCTCTTCGAGCTCATCTTGGTCAGGTCCTTCGCGATACCCGACACCGCCTGCACCGTCATCACGAACGTCACCGAGATCCACTCGCGCCATCCCGGGTCGTGCAGGGTGAGCGCCGCGAGTGCGGCGATCTGCAGGGTCAGGCCGACGACCAGGGTTCGGTTGAGTCCGGTCCGGGAACCGACCCACCCGCCCAGGAGATTGGTGAGGATGCCCATGAACTCGTAGGCGAGGAACAGGAACGCGATCGACACCGGCGAGTAGCCGAGGTCGTGGAAGTACAGCAGCACGAGCATCCGCAGGGCCCCGTCGGTGACGGTGAACGCCCAGTAGCCGCCGGTGACGACGGCGTAGTTGCGGGTCTTCACGAGACCGGGGCGAGGCCGGCCGCGACCTTGGCGGCGAGCTCGGCCCACCGGAAGACGTAGCCGTACTCGTTGTCGTACCAGACGAGGACCTTCACCATCCGCCCGTCGACGACCATCGTGGACGGTCCGTCGACGATGCCCGACCGGGTGTCGTTGGTGTAGTCGGCCGACACGAGCGGCCTGCTCTCGAAGCCGAGGATGCCGGCGAGGTCTCCCTCGGATGCGGTGCGCAGCAGGTCGTTCACCTCGTCGACGGTCACCTCGCGCTGCACCTGGAACACGGCATCGGTGAGCGAGGCGTTGAGCAGCGGCACGCGCACGGCGAGCCCGTCGAGCTTCCCCAGCAGTTCGGGGTAGATCATCGTGATCGCCGTCGCCGACCCGGTGGTGGTGGGGATGAGCGAGTTGAGCGCCGAACGCGCCCGACGCAGATCCTTGTGCGGCGCGTCGACGACGACCTGGGTGTTGGTGACGTCGTGCATGGTGGTGATCGAGCCGCGCTCGATGCCGATCTCGCCGTGGAGCACCTTGACGACCGGCGCGAGGCAGTTCGTGGTGCACGACGCAGCGGTGACGATCTGGTGCTGTTGCGGGTCGTAGAGGTGGTCGTTGCAGCCCATCACCACGTTGAGCGCCTCGTCGGCCTTCACCGGCGCGGCCACCACCACCTTCGACACGCCGCCGTTGAAGTAGGGCTCGAGCGTGTCGACGGTGCGGAACTTCCCGGTGCTCTCGAGGACGAGATCGACCCCGAGGTCGGCCCACGGGATGTCGCCGGGCTGCGCGTGCTCGGAGTAGGTCACCCGGTGTTCGTCGATCATGAGGTCGTCGCCGTCGACGCGAACCGATCCGGGGTAACGGCCGTGCACGCTGTCGAACTCCAGGAGGTGTGCCGCGGTGGCGATACCGCCCTTCACCTCGTTGACGTGGACGAGTTCGATGCCGGGATGGCGGGGGAGCGCACGGAGGACGAGGCGGCCCATCCGGCCGAAGCCGTTGATGCCGATGCGGACGGGCGGGGGCGTGGTCATGGCTGGGGGACTCCGGTGGTGCTGTTGGTGGGGGAGAGCAGCGTGGTGATGCGTGCGTCGAGATCGGCGACCACGGCGTCGAAGGCGTCGGCGTCGCCGATCTCGACGGGATCGGGAATCGACCAGTGCCACCAGGTGTCGTCGGGCGTGAGTTCCTCGTGCGCCCGGTCGCACACGGTGACGACCTGGGTGTCGGGTGCGATGGTGTCGACGGTCTTCGGGACGGCGGCGCGCAGGTCGAGCCCGGCCCGCCAGCCGGCGGCGATCGCGCCGCGGTGCACCCGATCGGCGGGATGGGTGCCGGCCGAGTCGGACGGCCGACCGGTCCGTGCGGTCCACAATGCGGCAGCGAGCTGTGATCGCGCCGAGTTGTGCGTGCAGAGGAACAGCGTGCGGCCCGGCAGCGGTGTGCGCCCGATGGTGAGCGAGGCGAGCGGGGTGCGTTCGAGGCGGACGTACTTCCGCCGCTTGTCACCGGCGGAGGTCGTGCGCGAGACGAGGCCCACCGAGGCGAGCACGTCGAGGTGGTGCGTCAGCAGGTTCGTCGTGATCTGCAGGTGCTCGCACAGTTCGGTGGGGGAACGGTCCGACACCGCGAGCAGGTCGACGATGGCCAGCCTGGCGGGTTCGCCGAGTGCGGCGTGGATGCCGGCGCGCTGTCGGAGGTCATCGGGTCGATCGGACACGGGGCGACGATATTGCTCCATGATCATTGAGTCAATCTGGATGGAGGAGATGTCGTCCCGGGTTCACCGGACGTTCGTCGGCGCGACGTCTGCGGTCGACGTCGGCGGCCGTGCCCGGCTGGGTGGCCGTCCGATGCGTCCGCGAGACTCCGCCCGGGTCCCGCCGACGGCGGGCGGAGCGAGGAGTTGGCGTGGACTACGAGACGATCACCTGGGGAGTGGACGAGGGGATCCTCACCATCACGCTCTCGCGGCCCGAGCAGTTGAACTCGTTCACCGTCCAGATGGCGAACGAGCTCGTGCATGCCTTCGAACGCGCGGGCGACGACGACGACGTCCGCGCCATCGTCGTCACGGGTGCTGGACGCGCCTTCTGCGCCGGCATGGACCTGACCGCCGAGGGCAACGTGTTCGGTCTCGACGAGTCGCTGACGCCGACGATGGCCGACATGCGCGACCGGCTCGACGACCCGGCGATCGTCGCCGGTGTGCGCGACACCGGTGGCCGTGTGTCGCTCGCGATCTTCGACTGCAAGAAGCCGGTGATCGGTGCGATCAACGGTGCCGCCGTGGGCATCGGGGCAACGATGACGTTGCCGATGGACATCCGCATCGCATCCGACCGGGCGCGCATCGGGTTCGTCTTCGGACGCATCGGCATCACGCCCGAGGCGTGCTCCACCTGGTTCCTGCCCCGGTTGGTCGGGATGTCGCAGGCGCTCGAGTGGCTGTACTCGGCCGAGATCCTGACCGCCGAGGAAGCTGCGGCCGGTGGACTCGTGCGCGCGGTGGTGCCGGGCGACGAACTGCTCCCCACCGCCTACGCCCTCGCGAAGAAATTCGTCGCCGGCAAGTCTCCGGTCGGCATCGCGATGACCCGTCAGATGCTCTACCGCAACGCCGGTGCGGCACACCCCTTGCAGGCGCATCAGGTCGACTCGCTGTCGATGTTCTACACGAGCATCGGCGACGGCAAGGAGGGCGTGCAGGCCTTCCTCGACAAGCGCGATCCGGCGTTCGGCAGCAAGGCGTCGGAGATGCCGCCGTTCTACGACGAGTGGATCAGCCCTCGGTGACGACCCGCTCGAGCTTGGCGAGCGACTCCTCGAGCATCTCGACCGGCACAATCGGCCAGGTGCGACCGGCGTCGCGCAGCGCCTGCACGATGTCGGTCCAGTCGCAGTAGTTCGTCACGTCGGTCTCTGTGTCGCTCACGGCATCGAGCTGCCAGCCGTACACGTGGCCGAGCGGCGGCTGGTCGACCGCGCCGATGGTCCACTCGACGAGGTGGCCGGGCTCGATCTTGGTGACGGTGTTGCGCACGCTGTACTTCACCAGCCCGGGGATGTCGTTGAGCGGGGTGCGGTCCATGTGGATGTCGAACGTGTCGCCGACCGCAGTGAGCGGCTTGGCGTCGGCCGCCGCGTCGAGCATGCCCGAGCCGTCGATCCGGACGTGTCCGGCAGGGTCGGAGACGATGGCGTAGATGGCGGCCGCAGGGGCAGCGATCCGGCGGGTGACGGAGACTCGTTCAGCAGACATGCGCCGCACCGTAGCAACACGCCCCGGCAGCGACGAACGGCGCCTCCGGCTCGCGGCCCGTCGGAGACGTCGGATCGCTCGGCCATCGAGGCCACCAGGATCTCGGCCGGCTTTCGGTTGCAGGGAACAGAAAACCGGCCGAGATGCGGCTGGACGACGCGTGTGAGCCGGCGCCCGGTCGCTCGATCGGTACGCGGACCCGCGACCGAGCTTTCTCTGCCGAGTTGTGGTCGCTGTACGACCACAACCCGACACGGAAACGCTCACCGCCCGTGGCGTCACCGGCCGCCGGTTGACGGCGGCCAGGCGTGTGCGACGATTGGCCGATGGTGGACAGTGACCTGCCGCGGATCGGGGCGCCGGCGATTCGAGCGCTGGCGTCGATCGGCGTGACTCGCATCGACCAGCTCGCCGAGCAGAGTCGAACAGAGTTGCTCGGGCTGCATGGTGTTGGACCACGGGCATTGCGGATCATCGACGACGCGCTCGCGGTTCGAGGCCTGTCGATGCGTCCTTGACCGAAGGTCACGCATCGAGGGAGCTGCGGGCTTCTTCGAGCGGTTGCGTTCGGGCCGCCGAGTTTCAGTCTGAGGCCGCCCTGTAGCCGATCATCATGAGGTGCGATGTCGCCCCCATGAGGGCGGGCTCGGACTCGACTGCTCGAGCGGCGAAGAGTTGGTTGTCGAGGTCCGCTGGGTCCTCGACGATCCAGCTCGGTCCCTCGACGGCGAACAGGCTGATATCGACCAGGCCAGCGTTGAACGCTTCGTCGCGGAGTTCTTCCGGACGGTGGAAGTAGGCGGTCGTGAAGAACTCGGGCCTCGTCTGCACGTGAGGGTTGCGGTGCTGGCCCGAGTCGAGATCTCGTTGGACGATCGGCCGAAAGACCGGGTCGTCCAGGATTGTCCGCTTGAGCCCGTCGATCAGGTAAGCGAATCGGGAGATCCCCACGGCGACCACGACGCCGCCCGGACGGACAATGCGGAGTGCCTCGGTCAGGGCGACGGCGCGATCTGACGATTCGGTGAGGTGGTAGAGCGGGCCGAGCAGCAGGACCGCATCTGCTCCTTCAGTGACGCCGGAGAGGTCTCGAGCATCTCCGGGTTCGGCCGTCAGACCGCGCAGGTTCAGCTGTCGCGCCGTCTCGACGACCTGATGCACATGCCGTTCGATCGGCTCGATGACGTGGACCTCGAAACCACGTTCGACGAGGGGCACCGCATAGACCCCGGTGCCACCTCCGACGTCCACGATCCGACCCGGAGGCGACGGCAGATGGCGATCGAGCAGCTCCAGCGTCCGAATGTATTCAAGGCGCGGCCGTCCATCGATGAACAGACGCGAGGACTCGAATCCAAGGGCGTAGTGCGCAGCGATGTCGGGGTCGACCACGCCATGAGCATCACACAGCAGACGTCGTCGCGATCCGTGATTTCACCGGCTCCAGCCAGGTTGATCGTTCGAGCACACGAGAGCCC
>JAPLAA010000132.1 GCA_026393475.1 Actinomycetota bacterium
CGGCCTCGGTCGACCCCGAGTTGTTGGTCACGAACAGCACGCGCACGCCCGCCTCGCGGAGCGATGCGATGCCCTCGACGGAGCCGGGGATCGCCTGGTGCGCGAGCCACACGACGCCGTCGAGGTCGAGCAGCACGACCTCAGGCGGCGATGCAAGGAACAGAGGGTGGGGGTCGGTCGCCGACATAGGTGTGTCATCGTGGCACGCGAGCTGCCAATCTGTGCGGGTGCCCCGATTCGAACCGTTCCCGGCCCTCCGCTACGCCCCAGCAATCGCCCTCGACGATGCCGCCGCCCCGCCGTACGACGTGCTGTCGGCGGCGGACATCGCGGCGCTTCGCTCCCGCCACGACCGCAACATCGTCGAGATCGACGTGCCCGGGCCGGACGACGACGCCGACCGCTACGTCCAGGCAGCGCGCACGATGCGCGGCTGGGAGGCCGAGGGCACCCTGGTCCGGGACGACGGGCCGACGTTCACGATCTACCGCATGCGGTTCCGCACCGAGGACGGCACGATCCGTGAGACGGTCGGCGTGCTCGGCGCACTCGAGGTGGTCGACGAGGGTGCCGGTGGCGTGCTCCCCCACGAACGCACGACCCCCAAGGCCAAGACCGACCGACTCGACCTCACTCGGGCCACCGAAGCCAACCTCTCCCCCGTGTGGGGTCTGTCCCTGACCGCTGGTCTCACCGATCTGCTGCTCGAGCCGGCCGAACTCGTGGGCACCTGCACGGCCGACGACGGCGTCGTCCACACGGTCGAGCGCGTCGCCGATCCCACTCGGGTCGCCGCGATCGCGGCTGCCGTCGGGGCGAACCCGGTGCTGATCGCCGACGGCCATCACCGGTACGCGATCAGCCGCACCTACCGCGACGAGCGACGCGCGGCGGACGGGTCGGGACCCTGGGATCTCACCCTCACCTACGTGGGCGAACTCGTCGAGAGCCAGCTCAGCATCGATGCCATCCACCGGCTCTATCGCGGCGTCGACCTCGACACCCTGGTGTCGATCCTGGGCACGAGCTTCGATCTCTCCCCCGCAGGACCGATCGACGCAACGTTCGCGAGCCAGGTCGTCGAGCGTGGCGCGCTCTGCCTCGTGCACACGGACGGCACCGGCACCTGGCTGACGCCGAAGCCCGAGGCGTTCGAGGGCGTCCGCGCCCTCGACGGGGCGCTGCTCGAGCACGCGCTGCGCGATGCCGACATCGACGTGACGTACCAGCACGGGGTCCAGCACGTGGTCGACCTGGTCGCCTCGGGCGAGGTCACCGCCGGCGTGCTCATCCGCCCCACCAGCATCGACGAGATCCGGCGCACGGCGAACGAGGGGTTGCTGATGCCGCCGAAGTCGACGTTCTTCACGCCGAAACTGCGCACCGGCCTGGTGATCCGCCCGCTCGTGTGAGCGGGCGGGCCACGCCTGCCGTTCTGGCCCGATCGTCGGGCTCAGGGCTCAGGGCTCAGCCGGCGAGCGTCTTGCCGGTGGCGCCGAGGTCGGCGAAGGCCTCGCCGAGTCGCGCCACCATGCCTTGTTCGGCGGCACGCAACCACTTGCGCGGGTCGTAGGAGCTCTTGTACGGCGTCCCGTCCTCGGGGTCGATCTGGTATTTGAACGCCTTCGCATGCGCGTCGACGAAGGTGCCGACCGGCTCGGAGAACGCGAACTGGGTGTCGGTGTCGATGTTCATCTTGAACACGCCGTACCCGACCGCCTCCGTGATCTTCTCCTTCTCCGAGCCCGAGCCGCCGTGGAAGACCAGGTCGAGCGGGTTCGCGTCGAGTCCGTGGGTCGATGCGACGAGCTCCTGCGACGCCTTGAGGATCTCCGGGCGGAGCTTCACGTTGCCGGGCTTGTACACACCGTGGACGTTGCCGAACGACGCGGCCACGGAGAAGCGGCCGATCGGGTTCAGGACGTCGTAGGCGTACAGCACGTCCTCGGGCTGGGTGTAGAGCTTGGCGTTGTCGGCGCTCTCGTCGAACTCGCCGCCGATCCCGTCCTCCTCGCCACCGGTGACCCCGAGTTCGATCTCGAGGTTCATGCCCAGCTTCGCCATTCGCTCGAGCACGCGAGCGCACTCACCCACGTTCCATTCCAGCGACTCCTCGGACAGGTCGAGCATGTGCGAGCTGAACAGTGGGCGTCCCGTCTCGGCGAAGAACCGCTCGCCCTGATCGAGGAGGCCCTCGACCCACGGGATGAGCTTCTTGTTGGCGTGATCGGTGTGGAGTACCACGCACACGCCGTAGTGCTCGGCCAGCAGGTGCACATGACGAGCGGCGGAGACGGCACCGAGCACCTTGGCCAGCGCCGTGTCGGCGAGTCCCTGGCCGGCGAAGAACTGCGCGCCACCGTTGGAGAGTTGCACCACGACGTCGCTGCGGTTCGCTGCGGCTGCCTCGAGCACGGCGTTGATGGTGTTGGTGCCGGTGACGTTGACGGCCGGCAGCGCATAGCCGCCCGCCTTGGCGGCGGCGACGAGCGTGTCGTACTCGGCGCCGGTGACCACCCCCGGACGCAGCGTGGGACGTGCCGTGGCGGGCGACTCGGTCATCGGTGATCTCCTCGGTGTGGGGGGCGCTGCGGACCGGGAGTCCGAGCACGGTCACGCCGCCGACGGCGCACCGAGCAGCGATCGTAGTCCCGCGACCGCGTCGGCACCGAGGAACCGCACCGCCCGCGTGACGGCCGCGGACTCGCTGCGCCGCCGGGTGATCTCGACGACGGACGCGGCGACCACCTCGGTGCGGCTCTGCGTCCCCGCGGGCGTGCGGAAGAACCGCCGGCGGACCGTCCCGGCCACGACGACCGGAGTGCCCGTGGCCCAGGTGTCGGGCACGTGCCCCTCCCACGAGACAGGCACGCCGAGGAGGCGGCCGGTCGGGTCGGGGCACGAGACCTCGAGGTTCCAGCGGACCGTGCCGGAGGGCAGCTCGGTGCTGCGGGGCGCGGAACTGAGATGACCGGACAGGATGACGATGTTCATGGCGACCTCCGACATGCCGGTGGGACCGGCGGCGAGGGTCAACCCCGCTGGGCGGAGCTGACCTGATGCATCGGGGGACGCTGCGTCGAACGGTACGCCGGGGGTGTCACACGCGCCGGTCAGCGACCGAGCGCGGCGAGCCGTTGCATGACGTCGGCGAACTCGGCATCGGCCTGTGCGACCATGCCGAAGAAGCGACGGGCCTCGACGATCTCGCCGGAGCGGTCGAGCAGGTCGCCGAGCACGTACCACTGGCGCAGATGGTGATCACGCACCTTCTTCGGCACCTCACGAGCCTTGGCCATCATCGACAGCGCACCGCGCAGATCGCCCTGATCGGCGAGTGCCCCGGCAGCGACGATGCGACCCTCGGCCATCAGCGCCGGCTCCGGCGAGGCACCCTTCAGGTCGTCCCACAGCTCGGTGACGACGTCGTAGCGCTTCATCGCCCGGTAACAGTCCGCGAGCACCGGGTGGTGTCGGACCGAGCGGTCGATCTGCCGGGCGAGCTCGAGTTCGGCAGCAGCCTTGCGCCACTGACCGGTGGAGTAGAACGCGAGCCCGGCGATCTCGTGTGCCATGGCGATGTTCGGCAGATCGCGCAACACCGGTTGCACCATGCGGCGGGCATCGTCGTACCGTCCACGATCGAGGGCCTCGGCCGCCGACTGCAGGCGCTCGCGATAGCGCCCGGATCGCTGGTTGCCCGCCTCGCGCTCGACCTCGGCCACGACCTCGGGGTCGAGCTCGCCCTGGGCACGCTTGCGCTTCGGTGCCCCGGCGTCTGTCATCGCCCGTTCGGTCGCCGCGATCGCGACGTCGCGGATGGGTCCTTCGTCGATCCACTGCTCGGCAACGTGCTCGGACGGCTCGACCACGGCCTTCGGCACCTTCGGCCCGCGCGTCGCGCGCACCTGTGCCGCACGTTGCTCGGCCGCGGTCAGCTCACGTCGGGGACCGGGCGTCCACGACGCATCACGGCCCGATCGCACCGGACGACCTGGCCGACCACCCTCACCGGGACGCGGCGCACCACGGGACGCACCGCCACCGGGCCGGCCGCCGCCACGTGCCGGCCGATCGTCGCGGTCGTAGCGATTCCCCTGGGGACGATCGCCGCCCGCCCGTTGCGGTCGGTCACCACCGGCGTGCGCGCCTCGGGGGGAGCGATCCGCCCAGTCACCCCGGGCAGGTCGTTCGCCACGCTCGGCACGATCGCCACGCTCGAAGCGGTCGCCTCGTGGCGATGGACCGCGCACCGGCCGGCTGGCACCGTCCGCGCGTGGGCCACGGTCGGGCCGGGCTGAACGGTCTGCGGAACCTCGAGCATCGAATCGATCGCCACGCGCCGCGCCACGGGCGCCGGTCGTACCCGAGGGCCCACCTGCTCGGGGCGGACGAGGACCGCGAGCCGGTCGGTCGTCGCCATCATCGCGACGAGGGCCGCGGGGAGCGCTCCGCCCGTCGCGAGCGGGACGGGCAGTACCCCCCGAACGGTCGTCACGATCCGGGCGACCGCCTGCTGACGGTCGACCAGCCGCGGGACGACCGCCGGCACTGCGAGGAGCACCCCCGCTGCCCCCAGCGGGGCGACCCGAGCCGGAGCCACTGCTGCCAGGGCGAGCCTGACCGGGACGTGGGCGTGGACGGCGTTCTGGCTGGGGCGGCATAGGGCGACCGAGCCTAACGGCCACCAGAGCGAACCGTCCGCACACCGCCCGTGGCCTGCGGCGGAGCGCGGCACCGGTTCGAAAACGACGAACACCCCACGGACGGATCCGTGGGGTGTTCGAGCGATGAATTCGGCGACGACCTACTCTCCCAGGGGGTCTACCCCCAAGTACCATCGGCCCTGGCAGTCTTAACTTCCGTGTTCGGGATGGGAACGGGTGTGACCCTGCCGGTATGGTCACCGAAATCTGTTGTCAAGGAGTCGCCACTGAGGCGCCATCCGAGTACTCCAGAGCAAGCACGAGCATAATTTTCAACCAAGCCCTCGGCCGATTAGTACCGGTCAGCTACACACGTTGCCGTGCTTCCACTTCCGGCCTATCAACGTGATGGTCTCGTCACGGGCCTTACTGCGTTGACCGCATGGGTGTACTCATCTTCGAACGGGTTTCCCACTTAGATGCTTTCAGCGGTTATCCCTTCCGGAGGTGGCTAATCTGCCATGCCCTTGGCAGGACAACAGACACACCAGAGCTCCGTCCGTCCCGGTCCTCTCGTACTAGGGACAGCCTTCGTCAATACACCTTCGGCTGCGGAGGATAGGGACCGAACTGTCTCACGACGTTCTGAACCCAGCTCGCGTACCGCTTTAATGGGCGAACAGCCCAACCCTTGGGACCTGCTTCAGCCCCAGGATGC
>JAPLAA010000056.1 GCA_026393475.1 Actinomycetota bacterium
AACCCCATCGACGGCCCACGGTTCACACCCATGTGGCAGTGGATCATCACCTTGCCGTCGGGCTCGGCCATCGCCGCCATCGCCGCCTCGACACCCTCGAGGAACCACGAGTCGGGCTGCTTGCCACCGTGGTCGTCGACGCCCACCCAGGTGTACCCCAGGTCGGGCTGATGCTTGGCGACGAACTTCTCGTCGCTGTGCTCGAGTCGCGTGTCGACGATGTGCGTGATGCCCGCATCGACCCACTGGTTCAGGCCGCGCAGCTTCGCATCGCCCTCTGGCAGATCGCCACTCAACACGATCTGCGGCGTCACCCAGCACAGCTTGCGCCAGTACTGCATCGGCTCGAAACGAGGTTCCTTGTTCGCCTGCTTCTTCGCCACGTGGAGTTCCTTCGATCGGTGGGGTCGCAACACACCCGCCGGAGCGGGCCTTCCAGCATCGCTGGCGCGTCCCATCACGCCAACGCGACGGGCACACGACACACCGGGAGCGTCGCCGCACGCACGCCCTCGGTACGGTGACGGCACACGCTTGCGACCCACGCAGGCGAGCGATCGCCCAGGAGGACCGGCGAGCGATGCACATCGGCGACGACGTCCTGCACCAGGTGCGCACCGACGGCTACGCAGTGGTCGAGGGCTTCCTCACCCCCGACGAACTCGCCGCCGCACGCGAGGGCCTGTTCGAGCAGTTCCCCACCCACGACCAGTACTTCGCCGACCCCGACCAGCACCGCTCGGTCGTCGCCCACCAGTTCGCCGGCCTGCGCGTCGGTCCGTTCGAGTCGTGGGGCCTCAACCGCATCGCCATCCACCCCGACCTCGTCGATGCCGCCGAGCGCTTCTGCGGCACCACCTCGCTCGACCTCTACAAGATCGAACTCTGGGCCAAGTACAGCGGTGCCGTCGACTACGACCAGCCCCATCACCGCGACTTCAACAACCACAACCTGGTCGTCCCCCGCCGCGACCTCCGCTGGCCGCAGCTCACCACCTTCATCCTCCTGTCCGACGTCACCGACGACGACGGCCCCACGAAGGTGATCCCCCGCCGCATCGGCGACCCGATCCCGCTGTGGCCCAACCGACTCGAACCCGGCGAACTCGTCGAACACGAGATCGCCGTCACCGGACCCGCCGGCTCGATCTTCCTCTACACCACCGACGTCCTTCACCGCGGCTCGGCCTTCACCGGCCACCCCCGCAGCCGCTTCGCACTGCTCGCCGACTTCCAGGCCCGCGGCAACCCGTGGCAGGGCAAGGTCAGTTGGCCCGGCAGCGCCCCGCGCCCGGCGTTCCACCACCTGCTGAACCACGCCACCCCACGCGAACGCGACCTGTTCGGCTTCCCCCTGCCCGGCCACGAGTACTGGAACGAGCAGACCCTCGCCGACGTCGCCGCCCGCTGGCCCGGCATCGACATGACCCCCTACGCGACCGCCACGAGGACCTGACCCCTCGGCGGGCATCCACCCGCCGCGCCCGCCGTCCACCCCGAAGGCTCACCGACCATTCACGCGGCCGCCCACGAGCCGTCGCTCGCCGTTCGAACGGCACGTTTACCGTCACTGTCGTGCGGCCGGTGGAGATCGAACACCGGCCGCAAAGGTCGCTACCGGGATCCGGTACTTGATCGGCACGGTCCTCCCCCCCTCGGCTGTGCCTCGACGGCGGGGTGCGCGCTGGGCGCACCCCCCGTCGCACCCCCTTCTCACGGCCTGCGCACCTCACGCTGCGTGCTCGGACAAGAAATCGCTCCAGACGAAAGCTTGACGAACCGATGAAAGAGTCATGAGTGCAACACCCCCGCTGGCCCGACTCGTCGAAGAAGTCGCCAGCCAGGCATCCCTGGTCACCGATCTGCTGCCCGGTGGCTGGCATCACCTCTACGTCCCAGGCGTCGACCGTCCGGTCGTGCTCGGCCCCGGCGGTGTGTTCGTGCTCGACGTGCGCCACCAGGCCACCCTCCCCATCGGCGTGCAGAACGACCGCCCCTGGGCCAACGACCATCGCAACCAGATGAGCACCCCGCGGCTCACCGCCGAGCTCGCCTCACAGCTGCTGAGCTGGGCCTGCGGCATCGAGATCACCGTCACCCCGGTGATCGTGCTCGCCGGCGCCGACAGCGCCGACGAGATCGTCCCCCGCCCCGACGGCGTCGACATCGTGCACCAGCACATGGTCGACCGCTGGCTCAGCAACTTGCCCGCCGAACTCGACGCCGAGACCATCGCGCTCATCGTCGAACACGTCGCGCCCACCCCGGCGCTGCGCCTCCAGCACGCCTGACACCGTCGCTCGGGCACCGTCGATCGGGCAGGCGCAGGGTCACCCCCCGACCCAGCGCCCCGCCCGACGGCTCCCGGCCATCGCGTCACACCCCGGCCGTACAACCGCTGCATGAGCAGCAACCACGGTCGCGGGAGATCCGGTCATCCCTCGGTGGCGCGAATTCGGGCGAGGCAACCGAGCGCGACCCAATACGTTCGCCTCATGCCGAACATCGACCTCCGGGACGTTCCTGATGCCCTGCACAAGGAGCTCTCGATCCGTGCTGCCATTGCAGGTCGGACACTCGAGGCCTATGTGGTCGACCTCCTCAACAGGGAGGTGTCGCCGATGATCGAACCGATGCCCTTGCGACCGCGGAGGCGCACCGGAGTGCATCTCGACGTCGACGAGGTGGTCCGCCTCGTTCGTGCGGACCGGGACGGTGGGATCGCGTGACGGGTCAGGGGCGACGAAGGAGGCGGCCGGGGCGTTCCCCGGTGTCGCTGTCCATGCTGCGGGTCTGCACCCCGTTGACGATCGTCGCCACGTAACCGCTCACCGGCTGCAGGAACCGCATGCCACCGGCCGGCAGGTCGTGGTGCGCCACCGGCCGACGCACCGTCAGCCGCTCGAGGTCGATCACGTTCACGTCCGCGCGCATGCCCACCTCGAGCGTGCCGCGATCGTGCAACCCGTACAGGCGGGCGTTGCGCCGCGTCTGCTTCTCGACGAGGAACTCCAGCGGGATCGTCGCCCCGCGTGAGCGATCGCGCGTCCAGTGCGTGAGCTGGGTGGTGGGCGCCGTGCCGTCGCAGATGAGCTTCACGTGCGCACCCGCATCGGCCAGACCGGTCACCGTCACCGGGTCGACCAACATCTCGCGCATCGCGTCCATGTTCCCGTCGACGTAGCCCGTGCCCATGATCGTCGCCACGTTCGTGCCGTCGCCCTCGCACAGGAAGTCGTACATCAACTCCTCCGGCGTCGTGCCCCTCGCCGCAGCGAGCGCGGCGAACGTGTGCTCGGCCGTCGGCTCGTAGTCGACCACCTCGTCGAGCGGATACATGCCCGGCGTCGCCATCTGCAGCGCCAGGTACAGGTTCTCCATCGACCCCTGCAGCGCCGGCGGCACGTCGTCGCCGGTGAGGATCGCCGCACGCACCTGCGGATCGCGCATCGCCGCCGCACGCTCGCTCACCGGCAGGTGCACGAGCTCGAGGTACGCCCGGCGGCGCATGTACGGGTGGTAGCCGGCCAGGCTCGACAGCAGCCCGATCGGCCGCGACGCCACCTGCGGGTACAACCGCGACCCCGTCGCGTTCTGCTCGGCCGCGAACGCCAACACCTGGCGCCACGCCTCCGGATAGTCCCGCGTCTGTGCCGTCGTGAACGTCACGTTCACACCCGCCTGCCGCGAGATCGCGTTCAACAGGTGCAGCTCGTGCTCCTGCGAGAAACGCTCGCCGCCCAGGCCCTCCATCGCCCCGATCGAACTCGACGTGATCGCCTCGAACACACCGCCACCACCGTCGGCCAGCCCCATCGCCAACTCGGTCAGCTCGCGCTCGGTCGCATACGTGCCCGGCACCGCGGTGCCGTCGATCGAGCGGTGGAAGATCGTGCGCGACGTGCTGAGCCCGAGCGCACCCGCTGCCGCGGCCTCGGCCACGATCCGGCGCATCGCCGCGATGTCGTCGTCGGTCGCGTCGTCGTTGCGCACCCCGCGTTCGCCCATCACCGCGAACCGCAGCGCACCGTGGGCCAACTGCGCGCCCACGTCCATCGCGTACCGGCGGGTGGCGAGGAAGTCGAGGTACTCGGGGAACGTGGTCCACGACCCCCACGGCACCCCCTCGTACAGCGCGGTGCCGGGGATGTCCTCCACACCCTCCATCAACTCGATCAGCGTGCGCTCACCACCTGGCGGGCACGGCGCGAACCCCACGCCGCAGTTGCCCATCACCAACGACGTCACCCCGTTGGAGAACGACGGGTCGAGCTCGTCGTCCCACGTGACCTGACCGTCGAAGTGGGTGTGCACGTCGACCCATCCGGGCGCCACCACTGCGCCGGCCGCGTCGATCACGCGATCACCGCTCAGCGGACCGCCCACCGCGGCGATCGAGCCGCCGTCGATCGCGACGTCGCCTACGTACGCCGCAGCGCCCGTGCCATCGACGATCGTGCCCCCGCGGATGACCAGTTCGTGTGCCATGCGATCCCCCAAGATCCTCAGAGCCGACGGGGCCGAGCGTACCCCTCGCCCTACGAGGCCCGACCGTCGGACGTCGGCCTCGCCGCCACCATCTCGATCTCGATCGAGGCACCCAACGGCAACGCCGCCACACCGATCGTGGTGCGCGCCGGATACGGCTCGTCGAACACCTCGGCGTACACCGCGTTCATCGCTGCGAAGTCGCCCATGTCGGTGAGGAACACGTTGCACTTCACCACGTCGTCGAACCCGAGCCCACCCGCGGCGAGCACCGCACCGAGGTTCGCGAAGCACTGCCGGGTCTGGGCCTCGATGCCGCCGCCCACCAACGTCGTCGTGCCCGGCTCCACCGGCGTCTGCCCGCTCAGGTACACGAACCCGTGCTGTTCGGCCGCGTGCGAATACGGCCCCACGGCCGACGCCCCCGGCGCCGTGATCGCGGTACGTGGCATGTGAAGTCCTCCCGAGTCGATGTGTGCGTGCGAGCCGTGGCTGCGTCAGGCGATGGCGGACCGGCGAGAACCGGCCACCGACGCCAGCACCACCACGGCCACCACCACGATCAACAGGTCGAGGTGCTCGTGCAGGAACAGTGTGGCCCACACCAGCGACAGCATCGGCTGCAACAGCTGGATCTGGCTCACCCGCGCGATCCCTCCCATCGCCAGCCCGGCGTACCAGGCGAAGAACCCGAGGAACATCGACACCGCGCCGAGATAGGCCAGGCCGATCCACGCGGTCATCGGCTCGTCGAAGCCCACCGGACCCAGACCGATCAACGTCAACGGCACCGTCACCGGCAGACCGAACACCACGGCCCAACTGATCGTCTGCCACCCACCGATCTCACGGCTGATGACCGCGCCCTCGGTGTAGCCCACGGCCGCGCACGCGATCGCGCCCAGCAGGTACAGGTCGCCGAGCGCGACGTCGGCCGTGCCACGCGCGATCGTGAGCACGACGATCGCACCCGCGCCGAGCGCGGCGAACGCCCAGTACCGCGCCGACGGCCGCGCGCCCGTGCGCACCACCGACCATCCCGCGGTGGCCGCCGGCAGCAGCCCGATCACCACCGAACCGTGCCCGGCGGGCGCGTGCTGCAAGGCCAAGCCGGTGAAGCCCGGGAACCCGACGACGACACCGCCGATCACCATCGCGAACCGGCCCCACAGGTGCCGGCCCGGCAGTGGGGTGCGCGTCACCCGCAGGATCACCGCGGCCAGCACCGCGGCGATCACGGCCCGACCGAACGACGGGAAGATGACGCCGAACTCGCGCACGGCCACCCGGGTGAACGGCAGCGATGCGCTGAAGCATGCGATCCCGATGAAGCCGAGCACGAGGCCCCGTGTCTCCCGCTCGCGCGTTTCCCGTTCGAGCTGAGTAGCGTTATCCATGATGGTCACGACTCAGGATAACAGTGTCGATTCGTATCTACGAGGCGTTTGTTCGCGCGGACGTCCCGGCGAGCGACTGCCCAGCGTGCGCGAGCTGCAGCAACGGTTCTCCGTCAGCCCCGTCACCGTGCAGCGCGTCGTCCGCCAACTCGTGATGGAAGGCCGTGCCGTCACCCGCCCCGGCGACGGCACGTTCATCACCCGCCCCGCGATCGCCGACGCCGCCGCCGTCGACCACTCGTGGCAGACCGTCGTGCTCGGGCGCTCGCCCGTCGTGCCCGGCGGCCTCGAACACCTCACCCACGAACGCACCTCCGGCACGATCGCCCTCGACAACGCCTTCCCCGACCCCACGCTGCAGGCCCACGAACTGCTCGCCAAGGCCACCGCCCGCTGCGTGCGCCGCACCGACGCCTGGGACCGCTGCCCGCCACAGGGCATCCCGCTGCTGCGCGAGGTGTTCGCCGCCGAACTCGGCGCTCCGTTCAGCGCCGCCGACGTGCTCATCACGCCCGGCGCGCAGGCCGCACTCGACAGCATCTTCCGCGTCCTCGCCCGACCCGGCGACCCCGTCGTGCTCGAGGACCCCTGCTACCCGGGCGCCGTCGTCGCCGCCACGCTGAGCGGACTCGTCCCCACCCCCGTCCCCACCGACGACCACGGGGTGCTGCCCGACGCGCTCGCCGACGTGCTCGCCCGCAGCGGTGCGCGCCTCGTCGTGCTCCAACCCCGCCACGCCAACCCGACCGGCTCGGTGCTGTCGACCGAACGCCGCGCCGCCGTGCTCGCCATCGCCCAGGAGTTCGGCTGCTTCGTGGTGGAGGACGACTGGGTGCGCGACCTCGACCTCGACGGACCCACCGGCCCGCCCCTCATCGCCGACGACCAACACGGCCACGTCATCTCCATCCGCTCGCTCAGCAAGGCCAGCGCCCCCGGCATGCGCATCGCCGCCGTCACCGCCCGAGGGCCCGCGCTCGCCCGACTCGTGAGCGCCCGCCTGGCCGCCGACTTCTTCGCCGCCCCACTCCTGCAGGCCACCGCCGCCGAACTGCTCATGGCACCCGGCTGGCAACGTCACCTGCTCACCCTGCGAGCCGCGCTCGCCGAACGACGCGACACCCTCGTGCACGCCCTCGCCGAACACGCCCCGACGCTCACCGCCACCGCGCCCCGTGGTGGCGTCGCGCTCTGGGTGCACCTCCCCGCAGGCATCGACGAAGCCACCCTCGCCGTCGAGTGCGCCGGCCGCGGAGTTCGCGTCGCCGTCGGCAGTACCTACGAGCTCACCGCGTCGGGCACCGGCCATCTCCGTCTGGCGTACGGCAAGGACGACCCCGCCACACTCGTCACCGCCGCCGAACGCATCGGCGCCGCCGTGCGCGCGCTCACCTGACCGCGACCGGACCCCCGAAGTGGGCGGTTCTGCACTCACCGAACGATTTTCGCTCCAGTGGTCGTCTTGACGAACCGATGACAGAGCATGCCGAACGCTCGTCCGTCAGACGCCCTCGTCGACCAGCTCCTGCAGCTCGCCCCGCTCACCGACGTCCTGCCCCGCGGGTGGGAAGAGGTGGAGGTCACCGGCGTCGACCGCCGCATCGTCGTCGGCCCCGGCGGCCTGTTCGTGATCGTCACCCGCGCCGCGTCGAGCCTGCCGGTCGACAGCGCCCGGCACACCCCGTGGAACGGCGTCGAACGCCGTCGCGGTTCGTCGGCCGCCCAGGTGACCGCCGAACTCGTCTCACAGCTCATCAGCACCCTGTGTGAACGCGACATCGTGTGCACGCCGATCGTGCTGCTCGACGACGCCGACAATCGCCTGTTCGCCCGCCTCGACGAGGTGCCGGTGCTCCATCGCCGTCGGCTCACCATGTGGCTCCACGAGCGCCCGGTCGTGTTCGACCGCGCCACGATCGAGCTCATCCGCGAACGCTCCACCGCGCCGCGCCCTCTGCACTCCGTCTGAGCGCCGGCACGTCGGCCGGCCGGCCCGTTCAGCGGGCGGGCATCACGTCGAACCGGGGCTCGACGACCATCGCGTAGACGGACGGATCCGCATGCGCGGCCGCTGCGGCCACCAGCGCATCGACGTCGTCGCGCGAGATCGCGTCGTAGCGGGCCTCTGCCCACCCACGCTCGTCGCCGACGATCACGCCACGCACGTCGTAGCGGCCGATGCGACGCGACGGCACCAGCTGCGCCAGGTCGGTCGCCGAGGAGTCGGCCACCACCTGCACCAGCATCAGGTCGTCGTCACCGAGGCCGGACCAGTCGTACGGCTCGGCGGTGTCGGCCGACGGCGTCGTCGCCATCACGATCGTGAACTCCATGCCGGCGTCCTTGTGGGCGTGCAGTTCCTGGAACTCGGGCAGCGTCTGCATCTCGAGCATCGCCATCCGCGACGGGTACCACGCGACCGCGACGCGGTCCCACAGGATCGAGTCACCCGACAGCTGATGCGTCACCTCGGTCACGAGCCGCACACCCGCACCCACCGCGGCGAGAGGGCCGGTCGGGTTGTACAACATGTCGGCGTCCGCGCCGCTGATCGACGATTCGCGTCCATCGGCGTACTCGGCGACAGTCCGGTACTTCATCAGGTTGAGCGCCCACATCGGATGGTCGTCCGGTGCGCCGAACCAGGTGCTCACATAGGCGATGTTCGGCGTGCCGTAGCGGGGAAGTTCCATCGAGCGCTCCAGTGCGGTCAGCGGGTCGAGCCAGCTTCGCACAGTCAGCGGCATGTATTGACAGTCACAGTGGCAGAAGTTCGCACCACTGCCCGATGTGAAGATGAACCTCGTCGACCGGCCGCCGCCCGACGGCCGGCCGACGAGCGAACGTCACCAGGAGACGGGATCGCCCTCGCCCGGCTCGAGGATCGCTGCTGCGACGACCGCCCACACCTGCTGTGCTCCACGCTCGTGCAGGATCGCGGCGCACGCCTTCAGCGTCTCGCCCGACCGCACCGCATCGTCCACCAGCAACACGTGCTTGGGCATCTTGCGCGACTTCGCCTTGATGCGGCCACGCACCGAACCGTCGAGCTTGCCCAGCAACCCGCCGCGCACACCCAACAGGTCCTCGACGGGACGCTCCAGCACGGCACCCGTGCACTGGGCCAACTGCCGGCTCAACATCGACGCCGACGGCACCGCCACGACGACGACGTCGTCGGGCAGGTCCTGCCAGCTCGCCACTTCCGCCACCCGCTCGGCCAGCGCCACGCAGGCCGGTCCGAGACCGCCCACCTTCGCTCGCCCGAGCAGCAACCCGACCCGGGTGAGCCCGAGGTTGGGGTGCGAGAACCGATCGAGCGCCCAGCACTGCGCCAGGCCCTCGACACCCGAGATGGTCATCGCCGCAGTGGGCGAGATCAGGTGCTGTGTCATGGCTGCCCGCCTCCGAATCATCCGCCGACGGCCCGTCCGAACCGTCAACAACACCTCAACACGATCGACGCTGCGCGGCAATGGGCCGCTCGGCCCATCCGCTCCGCGACGTCCGCGGATCGGTCGACGGCCGTCAGTCGAGCGTGGCCAGTCGCCGGTCGAGATGACGCTGCTCGGCAGGGGCGAGCGCCGTCGCCCGGGCCAGCACGAAGGCTCGCTTCGCGTCGTCAGCGCGACCCGCCCTGAGCAACAGCTCTGCCCGCGTCGCGTGCAACAGGTGGTAGCGATCGAGCCCCTCGAGGCCGCCCTCCGACTCCAGATCGTCGAGCATCGCCAACCCAGCGTGCGGACCATCGGCCATCGCCACGGCCACCGCGTGGTTCAGGCGCACGACCGGCGACGGCGTGACCGCCGCCAACTGCCGGTACAGACCTGCGATCGCCGACCAGTCCGTGTCGTCCGCCGTGCGAGCGTTGGCATGATGCCCGGCGATGATCGCCTGCAGCTGATACGGACCCGGCTGCATCCGGCGCATCGCCCGGTTCAGCACGGCGTTCGCCCGACCGATCGCCTCGAGATCCCACCTCGTCCGGTCCTGCTGGTCGAGCAACACCAGATCGCCCATCGCATCGGTCCGCGTCGCCAGCCGCGACGAGTGGAACAACTCCAACGCCAGCAGCCCGTCGACCTCGGCATGATCGGGCAACAGCTCGGCCAACGCACCGAGGAGCCGCATGGCTTGGTCCACCAGGTCGACGCGCACCACCACGTCTCGATCGCTGCGCGTCAGGTACCCCTCGTTGAAGATCAGGTAGAGCACCGAGAGCACGGCATCGACCCGGCCATCGAGATCCGCGGGGATCGACAACGGGATGCCGGCATCGCGGATCTTGCGCTTCGCCCGCACGATCCGCTGGGCGAGCGTCGCCTCCGGCACGAGGAACGCCGATGCGATCTCGGGCGTGGTGAGCCCGCCGACCATCCGCAAGGTGAGTGCCACCTGCGCATCGCGATCGAGCGCCGGGTGACAGCACAACAGCACCAGCCGCAACCGGTCGTCGGCCATCGGTTGCTCGTCGTCGATCATCTCGTCACCTCGGGCCCCGTCGTCGAACTCAGCGTCCTGCAGCACCGACAGATCGCGAGCGGCCGCCATCGTCCGCCGGTGCGCGCTCGCCGCGCGCCGCAGCCGATCGATCGCCTTGTGCTTCGCGACGGTCAGCAGCCACCCCGGCGGATTCGTCGGCACGCCCTGCACCGGCCACACACGCGCGGCCTCCACCAGCGCATCCTGCACCGACTCGTCCGCGAGATCGACGTCGCCGAAGCGGCGCGCGAGGAGCGCGAGCACCCGCCCGCTCTCCTCGCGCGCCACCCTGGTGAGCGCCACCTGAACTGTCGCGTCAGCCATGCGCAGAACGGCTCAGGATGCGTCGGGGCGGAACGCCACCGGGCGCACTTCGATCGACGCGAACGGCATCGGGATCGCCAGGGCGAGCTCGATCGCCTCGTCGAGGTCGGCAGCACGCACGAGATAGAAGCCGCCCATCTGCTCCTTGCTCTCCGCGTACGGTCCGTCGGTCATGGTGTGGCCAGCATCGCCCCGCTTGTGCACCGTCGTCGCGGTCGGGGTGGGCTGCAGGTTCGCGCCGGCGATCCAGTGACCGTCGTCGATCAGGCGCTGGTTGAAGGCCATCCACGGGGCCATCATCGCCTCGAATTCCGGCGTGCCGGGCGCCGGCGCCTCGTAGTTCTCGTCGGCGTTGATGAGGATCATGTATTCCATCGGTCTGTCGTTCCTTCGTGTGGTGTGTTGGGGTGGTGAGTGAGTGAGTGAATGAATGAGGAAGTGGGTCGGTCGCTGTGGATCAGGAGGAGACGGGCTGGCGTTCGGCGACGGCAGCGACACGCTCGAGGGTGGTCGCCATCGAGGTGCGCAGATTCGCCGCACGATCGGTCACCCCGGCACGGCGCTGCAGGAACCGAACGAGGAAGATCGACGGCCGATCTTGCCGCATCGACTCGGTCACCCGCACGCCGCCCGCCACCGGATCGAACGTATAGGTCCACGTCGCGCCGCGCGAGCCGGGCACGGTGAACTCGAACCGCCGACCTCGATCGGCCGCCGTGATCGTCGGCTTCGTCGACCACGAGTTCGGCCCGAGCCGGTTGGTGCCCTTGAACCGGGCTCCCACCTCGGGGCCGGTCGCGCCGGCCAACCACACCGCTCCCGTGTTCTCCGGGCTGTAGTCGCCCATGCGGGTCACATCGCTGAGGAGGTCGTAGACCACCTCGGGCGATGCCTCGATCACTCGCGTGACCGACACCGCCAACGGAACTGCCCTGCTCATCTGTGTCATCCTCTCGGTTGGAGCCGGGCCTCGTGCCCTGCTTCACCGTGAATGACGCAGCGCTGCCGCCCGATCGACAGGCTCCGACGAGAAATCTCGGAATTTCTTTCGAGTCGACCGTTCTCGCAGGTCAGGAAACGAACTCCACCCGCACACCGACCGCTTCGTAGGTGCGCAGCGCTCGCCGATCGCGTGTCATCAGCGTGCGGTCGGCAACTCGGGCCGCCTCGCCGACGAGCGCGTCGTACACCATGCCGCCGACCAGGTTCAGGCGGGCCAGCCGACGGAACAGCTCGTCGTGCTGCCGAGCCGTCAGGAAGCACCGATCGGGAAACGCGAGCTGCAGCACCTCGCCCGCCGTCGCCGGATCGACCCGGTTCGCCCCGGGCAGCCGGGTGAGCACCGAGTACGACTCGAACAATGCATGCCCGGCGAGCGCAGGCCGTCGCTGCGCGCACGCTGCCCTGCAGGCGACGTGCTCCACATGGCCCGCGTCGAGCGCTGCGACGGCCACGCTCGTGTCGACCGCCCACCGCACCGTGTCGCCACGGGTCATCGGCGATCCGCCTCGCGCAGCGCACGCACGTCGTCGTCGGTGAGCGCCACCCCCGCTCGATCTTCGAGCACCGGCCACCCGTCGACGTCCACCACGGCGCGCACCGGCCGGAGCAGCGGCTCGAGCCGCACGGTCCATCCCTCGACCACCACCTCGAACTGAGCACCCTCGTCGAGACCGAGCTGCTCGCGCAGCGGCTTCGGCAACACCACCCGTCCGGCCCGATCCATCGTCACCCGCATGTCGACGAAGATACCATCGGGTACCCATCGGGAACCCATCTCGATACCATGCTCATCCCACATCGCCATCGACCGCTGCGACGACGCCGGATCGGCGATCGACCGCACGCCACGCGCAGCAACCCGGATGCGCAGGTCGTGCCGTCGCACCCGGGCGATAGGTTCCGGGCATGATCGACGACGTCGTGGCCGACCGCGCTGGCGCCATCAGCGCGCTCGACGGCGACGAGCTCGCCCGGCGCATCGCACTCCAACCACACCTCGCCGCGTGGTGCGTCGGCACCGGCCCGCTGCGCGTGTGGCTCGGCTCCAGCACCCGCAGCCCCGGCCGCAAACAGCTCGCCGGCGCGCTCGCCAACCCGCACGTGCTGCGGCTCACCCTCGAACTGCTCGACGCCGCCGCATCGCAGCTCCTCGTCGTGCTCGCCAGCCGAGGTGGTCAGGTCACCGCCCAGGAGCTCGCCCAGGAGCTCGAACCGGTCCCCGAGGCCGAACGCACCCGCATGGTCGCCGCCCTCGTCGACCGCTTCCTCGTCGACGAGCCCGTGCCCGGCGAGCCACTGCGCCTGCGCACCGGCGTCGCCGACATGGTCGCCCGACCCGGCCGACCGCTCGACCGGATGGTGCTCGACCAGACCATCACCAAGCACCACCTCGGCATCTACCTCGACAACCTCGGCATCGAGCAGATCCCCATCGGCAAGACCCAGCGCATCGAGCTGCTCCGCGACATCATCGGCACGCCCAAGCGGCTCGAACGGCTCACCGACGGCTTCCAGCCGCACGAGCGCGACATGTTCGACCGACTCGTCGCCGCCGGCGGACGCGGCATCGCCGGCGACCGGCTCACCAACAACTGGTGGCAGCTCCGCCTCTACAGCCCGCTCGACCAGCGGCCCATCGCCGGCCGCCCGGCGCTCACCCCGCAGTCGGCCGCGCTCCAGCGCTTCATCGACATCGGCCTCGTCTGGGTCGAACGCGAGATGCGCCACGTCGGCCTCTGGCTCGAGACCCTCACCGCGGTCAACGGGCGCACGTTCGCCCAGTGGCCCGAGGTGCCCACCACGCCGATCAAACCGCTCGACCACCACGCGCCCATGCACCCCGACGCGCTCAGCACGCTGCAGAGCCTGCTGCGCCAGGTGGCCACCGAGCCGATCCCCGGCCTCAAGACCGGCGGCATCGGCGTGAAGGCCATCCGCGACATCGCCAAGCGCATGGGCTGGCCGGTCGAGCACGTCGCCCCGCTCGTCCACCTCGCGCTCGGCCTCGGCGTCATCACCCAGATGAGCGAGTTCGTCGGCCGCGGCCGCAACGCCAACTGGATCCACCGCTACGAGGTGAGCGGCGAGCGCACGGCCGAATGGCGACGGCTCGGCATCGCCGACCAGTGGATCCAGCTCGTCGACGCCTGGCTCGACGGCCTCGACACGCCGGGCGAGACACGCTCGCTCGACGCGGTGATGCGCCGCCAGGTGATCGCCGACCTGCTCGCCCTGCCCGACGGCCACGGCATCGCCGCCGCCGATCTCGTCCCCTGGCTGCAGGCGCACCACCTGCTGGCCGAACGGGTCGACCTCGAACAGCTCCACGTCCAGCTCGTCACCCTCGGGCTGTGCCCGTCGAACGGACCCGTCGGCCTCGGCGCGCTCGCCCGCACCGTGCTCACCGAACCGGTGTCGCTGCACCAACTGCTGCCCGAGCAGGACCTCACGTTCGTCGTGCAGGCCGACTTCTCCGTCATCGCCCCACCCGCGCTCGACCCCGCCGTACGCGCCCGCCTCGACCGGCTGTGCACCGCAGAGTCGAAGGGCAGCGTCGCCGTGCTGCGCCTCGACCGCACCCGCATCGCCACCGAGATGGCCGCCGGCGAGAGCGCGCAGAGCCTGCTCGACTTCCTCACCGAGAACTCCTCCGTGCCGGTCGCCCCGGTCGTCGCGCAGATGCTCGCCGACGTCGAACGCCAACGCGGCGGCCTCACCGCCCGCACCGCCGCCACCGTCGTCACCGCCGACGACGTGCTCGGCCTCGCGGCCGCGGTGAAGGTGCGCACCGCTCGACTCACCCTCATCGCCCCCACGGTCGCGGTCAGCGACCTGCCGCTCGACAAGGTGATGGCCGCGCTCCGCAAGGCGGGCCTCGCCCCCAGCAGCACCGACGAGCCCGCCCCGCCCGGCGAGGTGATCAGCCGGGTGCAACCGCGCCCCAAGGCCCGTAACGTGCCCGAAGTGCTGCACCCCCAGGTCGCCCAACTCGAAGCCCTCATGGAGGGCTGGTGACCGATCCCACCAACCCGCTCATCGTGCAGAGCGACCTCACGGTGATGCTCGAGCTCGCCAGCCCGCGCGCCGCCGACGCACGCGCCGCACTCCAACGCTTCAGCGAGCTCGAGAAGGCGCCCGAGCACATCCACACCTACCGCATCACGCCGCTGTCGCTGTGGAACGCCGCCGTCGCCGGCATGAGCGCCGGCGAGGTCGCATCCACGCTCAACGACCTCGCCAAGTACCCGGTGCCGAGCGGCGTGCTCGCCGAGGTGCACGACCAGATGGGCCGCTACGGCCGACTGCGGCTCGTGCGCGACTTCGACAGCGGCGGTCTCGCGCTCGTCAGCAACGAGGTGCCGCTCCTCGTCGAGGTCGCCCGCGACAAGCACGTCGGACAGATGCTCGGCGAACGGCTCGACGGCAACCGCTTCGCCGTCCGCCTCGGCGATCGCGGCGCCCTCAAGCAGGCCCTGCTCCAACTCGGCTGGCCCGTCGCCGACGAAGCCGGCTACACCGAGGGCAGCGTCCTCGCCGACGCACACCTCACCTGCGATCTGCGCAGCTACCAGGCCGACGCCGTCAGCGCCTGGTGGCAGGACGGCATCGACGCCGCGGGCAACGGCGTGCTCGTGCTGCCCTGCGGCGCCGGCAAGACCGTCATCGGTCTCGCCGCGATGGCCGCGGCCGGGGCACACACGCTCATCATCGCCACCAACATCACCTCGGCCCGACAGTGGATCCGCGAGATCCTCGACAAGACGTCGCTCACCGAGGATCAGGTGGGCGAGTACTCGGGCGATCGCAAGGACATCCGCCCCGTCACCGTCGCCACCTATCAGGTGCTCACCTGGTCGCCCGTGCGCAAGAAGAAGCGGGGCGACGCGACTGCGGACGGCTTCGACGATCCGGCCGGCGACCTCGGCCCCGCGCCCGACACCGGCGGCGCCGACCCCATGGTCGCCGACGGCGCCGACAGCGACGTGCTGCACAAGCTCTACCCGCACCTCGGCCTGTTCGACCGCACCGAGTGGGGCCTCATCGTCTACGACGAGGTGCACCTGCTGCCGGCACCCGTGTTCCGTGCCACCGCCCGCATCCAGGCCGTGCGCCGGCTCGGCCTCACCGCCACCCTCGTGCGCGAGGACGGCAAGGAGGCCGACGTGTTCGGCCTCATCGGCCCCAAGCGCTTCGACGTGCCGTGGAAGGAACTCGAACTGCACGGCTGGATCGCGCCGGCCATCTGCACCGAGGTCCGCGTCGGTCTCCACGAGGACGCCCGCATGGAGTACGCCCTCGCCGACCCGCAGCAGCGCTACCGACTCGCGGCCTGCACCCCACGCAAGGCCGACGTCGTGCGCCGCCTCGTCGCCGAACACGACGGCGACCGGGTGCTCGTGATCGGCCAGTTCGTCGACCAGTTGAAGACCATCGCCGCCGAGCTCGACGCACCGCTCATCACCGGGCAGACGGCACAGAAGGTGCGCGAGGCGCGCTTCGAGAGCTTCCGCACCGGCGAGACCAAGGTGCTCGTCGTGTCGAAGGTCGCCAACTTCTCGATCGACCTGCCCGAGGCGAACGTCGCGATCCAGGTGAGCGGCACGTTCGGCAGCCGGCAGGAAGAGGCCCAGCGGCTGGGCCGGATCATGCGGCCCAAGCACGACGGCGGGCAGGCGAACTTCTACACGATCGTCACCCGCGACACCGTCGACCAGACCTTCGCCGCCAACCGGCAGCGGTTCCTGGCCGAGCAGGGCTACGACTACCGCATCGTCGACGGCTTCGGCTTCTGACGGCGGCGGCGACCCCGCCACCCCGCCACCTGCGTCGCGGGCGCCGTGGTGCGAGCCACCTGCTGCTCGTCCCCGGTCTCGCTCTCAACGGTCTCGCTCTCAACGGCCTCGCCGTCCTCGGCCTCGCCGTCCTCGGCCTCGCCGTCCAGACCCGTCGGCTCCGACTCGTCGACCTCGACGTCCTCGACCTCGTCGCCCTCGGTCTCGTCGGCCACAGCCGTCGCATCCGACTCGTCGTCCTCGACGTCCACAGCGATCTCGACGTCCACAGCGATCTCGACGTCCTCAGCGATCTCATCGATCTCGTCGGCCTCGACGTCCTCGATCACCTCGATGACCTCGATGACCTCGACGGTCTCGCCTGTTACGTCGTCGACCTCATCGACCTCATCGACCGGGTCGGCCTCGTCGATGGCGTGCACGTCCTCACCATCATCGGTGTCGACCTCCGCCTCTGCGCCGACGGCGAGCAGCTCCGACAACAGACCCTCGATCGACAGCGACTCCTCGGGCGACACCTGCTCGACGATCTTCTGCAACGCCTCGAGCCCGGCGATCGCCTCGAACGCCCGGCCGACCGCCGCCATCAACTCCTCGTCGTCGAGAACATCGGCCATCTCGACATCCGCCATCTCGGCATCCGCCATCTCGGCATCCGCCATCTCGGCATCCGCCATCTCCGCCACCGGCATCGGCTCGTGATCGGGCTGGTCGATGGTCACCTGCTGGTCGTCGGCAGACGCATCGAGCGCCGGCGATTCCTGGTCAAACAAGGGCACCCGCTGGGCGACCTCGATCAGTACCGGCTCCGTGACATCGACGCGACGGCCGGACGTCACCGGCCGCATCGCCTCCACCCTGGCCAGCATCGTGTCCGGTAGGTCGAGACCGCCGACGGCGCTGCGCCGACCGCCGACCCGGCGGTCGGCAGGCACGAGTTCGGCCGCTGCCGTCACCGCCCACACCCCGATGGCGCCGCGATCGCGCAGCAGATCCGCGCAGGCGCGCAACGAGGTACCGGTACGCACCACATCGTCCACGAGGAGCACGTGATCGGGCACCGGGCGACGTGCCAGCCGGTACCGGTGCTCCGGCGCCGCGTTGCGCATCCCGCGGCGCGCGACGAGCAGCCGCTGCGGCTCTCGCTCGAGGACGAGCGCCACCACCCGTGCCAACACGTCCGCCGCGTCGTTCGATGACGGCACCGGCACGACGACCAGATCCGCCGGCCAGGTCCGTGCCGACAACAGCGACGCCATGCGGACACCGAGGGCAGCCGTCGGGCGGCTCATCGGGCGCACCCACGACCGCTCCAACAGGTCACCGGTCGCGGTGACACCGATCTCCTGATCGAGATACGGGTCGAGCGTCCACGCCCCGTCCAACCCCAGATCGCCCTCCAGGCGCCAGCCCTCTCCCGGGGCGCGCGCCGTCACATGTGCCGCCCCGCCTGCCGCCCGCGCTTCCATGCCGTGATCCTCTCGGGCGTCCCCGCGAACGCCAATGGGCCGGACGGCTCATTGGCGCGTCGACCGACGCCGCCGGTGCCGCTGACCTGCGTCTCTGCCGGACGCTCCGAGATGAACTCTCGGCAAACGACGACCGCGACCCGTCCATCGGCGCCGATCGAGCGCGATGTCGCGGCCACGCCGCGACGCTCCGTCGAGGGATTCCGCACCAGCTCACGCAGGGCGAGACGCTGCTGAGACCATCGTCCGCTCGGGGGCGGCGCCTCGCGCGCTGCGACTCGGCCGATGTGTAGCAACCGATACACAGGCAGTCGGCCACGCTGCGTAGCATCGCTCACATGGAACGCACAGGAGGCGGGTCGCGGTGATCGACGACCAGCGTCTGGTGCGCCCCGCGATCACCGTGCTCGGCGAGATCACCGTGCGCGACTCCCAGGGCGACGAACTCGTCCTCAGTGCCCAGCGCCGCGAGCTCCTCGCGATCGTCGCCGCGGCCGCCGGCGCGGTCGTCCCGATGCAGACCCTCCTACGCACCGTCTGGGGCGAGGACACCATCCGCTCGCGCGGCAGCCTCAAGACCCAGATGAGCACCATCCGCAAGGCGCTCGACCGTGGCCTCACGATCGAACACGCGGGTGGCGGCTACCGGCTCAAGGGCCCCCTCGACCTGCTTGACTCCACCCGGTTCGAACAGCTCGTCGCCACCGCTCGCGACCTGCCACCGGCCGACGCCGCCGCCCACTACTCGCACGCGCTCGCCCAGTGGCAGGGGCCGATGCCGTTCGTGAACGTCGACAACCCGCTCGTCGACCCCACGAGCTGGCGGCTGCTCGCGCTGCGCGACGACGTGGTCCTCGCCCTCGCGGACGCGGAGATCGCCGCGCGGGCCGGCACCACGTCGCTCCCCCTGCTCGAGAAGATGTTCGCCGACGACACCACGCGCGGCGACGTGGCGATGCGCCTCGCCAAGCTCTACACGCTCGCCACGAGACACGTGGAAGCGGTGCGAGTCATCCGTACCCACCGCGAGTCGCTCGCCGACATCGGCGCGGTCATCGCACCCGAGGTGGCCGAGGTCGAGTCACAGATCCTCCGCCACGAGATCGGCGCGCCGGCGGCACCACCGCCCGTCGACCGCTTCGCCACGCCGTCGGCCACCGCCACGCTCCTGCCACGCGACGAGTGGGTCGACCGCGCGGTGACCGCACTCGCGACCCGGCCGGTGATGCTCGTCGGCGACCCCGGCGTCGGCAAGACCACGCTCACCCGCCTGATCGAACAGCGCCTCGACGTGAAGCGCATCCCCGTGGTCCGAGCCACGGTGCTCGAAGACCCGTTCCGTCCCATGCAGGCCGTGGCGACGATCATCGATCAACTCGGCGAGATGCTGCCGCAGAGCACGGGCCGGGCCCTCCGCTCGAAGCGTCTCGCCAACGCTGCGGCACGCGTCGTCGGCGGTCCTGCTGCGGCGACGGTGCCACCCACCACCCGCGACGAACTGCTCGACGACCTCACCGACCTGATCGAGGCCGCGCTCACGGGCACCGGCGCCGTGCTCGTGATCGAGGACGTGCAATGGCTCGACGCGAACTCGGCCGAGGTGATCGCCTCGCTGTTCTCGCGCCACGGCATCCATCTCCTCCTCACGTCGCGGACCCCCACCCATCCCGAGATCGAACGGGCAGCCGCACTCGACGTGCTCGAACTGCCGCCGTTCGGTGCCGCCGAGGTCGACGAACTGCTGCGTCAGACCCTGCCACTGCGCGCCAACGACGAGCTCGCCGGCCGGCTGCTCCACCAGACCGGCGGCAACCCGCTGTTCCTCGGACTCCTGCTCGACGTCATCAGCCGCGGCGAGCTCGGCAGCGAGGTACCTCAGACGCTGCAGGCTGCTGTCGCCGAGCGCACGTCCGCCCTCGCCCGAACCACCCGCGAGCTCCTGCAACTCGCCGCCCTGCTGGGCCAGGCCTTCCCGCTCGCACCGCTGCGCCTCGTGCGGCGCCGGGCCGGCGAGCAGCTGATCACGGCCGAGGAGGAAGGCCTGATCCACCTCGACCACGGCAACGGATCGACCATCGCTCCCGCCGATCCCGTCGGTGCATCGAGCACCACCGTCGAACACCTCGCCCACACCGGGCACTTCGTCCACGGCCTCGTCGCCGACGCGCTCGCCGCGATGGTGCCGGCCGGGCCGCGCGTGTCATGGCACGACGAGCTGTGCCGGGCGATGCAGACCTGTCGCATGTCGGCCGTCGCCGTCGCACCGCAGGCCCTCGCCGCCGCCGAGATCGATCCCATCCGCGCAGCTCGCCTCTGCTGCGACGCCGGCGAGGCACAGGCCGCGCTGTTCGAATGGGAGACCGCGATCGAGTGGGCCCATCACGGGCTCGACGTCGTCGAACGGTTCAACATGACGGGGCAGCTGATCGAAGCCGAGCTGCGCTGCCTGCTCGGCACCGGTCTGCGCCGCAACAACCTGCCGACCAGCGACATCGAACTGCTGCGCGCCGCAGAGCTCGCGAGCGAGTACGAGGCCGACGACCTGCTGGTGCGCACCGTGACCGAGCTCTGCCTGCACGGCTTCACCACCCAGGTCGGCGGCGTCGACGAGCGCGCCCGCCGTCACCTCGAGTACGCCCTCGGGCTCGAGCTCGGCGACCACGCCCGAGCCGAACTGTGCGCAGCGGCCGCCACCCTGATGGCATCGTCGGACGACTCACCGCTCGGACGCAGCCTGTACCTCGAGGCCCGCGACGTCGCGATCCGCAGCGAGAGCGAACACCTCGTGCGCTCGGTGCTGATGAACGCCCACCTCGGGCTCGCCCACCCGGCAGACCTCCCGCTGCGCTGGCACGCCGCCGAACACCTCGAACGACTCGACGACATCGAGGCCCAATGGGAAGCCGCCTGGGTCTTCCTCAGCCTCGGGCTCGTGGCGGCCGACCGTGCGATCACCGACCGCAGCATCGAACGGCTCCGCGAACTGACGCCCAAGGTCCGCCGCCGCAACCGCGACCGCGGCCTCCTCCAGGCCGAGTCGGTGCACGCCTTCGTACGCGGCGATCTCGCCGACGCCGAGCGCCTCGCCGTCGAGGCCTTCGAGGCCGCCCTGACCACCTACGACGAGACGTGGGCGATCTCGGTGTTCGCCGCCCTCCTCATCCCGGTGCGCACCACGCAGGGTCGACTCGGCGAGTTGTGGGAACTCGTCCTCGATCGCGTGGCGGCCCAGCCCGAGTTCACCTCATGGCACGCCCTCGCCTGCGCGATCGCCGACGCGCGCGGCGACTGCGACCAGGTGCGCTCCTTCCTCGACGTGCTGTACGAACGGAAGTTCAACCTGGTGGAGGACACCACCTGGACGGCCTTGACGACCATGATCTGTGTGCCCGTCTGGCACGCGGCGGACACCGACCTGGCCCGCGTGCTGTACGAACGGCTCGCGCCCTACTCGGGCCAGATGACGTGGAACGGGCTCAACACCCACGGCCCCGTCGACGGCGGCCTCGCGCTGTTGGCGGCGACCATGGGCGACCGAGCGCTCACCGAGGAACACCTCACCACCGCACGCCAGATGGTGGCCCGCCTGGGTGCACCGCACCTGTGGTGGCGGGTGCTCGACGACCTGCCCGTCGACTGACCCCGCGCCCGCCGATCCGCCGATCCGCCGATCCGCCGATCCGCCGATCGACGGTTCAGAGCTCGTCCCAGATCCGCTCGAGCTCGCCCGGCATCTGCAACTCGCGACCGACCTGCTCGAGCCGGTAGCGCACCACGTCGGCGCTCGGCTCGTGCTCGATGTCGACCGTGCACGCCACGACCGCGACCACGATCGTGGTGAGGCAGTTCCGGCGCGTCAGCCCGCTGAGACCGAACCGCCGCACGATGCAGCGACCGTGCTCGAGACGACGGAGGACCTCGTCGCGCAACGCGAGGATCTCGTGATGGTCGCCCGCATCGGTCTCCGCGACCCGAACCAGGTTCATCAGTTCCTGCCCCGGATCCGCGGCCGCCTCCGCGCGCGTGGCCCGCTCGATCTCCTTGCGGAACGAGGCGTCGAGCGCGATCTGCACCCACCGCGACAGCATCCCGATCGTGAGGAACCCCATCAGCCGCTCGGTCCAGCGCCCGCCGGTGCGGTGCTTGCGACCCGTGTCGATCGCCAGCGTCCGCGGCGTGTCGCCGGTGCCCGGCCCGAGCAGCGTCTGCTCGAACCACTGGCGCCCGAAGATGCCGACCACACCGCCGTCGATCAATCGCTCCGCCGCCCCGGCGCTGCCCAACGTGGGATCGGCCTCGGTACGGAAGCCGTTCACCCACGGCAGCGCGGTCGACGACACGACCGCGTCGGCCCACGTCCAGTCCCCCGGGACCATCCGCCCCCATCGCTCCTCGACGGGGCCGCCCGGGCCTGACGCGATCGACGCGCCCCGAGCGCCGGGATCGAGATCGCTCACGTCACCGCCCACGAAGAAGTACGGCCGCGCCGACGAGCGCCCGGTCGCACACACGACGTACCGACGACCGTGCGCACGAGGTCGGGCACGGCGGAACAGCCCGCGCATCATCCACCGCCACTCCAAGCTCACGATCCACCGGCCGACGAACAGCGACACGGTCGGCACCAGCAACCAGAGCAACGACCAGCGACCCTGCAGGACGAACGGCATCGCCACCAACAGCCCCACTGGGATCAGCAGTGGCAGGAACGCCAGGCGCATCGGCCATCGCAGCGCCATCATCCGTCGGGCCAGGCGGGCCAGCTCCGGTGAAGGCTGCTCGTCATCCACCCCGTCGGCGCCCAACGCCGCGGCGACGAACGAACCGCCACTGATCGCGACCACGTGGCGGATGTGTTGCCACGACCCGGTGGCCCGAAGGTAGGCGACCGACCCGATCGACCCGAACGCTCCTCGCCACCCGCCGCCGCCGAGCATCAACACCTCGATCGGCCGCGCCGGTGACGGGGGCACCGGTGTGCGCGGGCGCGGCTCGAGCTCGATGGTGTCGGTGCGCCGTTGCATCGCCGGCGGTACGTCGGGCCACCGACCGATCGACTCGAGCCGTTCGCGGAGCGCATCGTCGGAGTCCTTCACCACCGGATGGCAGCCGGCAGCGAGACACTCGTCGAGCTGGCCCGGGCCGTCGATCGTCCACGACTGCACCCGCACCCGACCACGGCCATGACGAGCACCCGCCCCACGGCCGAACCAGCGGAACACCTGCATCCCGTCGTGGTCGAACTTGGGGGTGAGGAACAACCGGCCGAACACCCCGCCGTGATGCACCGGTGCGGCGACCGCGACGAGCGTCCCGAAGGTCTCGCGCACCTCGCGGACGATCTTCGGATGCCCCGGTGCCGACACCATCACCCGGCTCACCGCCTTCGTGAGCTTCAGCACCTCGATCAACTCGGGCAACGCCGAGCGCGACTTCACCTCGATGTTCCACCGCGCATCGCGCATCACCGGGTCGTCCAGGATCTCGGCGAGCGTCGGCACCTGGTATCCCGCACGCCGGCTCACCTGCTCGCGGGTCATCCGCCGGTACCCCAGACGCCAGCCGAACACGGCGTGCATCGACACGAGATCCTTCTTGATCGGCACGACATCGACCTGGAACCAGCGGTAGCCGGCCAGATACGCGGCGCGGAGGGCTTCGAGGCTGCCGGCGTGGGCCTTCGCGTCGGCGCGACCGTGGTGGCTCATCACCACGAGATCGGTGGTGGACTCGAACCAGGGATGAGGTTTCATCGTGCGCGACACGTCCAGAGGGGAGGGGGCGGACAGGGATGAGAGCCGACGGACCGAGTGTGGCCCACCATCGGCCGTGCGCTCGCCCCGGCGCCGCCAGACGGTCGGCCGGGGGGCCGTCGACCGTCATGGCGGCCGCCGAACCGCAGCGCCCACGGGTGGGTGCTTCGCAAGTGAGGGTGGTTCAGCGGGGCTGCCTCCCCACCCTCGACTTGCACATCGGGTGATCCGCCCATCTCCCGAAGTTCCCGCGGACCGACGCAAAAGCCCCGATCGCACGCCGACGCCCGTCGGGTCATCCACCAGGCGCCCCGCTGCGCTCTCCCAAACACACCGGGCCGCCGGGCACGTCCGCCGATCCGCGGGGAGACCCTCCCACGACCAGGTCAACGACCGGTCAACATCTGGTCAGCGGAGCGTCTGGTGTCAGCCGCGGGCAGCTCGGGGAACGACGCTCCGACGACACGTCGTAGTGTTCGGCCGATGGCGAGGGCCGACGTCCCCAAGAACACCCCGAAGAGCAAGCGGCGTCAGGCCGAGCTCCTCGCCGCGGCACAGCGCGTGTTCGAACGCGAGGGCTACTTCGACACCCGCGTCGCCGACATCGCCGCCGAAGCGGGCGTCTCCCACGGCACCTTCTACACGTACTTCGACTCCAAGGACGACGTGCTCCACGCCCTGGTCGACGGGATCAGCGACGAGCTGTTCGCCGCGGCCTCCGCGCCACCCGACGAACGCACGTCGGCGCTGGACGTCCTCGAGCACGGCATCCGCACGTTCATGCAGGTGTACCGCGAACGCGCCGACATGCTCCGCGTGCTCGACCAGGCGACGGCATCCAGCGAGGCCTTCCTCGCGATCCGCACCGGCATCCGCAACCGCTTCCGCGACCGGGTGGAACGCGTGCTGCGGAGCCACGACGTCGGCCTCGACCCGGTGCACGGCGCCTACGCGCTCGGCGGCATGGTCGAGGACTTCGCGCGAGGCGCCTACCAGTTCGGCCTCGACGTCGACGAAGACGTCGCGATCACCACGCTGACCCTGATCTGGGCCCGAGCGGTCGGACTGGCACCGCCACCAAATTCTTGACGTAAACGTCAAGAATCCATATCGTGCCTGGATGCCGACCGTTTCCGACCACCTCCTCCGGCTCCGCACCGACGTCGAGGGACAGCGGGTGCCGACGGCGCGCTACACCTCGCGCGACTTCGCCGAGCTCGAGCGCGAACGGCTCTGGAGTCGCGTGTGGCAGTGGGCCTGCCTCGAGGACGAGGTGCTCGCCGTCGGTGCGTACTACGAGCACCAGGTGGGCGATCAGTCGTACCTGATCGTGCGCGGCAGCGACGGCACGCTCGGCGCGTTCCACAACGTCTGCATGCACCGCGGCAACAAGCTCCGCTCCGGCCACGGCACCGCCAAGGAGCTCACCTGCTTCTACCACCGGTGGTCGTGGGACATCGACGGCGTGTTGCACGACGTGCCCGACCGGCACACCTTCCCCACCTTCGACGACGCCTGTTTCGGCCTGCAGCGAGTCCGCGTCGACACGTGGGAGGGGCTGGTCTTCATCAACCCCGACCCCGATGCGCCGGCGCTCTCCGAGTACCTGGCGCCGCTCACGGAACGCCTCGCCCCGTACCACTTCGGCCGACACGTGTGCACCCGCGGCGCCACCATGCCGATCGCCGCGAACTGGAAGACGATCGTCGACGGCTTCCTCGACGTGTACCACCTGCAGGGCGTGCACCCGCAGCTGCTCAAGTTCCTCGACGACGTGAACACCACCTACGAGGTCCTCGGCCCGCACAGCGCGATGTACATGCCGATGGCGCAGGCCAGCCCCCGCCTCGGCGACACGAGCGAGCAGGTCATCATCGACGAGCTCGCCAAACCGGCCGCCGGGTTCCACGGCAAGGTGCTGCGCAAGTCGCCCCACTTCGTGGAGGACGAGCACGGCGCCCGCCTCACCGACGGCGTCACCGTGCGTCAGGCACTGCTCGAGGTCGGCCGCCAGGAGCAGCTCGACCACGGCTTCGACTTCGCCGGCCTCACCGACGAACAGATGGTCGACGACCACCACTACTTCTTCTTCCCCAACACCGTGTGCAACGTGTATGCCGGCCACTTCATCGCCGCCCGCATCCGGCCCCACGCGACCGATCACGAGCGGTGCTTCTTCGACATGTTCATCTTCAACTGGCTCACCGACGACGAGCGGGCAACGCGACCACCGCGCTCGCTCGTGATCGCCGAGGAGGGCGACAGCGTCGGCCGCGTCCCCGACCAGGACTTCACGGCCCTTCCGAAAGTGCAGCTCGGCATGCACTCGGCAGGGCTGAGCCACCTGTTCCTCAACTCGCAGGAGATCAGGGTGCAACACTTCCACGAGGTCGTCGACCACTACGTCTACGGAGGCGCAGCAACATGAGCGAGATCACCGAACTCCCCGTCGAGTTCCTGTTCACGATGCACCTCGAACTCGCGGCGCCGGTCCTGATGCCGTCCGGTCCCCACGGCACCCGCGTGTTCGTCACCGTGCTCAACGGCACCGTGGCCGGCCCGAAGATCACGGGCACCGTCGTGCCGAGCAGCGGCGCCGACTGGGTGACCGTGCGCGCCGACGGGTACTCCCAGCTCGACGTGCGCCTCCTCATCACCACCGACGACGGCGCCGTGGTCTCGATGCAGTATGGCGGCATCCTCGACACCGGCCCCGACCGACGGCCGCGCACCGCCCCCGTGTTCCAGTCCTCGCACGAGCGGTACCTCTGGCTCAACAACGTCCAGGGCGTCGCGATCGGCACGCCGGGGCGCAACGAGGTCACCTATCAGGTCTACGCACTGGCGTGACCGGCACATACTTCGACTCGGCAGGGCTCGGCAGCCGCGACGTCACCCGTGATCCCGTTGACAATTTCTTGACATATCCCTCGAAAAATCGCACGCTGACGGCCGTGACTGTCGGTCAATCGGAGGGGGACGTCGAGACGTCCACGGGCGAACGCACCACGATCGCGGCCGAGTACCTGTTCACCGTGCACTTCGAACTCACCAAGCCGGTCGTGATGTCCGGCGCACCCGACGGTGGGCGCCTGTTCATCGGCGTGCTCGACGGCACCGTCAAGGGCCCCCGCGTGAACGGCCGACTCATGCCCTTCGTGGGCACCTCGTGGATCACGCTGCGCGACAACTCCTTCGCCGACGTCGAGTCGACCGCCGTGATCACCACCGACGATCACGCCACCATCGCCATGCGCAGCACCGGCATCGCGTACAACGGACCCAACCCGTACCGACGCCTCGCCGTCCGGTTCGAGTCGGGCCGTGACGACTACCGCTGGCTCAACAACGTGCAGGCGGTCGGTCGGGGCGTGCCCGGACGCGACGAAGCCACCTGGGACGTCTTCGCGATCCTCTGAACGCCGTCGGTGCGTCCGGCCGCGACCAGCAACGTCCGGCGACGGCCGGCCGCGTCAGGGCACGATGCCGAGACGCACGCGCCACGAGAACGACAACGACTCGTGGCCCACCAACGCCACGGCGATCGCCTCGTCGAACTCGGTGACCCCGAGCTCGTCGTCGGTGAGACCCGACCGACGCAACGTCTGATAGCTCCCCTGGCTGCGCATCAGCGCACCGAAGCGCGCAGCTCCGCCGCTCACCGGCTCGTCGAACAGCAACTCGCGCGTGAACACGAACCGCCGGCTGGCCCGCATCCGCGCCAGGTGCTCCGACTTCGACCAGCTCTGCACGCCGCCGGGGATCACCCGGTTCCGGTGCGGGTCGTGCAGGTCGTCGTCGGCGAGCGACGGATCGTCGCGGCTGATGGGACGGCGCAGGACTGCACCCTCCTCGCCGCGGGCCATCCGCGCCTCGAACACACGGATGCGTTCGTGCAGCACCACCCACGCCTCTTCCGCAGCATGCGAACCCGATACGGGTGGCCAATCCGCGTCGATCGCAGCGAACACACCGCCCGACCGCAGCACACGGGCCACCTCGGCCAGGGTCGCGACCGGCTCCATCCAGTGCATCGCCTGCACCGCGACGACCACGTCGGCCGAACCGGTCGCGAGCCGCGTGTCGTGGCTGACGCCCTCCCGGTACTCGACGTTCGGCAGCGGCGTCGACGCGGCCTGGGCGCGCATGTCGGCATTGGGCTCGACGCCGGTGACCGACGCGGCCCAACCCGCCGCCCATCGCGTCGACAGGCCCGTCCCGCTGCCGAGGTCGACCACCACCGGGGCCTCGGTGCCGGCATACGACGAGAGCACCGCCCCCAACCGCTGTGGCGGCGAAGGTCGGTGCTCGTCGTAGAGATCGGCGAAGCCGCTGAAGCGGTCGAGGTTGCCCCGAGCCACCGCCGGCATCGAGCCGTCGTGTTCGTCGTGCGACCCGGCCACACCGCCAACCCTAGGTCCGGCGGCGCAACGCCAGGTCGATGGCCCGGCTCAGCCCATCTGGGTCGTGTGCGTGGGGAGCACCTTCACCACCACGCGGTGATCGGTCGGCTGGTGCCACGGGTACACGTCCTGGTCGAGGTACTTCTTCGCCATCGAGTTGATGAACGCGTTCTCGGGATCGTCGGCGATCTCGACGACGGTGCCACGCACCTCGAGGTACCGGTACGCATTGGCGCTGTCGACGATCGACAACGCGACCTCGGGGTTGGCCTGCAGGTTGCGGTACTTCTGACGACCGGTGGTCTGGCTGAACAGCACGTGCGTGCCGTCCCAACCGAACCACACCGGGTTGTTCTGGGGCTTGCCGTCGGGCCCGATCGTGGCCACGTGGGCGAGGGCGGTGGAATCGAGCAGATCGGCGTGCGACGAGGGGATGGTCATGCGACGCTCCAACGCTGCGCAGGGACGCTGCATTCCCGGAGCGGACGATCGCACCCCCCTGCCGTCGGTGTGATGCGGGCCGACCCGGCAGGGTCGTTGGAAACGCATCACACCGACGGATCACGGAACCGGTGCGGGCGGGCGGGCGGTTCCGTGTGTGGGTGGGTGTTGTTGGGTGTGATGACATCGTGCGCCACATCGTGCGCCCCGAAGGTGGGGACCAGCTGTGGCCGAGGTGAGAGTTCGGTGAGAGCCCGCTCCTCCGTCAGGGGATGGCCTGCGACTGCAGGATCACCCAGTCCCACGCCGCGTGGAACACGATGCACACGACGATCGAGCCGCTCACGCGGCGCAGGCAGTAGAACGCCGACCCGAGGATCGCGGTCTGGAACACCTGCGCGATCGTCGGGCCGATGTCCTGCCCGAAGAACGCGTTCGGCAGGTGGAAGAGCCCGAACAGCGCCGACGACACGAGCCACGCCATGCGCTCGTCGGTGAGATGCCGTCCGCCGACCAGCAGGATGCCGCGGAAGCTCAGCTCCTCGGTCGTGCCCACGAGGGCGACCGTCACCGTCATGCCCACCCAGTACGACGAGGGCAGGTCTTCGATCCCGCGGCCGATCAGCATCCCGACGAACACCACGAACATCAGCGCGACCGGTGCGTACATCCAACGCGGCGCCGACCGAGGTGTGTCGCGCAGCACCTGCGGCCACCATCCGGCCCACGTGACGAACGCGATCTGCATCGCCAGCACCACCAGCAACGCGATCCAGAACTGGCGCACCCACGGCGTGCCGATCAGCCCGAGGTCGCCGAAGTCGATGAAGTCGTCGCCAGGCACGTACTTCACCAGCACCATCCACACGGCGACGTGTGCGGCGAACCACCCCACCAACAGCGGCCACGTCGCCGTGCGGCTCGAAGTGGCGATCGAGGGTCGGGTCACGTCGGACATGCTGCTCCGGAGGTCTCGGCGCTGGTGCGCGAATCGCTCGACAGCGTGGCACATCGGGCATCGGCGAGGTCACTCGTTCAGGGGGTCTTCCAGCGCTGATCAGTGACCTCGAATGCGCTCAGCAGGGCCGCTGTCCACACCGCCACGGGGTGCGTTCGGATCTTGAACGAATCGAGATCTCTCTTGACTCAAGGCGCGCCGGAACCCGTGCCGATGCCGTGGACGTGCTTCGGCGACGGACCTCCCTGCTGATCGTGATCTGCGCGTTCATCGGTCTCGTCGTGTCGGCCACCGCAGCGACGAGCTCGGTCGATGCCGCCCTCAGCAGCACCTCGTTCACCGCCGTCGGACCGATCCGGCTCGTCGACACGCGCGAGGCCGGCGCGGCGGCTCCCGGCGCCGGCTCGGTCGTCGTCGTCCCGGTGCGATCGAAGCCCGGCGTCCCCACCGACGCGATCGCGGCGTCAATCACCATCGTCGCCACCGACGCGCGAGGGGCCGGGTTCGTCACCGTGTGGGGCGACGGCACCCAGCCCGACACGAGTGCGTTGAACGTCGACCGCGCCGGTCAGACGCGCGCCAACTTCGCGATCACACCCATCGGTGCCGACGGCAACATCCGGCTCTACACGCAGGCCGGCACACACCTGGTCGTCGACCTCACCGGCGTCTTCCGCCCGGCCCAGACGGCGACGTCGGGTCGGCTCGTGCCGCTCGGCCCCGCCCGCCTGCTCGACACCCGGGACAGCTTCGCGCCGCTCGCGCCGCAGGAGGTCCGCACGATCGACGCGACCACCGTCGGAGTGCCGCCCGACGCATCGGCCGCCGTCGTGTCGTTCACCGCGATCGGACAGCCCGGCTGGTTCGCTGCCTGGCCGGCCGGCACACCCTGGCCGGGCACCAGCGTGGTCAACACCGAGATCGCCGGCGCACCGGCGACCGCCTCGGCCATCGTGCCGGTCATCGGTGGCCGCTTCGACATCAGCTCCCTGCGCGGCGGCGACGTCGTGCTCGACGTCAACGGCTACTTCACCGGTGCCGGTGCCACCGAGAGCACCGAGGGCCTGTTCGTGCCCGTCGCCCCGACCCGTGTGGCCGACACCCGCGGCACCACCGGTTCGCTCGCACCGATCGGGCCGGCCGCCACACTCAACACGGCGGCGTTCCCGTTCAGCGTCACCACCGCCGGCTCGGTCGCGATCAACATCACCACCGTCGAACCGGTCGACAACGGCTACCTCACCGCCTACCCGACCGGTACCAGTCGGCCGACCGCGGCGGTGTCGAACGCCCTGAGCCGGCAGGTGCTCGCCGCCGGCACGATCACCCCGGCCTCGGCGCTCGGCGTGAACGTGTACACCCAGTCGCGCACCCACCTGGTGGTCGACACGACGGGCTACTTCGTCACGGCCGAACGCGCCGCGCCGCCCACGACGGCGGGCACCCCCGACACGACGCCGGTGTACTCCACGTCGTACAAGTTCAGCGTCACCTACAGCGACGGCACGTACGCCCGCTGGAACCCGTGCCAACCGATCCAGGTGAAGGTCAACTTCACCGGCGCCCAGCCGCACGGTCGGGCCGCATTCGCGAACGCGATCGAGCAGGCTCGACGGGCGACCGGCCTCGATCTCGTGGTCACCGAGGTCACCACGACCCCTGCCCCGGCCAACGGCCAGCTCGTCCTGCGGTGGGGAACGTCGGCCGACCATTCGTCGCTCACCGGCAGCGTGCTCGGCATCGGTGGCTTCTCCTACGCCCCCGGACAGATCGTGCGCGGCTCGGTGATCATCCGCAGCGACCTCGCCTTCACCGGCTCGCACAGCGGCGAGGACATGCTGAGGGGCACCCTCGCCCACGAGATCGGCCATGCCCTCGGCCTGTCGCACGTGACCGATCCGACACAGCTGATGTATGCCTACGCCAACGGCTACGACAGTTACCAGGCCGGTGACCTCTCGGGTCTCCGCCTGCTCGGCATGCAGCCCGGTTGCATCCCGTTCCCCGTGACCCGGACCGAGGGCGCCGTCGCGATCCCCGACCCCCCACGTGGATCACGCGGGTCACTGAGGTCCATCGAGGATCACTGAGGTCCCGTCCACGTCGGTGACCACCGTGGTGCACAGCACCGTGGTGTGACGGGACCGTCCGGGGCGCGACCGAGCGCCCGTGCGATCGGTGCGGCAGACTGCTCGGCGTGACTTCCTGGGGCGGACGACGATCGGGTGACGGCTTCATGCAGTGCAGCGACGGCCACGTCCGCTGGGGCGTGTTCGGCGCGGCCGGTGTGCTCTTCGTGCTGCGCCCCGACGGTGCGGCACCGACGGTCATGCTGCAGAAACGATCGGCGTTCTCGCACGAGGGCGGCACCTGGAGCGTCGCCGGCGGCGCGATGGACGAGGGTGAGACCCCCTACGAGGCGGCCCTGCGCGAAGCGAGCGAGGAGGTCGGCGACGTGCCCGAGGGGCATCGCCTGCTCGGCGAGTACGTGTTCGCTCCCGCCGACGACTGGCAGTACACGACCGTGGTGATCGAGGTCGACGGCCCGTTCGGACGGTCGATGAACTTCGAGACCGACGCCGTGGAATGGATCCCGGTCGACCAGGTCACCGAGCGCCCGCTGCACGCCGGGTTCGCCGCAGCGTGGCCGCACCTGCGCGCCATCGTCGACGGCGCGATCTGACCCCGAATCGGAGCCGGGCGGCTCAGAGGTCGGCGATGTAGCGGCTCTCCCGGCCCGCCGACAGACCGCCCGGCGAGAACGTGAGCCCCGCAGGCTCCGACACCGAGAGTGCCTCGATGAGCGACGTGGCCGCGGCGACCTCGGTGTCGAGCGCCTTGCCGAGCACGGCCGTCTTCACCTCTGTCTGCAACCGGCCCGTTCCGAGGTTGGCCAGCGCGGCAGTCGACGTCGAGATCTCCACATCGGTGATCGTCCGGCGAACGCAGCTGCCGACGAGTCGCTTGCCGAACACTTGAGACCGGCGGGGATCAAACGCGCAAGCCACCACCGAGCGTGACGTGCCCCTGGTGCGACGCGGCCGCGGCACGGAACCGGTCGAACGGGAACGCCGTGCTACCACTGCCGCCGCGCACGCTCGTCACCGACCCGTCGGCGTCGAAGTCGAAGCGGAACGCCTCGCCGTAGGAGCCGTAGCCGCCGGTGTCCGCGATCCGCAGCGTGGCGTCGTCGATCACCTCGAGCCGAACCGGTGCCGCCACCGGATCGGGCGCCGACGGGTCGAGCTGGAGCAGCCGCCCGCCCAACGCCACGATGTCGTACACGCCCCACAGCGTCGCGAACCGCCCGCAGAAGCGGTCGAGCTCTGGCGATGCGTCGGTGTCGACGCCGGCGACGGCGAGATCGACCAGGCGCACCAGCGCCGTGGCCATGCCGAGCGCAGGTCCGTCGATCGCGTTGGTGAGCACCGACACAGCGAACCGGTCGACCGGGTCGAAGAACGTGCGCGTGATGTGCCCCGGGTAGCCGCCGCCGTGCCCCAGCATCCGCCGCGACCCGATCGTGCTGATCGCGAACCCGAGGCCGTACTCGGTGCCGGTGCCGGCCACCTCCCACTCGGTGCGTTGCATCACCCGCTTCGAGTCGTCGCCGAGGAGCCGGTCGTCGCCGAGGAAGTGCGCCGACGCGTAGCGCACCACGTCGCTCGCCGTGGCGGCGAAGCCCGTGGCCGACGCCATGGCACCGGTGTCGATGTGATCGATCACGAGCCGGCGATCGGCGTACCCGAGCGCGGTGTGACCGGCCGAGTAGTCGTCGGCGCGGGCCGGGTCGAACTCTGGCGCGGTGTCGCTGAGACCCAGCCGAGCCACGACGTGCTCGGCCACGTAGTCGTGGTACCGCTGGCCGCTCGCCGCTTCGATCACCAGGCCGAGCAACGAGTAGCCGACGTTCGAGTACTTGAACCGCTCGTTGCGATCGATCACCGCCGAGCGATCACCTGCGATCCGCACCAGCGCGTCGACATCGGGGAACGCGTGGAACAGCTGCCAGAAGTCGCCGTCCCACCCGTCGCGGATCACCCCGCCGCCGTGGCCGAGCAACTCGCGCACCAGCACCCCGGCGACCGGCGAGTCGCGCAACGGCTCCAGCCACTGGCCCACCGTGTCGTCGAGGCGCAGGCGACCCTGCTCGACGAGCTGCATCACGCACGTCGCCGTGTACGTCTTCGAGTGTGACGCGATGCGGAACAGGTGCCGTTCGGTGAGCTCCTCGCCGGTCTCCACGTTCGCCACGCCGTGAGCGGTCGACAGCACCACCTCGCCCTCGTGCAGCACCGCGGCCTGCACGCCGGGCACCCGCAGGTGGTGCTGTTGGAACGCCAGCCAGCGGTCGAAGTACCGGCCGGCATCGGCGACCGCTGAACGGGGGATGCCTGTCATCCCCCGGAAGCTACAGAAATCCCCCGAACAGCCGATACCAATGGACGTGATGACCCGTCACCCGTCACCGGACGACACGCTCCCCGAACACGAGCCGCTGTTCGACCTCTACGTCGTGGTCGACTGGAGCGCGAACTCGACACCCAAACAGGGCGCCGACTCGATCTGGACCCACGTCACCGAACGCGGTGCGCCCGTGCAGGACCCGATCAACCACCCCACCCGGGCCGACGCCCGCGAGTACCTCGTCGGGCTGCTCACCGTGCACCCCCAC
>JAPLAA010000075.1 GCA_026393475.1 Actinomycetota bacterium
GGCCAGGAACCCCCACCGATCGCTCATCATCGGCGGCAACCACGTCACGTTCACCTCGGTCGGCGGACCGGCGTTCTGTCACGACCTCGACCGCGGGCGACGCCCCGGCACCGCGGCCGAGCAGACCGAGTACCTGAAGGTCATCCAGGCGCTCGACATCATCCATCAGGAGGGCGGCGGGCCGTTCGAGGCGCTCGACCTCGACCCGGCGACACGCCACCTCGACCTCAACCTGAGCCTCATCCGTCTGGTCGACAAGAGCTGGCAGGGGATCGCCCTCGGCCGCGAACGGGCGGCGGACGCGATCGACATGGCGGCGATCGCGCTGGGGACCGACCGCGACGGCCTGGCCGTCGACCCGGCGATCCCGGCCATCGTCAACACCAACACGCCCCTGACCCTCGACGAGCCGATGTCGGACGGGCTCTTCGAGCTGTCGGGCGCCGGTCAGGCCGTGTGCATCACACCGTTCACCCTTGCCGGCGCGATGGCACCGGCCACCCTCGCCGGGGCGCTGGTCCTCCAGAACGCCGAGGTGCTGGCGTGCGTCACCCTGGTCCAACTCCTGCGTCCCGGGGCGCCGGTCGTGTACGGCTCGTTCACCTCGAACGTCGACATGCGCAGCGGCTCGCCCGCGTTCGGGACGCCGGAGTACACCAAGGCGGCGCAGGCCAGCGGACAGCTCGCCCGCCGCTACGGGCTGCCGTTCCGCTCGTCGAACACGACCACCTCCAACACCGTCGACGCCCAGGCCGTGTACGAGAGCTCGATGTCGCTGTGGGGCGCGGTGATGGGTGGCGCCAACCTCGTCTACCACGCTGCCGGATGGCTGGAGGGCGGGCTCACCGCCTCGTTCGAGAAGCTCGTGATCGACGCGGAGATGCTGCAGATGATCGCCGAGTACCTCCAGCCGATCGTGATCGACGACGACACCCTGGCCCTCGACGCGATCGCCGATGTCGGCCCCGGCGGCCACTTCTTCGGCTCCCCGCACACCATCCAGCGCTACGAGCGGGCGTTCTACTCGCCGATGGTGTCTGACTGGCGCAACTTCGAGACGTGGGCAGAGTCGGGTTCCGTCGACGCGACGCACCGGGCCAACCGCATCTGGAAGCAGCTCGTCGCGGAGTACGAGCAGCCGCCGCTCGACCCGGCCATCGACGAACAGCTGGTCGATCACGTCGAGCGCCGCCGGCGCGAGCTCGCTGCGTCGGCGGGTCGGGCCACCTAGCCTGCCGGGTGATGTCCGCCCCCGACGCCACCGGTCGCCCTCCGTCGCGCCGGCTCGACGCCTCCGGCCCCGGCACGGCCGACCTCGCCGGAGTGCGGCTCACGCTCGGCACGCTGCTGCGCTGGTCACCCGTCGTCGCGGTGGCAGCGCTCGTCGGCTGGGCGCTCGGCACCTCGCTGCCCGACATCGGTCGACCCAACAGCGCGACGGTCACCCTCGGGCTCACCGATCAGGTGGTGTGGCCCTTCTACGACGCCGTGGTCGCTCGCCAACCGGCGCTGCTCGACGAGGGGAGCGTGCTCGCCGACGCGCAGGCGACGACCGGGGTCGTGGCCGACGACGTCGAGTTCGATCTCGACACCGGTCAGACCAATGCCGTCATCCGGCTGGTCGTCGACGCGTCGAGCACCGACGAGGCCGTCACGTTGGCCGACGCGATCGGGACGGCGCTCGTCGACGCGAACCTCGCCGAGCAGCGAGCCACGGTGCAGGAACGGATCGACGCGCTCACGACGCGACTCGACCGACGCAGGGAACGCCTCGACGAACTCGCCGTCCAACGTGACGAGGCGCTGTTCTCCGGACGAGCCGACGATGCCGACCAGGCACGCGAAGCGGCGATCGTGGTGGCCAACGGGATCGCCGGGCTCGAGGACCAACTCACCGATGCCGAGGTCGAGCTCGAATCGATGCAGCCGCGACTCGCCGTCGTCGCCCCGGCGGTCGCCGGCCGCGACCGGAGCGACGACGTGCGCGCCAATGCGGTGACCGCTGCGCTGCTCGCGCTGGTGGCCGTCGCCCTCGTCCCGACGCTCGACCGCCAGATCAGCCGCGTTCGGTCGGCGGCACAGCTTCGACGCATCTGGCCCGGCGTGCCCGTGCTCGACGAACGGCGGGGGAGTGATCTCCTCGGCGCGACCGCCGCCGACGCGGCGCGACGCATGGGCGACGACGGGCGCCTCGCCGTGACGGTGCTCGCGCTCGACCAGCGCAGCGCCGCAGTCCTCGAGGCCGACGATCTCGCCGACCGCTACCACGTGATCGCCCCGGGCACCGACGGCTGGGCCGACGCCTGGACCGCCGTGCTCGATGCCGATGTCGTGGTGATCGCCGCCCGACGGGGGAGCGTGCGCGTGCGCCGGGCCGAGCGTGTCGCCGACGAACTCCTCGCCCTCGGCGTCGTGCCGAGAGCAGTCGTGATCACCCGCCGATGACGGCCACGCTCGAGCGGTCGGGCCGGGCGACACCGTCGCTCCCGGCGGCACCGGCACCCGACGTCGCGCTGGTGGTCCTGCTGGTGCTGGCCGCCTGCGAACCCGTCAACACACCGCTGCGATGGCTGAGCGACGATCCGGCCGCACGCTGGTGGTTCCAGGTTCCGCTCTGGGGCTTCGCGCTGCTGGTGGGCATCGTCGATGGTCGCGGACTCCGCGCCGCGGTCCGAACACCCGCCCGCTGGCTGTTGCTCACCGGCATCTGGATGATGGCGGTGAGTCCGGTCGGGCTCGTCCCACATCTCGACCTGGCCACGGCCACCGGCTTCACCGCCTACGTGCTCGCCGGCGCGGCTGTCGTCGACGCCGGCGGCTGGCCGCGCCTGCGCGCTGCACTGTTCCCGGCATCGGCCGTCCTGCTGGTCGCCAGCACGTTGACCGAATTGAGCGGGATCGGCGGGAGCCGATGGTTCGGCGTGTTCCGCGATCCCAACGCGCTCGCCTTCGGATGCGTCATCGCTGCGCTGTGCGGCGTCGACCGCTGGATGCGCGGCGGCCGCCACGGCCTCCTCCTGGCCGCCGCGGCGCTCCCGGTGCTGGTGCTCACCGACGGGCGGATCGCGATGGCCGCCCTCGCCGTCGGGATCGCGGCGCTGGTCAGGCCGGCGCTGCCGCCGATGGTGCTGCCGCTTGCCATCGTCGCCGTGTGCACCGGTGTCGTGCTGCTGGCGGCGAACGACTCGCTCGGCGAACGTGCCAGCCGATCGGTCAGCCGATCAGGCGAATCGGAGGAGATCCGGACGCTCACCGGGCGCACCGAGATCTGGGAGATCGCCGTCGACGAGCTGCGCGACCGACCCATCACGGGCATCGGTGCCGGCAGCACCACCGAGCTGTACACGATCGCCGAGGAGCAGGACCGCATCGGGTTCGTGGTCACGCACGGACACGACGTGTGGGTGCAGTTGGCGCTCAGCGGGGGAGTGGTGGCGGTCGTGCTCGTGCTGCTCGGTTCGATCGACTTCGCGGTCCGAGCCCGGATCCGACCGGTCAGGGACCGCGACGCCCTGATGCTGGCGCTGTTCGTCCACGGCATCACCGAGGACGTACTGGCCGAGCCGAGGTTCACCGTGATCATCGCCGCCGCGGCCTTCGCCGCGACGGCGCCTCGATCGGCCCGACTCCGTCAGCTCAGGCGACGCAGATCGCGTACACCGTCACCGTGACGTCGCCGGCGGTGCCGAACGACACGATCGTCCCGCGCCACGTGCTGGACGTGTTGGGGAAGCTCGCCGCCACCTGATGACGCTGGTTGGTGCTCGCCGACACGCCGCCACCGATCACCTTCGGCGTGGCGATCGGGCAGGTCGCGGTCGCCGTCAGCTCGTCGCCCGCGACGAAGCTGGTGTCGCGTGCCGTGGCGGTCACGATCGTGACCGTCCCCACGCCTGGCGGGCCCTGAGCACCCGTCTCACCGACTGGGCCGGCAGGACCTGCTGGGCCGGCAGCGCCGGCAGGGCCTGTCCCACCGACAGGACCGACAGGACCGACAGGACCGATCGGACCTGCGGGGCCCACGGGACCCGTCTCACCGGGATCGCCCTTGTCGCCCTTGTCGCCCTTGTCACCCTTCAGACCCGGCGCACCCGCCACACCTGGCGGACCCTGCGCACCGACCTCACCAGCCGGACCCACCGGACCAGCCGGACCCACCGGACCGCCGGGACCCGCCTCACCAGCAGGACCTGGAGGACCTCCCGGGCCAGCGGGACCTGCGGAGCCAGCGGGGCCCGTCTCACCGGGATCGCCCGGATCACCCTTGTCGCCCTTGTCGCCCTTCAGACCCGGCGCACCCGCCACACCTGGCGCTCCCGGCACACCGACCTCACCAGCCGGACCGACCGGACCGACCGGACCAGCGGGGCCCGTCTCGCCGGGATCACCCTTGTCGCCCTTGTCGCCCTTCAGACCCGGCGCACCCGCCACACCTGGCGCTCCCTGGGCACCGACCTCACCAGCGGGACCAACCGGACCCGCAGGGCCGGCCGGGCCGACCGCGCCGGACGGGCTCGAGGGACCGGCCGGACCAGCAGGACCGGGCAGCCCCTGTGGCCCACGATCGCCCGTGTCGCCCTTCTGTCCAGCGGGGCCGGCGGGTCCGGCAGGACCGGCAGGACCCACGCCGCCGCCACCACCGGAGGGCACGTAGTAGCCCACGACGTCGGCGATGATGTTCACCGAACCGGCCAGGTTGAAGATCTTGAACGCGCCGGACGCCGACAGTTGCACGTCCACCTTGTTCGGGGTCGGCGGCGCGCCGGCCACCCAGTTGAGGCTCGACGCGAGCGGTCGCGCCGCGTCCGCAGGCCACACCGTGAGGTAGCTCGAGGCCGTCCCGCCCACGGCCGTCACGTTCATCGCGACCGCGGTCGCGGTGGCGGGGATGATGCAGTTGCCGTTCGTGCCGTGCACCTGTTGGGTCAACTCGCCACCCGCCGGGATCGGCGTCGAGACCGGTCCCACCGTGTCCGGCTCGGGTCGGGTGTCCAACAGACGACAGGGGGGCACGGGGATCAGCGACGACGGCGTACCGCCGCCATCGCCCCACACTTGCACCGTGCCGACCATCGCCGTGCCGACCGCCGCGACGACCGCCATCGCCATTGCTCGTTTCATGATTGCAGCTCCTTTTGCCCGCTTCTGCCTGCGTCTGCCTGTGTCGCCGCATGGACCTGATCGGGCGCGCGAGCGGCGAACTGGACACCCCCGACGAGGGGGTTCGAGCCTCGCGACCCGCTGACCAGGCGCGACGCACATCGCTCGCCGGCCGCAAGCACCGTCCGGCGGGCGGCACGAACACCGCCGACCCAGCCGACCCACTCAAGTGAGGGGTCTCCGCCGCCGATGATCCTGCGTGCGGCGTACGGTGTCCGCATCCGACGAACAAGGCGGTCCACGGCGAGATGAGTGCTCAGGAACGGCGGGCGACGACGTCCCGCCGGCGCAGCGCGGCAACGGCCGCGATCGTGACGACCAGCCTGCTCGGTGCGGGTGGCGCGGCGATGGCGGCCAACTCGTCCCGACACGACGCCGATCGAGCGCGCACCGACGCCCAGGCCGTGGAGGTCATCGAGCTCCGGAGCGAGCTGCGACGAGTCCATCTGCACGAGACCAACGAGGTCATGCTCCAGGCGTTCGGCGTGGCGACAGCCGAAGAGGTGGAGGCCGCACGTGACGAGCGTGTGGCGACGCGCGCCCGGGCGGCCGACCGATTGCTCGAACTGCAGCAGGGGAGTGGCTCCACCGCCGGCGAAGCGCTGTTCCTGTACGACCTCATCTCCCAGGACGGCCTCGACGGCGTGCGCGCCGCCGACCCCGGCGTCCTGTTCGACACCGGACGCGCGGCCGCCCGTGACGGCCGCCCGCCGGACGAAGCGCTGACGCAGGAGTCACTCGCGCTGCACGACCTCATGCGCACGGACGCAGCACCCCTGCAGATCCTGAACGACGCCATCGACGCTGCGTACACGATGGAGAAGCCAGAGGTGGACGACCTGCTCGCCGAGTACGTCAGCAGATCCGAGCCGTACATCCTCTCCGACGGCGGCTACCTGGGCCCCGACGCCGAAGCCCCGCTCGTCGACAGCTATGTGTTCGACGGGCTCGCGGACGTGCCCTCACCGGCGGTCGAGGCAGTCAGCGACCGTCTGGTCGCGAGCGACCTCTGGACCTATGACCAGTGGGTGCGTTCGTGGCAGGAGGCGGTTCCCGGCGAGCCGCCGCTGACGCTCGCCGAACTCGCGGCGCACGTCGACGAGGTCGAGGGCGACATCCAGCGCATCGTCGCCGACACGCTCACCGACGCCCGCGCCGAGCACGAGGCTGCCGCCACGTCGGCCTCGCGTTGGGCGGTGCTCCTGTTCGGTCTCGCCGGTGTGCTGGGCATCCTCGGGTCGTCGTTGCTGGTGCTCGCCGTCCTCCGTCGGATCCGTGCGATGTCGCGTGCCGTCTCGCGGGTGAGCGTCGATCCGCTCACCGGTGCCGGCAACCGTCACCAGCTCGAGCTCGACACCGTCGGCCGGGTCCAGGATCCGGCGTACTCGTGGCATCTCCTGGCTGCGATCGACATGGATCGCTTCAAGCTGATCAACGACACGTGGGGCCACTCGGTCGGCGACGCAGTCCTCGTCGAGGTGGCCCAACGCCTCGGCATCATCGTGGCCGACTGGCGAGCGGGGGCGAGCGGACACCACGGTGCCGTGATCCGCCTGGGCGGCGACGAGTTCCTGCTCGTGCTGCACGCGAAGTCACCGATGAACGAGTCGTTGGTCGCCGCACAGCTCGACGAGATCCGCACCAGCACGCTCGGCACCGCCGACGGTCAGCTCGTCGACCTCGCGTTCAGCGTCGGCATCGTCACGGCAGACGGCCAGTCGGACCTCGACGATCTCATGCGAGCCGCCGACCTGGCGGCCTACGAGGACAAGGCGGCCAGGCGGGCGCAACGCGAGGAACCGTTCCGGCAGGCGGCCGCGGACGAGATCGCGCCGGACCGTTCCGACAGTTCGTCGGCCAGCTGACCCGTTCGAACCGTTCTGACCCGGCCCCAGTCCCTCTCACCGAGGGGAGGGGCAACGAAACGTCGATCGAACCTCCTGCTCCCGTCAGCCGTCGTTCGTTCCCGGTCGTATTGACATAACGATGATTATCGGCGTTGTGTCCTGAATCGCCAGGAAGCCCTGGGGCAGCGGCACAGCGACGTGACGGCCCGACCGACGAAACACTCGATGCCTGGAGAACCTTCAGGTGCCGGCGTTCGAATCGCGACGATCGTCGCATCGACACGTTGCCCGCCGTCGATGTTCACGCCACGACGCACGCCGGCGACCGACGAACAGGCACACGGCTGTGCACCGGCCGATGAACTCGCGCCCGACGCACCGAACCGCGAATCGGGGCCTCGATCCTCCGCCACTGCCATACCACCCTGATTTACGTCATGACGATATAGGTCGCCTGACCGTCGGATCACGCGCTGCGGAGACGACGGTTCGCGAGCGGTGTCGCTGCATCGAGCAACCACCGCAGCGCGTCGATCGCCTCCTTGGCCGAGAGGTCGTCCGACAGGTCCTTCATCGTGTCCGCCACCGCGCACTCGAGCACGTACCGATCGTCGTGCAACGAATCGAGCTCCGTCCGAGCCATCACGAGCTCACCGTCGCTCAGCGCGAGCTCACGCGCCCGTTGACGCGACACCCAGTCCCACTGGCGGCACGCCTGCGAACAGAACTGCCGAGGCCGCCCCGGACCGGCGTGCTCCGCCAGCGGGAAGCGACACCACCGGCATCGCCGCTCGATCGGTGCACTCCCACTCCCCTCCGCCCCCTCGTCTCCACCGATTTCCGTCATGACGAAAACATAGACCGACGTCGTTCGTCCGGTGCGGGAACCTCGCGGGACTCAGGACGCTGGCAGACAGGCATCGGAGGACTCGCCGATGAAGGCGACATGACTCCCCTGAGCATTCCCGCTGAGCGACCACCGAACGTAGAGCAACATGCACCGTTCGTCCGCCGGGAGCGGGACCTCGAAGCTCGGCGGGGTGGAAGGCAGCGTCGGATCGGACGGTGTGCTGTACCCGAACGGGGTCGTCGACCGCACGGTCAATGGACCGTCCCCGAGCACGTCGGACACGCCATCGGCCGGGTCGTACCGGACCAGGGTGTAGACGACGCTCAGTCTCGTCCCGTCGGCTCCGCCGTCCTCGGGGAACCCGTCCAGGATCAACGAGGAGGCTGCAGTGACCATCGTCGTTTCGACGGTCGGATCCGGGAGGTCGTCGTCCGTTTCCAGGATCAGGCGACAGTCGGTCGGCTGAGACACACCGAACGACTCCGTCACCATCTCGAAGGTCTGGGTCGTCTCCCCAGTGTCGGCGCCGACCGGGGTCAGCGTCAGCACGGTGGGCTCGAGACAGCCGACCGGCCGCTCCCCTGTCGTCGACGACGCGATCGTGTCCGGTGTCGCCGTCGGCGCAGTCGGGTCCGGTACGGAGGCGACCGGCTCCTCGTCCTCGGGAGTCGTCACCAGCACCCACGTGCCGAGGATCGCCATCACGGCTGCAGCGGCGACCGCCGGCACCAGCCAGCGCCGACGCCGGTGCGTCGGTCGCTCGTCGTCGACGATCTGGAGCACCGGGTGGTCGAGCGCACTTCGCCCGACGTCACCGCTCTCGATCAACGAGGCGAGGTCGTCGCGAAACGCGGGGCGCATCGGCGGAACCCCGAGGTCGAGCGCTGCCAGCACGTCGTCGTCAGCCATGTCGATCTCCTCCGGTGTTCACGATGCGACGAGCGTGCGCCCGCGCGGTGACGAGCAGCGACTCGGTGGCGTGGACCGACTTGCCGATCATGCCGGCCACGTCGGAAACGCCGAAGCCGTCGACATGGTGCGCGACGAGGACGAAGCGCTCCAACGGCGACAGCCGGTCGGTCAGCCAGGCCAACGAGTCGTCGGAGTCGACGGTGACGACGGCGCCACGAGCACCGCCCGCCGCCGCGTGCTCGTCGGGCAGGCCGACATCGAGTCGGCTCGTCGACCGGAGATGATCGATGAAGCGGTTCCGGATCGTGGTGAAGAACCAGCCGGGACCGACATCGACCACCCTCGACGCTCTCGCTGCCCGGATCAGTCGGACGAACGCGTCCTGCACCAGATCCTCCGCCAACTGCCGGTCGGCACCGGCGAGACGGGAGGCGTAGCGATAGACCTCGTCGAGCACGCCTTCGACGACGCGGCGCAGGGATTCGTCGTCGGACACGTCCCATCGCTCCGCCACGTCACACATCATGGTGTCCGACGTTCGACCCGACCGGTTGCCGTGTTACAGAACCGCGACGATTCCCGATTCCCCAGAGCTCGATGCTCGATCGAGCGTGGCGCCCCGGCACTACCGTCGAGCCGTGCACCGCGCCGCTCGTCCACTCGCTCCCCGGCTCTCGACATCGGTGGTCCTCGTCGTGGTGCTGGCCTGGTCGACGTCGTCGTGCAGCGACGAGACGAGTCGCGATGCCGTCACTGCGTCGACCTCCGCTCCCACTGCATCGGCGCAGCCGCTCGCAATCGTCGACGGGCGCGGCAACACGTGGACCGCACCAGACGGCACCGAGGTGTCGTTCGTGGCGGTGCTGCCACCGGCTCGTGTCGCCGGCGAACCCGGGCGCGTGCTGCTCGCGTTCCCGCCGGGCGGTCAGGACCTCGACCTCACCGAACGGCTCGTCGACGAGGACTGGAGAGACGAGGCGCTCTCCCGCGGCTGGGTGGTCGTCTCCCCCGCCGCCCCGTCGACCGGGCTCTGGTACACCGACGAGACGGCAGCACTGCTGCCAGCGTTCCTCGACTCGATCGCCGCCACGTTCCCGCCGACGGACGGCACGTTCGATCTCGCCGGCGTCAGCAACGGCGGCCTCAGCGGCTTCCGCGCCGCGCTCGAACACCCGGAGCGATTCCGGTCGATGGTGCTGTTCCCCGGCTCACCGCCGAACGACACGACCGACGAGGAGTTCGCCGCGCTCGACGCGATCGACATCACCTTGATCGTCGGTGGCGACGACGCGAGCTGGCTCCAGGGATCGCAGCAGGCCCACGATCGCCTCGCCGCGCTCGACATCGACAGCGAGCTCGTGATCGTGCCCGGCGAGGGACACATCATCGAGAGCCTCACACCGGCGCAGCTCTGGGACGCGCTCGATCCGTGACCACCGACATCGACGTGCATGTACGGCCGGGCGCGAAACGCACCGTCGTCGGCGGATCGCACGACGGAGTGCTCACCGTCGCAGTGGCCGCCCCGCCGGCCGATGGCCAGGCGAACGACGCGGTTCGGCGGGCGGTGGCCGACGCGTTCGGCATCCGTGTGTCGGCGGTCGAGATCGTCCGCGGTCATTCCTCGCGCCGCAAGCAGCTCCGTTTGGATGGCGACGACACGATGATCGCCGCTCGACTCGCCGAGCTCCGCGGCTGACGACTCGCACGCCCGGGCCGCGCCCCTCCTCGCACTGCGGGGAACGACGCGGCCCGGACGACGAGACGTGTCAGGCGGCCGGCCGCTCGATCGGCACCACGACCTCATCGGCGGTCGACGCCGCCGGCATGAAACGCCGGATCAACGACGCAGCGAGGCCGTCGATGCTGCCGCCGCTCGTGACGAGCACGTCCGGCATCACGTCGATGCGGCCCTCGGCGATCGCGTTGATCGCCGCCACGAGCGCCGTCGCGGTCGGGCCGAGCGCCTGCTTCTGTGCTTCGAACCCTTCGGCACGGGCGAGGCCGAGCGCCTCGGCCGCCTTGGCCTCGGCAAGACCGACGGCTTCGGCACGTGACGCCTCGGCCGCACCGACCGCGGCGACCTTCGACGCCTCGGCGAGACCGAGCGCCTCGATGCGGCTGGCATCGGCCCGGCCGAGCACTTCGACCTTCGTGGCCTCGGCGCGCGCTGTCGTCTCCACGTAGGCGGCCTCACCGCGAGCCTTGGCAGCACGGGCCTCGGCCTCGTTCGAATTGATCTCGATCGACACCTGCGAACTCGCCAACTGCCCTTGCATGTCGGCCGTACCGCGAGCCTTCTCGACCTCGATACGGGCGTGCTGGGCTTCACGCTGTTCGTGGAACGTCGCCTTCTCCTGCTTGGCGATCTCGCGCTCGGTCAGCACCTGCACGAGCTCGTCGGGGAACACGACGTCCTGGATGTACACGCCGCGGGTCTCGACGTCGTAGGTGGTGAGGTAGCGGGTGACCGCCGCGAGTGCGGCCTCCTGCACCTCGTCGCGCGTCTCGATGAAGCGCACGGCCTCGAGCCGCTGCAGCGTGTTGCGGAAGTGGTTGCCGACGGCGGACTGCAACACCTCATTGACCAGGTTCTGCATCGTGCCCACCATCGAGATCACCTTCGGCGCCTTGGTGTCGCTGACGTGGATCTGCACCTGCAGGTCGATCGAGAACACGAAGCCCTCACGGCTCTTGCCCTCGATCGGGCTGAGCGACGAGTCGAGGTTGTGGGCCGTGCTCGACGCGCTCGCCCAGTTCAGGGTGAGGATCGAGGTGGGCACGATCTCGGCCGCGTAGATGCGCGGGTTGATCGGGTACTTGCCGGTGCGCAGTGGCTCCTGCCAGATGCCGCGGCGGCCGGGCTGCACGATCGAGCCGAACTTGAACTCGGCACCGCTCGTGTCGAGTGTGGGCAGACCCACGAAGCTCTTCACGACCGCGACCTCGCCCTGGCGCACCACCAGCATCGGCACCATCTCCACGCGCACCAGGAACGGGTTGAGCAGATAGGCGCCGTACAGCAACGGGTCGTGCTGCAGGCCGATGCGACCACCGTGGGCCATGAAGGCCTGGAAGTCCTGGTAGTTGTTGTGCAGCTCGTTCTTGCGGCCGAGCAGGGTGTCGATGATCTCGGCATCGGTGGCGCCGTCGGCCTCCATCGCGTGCACGTCGTCGAAGCCGCCGAGCCGGCTGGCGATGTCGCCCGACGGCAACGGCTCACCGTCGAGCGCGGTCACCACGCCGACCATGTCGATCGAACCGTTCGGAGCGATCACGGTCACCTGGAGCTGCTCGGGCTGCAGGCCGAACACCTCGGGCGTGATGCCGCCGTACTGGTGCACGACCGCCTGCAGTTCGCTCGACACGGGTGCGCCGTACACGCGGCTCGCGGTGATGACGAGGAACGCAGCGGGGTGGATCGGCACGAGCGTGCCCGGAGGCAGCACCGGGCGCTGCACACCCTTCTGGCCGCCGTTGGACAAGAAGGCCCCGAGGTCGCTGAAGTTGCCGAACGACTCGCGGTACTCGGCACTCTTCGCACCGATCGCGATCGGATCACCGACCTGGGCGATGACGACGCCGAGCTCGCCGGCGGGCACCTGCACCCAGGGGTGCTTGGAGACCGTGTACACCGGCCACAGCTTGAAGCGCAGACCGGGCATGAGCAGCGCAGCCTGATAGCCGGCCTCGCCGTGCAGGGCGACCGGATTGCCGTCCGCGAGGCTGCGCCGCGCGAACCGCTTGTTGACGAGACCGATCTCGGACGGGCCGACGACTCGGAGGGACCTCGCCACCACGAAGGCGGCGAGGACGACGACGAACAGTGAGACGACGAGGGTGATCAGCATCGTCCCACCTCCTTTCTGGATCCTGCTGGGATCCGAAGAGATGGATGTTGATGCCGACCAGACTTCCCGGCGCTCCAGACAGCTGGCTTGTATCGCACCTGTCTGGTACTCGTGATACGCCTGCGTCGTCAGGAAGTCAAGTGGGATCGATCCTCGCCACTCGAACGAGGGCGCTCGGTCCGATCCGGCGACGGCGACCGACGTCGGCCGACGGTCAGCCGTCCATCCCGAAACGGTCTTGCAAGCCCTGGGCGAGTTGCAACAGACGATCACCCGGCAGCGGCGAGAGCATCACCCGGGTGACACCCAACTCCCCCAGCTGGTCGATGCGGGCGCTCACCTCGTCGAGCGTGCGCCCGCCACCACTGGCGGTCAGCTCGATCTCGCCCGGGTCGCGTCCGATCGCTGCACACTCGGCGCGCATCGCGGCGAACGCAGCGCTCAGGTCCTCGATGCTGCCACTGCCGGGGAAGAAGCCGTTGCCGATGCGGGCGGCACGCTGAGCGGCACGGGCGGTGTGCCCACCGATCACGATCGGCACCGAGCCGTTCACCGGCACCGGTCGGCTGATGCAGTTGTCGAAGTTGGCGTAGGTGTTGTGGACGCTGGCCTTCTCCCCGGTCCACAGCGCGCGCATCGCCTCGACGTAGTCGTCGTGACGGCGACCTCGATCGGCGAACGGCACGCCGAGCGCGTCGAACTCTTCCTGCAACCAGCCGACGCCCACGCCGAGCAGCAGGCGACCGCCGCTGAACACGTCGAGCGTGGCGACCTCCTTGGCGGCCACGAGCGGGTTGCGCTGCGGGAGGATCAAGATGCCCGTACCGAGCTTGATCCGCTCGGTCACGGCGGCGATGTACGACAGCCAGATCAGCGGGTCGGGGAGGTCGAACTCCTCCGCTCCCCCGGCCATCTTGCCGCTCTTGTCGTACGGGTACTTCGACTCGTACCCGCTCGGCACGACGACGTGCTCGACGGTCCAGAGCGACTCGAATCCGGCGCCTTCGGCGGCCTGGGCGAGCTGGCGGGCACCGGCGGGCGTGGAGCCCATCCCGGTGTTGGTGAACATGAGGCCGAACTTCATGGCGCGCACCTTAGGTGCGGCATCGTCGTCGACCGGACCCGGACGCGGGATCGCCGGCGGGCGGCAGCGAGCGGCTCAGCGGTCGGTGAGGGACTGCTGCCAGACCGTCTCGAGACGGTCGAGCCGTTCGGTGGCGACGGCGCGCAACTGGTCGGCCACGCCGGTGACGAGGAGGTTGAACACCGACAGCGTGCCGACGTGGGAGTCGAACGGGCCGGCGCCGGCCGCAGCGACGACGAAGGTGCGCTGTGCCCCGGCCGACAGCGGTGAGAGCAGGCTGTCGGTGACCGCGACGGTCCACACGCCCGCCGCGGCTGCCTCGGCCGCGGCGTCGACCACCCATCGCTCGTAGCGACGGAAGTCGACCGCCACCAGCACGTCGGTCGGCCGCAGCAGGGCGATCTGGCGCCGGACAGCGATGTCGTTGCCGTCGAGCACCTGCACGTCGTCACGGAGTGCGAGCAGATCGACCACGAGCTGCTGGGCCACGCCTCGGGACGCGTCGCCCGACAGCACGTACACACGGGCCGTCACGTCGGCGAGGTGGCGCACGACGTCGTCGAGCATCGCGGCGTCGATGGGACGCAGCGTCGCCTGGACGTTGGCCTGCTCGAGCTGCAGGTGCCGTCCGACGAGATCGGAGCCGACCGGTTCACGGATGCGCTCGGCCGCCGGACGGAGCTGGTTCGCGAGATCGTGCTGGACCGAGGCCTGCAGGGCGGTGAAGCCGTCGTATCCGAGCTTCGAGGCGAGCCGCACCACCGTCGCGGCCCCGGCCCCGGCGGCCGCAGCGAGCTCGGCGACCGTGCCGAACGCGACCAGCTGCGGTCGTTCCAGCACCACTTCGGCGACCCGTCGTTCGGCCTTGGTGAGCGAGGCGCCAGACCTGCCGATGCGATCCGCCGATTCCACGTGCCGGAGTGTAGATCGCCGACCCCGGCGATGACGGGAACTGTTGATTCGTTCGTTCCCGATTCGGCTAGGATTGGAACATGCGTTCCGACCAGTTGACTTCGACTCAGCCGATCTCCGTTCTGCCCACCGAACACGCACTGCCGCCGGTGGTCGTCCATCCCGGCAGCCCGCTGGCGACGACGCCCGACCACGACCCGTGCTCCGAAGCGTTCGTGAACGCCGCCGGGCATGCGAACCGGCTCCTGCCCGCCGTCATCCACGACGCCCTGGTCGACTTCGTCGATCAGCCCCACCGCAGCGGCGCCCTCCTGATCAAGGGCATGCCGATCGGCGAGCTGCCGTCCACCCCGGCCACGCCCACCACCCCCGCCTCGAAGGACCACACGAGCGAGTTCTCCCTGCTCACGGTGGCGCGTCGACTCGGTCAACCCGTCGGCTACGAGCCCGAGCACGGCGGCGACATCGTCCAGAACCTCGTGCCGGTGAAGGGCACCGAGCACCGTCAGGTGAGCACGTCGTCGAAGGTGGAGCTGATGTTCCACACCGAGGCGGCGTTTCACCCCCACCGCCCCCGCTACCTGCTGCTCATCTGCCTGCGCGGCGATCCCTCGGCGATCACGACGCTGTCGTCGATCCACGAGGTGCTCCCCCACCTGCCGGCCGACGTGCGCGACACCCTGTTCGAGCCACGGTTCCGCACCGCGGTCGACGAGAGCTACCTCCACGGGCGCCAGAGCGTGCTCGGTGCGCCGATGCCGGTGCTGAGCGGCGACCGCGAGCTCCCCACGATGGTGTTCGACGCCGACCTGATGGTGGGCACCGACGAAGCCGCCGACGAGGCGCTGCAGGCGCTGTCGCGTGCGGTCGAATCGCTCCGGACGGGCGTCGCGCTCGAGGCCGGCGACCTGCTCGTGGTCGACAACGCCGTCGCGGTCCACGGTCGCAGCCCCTACTCCCCCCGCTTCGACGGCACCGACCGCTGGCTGCAGCGCGCCTTCGTCGTGAGCGACCTACGCCCGAGCGCCGCCGACCGCCAAGGCCGAGTCATCACCACCGTCTTCGGCGCCTGACGGCTGGGATCCACCCCGAGGGCCGCCGCCGTGGCGGACCCTCTGCGCGGTTGTTCACGGATCGATCGGACAACCGCCCTCGCCGGCGACCTGAGCGCCGATCGTGAACGTCGTCGAACCGTCGGTGATCTCGAAGCATCGAACTTCGTCGGCGGGGACCACGTCGAAGAAGGCCTTCCATCCGGTGTCGCCGAGCGTCTCCTCACGCGCCAATCGGGACCGTGGATCGATGTCTGCGTCAGCCGGGACCATCAGGAACACCAGACCGACCGGTCCGCTCAGGGGTGAGCCGAACCCGTCAGCGCGGATCACGAATCCCTGAGACGCAGCTCCGTCTGGTTCACCTTCGGGCCGCGCACCGAGGCAGTTGGTCTCACGAGTGCCTCCGTCGACCGCGAGGCAGTAGATGTCCTCGGGATCCTCGACCAACGAGATCCCTTGGTCGATCACCGTCAGCTGATCCGCGAGGGCAGTCCCGAAAGCGGATGCCTCCCTGAGCGACCCCCCGACGAGGTACTGCACGGTGCACCCATCCGAGAGCCGACCGATCGTGACCAACGCGAGTTCGTCCGCAAGCGCGACCGCGTCGCTCGCATAGGAGACCTGCGGTCGCACCTGCGCGAACTCGTGCGACGAATCCAGTGTCGACAGCTGACGAAGCTGGACGCCACTGCGGACGGATCCCCACGTGAGCGACTCGACCTCGGTGCCGTCGGGCAGTGTGATGGTCGCCGACCCGGTCGGCTCGCCCGCAGCGGACCCGTCCGGCATCCAGACCGGGGCGAGCGCCGCCAGGCACTTCGGGGCCACGTCCACCCGACCACCCTGCTCGGCGGAGGGTGGCTCGATCGTCGTCGGCGCGATCGTCGGTGTCGACGGAGCCGAGGTGCTCGAAGCCGTCGAGCCAGGCGTGGCGGTGTCTGACGAATCTGCGCAATCGGCACCGGCCGCTGCCTGTCCGGCGACGTCGCCGTCTCCCACCTGTGACGCTTGGAGCTCGAACAACGCGAGGCTGCCGTCCGATCGACGGACGCTGCCGCACCACGTGTCGCGCAACGGTACGAGATCGACCACGCTCTTCAGCTCGGTGCCATCGATCGGCGACTCGAACGACAGACGGGATCGCGGCGACACCACGTCTGCGGCGCCGACCACCACGTGGACCACGCCGAGACCCTGACGGATCACCGACGAGTCGGCCGAGTCGCCGGGCTCGAGGTGCACGAACGTCGCAGCGACAGGGCCGAGCATCGCCCCCGACTGGATCGACGCGTTCGCGAGACAGGCCACGCGCTCATCGAGGATCACGGCGCACACGCTCTCGTCATCCGTCAACGGCGCGATTCCAGAGGCGGCCGCGGTGAGCTGGTCGACGAACGACGCGCCCCATGCCGTGGCCGCCTCCACATCCCCGGGGACGAGGTAACGGGCGACGCAGTTCCCGGCGCGGCGCCAGATCGTCACCTCCACGGAGTCCACGGCCGGGCGAGCGTCTCGCACCCGGAGGTCCCACATCTGCCCCGACGTCGGCAACTGCAGGACCTCCGCAGTCGCTGGGAGTTGCACCAGCAGCCCGTAACCCTCCGGGCTCGACCACACTCGCCCGTCCAACCGGTCGCCCGTGAAGGGGTCGATCCCGGAGATCGCTTCCGGCGTTCCGGGTAGCTCGCCGTTCGGCATCCAGACCGGGTCCGTCAGGGCGCCGCATTGAGGCACTGGGCCCTCTCCGAATGGCGACGAGACCGGGACCGACTCGGCCGGGGCGACGCTGGCGCGATCGCCGCCGGGCAGCACGAATGCGGTCACCGCGAGCGCCACCACGGCTACGCCGGCGCCGCCGAGCGCCGACGAACGTCGACGACGGAGTTGCCGTGCCCGTGTGGCGACCGATGCCAAGGCATCCATCCCGGCGGCCGGAGGGTTCGGGTCGTGGAGATCGTCGAACATGTCAGTCCTCCCATGCCCACTGTGGGCCGAGTTCGACCCGCAGCCGTTCGAGTCCGCGGGACGTGGCGCTCTTGATCGTGCCAAGGCTGCAGCCCATCGCCGCAGCGGCGTCGGCCTCTGGTAGATCGGCCAGGTAGCGGAGCGCGACCGCTTCCCGCTGCCGCTTCGGCAGGGCCCGGAGCGCCACCACCAGATCCCGCCGGCGGTCGCTCATCGGGTCGGCGTTGCTCGCCTCCGACGAGGAGTCGGCGGTGCGAGCGACCCGCCTGGCGCGATCGATCGCCTGGTTCGTCGACACACGGGCCACCCACGCCGGGGCGTATCCCTGCACCGATCGCCAGCGGACGAGCGCACGAGCCAGCGCCTCCTGTGCGCAGTCCTCGGCATCGGCCCGTCGTCCGAGGACCGCGTAGGCGGCGCGGTATGCCACCCGGTGCAACTCCTCGAAGCGATCCACGAACGCCACATCCACGTTCTCGAAACGCTGAGCCACGCCGAAAGGTTGCCTTGCGTTCCTGGGAATCCTGCGGTCCGGTCGATCCTCATCTCATCACCCGAGCCCGTCCGATGCGGGCGAACTCGACGGGTGCGTGCAGCGTGTCGGAGCGTTCGGTCGCCGCGGCACGCCCTGCGTGCCTGAGCGATCACACGCGGGTCAGCGGGCCCAGACGTACTCGCCGGGGATCTGGCCCCCGCCGACGACGAACAACTCGCGATCGTCGGTGACGTACACGCCGCCCTCAGGTGTGATCCAGGCGCTCGTCCACGAGAACGTGTCCACGCCCGCCGGGGCGAGGCCGACGGCCACCGGTTCGAGCGTTGCGTACGCGAACGCGCGCAGCTGGTCGGTCGCCTCGTCGAGCACGTAGAAGGCGTCGCCCTGGTGCCCGGCGAGCGAGGGCAGCTCGGCGTCGGTCCAGATCGAGTCCGAGACCCGCATCGTGACGGACATCTCGCCGCCCGAGGCCGTGTGTCGGTGCAGGGTCGTCCCGTCGGGACCGGCGATCAACACCAGCAGCACGTCGCCCTCCGAGGCATCGCCCGGCACGACGGCGAGGTCGATCACCGTGCCCGTCGTCGGATCGTGTGGAGCGATCGTGAACTCGGCCATGCCGTCGGCACCACCGGCGTCGATCGCGTCGTACGCGGTCCAGAACATGGTGCCGCTCGACCCGAACGTCGCTAGATGACCGAAGCCCGAGTACTCCTCGGTCCCGGTGGCGCGGTCGATCGTCAGCAACGAGCCGGCCACCGGCTCGCAGCAGAGGCTGACGACCACACGTCCGTCGGGCGCCACTGCGACGCCGTCGATCGACACGGACTCTCCCTCTTCGGGTGCGGCGTCGTCGGGGTCCGTGCCGTCGTAGACGACGGTCGGTGCGCCGGCCTCGATCACGACCGCATCCCCCGCTCCGTCGATCGCCGTCAGCAACGCGGGCGGCTCGACCAACGCCGCCACGGTGGTCGCCGGCGCCGTTTCGGGCGTGGTGGCGGGCTCGGTGACGGGGGTCGTGGCCGGCTCGGTGACGGGGGTGGTCTCGGCCGGGGTCGTGGCGGGCTGCGTGGCCGGCACCGACGACACCGAGACCTGCGACTCCTCGGCGTTGTCGACCGAGGTCTGCTCGCCACAGGCGACCAGCGCCAGGCCGGCGAGCGACCACGCGGCCGCCGCGACGGTCGCCCGTCGGCGCACATTCCGTCGTGGCGTGGTCCGGTGATCGTGCGACATCGTGCAGCCCTCCTCGGCCAGATGACCTGCACCCGGCACCTCCAGATCGTCCCAGGCACCGGCCAGGTGTCAGGCCACCTGGCAGTTCACCGGCACGGCTCGGTCACCTGACCCAGACGACCGGGCATGTCGCGCCGACCGAACGCCCGGCATCCGAGTGCCACGCGACCACCCGGGGGCGCTGAAAACCCTCGGGTGGGCGGCTGGCACTCGGGTGGGCGGCTGGCACTCGGGTGGGCGGGTGCTACTCGGGTGGGGCGAGGTCGGGGATCAGGGTGCCGTCGACGACGACGGGCGTGCCATCGAGGGTGACGGTGCAGTTGCGCATCGGGAGGTCGAAGTGGCCAGCGGTGAACCGGCCGGCGGTCTCGTTCGCGCCGGTGGAGTACAGGAAGTTGCCGGCGAAGGCGCGCAGCTCGGTCCCCCACGTCTCGCGCTTGTCGTACAGCTCGAGTGCATCCCATCGGGCGCTCGGGTTCATGCCCCACCCGACATGGCTGGTGGCGTAGCTCTCGCGGTCGCTGAATGCCCCCAGGTACGACCGGAACAGCTCGGCGTCGAGGCCGTCTCCGTCGATCTCCACGATGTGATCGTCGATGATCACAAGTCTCACCCTCGACCTCACGTAGAGGTTGAAGGTGAGGTTCATATCCCCTGGTGAGAGAACGATTTCACCGTTGACCGAGCCGGCCGCAGGAAACACCAACACCAGCCCGCCCGGCCAGTGGGCGATCGAGCCGGGGCCATCGGTGAGCCCCGTGGAACCCGCCGAGAACCCGCCGTCGAGCCGTACCGAGAGGTCGGTACCGGCCGCGCTGGTGGCTCGCATCACCGACGCGGCACGCAGCCGGGCGAGCCCGAGATCGACCCGCCGGGGCAGGTCGTCGTCCCAGCGGAGCCGGTCGAAGGTGTCGGGATGCTCGTTCGAGATCATCAACACCCGGGCGCCCGCGCCCAGGATCTGCCCGAGCTCAGGGGCGTGCAGCAGCCCCTCGACCGTGCAGTCGATCACGAGGTCGGCGGCACCCAACGCAGCGATGACCGAGCGGTTGCCGGCGATGGCCTGCGAGGCACCCGTCGACCGGATCGGCACCGGGTGGCTCGACGACGGCGTCGGTAGCACCACCTCGCTCACCCGTCCACCGAGCGACTGGGCGGCCAGCCGGGCCGTCACGACCAGCGCCGGCCGGCTCTGGGTCTCACTCAGGATCGTCACGACCTCGCCGTCGTGCAGCCCGCAGCGGGCGAACTGCTCGCGGAACGCCTGGATGTACCGCCATTCGGTGCTCACCGGTGACTCCTCTCGATCTGACGGACGATCGCCGCATCGACGGCGTCCGGGGCTTCCACGTTCAACAGGTGCCCGGCACCGGGCACCACCTCCAGCGTCGCACCCGGGACGAGGTCGACGACGGCCCGGGCGTAGGCGACGGGCGTCTCGTCGTCGAGACCGCCCACCAGCACCGCTGTCGGTGCGCTGACCTGGGACAACACGCCACGACTGTCGTGGGTGACGAGGCAGTCGATCGACCGCCTGAGGGCGGTCGACGTGATCCGAGCCATGGCCGAACGCTGGCCCGCCATCGCCTCCGCGGTGATGTGAGGGCCGGCGAGGGCGCCCAGCACCCGGTCGGCGAAGTCGATCGGCTCCTGGCCGGCGTCGAGCGGCGCCAGACGGGCAGCGCGCCAGGCGTCGGGCTCGGTGCCGTCGAGGCCGAACTTGGGGCTGGTGGCCAGCAGCGTGAGCGAGACGACCCGCTCGTGGTGTGCTGCGGCGGTGTACTGGGCGATCATCCCGCCGAAGGAGATGCCGACGAGATGCACCCGGTCGACACCGAGTTCGTCGGCCCAGCGCACCACCGCATCGGCGAGCGCCGGGAAGGTGGTCGGGCCCACGAGGGGCGGCGACGCCCCGTACCCGGGCAGGTCCCACGCGGCCACGCGGACGCGTCGTCCCAGGTCAACGAGTTGCGGCTCCCACGAGATGCGGCTCCCACCGAGACCGTGGAGCAGCAACACCACGTCACCTGCGTCGCGAGGTCCGGCCTCGCGCCAGGCGATCGAGTCGCCCTGCACGTCGCGCGGCTCGGGGTCGTCGGAGCGCTCGGAGCCGGTCATGCGCCGATCGTACTCACCACCACCCGGTTGTCAACGACGTTGTCCACGTGTGTGACCACGGTGTTGTCCACGCTGTCGTCAACACTGTTGACAACGATGTGGCGAGCCGTGCAAGATCGCTGGATGACCGATCAGCTGCCACCGTCAGGCACCCTCGCCTTCCGCGACCACCTCGTGGGACTCGTGCGGGCGATGGCCCCGGCGATGAAGGAGCGGGCGGTCGTGTACGACCGCCAGGCCAGCTTCCCGTTCGAGAACTTCGCCGACTTCCGGGCCAACGGCCTCCTCGGCGTCTGTGTCCCGCGCCGCTTCGGCGGCCTCGGCGCCAGCTACGCCGACTACATCCGGGTGAGCGAGGAGATCGGGCGGTACTGCGGCGCCACCGGCCTCACGTTCAACATGCACAACGCGACGATGCTCTGGTGCGGACAGGTGGCCGACCTGCTCGACCTCTCTCCCGCCGACCGCGACCGCCACGAGGCGATCCGCACCGAGATGTACCGCGGCGTCGTGGAGGACGGGGCGATCCACAGCCAGCCGTTCAGCGAAGGGCTGGCGCCCGGCGCCACCACCGGGGTATCCACCCGAGCGGTTCCCGTCGACGGCGGCTGGCTGGTCACCGGCCGCAAGATCTTCGCGTCGCTGTCGGGGGCCGCCACGTTCTACAACGTCACGTGCCAGTCGCCGGGCGAGGACGTCATCCGCCTGCTCGGCGTCCCGGCCGACGCCGACGGCGTCCAGATCGTCGACGACTGGGATCCGCTCGGCATGCGCGGCACGGTGTCGCGCACGCTGCTGATGGCCGACGTGTTCGTCCCGCACGCCAACGAGTGGATGCCGGCCGGCACCTACAACCAGGCCGCGCTCCGCTACCCGTGGCTGTTCCTCTCGTTGTGCCCGAGCTACCTCGGCCTCACCGGCGGCATCCTCGACACCACCGCCGCCTACCTCCGCGGCGAACTGCCCGGCCAGGTCACCGGCCCCCGCCGCGACCACGCGATCAAGCAGCACGGCTGGGCACAGATGCAGCTCAAGCATCAGCAGAGCCAGGCGCTGCTCTATCGGGCCGTCGACGAGGCGATGATCGACCCGACCGAGCAGGACCTCGTCACCGGCTGGGCGGCGGCAGCGACCGTGATGGACCATGCCGCCGAGGTGGCCTCGCTCGCCATCAAGGTCTGCGGCGGCCAGAGCATGCAGAAGTCGATGCCGTTGGAGCGCATGTACCGAGACGCCCGCCTCGGCAGCACGATGCTGCCGTGGAGCGCCGAGGTGTGCACGGAACGGCTCGGCCGGGCCCGGCTGTACGACGCCGACGACGCACCCGCGACCGTGACCACCGGTGGTCACCGATGAGCCGCGCCACGCTCACCCGCGACACCATCGTCGACACGACGATCCGGATCATCGCCGAGCAGGGCACCGAGGGGTTCACGATGCGCAGCCTCGGCCAGGCGCTCGGCACCGACCCGACCGCGGTCTACCGCCACTTCCGCGACAAGGCCGAGCTGTTGCGGGCCGTGAGCGAGCGGTTGCTCGGCACGGTGACGGTCGACCTGCCGGCCGATGCCGGCTGGCGTCCGGTCACGGTCGAGGTGTGCCGACGCCTGCGCAGCGCGCTGCTCAACCAGCCCCAGCTGGCCACCGCCCTGCAGTTCGGACCGCCGCTGCAGCCGACGGAGTTCGCGATCACCGAGACGTTGCTGCGCCAGTTCCGCCTCGCCGGGCTCGAACAGGGGGCCGCCGCCCTCGCCTACCACAGCGTGATCGAGCTCACCGTGGGCTCGGCCGCCATCGATGCAGCGCTGCACTCGCTCTCGAGTCGGGAGCGTTCGCAGCAGTACTTCCGCTGGCGGTCGGTCTACGCCACGCTCGACCCGGCCGAGTATCCGGAGACCGTCGGCGCGTCCGCCCACATGTACCGAGGCACTGCCGACGAGCGCTTCGTGCACGCCCTCGAGGCGCTGCTCGACGGGATCGTCCCCTCGCCCTGAGGGCCCGACATACTGGCCGCCATGTCCGATCTCGAGATGCCGCCCGCCCCGGCGTGCGCGTTCGCCAGCGACAACGCCGCCGGCGCCCACCCGCTCGTCCTCGATGCGATCGTGCGGGCCAACGAGGGCCACGCACTCGCGTACGGCTCCGATGCCTGGACCGCCGAGACCGAGGCCCGCTTCCGCGACCTCTTCGGGCCGCAAGCCACGTCGTTGCTCGTGTGGAACGGCACCGGTGCGAACGTCATGGCGCTCGCCGCGATGATCCGGCCGGCCGACAGCATCGTCTGCAGCCGGTGGGCGCACATCGCGGTCGACGAGACCGGGGCGCCGGAACGAGTGCTCGGCACCAAGCTGCAGACCGTGCCGAGCCTCGACGGCAAGATCGTGCCCGAGCAGCTGCTCGAACTCGAGTACCTCATCGGCGACCAGCACCACGCCCAACCCGGTGTGGTGTCGATCACCCAGAGCACCGAGCTCGGCATGGTCTACTCCCCCGACGAGGTCGCCGCCCTGTGCGACACGGCTCACCGGCTCGGGATGAAGGTGCACCTGGACGGTGCGCGCATCGCCAACGCGACCGCTGCGCTCGGCGGCACCGTCGACGCGCTGCGCTCGTTCACGGTCGACGCCGGCGTCGATGCGGTGAGCTTCGGTGGCACCAAGGCCGGCATGGCCTTCGGCGAGGCCGTCGTGTTCCTCGATCCCGAGCTCGCCCGCCGGGCGAAGTTCATCCGCAAGCAGGTGACACAGCTGCCCTCGAAGATGCGGTTCGTCGCTGCCCAGTTCAACGCGCTGCTGCACGACGACCTGTGGATCCGGTTGGCGCAGCACTCCAACGGTCTCGCGACCCGCCTGTACGACGCGACCAAGGGCATCGACGGCGTCACCTACGACGCGGCGCCGCAGGTGAACAGCGTGTTCCCGATGCTGCCCGCGCACCTCATCGAGCCGCTGCAGGCGTGGTGTTTCTTCTGGCCCTGGGACGTCACCCGCGACCAGGTGCGGTGGATGACGGCGTGGGACACCACGGCCGACGACGTCGACCGGTTCGCAGCCGGCGTCGCTGCGCTGTGCGCCGCCGGCTGATCGGTCACGACGCGCCACCCATCGAGCTGTTTCCACGCTGTTCCAGGCTCGGTTTCCAGCAAATTTCCACGACGACATCCGTTCTCGCGAGGCAGCTGACCAGGGCATTCGTCTCGAAAACGTCAGGTCCTCGTCTTTGTTTGCCGAGTGCAATTGACTGGCAGATCAATTCTGTTAATCTGCCTCCAGCGCCGAGGGCAGTGCCACGGTTCGACACCCATCGCCACCACATCGGGATGATCGCGTCGAGCCGGGGACTTCGAGGGGAAGAGCCCGCAGCGCGACTCGACATTGCTCTGGACAAGGGGGTTCCATGGCCGCGGTAGAGACGCTCTTCCATCGTCAGCAGACAGACGACCGGTGGATGAATGCAGCAGCCTGCAAGGGGTTGACGCATCTGTTCTTCCCACCACCGGCGGAGCGCCCGCAGGCACGGGAACGCCGCGAGGCGATGGCCACGGCCGTGTGCGGTTCGTGCATCGTGAACGGCACCTGCCGTGAGTTCGCACGCACCAACCACGAGTACGGCTACTGGGGTGGCGAGAGCGAGGACGAGCGCCACGAGGCCGGCTTCCGCCTGATCGCCCCCATCGGCGTGCGCGCCCGCGACGCCGTCTGACCACCTCTCAGCAGCGCTGACCACCTCTGACCACCGGAGGTCGCTGAACCCGATCGGTCGCGGCGTCACGCCGTGCCGGGCTCAGCGACCACGGCGGGGGCCACGGCTACGATCGCCACCATGGTCGGCCCACAGGATGCGCCCGGTGTTCCCGGCGCACCGGCACTGCACGGCACACAGCCGCACCGCGCCGCCGTGCACGCGGCCTGGGACGACTACGGCGACCCACGGCGCATCACCTCGCTCGACGAGGTGAGCGCGAACGTCTCGACCAACCGGGTCTACCGCGTGCATCTCGACGACGGGAGCACCCTGGTCTCCAAAGTGTCGTCGTACGGCTCGTACTTCCTGTTCGTCGAGGACCACGAACGGCTCCGTCTCTGCGCGAGCCTGCTCGACACCACCCGCTTCGCCGGCATGCTCGCCGACGTGTGGACCGCTCGCCCCGACCACCTGGCACCCGGCGAACGGAACCACATCTACACCTGGTACGACCGCACGATGTGGGCCGTCTTCTACGACGACGTACCCCGCGGCGAGTCGCTCCCCCGGGTGCTGTCGGAGGACATGATCCGCAACCTCGGCCGCGAGATGGCCGAGTTCCACCTGGCGTGCACCGACCTCGCACCGCGCATCCCTGGTGGGTCGAAGACGATCAAGAGCGATGCGATCCATCTGCTCGATCTGCTCGAGAGCCCGTTCGCGCCGCGCAACTTCGACCTGCCGCCCGAAGCGATCGGCCTGCTGTGGCGACACACGCACGACTTCCTCGAGCGGCTCGTCGTCCTCGGCTACGACGAGTGGACGAAGATCCCGGTGCTCATCGACTGGAACCTGGGCAACTTCTCCGTGAAGCCCGGAGCGGCGGGGTTCCGGCTGTTCAGCCGCTGGGACTACGACTGGTTCCGCATCGAACCGCGCATGCTCGACTTCTACTTCCTGTCGCGCGTGTCGAGCAGCACGGGCGACCGCACCCGGTTCAGCTACGGTGCACACACGTTGCTCGAGCCGTCGTTCCTGGCCTTCATCGACGCCTACACCGACGTGTTCCCGATGAGCCGTGAGGAGCTCCAGTTCCTGCCCGAGGTGTACCGGTTCTTCATCCTGAACTACGTCGTGCGCGAAGGTGCCCGGTTCTTCCGCAGCGACCTGTGCGCCACCTTCCGCCGCGATGCGGTGCGCACCTACCTGCCCACGTTCGAGCGCACCGACTTCTCGGCGCTCGCCCACGCCGCCCGCTGACACCGGCGTACGCAGCGCGCCCACGATCCGCCTCCGTTCGGGGCGGCCGGTGCGTGCAACGATGCACGCATGGAGCACACCCAGATCACGGTCGACCGTCGCGGCGCGCAGGGCGAGATCCTCGTCATCACGCTGAACCGCCCCGAGAAGCTGAATGCGTGGACGCCGACGATGGCCGACGAGCAGGCGCAGGCGATCCGGTCGGCGAACGACGATCCGACGATCGGCGCGATCGTGATGACGGGCGCGGGCCGAGGCTTCTGCGCCGGCGCCGACATGGACGCCACGTTCAAGACCCGCATCGACGGCGGCGATCCGGGTCGTGACACCGCCGGCGGCGTGGGCGGCATGCCGAACGGACTCGACTGGGTGGCCTTGCTGCGGGCGAGCAAGCCGATCGTGTGTGCGATCAACGGCGCAGCGGTGGGCATCGGCGTCACCATGTGCCTGCCGGCCGACCAGATCATCGCCTCGTCGGTCGCCAAGTTCGGGATGGGCTTCATCAAGATGGGCCTCGTCCCCGAACTCGCTTCGACCCGTCTGCTGCCGGCGCGGGTGGGCTTCGGTCGGGCCAGCGACCTGTGCCTGTCGGGACGGATCATCCTCGCCGACGAAGCGCTCCGCATCGGCCTCGTCGATCAGGTGGTGGAACCCGACGCGCTGGTCGACGCCGCCATCGCGACCGCGTCGACGTATGCGGCCAATCCCGACCTCCAGCTGCGGATGACCAAGCAACTGCTCACCGACAACATCGTGGAGACCGACCTGGTCGCGATCCAGCGCAGCGAGCAGCGCCGACTGGCCGAGTGCTGGGCGTCGCCCGAGCACGCGGAAGCCGTCAACGCGTTCCTCGAGAAGCGCCCGGCCGTGTTCCGCCCGCAGGCATGAGCGCCCGTCACGACGTCTGCGTGGTCGGCAGTTCCAACCTCGACCTCGTCGCCACCGCGGCGGTGCTGCCCGGGCCCGGCGAGACGGTGATGGGGCGCGACTACGCGGAGCATCCGGGCGGCAAGGGTCTCAACCAGGCGGTCGCCGCCGCACGCGCCGGGGCGCGGACGGTCTTCGTGTCGGCCGTCGGCGACGACACCGCCGGAACCGGCCTCCTCGCGGTGATGCACGGCGACGGCATCGACACGTCGTGCGTCGCGACCCGGGCCGGTGTCCCCACCGGTCGTGCGCTGATCGGCGTCGGCGACTCGGGCGAGAACTCGATCATCGTGGTGCCGGGAGCGAACGCGACCGTCGAGGTCGACGAACTCCCCGCGGCGCGCGTCGTGCTCGCACAGCTCGAGGTACCGCTCGGCACCGTGCACCGCGCCTTCGAGCTCGCCCGCGCCGCCGGCGCGACCACCGTGCTCAACCCGGCGCCGGCGCAGACCTTGCCGACCGAACTGTTGGCGCTGTGCGACATCGTCGTCCCCAACGAGCACGAGGTCGAACTCCTCGGCGGTGTCGACGCGCTGTTCGCGCTCGGCGCACGAGCGGTGGTCGTCACGGAAGGATCCCGCGGTGCGACGCTGCACCGCGGCGGGGCCGGCAACGGCGCCGGGGTTCACATCGCGCCGTTCGCTGTCTCCCCCGTCGACACCACGGGCGCGGGCGACACGTTCTGCGGCTCGCTGTGTGCCCGGCTCGCGGCCGGCGACGATCTCGTCGACGCTCTCCGGTGGGCGGCTGCCGCAGCGGCGCTCAGCACCACACGCGCCGGCGCGGTGCCGTCGATCCCGCTCGCCGCGGAGGTCGACGCGTTCGTCACCGCTGCAGGGTGACCGCAGCCCAACCGTCGAGTTCGTCGACCTGCACCACACGCAACGGTTGCAGTGCTTCGAGCACGTGTGCGTGCCGGTCGGCGAGGATGCCGCTGATGATCAGCGAGCCGTCGGGGCCGAGCACGCGCAGCAGTTCGATCGACAGCTCGATGAGCGTCGGCGCCAGGATGTTCGCGACCACGACGTCGTAGGGGCCGACCATCTCCTGCAGCAGTGCGGTGGAGGCGACGACATGGTCGGCGACTCCGTTGCGCGCAGCGTTGTCGTTCGTCATCGTCTCGGCGGCCGGCGAGATGTCGATCGCGTCGGCGTGCTCGGCGCCGAAGCGGATCGCCGCGATCGCGAGCACCCCCGATCCGCAGCCGACGTCGAGCACGCGCATGCCTGCGGCGGGATCGACGACGCGGCGCAGCGCCCTCGTCGACAGCAGCGTGGTCGGATGATCGCCCATGCCGAACGTGGAACCGGGCTCGATGGTGAGCACGGTGACACCCTCGGCGAACGAGGCCTCGACCCATGCCGGGCAGATCACGAGGTCGTCATCGACCCAGGTGGGCACGGCGTGGTCGCGCCAGGTGTCGGCGACGGTCTCGTCGATCTCCTCGAGCCTCGACTCCCAGTGCTCGGGGAAGCCGGCCACGGCGTCGAGGACGATCGCACGATCGTCACCGAGCGAGGTCCACAGCTCGACCCGACCTGGAGCGCCACGGCGTTCCTCGACCGCCACCACGCCGAGGCCCCACAACGCGTCCGACGCGAGCTCTGCGTCCGACTCCGGGACGTCGACCACGAGCGCGAGCATCAGTCGATCCGCCGGAGTTCGCGCTGGTATCGCGCCGTGCGGTGGAGGTAGCTGGCGACACCGTTGTCGATGTCCTCCTGTCTCGCCCTGCCCGCCTTGATGGTCGCGGGGATGCCGACGGCGATGGCGCCCGATGGCACTTCTGCATCGCTCAGCACGACTGCGTTGGCAGCGACGATCGCACCGGTGCGCACGATCACCCGGTGCAGCACGATCGAGCCGTTGCCGACGAGGCACCCTCGCTCGATGGTGCACCCCTCGAGGTGCACGATGTGGCCGACCACACAGTCGTCGCCGACGATCGTCGGCCACAGCGGCGTCGTGTGGAGCACGCAGTTGTCCTGGATCGACGTGCGTTCACCGATCGAGATGTAGCCGTCGTCGCCGCGCAGGACGGCGCCGGGCCAGATCGAGCTGTTGGCCCCGATGCGCACGTCGCCGATGATCACGGCGTCGGGATGCACGAACGCGTCGGGGTGGATGGTGGGCTCGAGGTCGCCGAGGGCGTAGATGGGCACCCGGAGAACGTAACCAGACTCGGGCGATCGTGCAGAACCATCGGCTCGCCGGATACCGTGGTGACTTATGTCCCGACGGATCGACATCGAACTCACCAGCGCGCGCCCGGACGGGTCGTGGACCTGGCGCAAGGCGGGTGCCCGCGAGCCGAAGGGTGTGCTCGACGGCTCCCTCCTGCCCTCCAACGCAGCCACCGGTCAGGTGCTGCGCGCCGAGGCGGAGATGGAGCTCGACGGCATGACGATCATCTCCGTCACCGACCCGAAGGGCAAGACCGCACGCACCGGTCTGCTCGAGCTCATGCCGAGCACGAAGCCGTTCGAGGCCGTCACCCAGCAGCTCGCGAAGCGCGAGCGCGGCGACCGTCCTCGTGGCGACCGTGACCGCGGCGATCGTGGCGATCGCCCCCGTGGTCCGCGCAGCGACCGTCCCGGTGGTGACCGTCCCGGTGGCCCGCGCGGCGACCGTCCCGGTGGTGACCGTCCCGGCGGTCCCCGTGGTGATCGTCCCGGTGGTGACCGTCCTCGCGTCGAGGGCGACGGCGAGCGCCGTGGCCCGCGTCCCGAGCGTCGCGGTCGTCCCAACTTCACCCCGCCGCCCGAGCTGCCGCAGCGCCCGAAGGCGAAGCGTCTCAAGCCCGGCCGCGCCCACCGCAACACGGTGCTCGCCGATCTGCCCGAGGAGCAGCGTGCCGTCGCCGAGCGCGCCCTGCAGGGTGGTATCCCGGCCGTGCGCCTCGCCGTGCAGGAGCAGAACGCCCGCCTGAAGAGCGAGGGCAAGGAAGAGATCCCGGCCGCCGGCCTGCTGTCGATGGCCGAGCAGTTGCTGCCCAAGCTGCGCGTCGCCGAATGGCTCGACCGCGCCGACGCCGCGAAGGCCGACCTCGAGGAGCTCGACCTGCGCGACCTGCGCAGCGTCGTGGCTGCCGGCGACGACCCGATGGTCGCCCGTGACGAGACCACCCGCGAGATCGCGGAGGAGCTCAAGCAGGCGCTCGTCGCCAAGCAGGAGAAGGAACTCCAGCTGTGGTACGGCGACATCGACGCCGCCATCGGTGTCGGTCGCATCATCCGCGCCCTCAAGCTCTCGTCGCAGCCGCCCAAGGCGGGCGTGCGGTTCCCGGCCGAGATCGCGAAGAAGCTCGCCGATGCGGCCACCGCGTCGCTCACGGCCGACTCGCTCAGCGACCGTTGGTCGGCACTGCTCGAGGCCGCCGCGTTCTCGCCGGTGCGCGCCATGGTGCAGCCGACCGCGAAGCCCGAGCAGCCGAGCGACGACCTGCTGTCGACGGTGAAGCGTCTCGCCCCGCTGCTGCCGCAGGTGGCCGCGCTGTTCGGCGTCGAGGTGAAGCAGGGTGGCCCGGCTCCCAAGCCGCTGCGTCCGACCAAGCCGGGTGCGCCGGCCAAGAAGGCTGCTCCTCGCCCGCCGGCACCGCCCGCCGGGAGGATCCCGCCGCCGCCGGCGGCCGCTGGCGATGCGTTCGCCACGGCGTTCGCCGACGCACCCGCTGCCGACGCACCCGCTGCCGACGCACCCGCTGCTGCCGCTGCACCGGCTGCCGCTGAGGCCCCTTCGGCCGACGCACCGGCTGCCGAGGTGACCGAGGCCCCCGTCGCCGAGGCCCCTGCGGCCGACGCACCGGCTGCCGAGGTGACCGAGGCCCCCGCTGCGGAGGCTCCGGTCGAGTCCGAGGCACCGGTCGCCGACGAAGCGCCGGCGGCAGAGGCTCCCGCCGCTGCCGACGAGGCACCGGTCGCTGAGGCCCCCGTAGCTGACGCCCCTGCCGCTGCCGACGAGGCACCTGCGGCCGACGAGGCCTGAGCGACGCTGCGGGTTCGTCGCCCCGAGGCGACCACCCCTAACCTCGCCGACATGTCAGACATCGTGCAGTACGAGGTCCACGGCCGTGTCGGCGTCATCACGCTGAACCGCCCCGATGCCCGCAACGCGGTGAACGGTGACGTCGCCTCCGGCGTCGAAGCCGCCATCGATCAGCTCGAAGCCGATCCCGAGGTGTGGGTGGGCGTGCTGCGCGCCAACACCGAAGGTCAGGAGAAGCCGGTGTTCTGCGCCGGCGCCGACCTGAAGGCGATCAACTCCGGGCAGGCCGGTGGGCTCAACACCCGCAAGGGCGGCTTCGCCGGCTTCGTCTACCGCGAGCGCACCAAGCCCGTCATCGTCGCCGTCGACGGCCTCGCCACGGCCGGCGGGTGCGAGATCGTCCTCGCCGCCGATCTCGTCGTCGCCACCACCCGGTCGGCGTTCGGCCTGGCCGAGGTGAAGCGCAACCTGATCGCCGGCGCCGGTGGGCTCTTCCGTCTCCCGCGTGCGATCGGTCAGGCCCCGGCGATGGAGATGATCCTCACCGGCGAGCCGCTGCCGGCGACCCGCGCCTACGAGCTCGGTCTCGTGAGCCGGCTCGTCGAGCCGGGCCAGGCATTCGAGTCAGCGATGGCGCTCGCCGCGCAGATCACCGCCGCAGCGCCGATGGCCGTGTGGGAGAGCCGCAAGGTCGTGCTCGCGGCCGCGTACGCCGACGACGACACGCTCAAGCAGATGACGAACGAGGCGATGGGCAAGGTGATGTCGTCGGAGGACCTCAAGGCGGGTCTCACCGCGTTCATCGAACAGCGCGCCCCGCAGTGGAAGGGCCGCTGAAGCTCAGCGGTCGAACCGCTTCGAGACGATGATCTTGCGGGCGGTGACGCCCGCTCGTTCGTAGAGGTTCTTCGTGTCACGGTCGCCCGGCAGGGCGAACGACTCGACGCACACGCCGCCGCTCGCGCGGATCGTATCGATCGCCTCGGCGAGCAGCACGTCGCCGAAGCCGACCTCGCGGGCGTCGGGTGCCACGTACACCTGCACCACCACTCCGGTGGGTTCTCCGGCAGAGTGCCGGAGCTGGAGGTAGCCGACGACCACGTCGTCGATCGTGGCGACCCACACGCGATGCGCGCCGTCGGCGAGCAGCGTCGCCCAGTCGACGACGGCGGGCTGCTCGGCCAGCAGAGCTTCAACGCGACGGTCAAGCTGGCCCGCAGGGCGGACGTCGTGACGACCTCGACGGCGCCGCTCGCCGAGCGCTACCGCGCCGCCGGCATCGAGCGCATCGAGGTGATCGAGAACTACCTCGCGTCCGGCGCCGCCGGCGCCGCCCGCCGCGGGCACGCCGCCGCCGGCACGCCGTGGCTCGCCTCTCCGATAGGGCCGTACGCGGGGATGGGGGAGGCGCAGGGCGGCCGGCTCGTGCCCGA
>JAPLAA010000088.1 GCA_026393475.1 Actinomycetota bacterium
CGATCGCGTAGTGGAGGACGAGATCGTCGCCGCTCCGCGCGAGGTGCAACGCCTGGTCGAGATCGGTGGCGTCGGCCGGGTCGAGCGTCACGAACGGCACATCGGTCCGGTCGACGCGATCGGCACCAGGCCCCCGGGAGATCGCGTCGCGGGCGGCCTGCTCGACCTCGGCGGGGAACTCGCCGGGGAGCTCGAGTTCCCGACGGATCCGGTCGAGCCCGGCGTCGATCTCGGCCGACTCGGCGAACCCGTCGATGCTGGCGCGCATCAGCGACCGACGAAGCGGGGAGCCCGCTTCTCGAGGAACGCGCGCACACCCTCGCGGTGGTCCTCGGTCTGGAACAACTCGCCCAGGCTGGCGCTCACCCACCGGCCCAGCTCGATCCAGTCGGGGTCGACCGCGGTGCGCAGTCCGGCCTTCAGGCGCTGGACCGCGAGGGGTGGGTTCGCCGCGATGCGGGCGGCGAGTGCGCGGGCGGTCGGCAGCAGGTCGTCGTGGCCCACCACGCGGCTGACGAGCCTGAGCTCGAGCGCCGTCGCAGCGTCGATCACGTCGCCGGTGAAGAGCAGTTCCGCCGCCCGCTCGCGGCCGACGAGTTGGGCGAGGCGGCCGAGGCCGGCGACGTCGCTCACCAGCCCGCGCAGCACGAACAGCTCGCCGAACTTCGCCCGCTCGGAGGCGACGCGGATGTCGGCCATCATCGCCAGTTCCATGCCCCACCCGACCGCGGCACCGTTGACGGCGGCGATCACCGGCACGTCCGTGTGCAGCAGCGCGTCGGCAGCCGGGGTGAGGCGCGGCGCCCGCGCCCCGCTGCCTGTGTCGGCCGGCGGGGCCTTGCCCTCAGCACCGCCACCCATCACCTGGCGCACGTCGTCGCCGCTGCAGAAGGCCGGGTCGGCGCCCGTGACGATCAGGCACCGCACGCCGGCGGCCGGCGCCTCGCGGACCAGCCGCTCGAGTTCGGCGTACATGCCGTGCGTCAGGGCGTTGCGTGCATCGGGGCGGTTCAACGTGATGACCCCGACATGGTCGTCACCGAGGTCGAAGAGGACGTCGCTCACCCGGCCGACCCTAGACGTCGCCGAACAGCGATCGCTGCGTCAGCGGCGGGCGCCCATGAACATGCCCTTCAGGGCGTCGTAGTGCTCGATGCAGTGGCCTGCACCCAACACGACGGCCTCGAGCGGCACGTTCGACATCTTCACCGGCACCTGCGTCTCGCGCTCGATGCGACGGGCGAGCCCGCGCAGGAGGCCGCCACCGCCGACGAGGTACATGCCGCGCACCAGGAAGTCCTGGGCCAGCTCGGGCGGCGCCTTGGCGAGACAGCGCACCACCGATGACACGATGCTGCTGACGACGTCGTCGATCGCGAACCGGATCTCCTCGGGCGTGAGCACGACGGTCTTCGGCAGGCCGGTCATGAGGTCGCGGCCGCGCACCTCCGCCTGGTTCTCGTCCTCGCTCGGCTCGGCCGACCCGATCGCGACCTTCACCTCTTCGGCGGTGCGTTCGCCGACGGCGATGCCGTGCTCGCGCCGCACGTAGCTCTGGATCGCTGCGTCGATGTCGAAGCTGCCGACGCGCACCGCTTCGAGAGCGACGATGCCGCCGAGGCTGATGACCGCGGTCTCGCTCGTACCGCCGCCGATGTCGATGACCATGTTGCCCACGGGCTCGTCGATCGGCAGGTCCGCGCCGATGGCCGCCGCCATGGGCTGTTCGATGAGTTGTGCGTCGGCCGCGCCGGCACGACGGGCCGCGTCGGTGACCGCTCGCCGTTCGACCTCGGTGATCGCCGACGGCACACAGATGACGACCTTGGGCCGCGTGAACCGGCTGACGCCGACGCGCTGGAGCAGCAGTCGGATCATTCGCTCGGTGATCTCGAAGTCGGTGATCGCGCCGCCGCGCAGCGGTCGGACGGCCACGATGTAGCCCGGGGTGCGGCCGATCATCTGCCAGGCCTCGCGGCCGGTGGCGAGCACCTCGCCGGTCTGGCGGTTGAGGGCGATGACGCTGGGCTCGTTGAGGACGATGCCCTTGCCCTTCATGTACACGAGCGTGTTCGCCGTGCCGAGGTCGATCGCGAGGTCGCGTGCCATGGATCAGCCGTTCCCGTCCGCAGCGCCACCGGCTGCTGCTGCATCGGGGCCGCGCTCGTCATCGCGGCCCGCTCGTCCGGTGGACCCGATCTGGCCGACCGGTCCCGCAGGACCGGCAGGACCGGCAGGACCGGCAGGACCCACAGGTCCGAACGGACCTGCGTGCCCGTTCGGCGTCGCCTGCCCACCCTGGTCGTGGCGTCGGGCGCGGTCCATCACTTCACGGCGGGCTTCGGGCGACAGGGCATCGATGTGCCGACGGAACGTCTGCATCCCGTCATCCTGGCGCGGTCGACGGCGCAGACCCAGGATCACCACGGCCACGAGGAGGGCGATGACGAGTGCGATGACGGCAACGGGTTCCAATCAGTGCTCCCGACCGCTGGACACGGCGGAGGAGTCATCGATGGTGGCGACCGACGTCGGGTCGACCGGCTCGTGCGCGTTCGTGCCCCAGCCGGACCCGGCACCGGCGCCGCCGTCGTGCCAGGTCTCGTGCTTCCAGATCGGTGCGCTCGCCTTCAGCGCGTCGATGGCGTAGCGGGCGGCCTCGAACGCCTGGGGGCGGTGGGGGGCGCTCACCACGGCGATCACCGAGCTCTCGCAGAGTTCGATGCGACCGAGCCGGTGCAACAACGCGACGCGGCCGGTGTCGGGCCAGCGGGTGCGCAGTTCGTCGACGATCTTGTGGAACACGGCGGTGCACTGCTCTTCGTAGGCCTCGTAGTCGAGGTGCACCACGTCGGTGCGCATCACGCCCTCGTCGTCGACGGCATGGTCGCGCACCGTGCCGCTGAACAGCACGACGGCGCCGCACGACGGCAACACGGCCCAGTCGTAGGCCGGCGCGACCGGCAGCTGATCGGTGCTGAGGCCGACCCAGGTATCGCTGCTGTCGGGGGGCTGCACGCTGCGCATCGTAGCCGTTGCGGGGCGCGTCTCCCCGGGGCCGACGAGGTTGCTCGGCACCGACACCGGCGGATGCAGCACGTCGGGGCACCCACGCCCGACCTCGGGGCGATGCCACCGGCGCGGGATCGCTCACTAACGTGTCGCATTCGTGGAGCGGAGTGGCCCCGACGATGCGCGCGACGACGCGCCGGACGACGGCTGGGACGACGACGCCCCCATCTACCCCACGGCACCGATCCCTGCCCACGAACGCACCTGGCGCCATCCGTCCGAGATGGGTCAGACCGCCTGGACGGCGACCGAGCCGCCGGTCACCATCGGACGCGGGCTGCTCGTCACGAGCGGCGCGATCGGTTCGGCACTCGGCGTCGCGGTGTTCTACCTGCTGCTGCCCGCCGGCGCTCCCTCGCCGTCGGCCTCACCGACGGCCACGTCGTCGGTCGCCTCGCTCCGACCCCCGGCGGTC
>JAPLAA010000031.1 GCA_026393475.1 Actinomycetota bacterium
GAGGCGGGACCTCCCACGATGGCTCCCAAGATCCTCGAAAACGACAAGAGCCCCTGGTCCGGCTGCTTTCGCAGGCCTGTGACCAGGGGCTTCGTGGTCGGGGTGGGGAGATTTGAACTCCCGGCCTCCACGTCCCGAACGTGGCGCGCTAACCAAGCTGCGCTACACCCCGATAGGTGCGACTGCGAATCTATCCGGCAGTGGCGGGTTCTTCCTCCGTCGAATCCGCTCCTGCGGGATCTGCCTCGGCGGCATCCTCCGCGCCCTCGACGGCCGCCTCGTCCACCGGGACCGGCGGGTTGAGGATCGCGTCGACGGCCCGCTGCAGGGTGAGTGCGTCGAGCGGCTTGATCACCCAGCCGTCGGCGGCGCTGCGCTTGGCGAGGTGCAGGTCGGCACGCCGGTCGAGCAGCATCAGCACGGGCACGCGGGGCAGGAGCCCGGCGCTCTCGTCGAGCCGGAGCGCCATCGTGACGGCCATGCCGCCCATCGAGCCGATCTGGAGGTCGAGGATCGCGAGATCCGGGGTGCGTCGGCCGATCACGCCCGCCACGTCGCGGCCGTTGCGGCAGACGGTGAAGGAGGTGTCGGGACCGGAGAGGGCCGCGGTGACCTCGTCGAGGACGAAGTCGGCGTCGGTGGCGACGAGGATGTGCACGACCGGGAGGTTATCCCGTGGGCCGGTCCGGTCCGAAGAGCAGGCGGCGGATCTCGTGGAGACCGGCCACGTCGTGCACGTCGCCGGGCAGCATCGGCACCCAGCACACCGGCGCGGGAGCGACGTCGTCGACGAGCGGCGCCAACTGGTCGTGCTCGGCCGCGGCGATGGCGGCCAGTTCGTCGTGGTTGGCCCACAGGGCCTCGAGCACCGGGTCGCCGGCGTCGCGGCCGACGGTCGGGTCGGGGGTGCCGAACGTGGGCGTCGACCGGTTGACCACCAGCGCCGACACGCCGAGGCCGGCCTCGTCGAGCCGGGCGGCGAAGTAGCGCGCCTCGTCGATCGTGTCGCGCTTGGGGGCGGCGACGAGCACGTAGCGGGTGGCGTCTGAGCGCAGCAGCGCCATCACGGCGTCGGCCCGGTCGCGGAAGCCGGTCTCCATCCCGTCGAACGCCTGGAAGAACGCGATGGCATCGGCGAGCACGTCACCACCGACCACCTTGCCGATCGTGCGCAGCACGGGCTGGGCGGCGACGTTGAGCACCTTGAGGCCCCGACGGGTGGGCATCATCATCAGCTTGAACAGCGGGTGGTCGAGGAAGCGGGCGAGCGTGCCCGGCGCCTCGAGGAAGTCGAGTGCGTTGCGGGTGGGCGGGGTGTCGACGATCACCACGTCGAAGCGAGGGTCGTCGTGGAGCGCGTGGAGTCGCTCGGCCGCCATGTACTCCTGCGTGCCGCTCAGGGCGCCGGCGATGTTGCGGTAGAAGCGGTTGGTGAGGATCCGCTCGGCCTGTTCGGGGCTGGGGGCGTTGGTCCGCACGAGCCCGTCGAAGGTGGCGGCCGTGTCGAGCATCATCGCCCACAGCTCGCCGGGGGCGTCGACGTCGAGTCGTGACGGGTCGTTCGTCAGCCCGCCGGCCAGCCCGAGCGCATCGGCGAGACGCTTGGCCGGATCGATCGTCACGACCACGACGCGGCGGCCGTCGCCCGCCAGTTGGAGACCGAGCACCGCCGCCGTGGTGGTCTTGCCGACGCCACCGGATCCGCAGCAGACGACCACCTCGGCCGCGGCGAGGGCCGCCGACAGCGCCGCCGCCGTCGTCACGACAGGCTCGACCGGCTCGACCGGCTCGGGTGCCCCGGCGCGAGTTGCCGTCCGACGGGCCATCACAGGCCTGCCGCGAGCCGGGCGACGTCGTCGCGGGTGATGCCGGCGGTCACGACGTGCGGCAGGTGGATCTGGTCGATCGCGAGCGCGTCGGACAGCCGCTCGATCTCGCGCCGGTGCATGGCCCGCCGTGCATTGCGGAACGCCGCCGCGGCGGCCAGGGCCGGGTCGGTGCCGTCCGGGATCGTCAGGTCGCCGGATCCGTGGCCGCGGTCGGAGCCGTCGGACTCGTCGGACCCGTCGACGCCGTTCACCACGACCGGCCCGAGCTGCACGCCGACCTGTTCCTCGAGCGCGTAGGCGGTCTCGACCAGCTCGTTGACCGGGGTGGTCTCGGGCAGGGTGACGAGCACGACCTGACACCGGGCGGGATCGCCGAGCATCTCGAGCACCTCGAGCGCCTGGGTGCGGATCGGGCCGCCACGCACCGTGTCGAGCAGGCCACGGGCCGACAGCAGGAACGTGATCGCATGACCGGCCGCGGGGCCGTCGACCACGATCAGGTCGTGGTCGCCGCTGCGCTCGAGCGACTTGAGCTTGCCGAGGACCACGATGTCGTCGATGCCGGGCGCGGCCGTGGACACCACGTCGATGATGCCGCTCGCCGCGAGGCGCTTGGCGACCCGCTTGAGCCCGTGGGTCTCGAGGTACTCGGCGAGGGCGTCGGGCGCGGTGAGCGAGAGGTGCGGCACGTCGCCCACGAGGTCGGCGAGCGTGGGCTTGCCGTCGAGGTCGACGGCGAGGACGCGAAGTCCGGCATCGGCTGCTGCACGCGCCAGAACTGCCGTTACCGTGGTCTTCCCGACGCCACCCTTGCCGGCCACGACGACCAAGCGGGTGGTGCTGAGGAACTCTCGTGGATTCAGGCGCTTCGGAGGCACTTGTGCGCAGACTAGTCATCGCCCTGCTCGGCGGCCCCCTCGTGGCGCTCGCCGGTCTGGCCTCCGGTGCCGCCGTCGCCAGTTCGAGCCCCGATTCGACCGTGCCGACCAGCAGCGACGTCGGCAGCGACGGCACCTCCGACGTCGGCAGCAACGGCACCGACGAGGCGCTCGCCCCGGTCGACGTGCTGCAGGTCACCGGACTGTTCAACGGCATCGTCATCGAGGCCATCGACGACGCCATCGAGCGTGCCGCCGACGACGGGTCGCAGGCGCTGATCCTGCAGGTCAACTCCGGTGGATCGATCGCCTCGCCCGAGGAGATGACCGGCCTCATCCAGCGCATCGCCGACTCGCCCGTGCCGATCGGCATCTGGGTCGGGCCGTCGGGCAGCGCCCGTCTCTACGGCATGCCCGCCCAACTCATGGGCGTCGCAGACGTCACGGCCATGGTGAGCGGCAGCCGCATCGGCCACACCGGCCGGCTGGTCGAACTCGAGGGCGCGACCGTCGACTTCGGCGCTGCCGCCGACCGCCTGAAGTCCGGCTCACTGTCGTTCCAGGACGCCCGGACGCTGGGTGCGCTGAAGCTCGACACGCCCGATGTGGGCGTGCCCACCATCCGCAACATGGTGGCCGCCATGGACGGCGTCACCGTCGACGGGGTCGTGCTCGACACCGTGAGCGAGGGCGTCAACGACGAGGGCGGCTCCGAGTTGCAGGCCACGCTCGTGCGGTTCTCGAAGCTCGGCCTGCTCGACCAGCTCATGCACACCGTCGCCAGCCCGCCGGTGGCCTATCTGATGCTGCTCATCGGCCTGTCGTTGCTCGTGTTCGAGTTCTTCACCGCCGGCGTCGGCGTGGCCGGAGTGGTCGGCGCCGTCTGTGCGTTCCTCGGGTGCTTCGGCCTGGCCGAGCTGCCCGCGCGCGGTTGGGCCGTGGCCCTGCTCGTGCTCGCGTTCGCCGCGTTCTCGATCGACGTCCAGGTGGGCATCCCACGGTTCTGGACAGGTGTCGGCGTCGTGCTCGTCACCGCCGGCAGCCTCGTGCTGTACGAACCGCTCCCGGGCACGAGCATGGGCGTCGGTTGGCTCACGATGCTCGTCGGCATCGGCGGCACGATGCTCACCTTCATCGTCGGCATGCCGTCGATGACCCGCACCCGGTTCGCGACGCCCACGATCGGGCGCGAATGGATGATCGGCGAGATGGGCACGGCCGTGGGCGAGATCGCGCCCGAAGGCGTGGTCACGGTCGCCAACGCCCGGTGGCGGGCGCGCACCAACCGGGCGACGCCCGTTCCGGCAGGGGCCGAGGTGCGCGTGGTCGCGATCGACGGGGTGACCCTCGAGGTCGAACCCGCCGAGGGCGGTGCGCGCGACTACCGCGAGCGTCGGCCGTCGACCGGCGAGCAGGGCCAGATCTCCCAGCTCACGACCGCTGAGTCCGTCAGCGCCGACTGATGAGCGCCGGCTCGAACCGGGCGATCCGCCCCTGCTGATGGGTGTCGCCGCGCCGTCCAGGCAGGGGTCGGGTCAGGGGCCGGGGTGTGACCGATGCATCACGATTCGGGAGGTTCCCCTCCATTGTGCGGGTTGCGTGGAGCCACCTAGGGTGGGCGTCGAAAGGGGCGTGTCCCGTGGCGCTGCGTCGCGACGAACAGTACGAGGGCTTCGACTGGCAGCGATCGGCTGCGTGCCGGGGCGAGCACGCAGTCAACTTCTTCCCGCCGACGCACTTCGAACGCAAGGACCTGCGTCTCGCCCGCGAGCGGGTGGCGAAGGCAATCTGTCGGTCGTGTCCCGTCGCCGCCGAGTGCCTCGAGTACGCGATCTCGTCGCGCGAACCCCACGGCGTGTGGGGTGGCCTGAACGAGGTGGAGCGGCGCCAGCTGATCGAGCGGCGCACGATGAGCGGCGGCGTCGAACCTGCCGCCCCTGCCACCGACCCGGCACCCGCCCCTGCGGCGGCGGCCGATCCGCTCGACGGGTCGTCGCGTGAGCAGCGTGCCGGCGCCTCGCGCGGTCGCGGTCGATAAGCGCACCTGGGTCCAGGGTCGCCCGGCTGCCTACAGCACCGCGGGCTCGGGCCTCCCGGTCGTGTTCCTGCACGGGTGGGCGCTCGGCCAGCACACCTATCGCGACGTCGTCGAGCGGATCGCCGCGGAGGGTGTCCGCGTCATCGCCCCGTCGATGCCGGGCTTCGGCGACACGGGCGAGCTGCCGAACGCATCGTTCTCGCTGAGTGGCTACGCGGCCTGGATCGCCGATCTGCTCGACGCGCTGGAGATCGACGAGCCGGCGGTGCTCGTCGGCCACTCCTTCGGTGGTGGGGTGGCCACCCGGTTCGCCCACGACCACCCGCAGCGCACCCGCTCGCTCGTGCTGGTGAACTCCGTCGGCGGGTCGTCGTGGCGCAGCGGCAACACCTTGCGGTCGATCACCGAGCGCCCATTGTGGGACTGGGGTCTGCACTTCCCGGCCGACGTGTGGCCCATCCGGCAGGCCACGCGGGTGCTGCCCGTGATCGCGGAGGACCTGCTGCCCAACCTCATCCGCCATCCGCGCGCACTGGTAAAGGTCGCCAACCTGGCGCGGCGCGCCGACCTGCGCGCCGAGCTCGAGGCGATGCGCGACCAGGGCACGCCGATCACGATCATCTGGGCGAGCCGCGACGGTGTGATCCCGCGAGAGTCGTTCGAGGCGCTGTGCGTCGCGAGCGGGGTGCAGGGCACCGTGGTCGACGGCAGCCACAGCTGGTTGTTGGCCGACCCCGACCTGTTCGGCGAGGTGATCACCAACGACATGTCGATCGCGAAGGCGGCCAGAGCGATGGAGGCCGATGCGCCCACCGAGCGTCGGCGGGGCATCCGCCGTGTGACGTCGCTCAGCCGGGGAGCCGCGGACCGCCGATCCGGAGATCGCCGCGCCGACGGGTGATGCCGCGGGCGTCGAGCTCGTTGGCGAGCGGCAGTGCGTACTTGCGGCTGATGCCGAGGGCGTCGCGCAGCTGCGACATCGTGATGCCGTCGGGCTGGCCGGCGAGCAGGGTCGCCGCCATCCGCGCCGCGGTGTCGACCGCGTCGGGGTGGAACACGATGCCGTCGCGCTCGACGAGGAGCCCGCGGCGGATGAGCTCGCGCAACGTGGCGCGGTCGACACCGGTCGGTTCGTCGGGCGAGGTGCCGCCGGCCCGGAGCGCCGCCAGCGCCGGGTGGTCGGCGAGCTCGTCCTTCGCATCGGCAGGGAGGGCGTGGCCGGCGTCGATGCGGACGTCGGTGAACGTCGTCAGCACGGCACGTTCGCGCTCGTCGAGCGTCGCGAGATCGAGGCCGAGCGGGCCGGCGGTGGCGATCCGCTCGTGCAACGTCGCGTCGATCGCGGTGAGCGCTGTGGGTGCGACCACCCAGCGGTCGAGGGTCGGGGCGATGCGCCGACCGGTCCAGGCCTCGAGGTCGTCGACGGTCACCCAGCCGCGTTCTTCGACGATCGATTCGATCGTGCCGGCGGGTCGGGCCTTCGACGCCGGCAACGAAGGCGACACGTCGAGGATCTCGCCGCCGCCGACGGTCTCGCCGCGGCCCGACTCGCGCAACACGTAGCGGTCGCCGACCACGAGCGGGAGCGGGCGTGACAGGTGCAGGCGCACGAGCCCGCGGTCGCCCGGCAGGATCGCGTCGGGTCCGAGGATGCGCACCTTCACCGGCCACTCGCCGGAGCCGACGTAGGCCACGTAGGCGCCTCGTCGCGAGACCTCGTGGTCGAGGGCGTCGAGCACGTCGAGGCTGGCGTCGATCCGTCGGCTCGGCCGCCACTGGCCGCCGAGCACGATCGCGTCGCCGCGCTCGATCTGCTGGTGCTCGACACCGGAGAGGTTGACGGCCACTCGGTTGCCCGGACCGATGGTGGTCTCGGCTCGGCCGTGGCGTTGCAGCGAGCGGACCCGGGCCTGATGCCCGGCGGGCACGATGTCGACGCGCTGGTCGACCGACAGGGTGCCACCCGTGAGCGTGCCGGTGACGACGGTGCCGCTGCCCCGTGCGGCGAAGCTCCGATCGACCCAGAGCCGCGGGCGGTCGTGGTCGGCCGCCGGTGCCGTGCGTTCGGCGAGCGAGGCGAGTTCGCGGCGCAGGTCGTCGAGTCCCTCGCCCGTGACGGCGCTGACCGGCACGATCGGTGCGTCGGCGAGGAAGGTGCCCGCCAGGTGATCGATCACGTCGAGGGTCTGCAGCTCGAGCCACTCGTCGTCGACGAGATCGCGCTTGGTGAGCACCACGAGCCCGGCGCGCTGGCCGAGCAGTTGGAGGATGCGCAGGTGTTCCTCGCTCTGAGGCTTCCAACCCTCCGTGGCGGCGACGACGAACATGCAGGCGTCGACACCGCCCACGCCGGCGAGCATGTTGCGGACGAAGCGCACGTGGCCGGGCACGTCGACGAAGCTGAGCTCGACCGGGCCCGTCGGTCCGTCGATCGTCGCGTGGGCGAAGCCGAGGTCGATGGTGAGCCCGCGCTGCTTCTCCTCGGCGAACCGGTCGGGGTCGGTGCCGGTGAGGGCGAGGACGAGCGACGACTTGCCGTGGTCGACGTGTCCGGCGGTGGCGATGACGCGCATGTGTGGCGATCAGGCCGTCGCGCGCGAGAGCGCGGCGACGAGGTGGTCGTCGTCGGCCGGATCGACGGTGCGGAGGTCGAGGAACGTGTGGCCGTCGCGGGTGCGGGCCACGATCGGCGGGTCGGCGGCGCGCAGCAGGGCGAGGCGGTCGCCGGTGAGCCGAATGCCGTACGAGGCCATGGTGGCGCCGGGGGCGGAACCGGCGCCGGGCAGTGCCTCGAGCGGCACGGCGGTGGCGCCCGCGATGCGAGAGGCGAGTGCCTCGGCGCGGGCCTGCACCACCGCGACGGGCGTGGCCACCATCCGCCAGAAGGGCACCTCCTCGGCGGTGCGCTTGTGCAGGTAGGTGAGCGCCGTCGCCTGGAGCGCGGCGAGCGTGAGGCCGCCGGGGCGCAGGGCCCGGGCGAGCGGATGATGGCTGCACGCGGCCACGAGCGCCGCGTCGCCGGCGATGATGCCGGCCTGCGGGCCGCCGAGCAGCTTGTCGGCGCTGAACGTCACGAGCGAGGCCCCGTCGGCGAGGCTCTGCACGGCGGCCGGCGCGCCGGCGAGCCAGCTCGGCGGTGGACCGTGGAGCCACGGGCAGCCGGCGTCGATCAGCCCGCTGCCGATGTCGGCCACCACCGGCACACCGAGCGTGGCGAGCTGCGCGACCGGGGTCTCCTCGACGAAGCCCTCCACCCGGTAGTTGCTGGGGTGGACCTTGAGGACCAGAGCGACGTCGGCGGCCGGACGTGACAGCGCCCGCCGGTAGTCGGCGAGGCGGGTGCGGTTGGTGGTGCCGACGTCGACGAGCACCGCTCCCGACTGCTCCATCACCTCCGGCACGCGGAAGCTGCCGCCGATCTCGACGCTCTCGCCGCGGCTCACGAGCACCTGACGTCCATGGGCGAGCGCGGCGGTGACGAGCAGCACGGCGGCGGCGTTGTTGTTCACGATCATCGCCGCCTCGGCACCGCAGAGCCGGGCGAACAACTGCCCGACGGCTCGCTGGCGCGACCCGCGTTCGCCGGTGGCGAGGTCGAACTCGACGTTCACGGCACGAGCCGGCTGTGCGAACGCGACCGGTGCGCGGCCGAGGTTGGTGTGCAGCAGCACGCCGGTGGCGTTCACGACCGGGGTGAGCAGGGTGCGCCGGAACGCCGACGCCCTGGCCGGTGCGCCCTCGACGTCGTCGGCGGCGATGGCCTCGCGGGCGATGTCGACGCAGATCGCGTGCGGCAGGCCGGTGGACGCGAGCGAACGGGCGAGCGTGTCGACGCTCGGGGGGCGGGCGGGCCGCGTCGCGGTGGACGGGTCAGGGGTCGTCGGGGGACGCGGCATCGCCTCGGAGCGTAGGCTCCGCAGACGATGTTGTCCGTGCCGATCGTCCAGCTCGACCCCGAGCTCCCGCTGCCCAGCTACGCACATCCCGGTGACGCCGGGCTCGACCTCCGGGCACGCGAGGACGCCATCGTCACGGCTGGCGGCGGTCGGGCGCTCGTGCCGACGGGCATCTCGATCGCGATCCCTGCCGGGTGGGCGGGCTTCGTGCTGCCGCGCAGCGGACTCGCGCTCAAGCACGGCATCGGCGTGGTCAACTCGCCGGGCCTCATCGATTCGGCCTACCGCGGGGAGATCAAGGTGATCCTCCTGAACACCGACCCCGCCGAGGACTTCCGAGTGGTACGCGGCGAGCGCATCGCCCAGCTCGTGCTGCAGCGGGTGGAGGAGGTCGTCTGGGACGTGGTCGACTCGCTCGACGGCGACGACCGCGGCGGCGGGTTCGGACACAGCGGACGGCACTGATGCTGCCCGCCGACGATCCGTTGGTGCAGGCGTTCACCGACGCCGTGCAGCGCGGTGACGTCGATTCCCTCGTCGCGATGCTCGCCGAGCATCCGGCGCTGGCGACCGAACGCTTCGGCGACGAGCAGTCGTCCCGTGCCGCACTGCACGTCGCCACCGACTGGCCGGGCCACTTCCCCCGGGTCGCCGACATGATCGCGGTGCTCGCGGCAGCGGGTGCCGACGTCGACGCTCGATTCGCCGGCCCGCATCGTGAGACGCCGCTGCACTGGGCGGCCAGCAGCGACGACATCGCCGCGATCGACGCCCTGGTGGCCGCCGGCGCCGATCTCGAGGCCGACGGAGGCGTGCTGACCGGCGGGCCGCCGCTCGACGACGCGATCGTGTTCTCCCAGTACGCGGCGGCGCATCGACTCGTCACGCATGGTGCCCGGGCCACCTTCTGGCACGCCGCCCCGCTCGGCGACGTGGCCCTCGTGCGGTCGGCGCTGGCGTCGCGCCCGGCGGACGGGATCGACGCCGAGGACATCACGAACGCGGCTTGGCACGCGGCCCGCGCTGGCCGGCTGGCGACGCTGGAGTTGTTGGTCGATGCCGGCGCCGACCTCACCGCGGTGCTGTGGGAGGACCGCACGATCCTCGACGCCGGTGTGGTCGGTGGGGACGACGCGGTGGTGCGGTTCCTGCGCGAACGCGGCGCCCGTTCGAACGCGTCCTGAGGGGCACGCCGTCACCCGCGCCGACGGGTGGAGACCAGCGTCGGGAGGGCTGCCTAGTGTGGTCGAGGGCATCGGAGGGCATCCGGTGCCGAATCGTGCCGGAACGGAGGTGCAGGATGCGGAACGCGAGGACGACGACACGGCGCAGCAGCCGCGCGAACACCACCGGCGTGCGCCTCGCGACGGCCCTCGTCGGACTCGTCCTGCTCGGCGCCTGCACCGGGAGCGACGGCGGCGGTGATGACACCGCCGCGTCCGCCGATTTCTGCACCAACGTCGAGGACTTCGACGCGCTCCAGGCGGAGGGCGATGCGCTGTTCGAGTCGACCGACGCCGTGCCGGTGGAGCGGTTGCGCGACGTGTTCACGCGGTTCCGTGACGCGGTCCAGGCCTTGATGGACACCGCGCCGGAGGCCGTCGCGGACGACGCCGAGCTGGTGGGCACCACCACCGAAGCGCTCATCGACGCTTACGAGCAGGCCGACTTCGACTTCGTCGTCCTCGCGACCGACCCGCAGTACGCCGAGGTGCTCGCCGGGCTCGACGACGACCAGATCACCGAGGCCAACGACCGGTTGGCGGTGTACTTCCGCGAGGAGTGCGTCGACGCCTGAGGCCCTCCCTGAGATCGCCCGACGGCTCAGTCCGCGGCAGGCTCGAGTGAGCCCGGGCGGTGCCGCGTGAACCAGTCGGCGGCGAAGTCGACGAGCGCTCGTTGCGACATCGCCAGCGACGTCGCGGCACCGACGGAACCGGTTCGCACGCCACCGGTCGAGGCGAACGCCGCGCCCACCGCCTCGAAGTCGTCGGTGTCGCCGTCGAGTTCGTCGAAGGTCACCCAGCGCCGTTCGCCGTCGACGAGCACCGGCGCGCCCTGCGCGGTCAGCGCCTTGCCCGTCCAGTCGGCACGGTGCTCGGCGAGGTGGAGCGAGGTGTTGTTCGCGTGGCCGACGCCGAGCAGCACGACGACGGCGTCGAGGTCGTGCAGCCGGGCGAGCGGTGATCGTTCGCCGAACCCGTCGTCCAGGGCGTGGTCGGCGACGATCCGGTCGGCGGCGGGGCCGGCGGCGAGGTGCGACACCATCGGGTGCGAACTCCGGCGCACGCCGGGCAACCGGTGGAAGGTCTCGACGATCGCACCCATCTGTCGGGTCGGGGTGAGGTGCGGGTCGAAGGCCGGCATGTGCTCGCGCATGGTGTCCCACCACGACGAGGGCACCGGCGGATGCTGCCACTGCGCCGGGTCGGACCAGCCGCTGCTGTGGCCGGGCATCGTGAGCGTGCCGCTGGGGCCGACGACCTCGAGCAGCGCCTCCACCACCGCCTGCGGACCGCCCACCACGTAGCCGAGCGCCGACATCGAGGAATGCACCACCAGCACGTCGCCGGTCGAGATGCCGAGGGCGCGGAGATCGGCCACGAGCGACGCACGTGTGGCCGGCCGCTCGGTCGCGTCGACGACGTCGCGTTCGCTCACCGCTGGACGCCCCCCGCCGGAGCCGTGCTGCTGCCGGTCACGCTGCTCGTCACTTCCAGGCGAAGACCGGCTGCTCGAACTCGTCGACGCGTTCGTGGAGCCGACCTTCGATGCCGACCCATCGGAACTGCACGAGCACGGCACCGGTGGGCGCGTGGATGAGGTCGCCGCCGAGGGGCACCTGCACGACGGGCCGGTCGCTCTCGGGGATCGTCACGAACCGGGGCGAGTCGTCGCGGCACAGTTCGTGGAGCCCGATGCGGTAGGCGTGGGCGACCTCGTCGGGGTTCGGTGCGAGCTCGAGGCCGGCGCCGCCCCACACGACCACCGGGGTCATGATGTAGCCCGAGCGGGTGGCGTAGTCGTCGAGGATGCCGAGCACCGCGTCCTCCCCGAGCCGCACGCCCAACTCCTCGTCGAGTTCGCGCAGCGCCGTCTCGACCGGCGTCTCGCCCGGGTCGACGCGCCCACCGGGCAACGCCCACTGTCCACCGTGGCGGTTCATGCGCGAGGCGCGCCGGCAGAGCAGGAACGCCGCCCCGCCCGACACGCCCTGCATCCGGCCGTCGAGGCCCGAGATGTCGCCCGGGATGACCGACAGGTCGTCGGCGGTGACCTCGGCCGGGTCGTCGGCCTCGTCGTCGGGATGGCTGTCGACCACCACGATGGCGACGGCGGCACGTTTGCGATCGTCGGGTGCGATCGAGCGCACCGAGTGCTCGGCGAGGTGGCGGCGCATCCGGTCGCGGAGATCGTCGTCGAGCGGGATCATGCGTCGCTCCCGGACTCGTCCCGCAGGGGGGCAACTCCCTGAGCGGTGTGATCGGCGTCTTCGGCGTGGTGGGGGCGCAGCACCTGTGCAGCCAACCACGTCGAGATGGGCACGGCCGAGACGAGGCCGATCGACCCGACGAGTGAGCGGACCACCTCGATCGCGACGAGTTCGCGCGTGGCGATCGAACCGACGGACTGGCCTGCCTCGCTGAACAGCAACAGCAGTGGCAGCGCGGCACCCGCATAGGCGAGGAACAGGGTGTTCACGGTGGAGGAGATGTGGTCGCGGCCGATGCGCAGCGCGCTGCGGTAGAGCTCGATCGAGGGCAGCGTCGGCTGTGCTGCCCGGAGTTCGGCGACCGCTGACACCTGGGTGACGGTCACGTCGTCGAGCACGCCGAGCGAGCCGATCACGATGCCGGCGAGCAGGATGCCGCGCGGGTCGATCGGCACCTGCAGCGCATCGAGCATCTGCGTGCTGTCGTCGGTGTAGCCGGTGAAGTTCGCCAGCCGTACGAAGATCCACGACAGCACGCCCGTGATGACGAGCGCGGCGAACGTCGACAGCAAGGCGACCGTGGTCATCGTGTTCACGCCGTGGGCGAGGTAGAGCGCGATGAACGCGATCACCGACGACGCCACGAGCGCGACGAGCACGGCCTGGTTGCCGTCGAGCAGCGACGGCAACAGGAACACCACGATCACGCCGAGGCTGACCGCGAGTCCGGCGAGTGCGCCGGCGCCGCGCCATCGGCCGAGCACGACGATGGCCACGACGAACAGCAGCAACAGCAGCAGCATCGGGGTGGACCGTTCGTACTCGTAGAACGAGTAGTTCGTGGTGCCGTCGATCGCGGTGGAGGCGAGCACCTGGACGTCGTCGCCGGCGGCGAGCCGCTTGCCGGCGACCGACGTGGGTTCCTCGAAGGTGAACACCTCGCCGGCGGTCTCGCCCTCGGTGATGCTCAGCGTGGCGAGTGAGCATTCGATCGTGGCGTCGTACGAGCACGGCTGCACCGAGGTCGACTGGACGCGAGCGGCGATCGGGTCGGCGTCGAGGAGCGCCGGGTCGCGCGAGCTGCGATCGCCCGACGGCCACAGCAGCACGAGCCCGATGACGGTGAGCAGGCCGCACGCGATGACGGCGTACCGCAGGATCCGCTCGATCGGGGCGGCCACGAGCCCATCGGGCGCGTGACCGTGATGACCGTGCTGGTGCGAGCCGCCCACGATGCCGTCCTAGACGGCGGCCGCGATGGCGGCCGCTGCCGACAGGCCGCTCAGCGCGGCGCCCTCGACGCGGGGGCCGGCGAAGGCGTCGCCCGCGACGGCGAGGGTGGGCAGATCGTCCGGGCTCCAGTGCGCGTCGGGCCAGATGCGTCGCGGCGTGGCGAACCGCCACCGCTTGAGTTGGCTCTCGACGATCACCGCGTCGCCGAGATACGGACGGGCGAGTTCGACGAGGGCGTCGTGAGCGGTGACCGGGTCGTCCTCCCAGTGCGCCTCGCTCCACTCGGGGTTCGCGTGCACGGTGACGGCCGGGAGCAGGCTGATGCCCTTCGCGTGGTTGTCGGCGACGAAGGTGAACGCCGGGTCGATCTGCACGCCGCCGGGTGCCGGCACCGTGCTCGGTCGGTCGAGGACGGCGAGCAGCGAGAGGGTGCGGTCGTAGTCGGTGCGCCACAGCACCTCGGGCATCGCGACCTCGGCCGACACGAGCAACGAGAAGGTCTGCGGCAGCGGGCAGGTGACGATCAGTGCGTCGGCGTGGTGCACCGAGTTGTCATCGAGCTTCACCTCCCACGGGTGCGCTCCCTCGCCGCGGTGCAGCGAGAACACCAGCGAGTCACACCGCACGTCGAGGTCGCGAGCGAGGTGCTTGGCGAGCGCGTTCATGCCGCCGTGGACGGCGTAGCGAGGATGTCCGTCGCCACCGCCGTCGCCGGCCTGGTTGCCGTCGCCGTCCGTGAAGCCTCGGCACCACTCGTACACGACCCCGGCGTCGATCCATTCGCGCACGTGCGCGCCGAACGCCTCGGTCCGCACGGTGAAGAACTGGGCGCCGTGGTCGAGGCGAGCGGCGCCGATGCGGCGGGTCGCGAGCCGTCCGCCGGGCGAGCGGCCCTTGTCGAACAGGACCACGTCGAGGCCGCGGGCGCGCAGGTCGCACGCTGCCATCAGACCGGACAGGCCGGCGCCGACGATCGCCACCCGGCGGGGCGGATTCGACGGCCGGGACGGCGTCGTCATGCGCTGGGGGCGAGCGTCGCAGCGTCGGCGTCGGTCGCTGCCGCTGCCTGCTCGCGGGTGACGCGGCCGAGGAACTCGAGCAGCACCCGGTTGAACGTGGTGGCGTGCTCGACCATGAAGCCGTGGGCCGCGCCGGAGATGACGACCAGCTCGGCGTTGGGCAGCCGGTCGGCGATCTCCTCGCTGTCACCGCGCGGCGTGAGGATGTCCTGGTTGCCGACCATCACGAGCGCCGGCACGATGATCTCGCCGAGACGGTCGGCCATCGATTCGTCGGTGGCGAGGATCGCCCGCACCTGGGCGACGAATGCGTGCGACGGCCGGCCCATCGCGAGCGGGCCGAGCCAACCGAACGCGGGGAGCAGCCGTCGGAACGATCGCGGTCCGATCACCCATCGGGCGGCCTCGCTGGTCATCGCGCCCATGCCTCGTTCGCTGGCGTGCGTGGCCCACCCGGTGATCAGCTCGCGCCGCCAGTCGTGGTTGCGGCAGGCGGTGCAGGCGAGGGTGATCGAGCGCACCCGTTCGGGGTACTTCAACGCGACGATCTGGGTGATGGCGCCGCCCATCGACGCGCCGACCACGTGCGCCGTGTCGACACCGACGTGGTCGAGCACGGCGATGGCGTCGTCGGCCATCTGCTCGAGGCTGTAGTGGCCGAACGGCTTGTCGCTGCGGCCGGCGCCACGGTTGTCGAGGGCGATCACCCGGTAGCGGGCAGCGAGCACGAAGCGCTGCATGTCCCAGCCGTGCTTGTCGGCGCCGAGGCCCTGGATCATCAGGACCACCGGCGCGCTGTGGCGGCCGTGCACGTCGTAGTGCAGGCGGATGCCGTCGGAGGAGCGTGCGTACGGCATCAGCCCTCCCCGAGCCAGTCGAACGCGGCCATGCCGGTCTGCATGCCGCCGAGTTCGTCGAGCACACGTTGCAGGTGGCGCTGCGCGGCCTCGGCGATCTCGATCTCGGCCAGCGGGCCACGCCGCTTCTTGCGCAGACGCACCGGCGCGCCCACCTCGGCGCGTGCCGTGCGGCTGAACGGGCTGCTCATCGACGCGACCGGGATCACCGCGACGTGGGCCGTGACCGCGGCGCCGACCAGTTCGTGGTCGACGGTGCCGGCGAAGCGCGGGTGGTTGGTGCTCGAGGTCGACATCAGGACGAGTTCGCCGTGGCGCAGCGCGCCGTGCACCTCGGTGGGGTCGTTCAGGAGTGCACCGATGCGGCGGAGCCCGGCGCCGAACGGCGCATGGTCGGGCCGGCCGACGAATCGCACCGGGCGTCCGGTGGCGCTCGACAGCGCGAGCGACACGTAGAGCGGGCTGTACGACCAGCGGCGCTCGTTGGTGACGAGCAGCGCACCCGCTTTGGCCGGCAGGTGGTGCAGGCCGCCGACGCTGACGTCCCAGCGCAGTCGGGCGAGCGGACCGAGGAGACGGACGAGGTGGTCGTCGCGGCCCCACTCGTCGACCGAGTGGTCGGGCAACAGGGGCCGGAACGGTCGGAACGGGGCCGTGACCGCGGTGGTCGCGGTGCGGGCGGTGGTCTCGACCGCGCGGCGGGGGAGTTCGATGAGCTGTGCCATGTCAGGCCACCCCGTGGATCGTTGCCGCACGCATCTGCGGCTTGGTGATGCGCACCACGCTCTCCCACCGGAACAGTCGGTCGATGACCTCCGGCGTGGACGTGGCGGGCACGAGGCCGAGCACGTCGTGGGCGCGGGTGCCGTCGGCCAGGCGGCCGCGGTGGAGCACCTCCATGACGTGCTCGGGGATGGGGGCGCCGCCGAGGTGCGACAGCTGGCGGGCGAGGTACCACTCGGGACCGACGAGGGGCAGCGGCACTCGTTTGCCGCGCATGATCGCCTGGAGTCCGGTGATCGCACCGGGGGCGACCACGTTGATCGGCTGGTCGAGTCGGAGCTTCGCGGCGGCGACGAACGCACGAGCGGCGTCGGCGTCCTCGACGACGGCGAAGGGCGGGTCGGCCAGGATGCTGAACGGCACGACCGGCTGGCGGAGCAGGCGGCCGAGCGGGCTCGGCACGTGCGGCCCGAGGACCGGGGCGAGGCGGAGTGCGCCGACCGCGACGCCGATGCGCTGGGCGACCGACTGGGCGACGGTCTCGATCCGTTCGACCATCCGCCCGTACTCGCTGGTGGGATCGGGGGCGACCGATTCGTCGGGTCGGGTGAGCGAGTGCCGGTTGCGTCCGTAGATCTCGATGCCGCTGCGCACGACGATGCTCTCGAGCGACGGGCACTCCGCCGCGGCACCCAGGATGGCGGTGGTGGCGTCGGTGGTGAACTGCTTCGCGTGCGCCGTGCCGGCCCGGGCGTCGGGTTCCCACACGGCCAGGTGGATGAGCACGTGGGGGTCGAACGTGGTGACGACGTCGACGATTCGTTCGCGGTCGGACGGCTCGATCCGATGGAACTCGGCCGTGCGCAGCCGGCGACGGGGCGGGTCGACATCGATGCCACAGAGCGAACCCACCCAGGGTTCCTGCTCGAGCAGTGATGCGACCAGGGAGCCGAGCTCCCCTCCCATCCCGCTCACGAGCAACCGTTGCCCGCTCACACCGAGCACGCTATCCGTTCAGCCGCCCAACGGGAGGATCGCGAATCGCACGTGCACCTGGGCGGAGAGCTCGATCTGACCGGCGCTGACGGCCATCTCGGCACCGCCGGCCTTCATCGCCCGCATCATCGGCATCGCGTCGGCCATCGGGGCGGGACCGGTGCTGATCGGCGCCTCGCTGATCAGTTCGACGGCGCCGAGCCGCAACCCGAGCGCCGACACGTAGGCCTCGGCGCGGCGGCGAGCGTCGAGCGCGGCTCGACCGAGCAGTTCGTGGCGAACGGGGTGGGCGGTGTCGACCTGCCACGACAGGTTGCGCACCTGGGCCCCGGCGTCGCCGACGGCGAGCCGCAGCAGTCGGGGGAGCCGGTCGAGTTCGTCGATGGTGACGGTGATCGCGGTGGAGGCGCGATGGCCGACCAGGGTGTTCTGGTCGCGGCGGTACTCCCACTCCTCGGCGACGGTGACGCCGTCGGTCACCCAGTCGGCGGACGTGAAGCCGAGCTCGGCGAGGCGGTCGCCCAGGGTGACGGAACGCTCGCTGACCTGGTCGAGCGCCGTCGCCGCGTCGGCTGCGACGACGGTGAGACCGAGGCCGACGACGACACGATCGGGCTGGACGAGTTGTTGGGCGCTGCCCATGACGACGACCGACGACATGGGTCGAGTCTGTCATGGGTTCCTCAAGCGGGTGACGCGGCGGGCCGATACCAGAGGTGCATGAACGAGCGGACGGGCGCCGAGCCGTCCCCTTCGGGGGCGGGTACCACCGTGCGCTCCGACGACTCCCGGCGCACGTCGTTCCGCGGGCGCCTGACTCGTCGGAACGGTCGGAACGGTCGGAACGGTCGCGGTCGGATCATCGCGCTGTCGTCGATGGCGCTGCTGCTGCCCGCCTGTCCGGCGGCCGTCCCTGCCGCGGCACCCGCGCCGGCGGCGGCACCCGCTGCGGCTCCGTCGACCTGCACGACGATGTACACCGTCGTGTCCGGCGACTCGTGGTTCGCGATCTCCAAGAAGACGGGCGTGTCGCAGAGTTCGCTGTACTCGGCGAACGGGGCGACCGCGTCGTCGCCGCTGTTCCCCGGCATGCAGCTGTGCCTGCCCGCCGGCGCGACCGTGACGACGGTGACCGGGACGACCGCGCCGCCGGCCGGCCAGTTGGCCGTGAACCTCGCCGCGTTCCCCACGCAGGGTCCGTGCTGGTTCATCGATTCGTGGCAGGCGCCCCGCGGTGGCGGACGACTGCACGAGGGCGTCGACATCATGGCCAAGGCCGGTCAGTACGTGTACGCCGTGCAGGACGGCACCCTGTCGAAGCAGACGCTCGACCGCGCCGGATCGCTGTCGGGCAACGCCTGGTGGCTCACCGGGAACGACGGCAGCTACTACTTCTACGCGCACCTCTCGGCGTTCGCGCCCGATCTGAAGGTGGGGTCGAAGGTCGTCGCCGGTCAGATCATCGGCTACGTCGGCCGGACCGGCAACGCGTCGGGCGCACACCTGCACTTCGAGATCCATCCTCGCGGCGGTGCCGCGGTGAACCCCACGCCGATCGTCCGTGCGGTCGACGGGTGCCGCAACACCACGCCGCCGCCCCAGCCCAGCGGGACGCTGCCGCCCACGCCGAGCACTCTCGCCCCCGCTGGCCCGGGGACGGCGACGACGGCACCTGCGACCCCGGCGCCGACGGCACCTGCGACGACGGCACCGGCGCCTGGCACCACCGCGCCTGCGCCCGTCGTGCCGACGAACACCTCGCCCACGGCACCGGCCCCCGGCGCCGCCTGGCAGTTCTTCTCCCCGAAGACCGCGTACGACTCGGCGTGGAACGGTGGGGCGATGGCGCCGTTCTCGCGGCAGACCGTGAAGGTGAGCGGCCTCGCCGGCGTGCCGTCGGGAACGGCCGGGGTGCTGGTCCGGCTCACCGTGAGCGGCGCGTCGTCGTCGGGCTACGTCGTCACCTACGCGTGCGAGACCGGTGCACCGGTGGCGTCGCAGCTGAGCTTCCGCCAGGGCGGTGGTGCGGTCGGCACCTCGATGGTGCGCGTCGTCAAGGGCCAGCTCTGCGTGACGTCGAGCGCCACTGCGAAGGTGAAGGTCGAGGTGCTCGCGGCGCAGTCGGCGAACGGGGTCGGGTTGCAGGCGGTCACGGCCACCCGCGTGCTCGACACGCGCACCACCGGCCGGCTCGCGCCGGGCAACCAGATCCAGATCGCCAACTCGGTGCTCGGCGTGCCCGCCGATGCCCAGGCGCTCTCGGTGGCCGTCACGTTCGTCAACCCCGACGCCGCCGGCACGTTCTCGTTGGGCTTCTGCGGACAGGGCCTGTGGAGCACGGCGATGAGCGCCGACCCGGTGTCGTCGTTCGCGATGACGATGCGGGTGAACCCGTCGGGATGGTGCCTCACGAGCACCGTGGCGACCGATGTGATCATCGACGTCACCGGCGTGTGGGCGGGGTCGACCAAGGTGTCGACCGTCGATCCGCTGCGCATCTTCGACTCCCGGTCGTCCGGCGGTGTCGGCCAGGCCGGCACGCCCGTGCAGGTGGCGGGGCTCGGTGGCGTGCCCGCCGGGGCATCGACCGCGCTGCTCGCGATCACGCTGGTGACCGGCGGTGGCGGCACGAGCGTGTTCGCCTACCCGTGCAACGAGGGCCCGACCTCGGGGAGCGTGATCGCCGCGGTGCCCAACCGGGTGACGACGGCCGTGGTGCCGGTGCGGTTGAGCGGCGGGCAGGTGTGCCTGCGCAGCATCAACCCGGCCGACGTGATCATCGACGTCGTCGGCGCCGGCTGACCTGCGGCAGGTGCCGCGGTGCTGATGGTGCTGATGGTGCTGATCAGCCGAAGCCGCGCGAATCCTGCTTGAGTGCCGTGTCGACCGACAGCGCCGACGCGACGACGAGTGCGTTCAGCGGCTGCGGCAGCTTCGTGTGGATCTGCACCACATAGTTGTCGGCGGTGGTGAACAGCGTCTTCGCCAGCCCCTCGAACGTCTTGGTGATCCGTGCCACCTCGGTGCCGGTGTGGTCATCGATCCGGAAGTCCCATGCCCGCCAGTTCTCGGCCCTGATCGAGCCGTAGGTGTGCTCGCCTGCCTGCAGGGTGAAGTGGATCTTGCCGAACACGTTGTCCTGCACGATGCGACCGATCTCGCGGTCGTGGCCGTCGCTGACGAGAACGGTGCTCTTGAACACCTTCGCCGGACGGGTGAGACGGAGCGCGACGTTGCCGTTGGCGTCGGTGATCTCGAGCTGGTGGGTGAGGAACTGGTCGAGGCTCGACACGAGGCGCAGCACCTTCTTCGCCGTGCTCTGCCCGACCTGGTTGACGGCGGCGAGTTGGGTGCCGTTGCGGTCGAACACGCCGTACTGGTTGTTGAGCTCGATGATCTTCGCCTTCTGGTTCACGATCAGCACGGGCTCGTCGAAGATCGAACCGGAACCTGCGAACGAGGGTGCGCCGACCGCAGCGCTGCGTCGCGTGCCGTCGCCCGACGTCATCCGCTGGATCAGCTCGGGGTTGGCCTCGTTGCCCACCGTGAGTTTCCCGTCGAGGCGATCGAGGCGGGTGGGGGCGGTCTGCACGGGATCGGTACCGGTGATCCCCTGGTTGCTGACGTGGTCGGTCCAGGCCTGCCCGTCCCAGTAACGGTGGTCGTTGCGACCCGTCGGGTCGGGATACCAGTTGGCCGGGGTCGTGCTCATGCTCCGATGATCATCTCTTGGCGCCAGCAACAGCTGCCGTCAGCGCAGCTCGTGCACCATCAGGATGACTTCGCGACCGAACGGGTCGAGCTGGCGGCCGGCGATGCGTTCGATGACCGTGATGGCCTGCGACGGGTCCTCGACCAGACCGCTCCAGCGGATGTAGCCGCCCATGATGCCGACGAGGCGATCGTCGACGTTCTCGTTGTGGACGATGACCTTCACGTTGTTCTCGAGCAGCGCATGGAGCTCGGTGTAGAAGGTCTTCAACCACAGGCCGAGGTCGTCGAGGCCGGTGAACGGGCGATGCCGGTAGGGCAGCGAGAGCTCGTCGTAGTTGTGCAGGTTGTGCGGTGCCGGGATGATGCTGACGAGGCAGCCGAAGCCGTTCTCGCGCAGCCAGATGATCTCTTCCTGGCGGCGCACACGACGATGGTTGTCGCCGTAGCCGCCGGGGCGCTCACAGATCGCGAGCTTGTCCTTCATGATCCAGGTGAAGTTGCGAGGTGTGATCCCGAGGGCCCACTTCCCGCGCAGGCGAGGTGGCATCAGGAACTCACTCGTACGCACGACATCGAACGTCGAGGATAGACGACAGCCGGAGCAAACCATTCAGCCGCCTTCAGCCGCCTTCAGGGTTCGCGGGGCTCGAGGGTGAGGAGCTGGTGCGAGCGGGTGACGCGGCGGCCGGCGCCGATGTCGCATGCGAGCGCATGTCCGGCGGCGACGTCGAGCACCCGCTGCACGGTCGCCGCGTCCGGTGGATGACCGTCGCCGCTCAACCACCGGCGGACCGCTCGGCGCCCGAGGGCCACGGGTGCCGCGGCGATCGCCCGGGCGTCGGTCGGGTCGAGCGCGGCCGCCAGCTCGTCGAGCAGGTCGGCCTCATCGCGCAACAGGTCGGCCTGGCGGGTGAGGACGGGGACGAGATCGCGGCCAGCCGCGTCGGACAGCGAGGGCAGCAGGTCGTGGCGCACCCGGTTGCGCAGGAAGCGGCGGTCGTCGTTCGACGGGTCGTCGACGACGTCGATCTCCAGGCGCCGGCACAGCGACCGCGTCTCGTCGCGGCGCAACCCGAGGATCGGATGGCGCGACCCCGGCCGCATCGCCGCGAGGCCGTCGAGGGCGGCGCCACGGAGCAGGTTGATCAGCACGGTCTCGGCCTGGTCGTCGGCGGTGTGCCCGGTGAGCGCGTCGGGCGGCAGGACGCCGGCGCGTGCGGCGCGTGCTCGTGCCTCGAGGTTCGGGCCGTCGCCGACGTGCACGGCAACGCTGCGCGAGTCGACACCGAGGCGAGCGGCGACGGCGGCCACCTGGCGGTACTCCTCGGCCGAACCGGGCCGCAGCCCGTGGTCGACGTGCACCGCCGTGGCATGGCAGCCGGCGGCCACGGCGAGCACCAGCAGGGCGATCGAGTCGGCGCCGCCGGAGACCGCACAGGTGACGGCGGTGCCGGGAGGGGGGAAGGTGCAGCGCGGCAGCAGCTCGCGTGCGGCGGGGACGACCCAGGCGGTGGACGCCGGATCGGTGGTCATCGTCCCAGGGCCGTGCCGGCCGCTCGGGTGCCGGCCGCTCGGGTGGTGGCCGCTCGGGTGGCGACCGCTCGAGTGGGCCGGATCGATCGGCTCGTGCGGATCGGTCGGGTCAGTCGTCGCGACGGGCACGCTTGCCCGGGTAGCGCTGCGCGGTCACCATCTTCAGGTAGCCGCCGACCACGGCCACGACACCGACGACGGAGGCGATCGTGAGGATCAGGCCGATCCAGAAGTGCCAGATAACCGCGAACATGCGGCCAGCGTAGCCAGTGGCGCCCCTGTTGGGGCCAATCCACGGGCGTGACCCGTTCCGACCGTGATCAGGCGCCGTCGGGGCCGGCGTCGAGCTCGTCGGTGGCGGCGAAGGGATCGTCACCGAGCGTCGGCTCGTCGGGATCACCGAAGCACTGCTGGAGCTTGGCCAGCAGGCCGGGGGGCATCTCGTCGTTCTTGCACTTCTGCGACACCACGAGCTTCAACTCGGCGTGGAAGTCGAAGGCCTGGAAGCAGTCGGGGCACTCCTCGAGGTGGAAACGGATCGCGACGCGGGTCTCCTCGGACAGCTCGCTGTCGAGGAAGGCGTCGAGTTCTCGCAGTGTCTCGTTGCAATCAGCCATGGGTGGCGGTCTCCGTCGAACCCTCCGGCGAAGCGGGGGAAGCAGGGGTGGGAACGAGGCCTCGTGCCTGCGCGTAGTCCATCAACCGCTTCTGCATCGCCTTTCTTCCCCGGTGCGGCCGCGACATCACGGTGCCGATCGGGATGTCGAGCATCTCGGCGATCTCCTTGTACGCGAACCCCTCCACGTCGGCGAGGAGAACGGGCAACCGGAACGACTCGGGGAGCTCCTCGAGCGAGCGCTTCACCTCGTCGTCGGTGAACAGGTCGAACATCTGGTCCTCGGCGCTGCGTGACGCCGACTGGAGCGCACCGATGCGCTTGTACATGTACAGGTCCTCGACGTCGTCGAGGTCGGTCTCGACCGGCCGACGCTGCTTGGCCCGGTAGGTGTTGATGAACGTGTTGGTGAGGATTCGGAACAGCCAGGCGCGCAGGTTGGTGCCGTCCTGGAACGACGCGAAGCTGCGGTACGCCTTGAGGAACGTCTCCTGCACGAGGTCCTCGGCGTCGGCCGAGTTGCGGGTCATGCGGAGCGCGGCGCTGTACAGCTGGGGGGCGTACTGCATCGCCTCCTCTGCGAACGCGGTCCGATCGGCCATGGGCTCGACCCTAACGCACGACGCCCGCGGCCGTCCGGGGCGATCGGTCGGGTACCGGTCGGGTGCCCGTCAGTGGGCGTCGGGAGCGACGAAGGTGTCGATCGACGCGACGAAGCGTTCGAGCATGTCGGCGAGCTGCACCCGTTCGGCCGGCTCGTAGGCGCCCATCAGGTGGGCCATGAGGCGGCCGCGGCGCTCGGCGACCTCGGCGTGACGTGACGCGCCGGCCGCGGTGATCGCCACCATGACGACGCGGCCGTCGTCGACGCTGGTGCTGCGTGCCGCGAGGCCGGAGCGAACGAGGCGCTGGACGGCCCGGGTCGCAGTGGACGGATCGACGCGCAGCGCGTCGGCGAGATCGCTCATCCGCCAGCTGGGTTGCTGCGCCAGCAGATCGAGGGTGTCCATCTGACCCTGTTCGAGCGCATCGTCGCCGCTGCCGAACAGGTGGTCGCGCAGCGCGCTCATCGCCGCGCCCCGGCGCAGCTCGATCCACGCGAGGCCGACGCGCACGGCGAGATGGAGTTGCTCGGGATCGGCGAGATCGACCGGGCAGGGGTCGGCCCGTGCGTCCTGGGTGGGACCGTCCAGCGGCTCGGCGGGCGACATGCGGGCGTTAGGGTACCCAACATGAGCGGCGACGCCGACCGCAGCGGCGGGCACCCGGATGGCCCCGACGACACGGGCGCGGGCCAGACCCCGCTCGAACTCGTCGGGGTGCTCGCCACGCAGGACGTGATGCTCACGCCGACCCTGCGCCACGTCGAGATGTTCTCGATGCGCGGCCTGCTCACGCTGCTGTGGCACGAGCCGGTCGGCGTCGACGAGCCGCCGGCCGCGCTCGTGCTCTGCGGCGGCGCGATGGGCGGGCTGCTCGGTCCTGCCGATGGCTTGTACCACCGACTCGGCGTCGAGTGGGCGGCACGCGGCGTGCCCGTCCTGCGCGTGAGCTACCGGCGTCCGAACGATCTCGACTCGTGCTGCATCGACGTGGCCGCCGCGGTGCAGCTCGCGATCGGTGGCGCCGGTGCACAGCGGGTCGTGGTGATGGGACACAGCTTCGGCGGTGCGGTCGCGGTGCGTGTAGCGGTCGGGCTGGAGGCGATGGTGGCGGGCGTCGTGACGTTCGCGACGCAATCGGCCGGGTGCGAAGTGGCGGGTGGTCTCGCCGGACGTCCGCTGCTGATGTTCCACGGCGAGCGGGACGAGATCCTGCCGATCGAGGCGAGCGAGATGGTGCGCATGATCGCGGGCACGGGCGAGCTGGTGCGGCTGCCCGGCGACGGTCACCTGCTGGCCAAGAGCGGCGACGCGATGTGGGAGCGGCTCGAGGAGTGGCTGCCCGCTGTGCTCGGCACCGACATCCCGGCGGGCTAGGACGTCGTCACCGGGATCGTGGCCCGGTTCGGGCGGCCCGGTTCAGGTGGCCGGTTCGAGCGGCCCGGTTCAGGGGCCCGGTTCAGGGGGCCGGGTCGGGCGCAGGGTCCGGGACGTGGGGATCGGGCGCCGGATCGGGCGTCGCGGTCGTGGGCGGCGGCTCCGGATTCGTCGTCGTGGGCGGCGACGTGGTCGTCGGCGGATCGGTCGTCGTGGGCGGCGAGGTCGTGGTCGTCGGTCGCACCGTGGTCGTCGGCGCGACCGTCGTGGGGGTGCGCACGGTGGTCGCGGGCGCCGGGGCGTCGGTGGTGCCGGGGCTCGGCGCCGACTGGTCGACCGTGGGCGAACCGGCAGCGTCGGCTCCACCGGTCGACGAACCGGCCGTCGGGTCGTCGGTGGCGCCGAGGTCGCCCGGTTGCGGGTCGACGAACGCGGCGAGATCGTCGCCGGCGGGCGCGCCGGTGTCGCTGCCCCTGCCACCGCGGCGCCTCGTCGTGACGCGATCGGCCTCGGGATCGACCACCACGGACCCGTCGACGCCGGTCACCGGTACTGCGGCGCTGTCGACCGCTGCCGGCTCGGCGGGCGGCACCTCGGTCGATGCCGACGTGTCCCCGACGGCAGTTGCCGGGACGGCGCTCGGCGGCGTCGTCCCGTCGGGCGTCGGCGCCGTGCCGGTCGCCTCGGAACTCGGGTCGGAGCCGGTGGGACCGGACTCGGTCGTGGCCGCGATCGCACCCGAGTCGAAGGCGTCGGCCGAGGCGCTCGCGACCGCGGTCGGCAGCAGCGGGCCCCGGTCGACGGCGGCGGCCGCGGCGAGCACGGCTGCGGCCACGAGCGCGAACGCGCCCGCGCGGGCGCGCGTCCGCGAGTGCTGTCGTTCGGGCCGAGGACCGTGTGCAGCGGTTCGTGGCACGACCTCGAGCAGTGGCATCGTCGTGGCGGTCGTGGCGGTCGTTGCGGTCGTTGCGGTCGTGGCGGGCGTGGCGGTCGTGGCGGTCGTCGTCGTCGTCGTGACCAGCGATGCGGTCGTGGCGGTCGTCGTCGTCGTCGTGACCAGCGATGCGAGCGCCGCTCGGGCGCATGCCCGGCAGTTCTGGTCGCCCCGGTGGAGGTCGGCGCCGCACACGACGCAGATCGGGATCATCCGGTCCGCCATCACTCGCCCTCCCCGGACGGGTGGTCCGACGGCATCCGCGATCGCTCGCACCGGACCGTGGTGGGGCGCGGCGCGAGACGGACGGGGCCGCCGGTGCACCGGGACGTGGACGGAACGCGACGAGTTCGGATGCCCGGATCGTCCGATCACCCGGGATCCGGTCAAGCAGCGTTCGGGCGACCGAGCGGTGCGAGCTGGGAGGACGTCCTGATGACGGCCACCTGCGACGCCCTGTAAGACGGTGTCGCGGTGTGTGCATGGAGTTGACTGGGAGGGTCACGGACGACGCCCGTCGGGAGCGACAGCTCGACGGATCTGGCTCAAGGAGGATGCCGAGTGGGCACGCCGCACGCGCATGCGTCGAGCGATGGGGGGATCCTTCGCGCGTGGCACGCCGCGGTGCTCCACGACGAGGTGCGCGGGCTGCTCCATCTCCGTGCGCAGCGCTTCCTCGAGATCTCCTTGGTGCCGTGTGCCGCCGACGCGGTCGGTCGCGTCGCGGGCGACGTCGCGCTGGCCGACAGCGTGCTCACCGCCGCACTGCGCCCCCGCATCGACGGAGGTGAGCTGGTGGCGCTGCTGGCCGGTCGCCTCGGGGTGCAGGACGAGCCGGCACCGCTCGTGCGTGGCCTCGATCAGGCGGTCCGCGACCTGCAGCGCTGGTTGCACCGGGCACTGCGAACCACCGCTCGCGCGGTCGGTTACGGCGAGCTCGGACGTCCGACCGAGCAGGGGTCGCTGCTCGGCGTGGTGGTGGTCGACGACGACGGGCGGATCGATCTCGCCCACGTCTCCACCGCCGACCTCCGCCGGGAGCAGTCGTGGCTGCGGGCCGAGCTGGCCGACATCCGGGCACGCGGGTTGGTGCAGCCGCAGCACGCGATCACGTCGTTCCTGGAGTCGACGATGCCCTACGTCGAGACCTGGCCGGGCGTGCGCTGTGTGGCCGATCCTGCCTCACCGACCTGACAGCCGACCTGACAGCCGACCTGAACGGGCCGGTTCGTCGACCCGACCGCGACTCAGCCGGCGTCGGTGGTGGCGTCGATCGTCGTGATCACCGCGCCCTGGGGGATCGCATCCTCCAGCAGGCTGCGCACGAACGCGAGCGCGTCGTCGGCATCGCCGACCGACACGTGCTCGGTGATGCTGACCGTCTTCGTCCCCACCTCGTGCGAGGCCAGTCCGAAGCGATGATCCAGTTCGGTCATCAACGCCTCGGACGGAGCCTTGCGGAGCGTGATGACCGCGTGAACGTCGAATCCCATCGCGGCAGTCTTCACCATCGGCGTGCCGCCGTGTTCCCGAGCGGCTTCGGCTGCGCCTACGGCACGTCGTCGGTGCGGTCCGGCGCGTAGCGTCGCCTCATGGGGAGCACCGATCCGTCGTCCGATCTCGAACAGCGCCTGGCGATCGCCGAGGCGCGTCTGGCCCGCCTCGAGGCGAAGGAGGCCGTGCTGGCGACGTTCAACGAGTACCTCTACTTCCTCGACGTCGGGTATCCCGACGAGCTCGTGCCTGCGGTGTTCACCGCCGACGCGACGTTGGAGGTGCTCAACTTCCCGCCCGGCACGATGGCCGATCTCACCTTCGTCGGGCACGACGCGATCAAGCCGCTCTACGTGGCTCACACGGTGACCGCGCCGGCGATCCAGGGCGGGCACCACGCGAGCAACATCGCCATCGAGGTGGCGCCCGACTGCTCGAGCGCGCGGCTGTCGGCCTACTTCATGACGTCGACAGCTGCGGTCGGCATCCTGCAGGGCGGTCAGTACCAGGGCGAGGCCGTCCCCGACGGCGACCGCTGGCGGTTCCGCCACTACCGGATCCTCAGCGGATGGGGTTGGAAGGTGGCGAGGGACGCAATCCGGCCGGTGACCGACGCGATGCCGGCCGAGCGGGCGCGAGACGGTGCGCGTCCGGCGACGTGGGTCCCGCCGGCGGGCTGATCAGCCGCGGCCGCCGGCCACGGCCAACGTCTGGCCGGTGATCCACGAACCCGCCGGTGAGGCGAGGAACACCACGGCGGCGGCCACGTCGAACGGTTCGCCGAGCCGACCGAGCGGGATCGCCTTCGCCAGCGACGGCAACGCGTCGTCGGTGATGCCGCCGATGGTGGTGAGCGACTCGGTGGGGACGATGCCGACGGCGAGTGCGTTGGCCCGGATTCCCCGCGGACCGAGGTCGACCGCCAGCGTGCGCGTGAGGTGGTTCATCGCCGCCTTCGCGGCTCCGTAGGCGGCGAAGTTCGGCGACGGTGCGAGCGAACTCGTCGACGAGATGCCGATCAGCGACGACCCGGGCTGCATCACCTTGGCGCAGGCCTTGGCTGCGAGGAAGTGCGGCCGCAGGTTCAGGTCGAACTGGCCGTCCCAGTGCTCGTCGGGCATGTCGACCGTGGCGTAGGTGCCCTTGTGTTCGGAACCGCCCGCGTTGCTGACCCACACGTCGAGGCGACCGAGCTCGGAGACGGTGCGCTCGACGAGTTCGTGGATGAAGCTGCTGTCGCGGATGTCGCCGGCGACGCCGATCGCTCGCCGTCCCCTCGAACGGACCTCGGCGACCACGCCGTCGATCTCGGCCTGCCGTCGTGCGGTGACCACCACGTCGGCGCCGCAGTCGGCCAGGCCGACGGCGATGCCTCGCCCGATGCCGCGGCCTGATCCGGTGACCACGGCGACCATGCCGTCCATCCGGAAGCGGTCGGCCAACGACCCGCTCGCACTGGTTGCCGCGTCTGCTGCTGCGCTCATGGCTGCACCTGCCTGCCTCGGGATGGTCGCGACGCCTCGGTCGGACGAGACGTTGCTACCACGCAGTCCTCACGACGATCGTGTCGGGAGGAGCGGTCCGGGTGAGGCGCACACGCGGAGACGACGACCCGAGTGGGGCGTCCCGCACGTGTGGCGGAGACGACGGGCGCCGACGGGAGCCGGTGACCTGGAGCCCAGACAGGGAATCGAACCCTGGACCTTTTCATTACGAGTGAAATGCTCTACCGACTGAGCTATCTGGGCGCAGTCGGGGAGTCTAACGACGCGCGATCGGCGATCACACGGAAAACCCGGCGGTCGCGACCTCACACCGAGACGGTGAGCGCGGGGGTGCCGTCGGCCCGTGCGACGCACAGCAACGTGGCCGCGACCTCCACCCCGGTGGCCGCACGCAGGGCCGATGCGTACGCCTCGAGTTGGGGGCGGTACCGGTCGGCGAGCACGGCCGAGGTCTCGAGCACGTGGTCGGTCTTGAAGTCGACCACCACGAACCGTGCGTCCTCCATCCAGACCGCATCGATGATGCCGTAGACCCCCTCGCCGGCGACCTCGGCCCCGACGTACATCTCGCGGCGGACCGTGCCCGTGCGCGCCACGGTGGCCATGCGGGTGAACGCCTCGCTCGTCGCGATCGACCGGACGAGCTGGGCGACGTAGGCGTGGAACCGTTCGGGCACCTCCTCGACCCGGCACTGCTGCACCACGAGCGCGGACACGAGCGGCAGCGGGTCGTCGAACGGGAGCACCTGCACCACACCGTGCACGGCGCGGCCGACGCGGGTGCCGTACCGGCCGATCTGGTCGGGCAGTGCGGCGAACGAGCGCGGCGGCTTGCTGTGCACGCTCTCGCCCGGCTCGGTCGCCGGTCCGTCGTCGGTGTCGCGCGCCGTGTCGCTGTCCTCGACGAGTTCGGTGTCGTCGTCGATGTCGGGTGGCAGGGCGGGCCGCACGAGGAACGCGGTGTCGTCGGCGACGAGGCCGCGGGCGGCGACGGCGGTGGGGACGGCCACCGGCGCATCGTCGTCACGGTGGCGCATCTGGGTGGCCGACCAGCTCGAGCGGACCTTCCACGTGGTCTCGCGCGGCGGTGGCCGATCGACCCGGTCGTCGAGGTCGACCACGGCCGGTGGATCGACGAGACGAGCGGGCGGGAGATCGACCACCTCGTCGGTCTCGGGCAGGTACGGCGCCATCTCGGCCGCGGTGGTCGCCGACGATCGCCGACCGTGGTGGAGACAGACGACGACGTGGTCCTTGGCACGGGTGCAGGCCACGTACGCCAACCGGGCCGCCTCGAGCCGGCCGAGCACCCGGTCGTCGGTGCTGTCGAAGCCGAGCGTGGCGAGCTTTCCGTACTTCAGCTCCACCGTGCGCCTGCCATCGGTGGCGGTGCCGAACGCGGCCCGCACATGGTCGCCGCCCGGCCGCTGCCGACCCATCCCGGCGACCATCACGATCGGGAACTCGAGGCCCTTGGCCGCGTGCACGGTGAGGATGTGGACCGAGTCCTCGTCGGTCTCGTCGGTGGTGACGTTGCTGCGGTCGTCGTTCTCGACGCGGAGTGCGATCCACGACAGGTACTCGCCGAGCGATCCGCCCGTCTGCTCGTACCACCAGCGCGCCTCGTCGAGCACCAGACGCAGCCGCCGCCAGGTGGTGGTTGGCGCGCCGTCGACCAGCGACGCCGCGTGCGCGGCGCGACTGCGCGCGATCTGTTCGAGCAACTCCGGCATCGGTGTGCGGTGCCGCGCATCGGCCCAGGTGCGCAAGGTCGTGAGCGCCTGCAGCACGGCCGGGTGACCGCTCCGGTCGGCCGGCGCGTGGAGCGACCAGGTGCCGCCGGCGTTGCGGTGGGCCACGAGCTCGACGTCGCTGAGCGCCAGCACCGACGTGCGCAGCGCGGTGACGACCTTGATCGGCGATGCCGTGTCGTTGATCGCGGTGAGGACGCGCAGGAGGTCGCGCACCTCGCGCGTGTCGTACAGCAGGGCGCCGCCTTCGATCACGTACGGGATGCCGGCGCGGCGCAGCGCCGGCTCGAGATGGGTGAGGTCGGCACGCGTGCGCACGAGCACGGCGATGTCGCCGTAGGTCGCACGCCGCTCGTCGTCGCGGTGGCGCACGATCCACGAATCGTGCGCGGCGGCGATCATGCGCGCCAGGTCGCGGGCCTGCCGCTGTGCGGCCAATTCGGCAGGCACCTCCATCGGGCCGCCGATCACCGTGACGGTCGCGGGTGCATCGGGCACGTGGTGATCGAGCGCCGAGAACGGCACCTGGCCGGCGCCCTGGTCGGCATCGAACCAGGCGTGGAACAGCGCGTTCACCCATCGCAGCACCGCGGGGCGCGAACGGAAGTTCGTGGTGAGCTGCAGCGCGGTGAGGTGGGGGAGCCGGTGGAGCGCTGCGAACAGGCCGACGTCGGCCTCGCGGAAGCCGTAGATCGACTGCTTCGGGTCGCCGACCGCGAACAGGATCGGCGTGTGCGGCACGGCGTCGTCGGCATCCTCGGCATCCTCGGCATCCTCGGCATCCTCTGCATGGTCCGCGGACGGCCCGGACGAACTCGCTGGCGCCGTGAGCACCTGGACGATGTCGTACTGCACGACGTCGGTGTCCTGGAACTCGTCGACGCACAGGTGGTCGATCTCGGCGCGGATGCGGCGGCACAGCGCCGGCTGCTGGGTGAGCAGGCGCCGGGTCAGCACGAGGATGTCGTCGAAGGAGAGGCTGCCGCTCTGGTAGCGGGCGTGCGCCTCCTCGAGCACGATCGGCACCAGCACGTGCGCGAGGTGGCGGACCGCGGTGTCGTGGACGATGCCCTTCACCGCGCCGAGGCACGCCTTCACCTCGTCGCGCGCCGGCTTGCCGGCCGGCCCGCCCGTGCTGCGCAGCGCCGTGGTGCTCGGCACCGCGGCGACTGCCGCCGCCATCGTCGGCGCGGCGAGGCACGCGTCGACGCCGGGCAGCAGATCCTGGATGAGCACCCGCAGCTTGAGCGGCACCTCGCGGTCGTGGGCGAGCTCGCGCACCCTCGCCAGCGCCTGATGGCACGCCGCCTGCCACGGGGTGGGCGCCGTCGGGTCGAGCTCGTCGAACCGGTCCCACTGCTGGTCGACGAGGCCGATGAGCGCGTCGATGTGGCCGATGCCGTTCTCGGCCACGAGCACGTCGAGCGCCTCGCGCAGGGCCGGATCGTCGAGGGCCTGCACCCGTTCGAACATGCGGTGGCGGATGCGCAGCGCACGGTCGCGGACGTCGGTGCCGGCGAGCAGCTCGTCCTGGGTGGAGAACACCGGCGGCAGGCCTGCTTCGAGCGGATGACGCCGGAGGATGCCGAGACAGAACGAGTGGATCGTGCCGACCGTCATCTGCTCGACCGCCGCCGTCATGTGCGACGGCAGCTTGGCCCGGAGCTTGTTGACGAGGTCGCGCGCGGCGCGCTCGGTGAAGGTGATCGCCACGATGCGCGACGGGTCGCCACCGTGGGCCAGCACCTGTTCGAGACGGCGGATGAGCGTCTCGGTCTTGCCGGCGCCGGCGCCGGCCGACACGACGAACGAGGTGTCGATGCGATGGACGGCGTCGTCGCGCGCGGCCTGGTCGGCCAGCTCGGGCGTGGCGAACAGGTCGAGCTGGGTGGCGCTCACGCGTCGCCCCCGTCGAGGCCGGTCAGGTCGGAACCGTCGAACGGATCGTCGAGGTCGTCGTCGTCGAGGAGACCGCTCCACTCGATGCGGCGCTGGTTGACCTCGAACGTGCCGAGCCCGTCGGGCGCGCACACATCACAGCCCCAGGTGCCCACCTCCCCTGGCTCGAACCGACCCTGGCCGATGGCCTCGGCGATCTCGTGCAGGCGAGCGTGCAGTTCGTCGCGAACCTCGGTCGTGAGCTCGAGCGCGACGTCGGCGGCCGCTTCCGGACGTCCCACGAACCGATAGGCCGACGACGACACCGGCCGGGCGAGCAGGTGCTCGACCGCCCAGCCGTAGAACGCGAGCTGCAGCTTGTCCCGATCGGGCCCGAGCGGTGCGAGCACGTCGATCTTGCGGAACGGGATGTCGCTGCCCGACTTCAGGTCCATCACGCGCAGCGTGCCGTCGGGCAGCAGGTCGAGCCGGTCGATCGACCCGCTGAACCGCACCCGTTGGTCGCCGTCGGGCGAGACCCAGGTAGCTGCCGGGCGGACACCGTCGCTGCGACGTCCGAACGCGAACTCGGCGGCGACCGGGATCACCTGGTCGTCGCGTTCGAGTTCGAGTCCGCGTCGCATCGCCGTGAGGATCTGGGCGCGGCGCGCCCGCCACATCTCCGGGTGTCCGAGGTGGTGGGCGGCGAGCAGCGGCGAGGCGAGCTCGTCGAGGACCGCCTCCGCTCGTGCGGCCATCACCTCGACATCGTGGTCGTCGACGATCCACGGCCGCTCGGCGTCGGGGTGCGCCTCGAGCCAGTCGAGGATGAGTCGCTCGAACACCGTGTGGATGACGGTGCCCTTCTCGCGCGGCTCGATGTCGGTGATCTCCGACGGATCGGTGTCGTCGGTGCGGGCGCCGAGCACGCGCGTGACGAAGTACTCGAGGCCGCAGGTGACCCAGTCCTCGAACGAGGTGATGCCGACCTCGACCTGTTCGCCCTCGGCGTCGCGGCGGGTGAGCGGGTGCGCGTCGCCGAGGTCGCCCACCTGTCCGTCGTACTCGCCCGGCAACGCCTGCGCACGCGAGGTGATCGCTCGACGCCGACGCGCGAGCCGCGGTGTGCTGCGGTCGGGGTGACGGGTGAACCACTCGTCGGCGTCGAGCCAGGCGGTGTGCTGCGATGTGAGCTGCGCGGCGTGCGACGCCACGTGCGCGTGGACAGCGGGCTGCGCGGCGAGCAGCGGCGACGGGTACAGGTCGCCGCCCGACCGGACGTCCCAGCGCGCCCAGGTGACCGTGACCGACTCGGCCGCACCGTCGAGCGCGGCCAGGACGCCGCGCTCGTCGCGCAACGGTCGATTGGCCGGGCCGGTGAGCACGCCCAACGGCTCGGCGCCGTGGAGTCGGGTGAGCACGAGGTCGTCGGCGACCCGGCCGGGCAGCAGGTGGTCGTTCGCCCCGAGCACGAACGCATGGTCGAACACCGCGCCGGTGGCCCCCACGATCTGGTCGACGAAGACGCCGGCGCCCTTGCTCTCGGTGGTGACGACGTCGGTGTCGAGGAACGCGGC
>JAPLAA010000028.1 GCA_026393475.1 Actinomycetota bacterium
CCGGCCGGGCAGCAGGTGGTCGTTCGCCCCGAGCACGAACGCATGGTCGAACACCGCGCCGGTGGCCCCCACGATCTGGTCGACGAAGACGCCGGCGCCCTTGCTCTCGGTGGTGACGACGTCGGTGTCGAGGAACGCGGCCACGAGCCGGGCGAGCGTGGAGGTGCGCAGCGCGAGCCCGAACTGCTCGATCTCGGCGAGGACGCCGAACACACCTTCGAGCTGTTCGGCCGCCTCCCGCTGCCACACCGGGTAGCCGACCCACGTGTCGAGCCGCCACTCGACGGTGCCGCAGTGGGTGGTGAACCACGCCTCGAGCGCCGTCGCGACGTCGGACCACGTGGTGGCTGCGCGCACCGCATCACGATGGATGCGTTGCAGGCGGACGAACCCGATGAGCGAGCGGTGCGCGGCGTGATCGAAATGGTCGGGGTCGTCGGGCAGCGCCGCTTCGAACGCCGGCCAGTCGCGCTCGCCGACGACACCGTGCCGCTGCGCGAGGCGGTTCCACCGGTCGGCGCGGCGGGCGAAGGTACGGACCACCTCGCTGCTCTCGGCGCCCTCGCCCTCGCCCTCGTCCGTGTTCGAACGGTCGACGTCGCGGCCGAACGGGGCGAGTCGGGCGAGCTCGACGAGCGTTCGCCGGTCGAGCCCGTCGGACACGATCGACATCATCAGCCGCAGCACCTGGCCCGCGACCGAGCCCTTCAGCCGTGGCGTCACCTGGCCGCGGGCCGCGATGCCGGCGGCGGCGAGCGAGGCGGCGATCGAGCTGCGGTGCGGGCCGGCCGGAGGGAAGAACACGGCGATGCGATCGGCGACCACGCCGCGTTCGAGCAGGGCGACGATGCGACGGGTGACCTCGCGCACCTCCTCGTCGTGGTCGGGACACGACACGACCGTGGCGGTGCGCTCGGGTGCGCGGTGCTCGGGTGCGTACACGTCGGCGTTCACGAGGCGCGACACGTGCGGCGCCACGGACAGGTCGGGATTGCGCGACGTGGTGGCCACCACGACGACGCCCGGCGCGCGCGCGACGAGGGCCTGCAGCATCGCGACGTGGGCCGGGTTGAACTGCTGGGTGACGACGAGGACGAGCGGCGCGATCGCGAGGTCGGCATCGGGCACCGACCGGTCGCGGAGACGTCGGGCGGCGATGCGGACGATCTCGGCCGAGTCGAGCAGGCCCTGGCGCAACAGCCGCTCGCGGACCGTGGTGACCACCTGCACCACAGCGGTGGCGCTCGCCCGACCCGCGGCGAGCGAGGCGAGCGCCGCGGCCGGATCGCCAGGCAGGGTGAACGCGCCGACGAGCGTGCCGGCCGCGCGCACGATCGCGTCGTGGGTGGCCGGGTGGTCTGCGCACGTGGCGAAGGCCGCCGGTCGGGTTCGGGGATCGGCGAGCACCTGCTGCACCACCGCGAGGACGGCGACGTCGGGGGCCATTCGCCGCGTGCCGAGCTCGGGCGCGGCGATCTCGTTGGCGAGGCGCAGGGTGCCACCGATCTCGGCACCGCACGATCCGCCGTTCAACGGCAGCGCTCGGCGCAGCCCGTCGACCGTGGCGCTGTCGGGCGCCACGACGCGCACCAGCCGCAGCGGATCGCCGGCCTGTAGATGTCGGATGGCGTCGCCCACCGCGGCCGCCATCGGGCGGCCGGGCGCGGTCCAGCGGACCTCGGCCATCTACACGTAGTACCGGGGGTGCCAGATGCCGCGAGGGTCCTCGCCGGCCACGGGCATCCGCCAGGTGCGCAGTCGGGTGGTGGGCGCGTGGAGCCGGACGGCGCACAGCGCACGCGGCTGGTCGGCGGTGCCGTCGACGTAGCTGTCGGCCACGTCGTCGGGGGTGTACCGCTTCGCGATCTGCCGGTAGATCGGCTGCCACGCCGCGTCGTCGCCGGGCTGGTGCAGCACCTCGACGACACCCTGCACCACGATCTTGCGGTAGGGGCTGGCCTCCTCGTCGATGCTGATGCCCACCCGGGGGTCGCGCACGAGGTTTCGCCAGATGACCGCCGGCTCGCGTGGCGTGAAGCAGATGGCACCGTCGTGGACGATGAACCACAGCGGCAGCACGCGGGGCATGCCGTCGTCGTCGACGGTGCCGATGCGCGCGAGATGGCCGGGCTCGGCGAGGAAGGCGTCGACGTCGGCGGGGCTGAGTGCAGGCACGGCTCGAACCTACCGCGCCGGTGTGACAGCGAACGGCGAGCAGATGCCGGGCGGCAGGCCGACCGGTCAGGCGGCGGGCAGGTCGAGCAGCAGGTGCTGGAGGAGGAGCGCCTCGTTGGGGTTGCGCTCGAGCGCCTCGAGGGCCTGGTGGATCCGGTCGACCGCGTGGGCGGCCGCCTCGGGCCGGGCCGCCGTGCCGTGCACCAGGGCATCGCGGTAGACCCCGGCCATGACCGCCAGCGCGCTGCGCAGCTCGTCGGTGCGGTACCGGCGCACCTCACGCTTCTGCTTGTCCTCGAGGGCCTTGCGGCCGCTGCCGCGTTCGCCGGCCGCGGCGACGCGGGTCTCGAGGTCGGCGATCTCGGCGGCGTGGATCGGGGTGAGCGACGCGGCCGCGTCGTCGGCGAGCTTGGTGATCTCCTCGACCACGGTGACGACGGTGAAGCCGGTGCCGTCGAGCCGTGCCGGCATGGCCGCGAACGCGGCACGGCGGGCGGCGAGGCCCGGGTCGCTCACGAGCACGCGGGCGCGGTCGAGGTTGCCTGCCGAGGCGGCGGCGGCCGACGCCGACGCGGCCGCCTCGTGACCCTCGCCCACGAGCGCGGCGGTGATCGCCGACTCGACGATCGGGGAGAACTCGATGCGTACGCAGCGCGAGGCGATGGTGACGAGCTCGGCATCGACCTGGTCGGCGAGCACGATGAACACGGTGCTGGCCGGCGGCTCCTCGAGCGTCTTCAGCAGCCGTGCGGCGCCCTCGGCGGTGAGGAGGTGGAACTCCTCGAGGATCATCACCTTGCGATCGCTCTCCACGGGGGCCAGCGACGCGGTGCGGATGATCTCCTCGATCTGCTCCTTGGCGATCGCGGCACCGACACGGCGTACCTCGCGGACGTCGGGGTGCTCGCCGGCGAGCGCGAGCCGTGCCGACCGATGGTCGGGGTGGTCGCCGCCTGCGAGGAGTGCCGCAGCGAACGCACGGGCCGCCTCGTCCTTGGTGGAGCCGGGCGGACCGACGAACAGGTAGGCGTGCACGGGGTCGGCGATGCACGACTCGAGTCGGCGGACGGCTCGCTCCTGCCCGACGACGGCGTCCCACACACTGGTGCCGATCGTGCCGCTCATGGCGTTGGAGGGGCCGGCCATCAGATGCCCAACCGGTCGCGGATCGCGGCGCGGATCGCGGCGTAGACCTCGTCGATGCCCGCGGAGGCGTCGACGACCACCCAGTGCCCGTCGCGCACCCGCTCGTGGAAGTCGTCGCTCTCGCGTTCGAAGCGGTCGAGTTCACGACCGTGCATCCGGCCGGCCTGCACCGACGGGTCGACCTCGAGCAGGAGCACGAGGTGTGGCCACAGCCCGTCGATCGCCCACCCGTTGATGTGGCGCAGCTCGTCGACGTCGAGGCCTCGCCCGTAGCCCTGGTAGGCGAGCGTGGAGTAGACGGTGCGGTCGCTGACGACGTGGCGTCCGGCGGCGAGGGCCGGGCGGACCAGCTCCTGGAGGTGCTGGGCGCGGTCGGCGGCGGTGAGCAGCGCCTCGGCCCGGTCGGCGAGGTCGGTGACGGAGGTGTCGTGCAGGATCGCCCGGATGCGGGCGCCGATCGCCGTCCCGCCCGTCTCGCGGGTGATGACGGCGCCCAGCTCGGCCGCGAGGCGCGCGGCGTGGGTGCTCTTGCCGCATCCCTCGGCGCCCTCGAAGGCGATGTAGCAGCTCGTCGTCTCCACCGGGGTCGCACGCTAGCGGCGCGCCGTGTACGCTGAACGTGAGATCGGCATCTCACATGATGAGATAACCTGAGACCCGAACGGAGGAGCAACGCCATGTGGATCCCGGTGACCGTCGCCGCGGCGTGCTTCCAGACCGCGCGCACCGCGATGCAGCAACGGCTGCGATCGCTGCTGTCGGTCAGCGGCGCCGGGTTCGTCCGATACCTGTACGGCGCACCCGTCGCGATCGTGGCGGTGGCGGTGGTGGCCTCGATCGACGGCCTGCCGACCCCGCCCGCTCGCTTCTGGCCGATCATCGCCGGCGGCGGCCTGGCGCAGATCGTCGGCACCATCTTCATGATCCGCGCGTTCGACGCCCGCGACTTCGCGATCGGCACCGTGTACACCAAGACCGAGGTCGTGCAGGTGGCTGTGTTCTCGCTCGTGTTCCTCGGTGAACCGCTGCGCCCGCTCGGCTGGTTGGCCACCGTGGTGTGCTTCGCCGGGGTGGTGGTGCTCGCGGGCGGTCGGCGGGTGTTGCAGGTGCGCGACCGGGCGGTGCTGTTCGGGGTCGCCGCGGGCGGCGCGTTCGCGCTCGCGTCGGTGGGCATCCGGGCCGCGTCTCGATCGTTGCTCGACGGTCAGGAGGGCGACGGGCACGTGATCGCCCGGGCGCTGCTCACCCTCGCGGTGATGAACACGATGCAGATCGTGATGCACGGCGGTTACCTCGCGGTGCGCGAGCGCGACCAGCTCCGCCTGTCGTTCGTGCACTGGCGGTCGAGCTCGGTGGTGGGTGTGCTGAGCGTGTGCGGGTCGGCATGTTGGGCGCTCGCGTTCACGCTCGAGAACGCTGCCCGCGTGCGCACGTTCGGCCAGATCGAGCTGCTCATCACCTTCGCCGTCGCGCACTGGTGGCTGGGTGAACGGCACGGCCGCCGTGAGTACGGGGCGAGCGCGCTCGTGCTGCTCGGCGTGGTGGGCGTGATGGCCGGCGGCTGACCGCGGCCCGCATGGACCCGCTGCGGGCCGGGCCGCTCAGGCCTTCTTGGCGGCGGCGGCCTTCTTGGCCGGAGCCTTCTTCGCAGCAGCTTTCTTGGCCGGTGCGGCCTTCTTCGCCGCTGCCTTCTTGGTGGCCTGCGCCTTCTTGGCCGCCGGGCCACCCTTTTCGATGATCGCCTCGCGGCGGATCGCGAGCAGCTCGTAGGCGCGCTCGGGGAGCATCGTCTCGAGTCGGTCGCCCTTGCTCAACGACGCGTTGGTCTCGCCGTCGGTGACGTACACGCCGAACTTGCCGTCCTTCGCCACGACCGGCTTGGTGCTGATCGGGTCGACGCCGAACTCGCGCAACGGACCCTTGGCGGCCATGTTCGCGCCACCGCCGCGCCGGAAGACCTTGGGCTGGGAGAAGATCTCCAGCGCCTCACCGAGCGTGATCGTGAGCAGCTGCTCCTCGCTCGTGATGTTGCGGAAGTCCTTGTCCTTCTGCACGTACGGCCCGTAGCGGCCGTTGTTGGCGAGGATCGCGATGCCGTCGGCCGGATCGGTGCCGAGCGTGCGCGGCAGCTTCAGCAGGTCGGCCGCGTCGGCGACGCTCACCCGCTCGAGCGCCATCGTCTTGAACAGGCTCGCCATCTTGGGCTTCTCGAGTCCGGGCGGCAGGTTGTCAGGTGTGCCCCACTGCACGTACGGGCCGTAGCGCCCGTTCTTGGCGAACACCGGGAGCCCCTCGAGTTCGCCGATCGGCTCGTCGCTCTTCGGCAGCGCGAGCAGTTCGAGCGCCTTGGCGACGGTGAGCTCGTCAGGGGTGAGGTCGTCGGGCACGCTCGCGGTGTCGTCGCCGCGCTTCACGTACGGGCCGTACTTGCCGGGCTTCACCACGATCTCGTTGCCGTCGGGGTCGAGGCCGATCGGGAACGTGTTGATCTCGGCCGCGTCGATGTGGTCGAGGTTCTCGGCGACGAGGCGCTTGAGGCCGGGGAGCTGTTCCTCGGCGTCACCGAAGTAGAAGTCCTGCAGCCAGTCGACCTTGCCGCGCTCGTTGCGGGCGATCGAGTCGAGGTCCTCCTCGACCCGAGCGGTGAAGGCGTAGTCGACGAGCTCGTCGAAGTGCTTCTCGAGCAGCCCGACGACGGCGAAGGCGGTCCACGTGGGGACGAGCGCCTGGCCCTTCTTCCACACGTAGCCGCGGTCCTGCACCGTCTGGATGATCGACGCCCACGTGGACGGCCGACCGATGCCGAGCTCCTCGAGCTTCTTCACCAGCGACGCCTCGGTGTAGCGCGCCGGCGGTGAGGTGGTGTGGCCGTTGGGGGTGAGGTGATCGACGGCGACCGGGGCGCCGGTGGTGAGCGGCGGCAGCAGCGCCTCGCGCTCTTCTGCCGCGTCGGTGGAGTCGTCGTCGGCGGACTCGACGTACACCTGGCGGTAGCCGGGGAACGTGATCGTGGTGCCGCTCGCCGCGAACTCGGCGTCGGTGTTCGTGCCCGCCACCGAGGCGACGGCGCCGAGGCGCACGCTGACGGTGGTGCCGCTGGCGTCGGCCATCTGCGAGGCGAGGGTGCGCTGCCAGATCATCCGGTACAGCAGGAGTTCCTGGCCGTTGAGTTCGTTCGACAGGGAGTCGGGTGAACGCAGAGGCGTGGTGGGACGGATGGCCTCGTGGGCCTCCTGCGCGTTCTTGATCTTGCTCGAGTACTGGCGCGGCCCGTTCGAGAGGAACTGGCTGCCGTAGCTGCGGCTGACCTCGTCGCGGACCGCAGCGAGCGCTTCGTCGCTCAGCACCACGTTGTCGGTACGCATGTAGGTGATGTAGCCGCGCTCGTACAGGCCCTGGGCCAGGCGCATCACCTGCGACGCACTCAGCCGGAGCTTGCGCCCGCCCTCCTGCTGGAGCGTGGAGGTCATGAACGGCGCCTTGGGCGTGCTGCGGTACGGCTTCTCCTCGACGGAACGCACCGAGAACGGCGCCGATGCGAGCGCGGCGGCCAGCGACCGGGCCCGCGCCTCGTCGACGACCACGACGTTCTTCTTGGGCTGCCCGTCGGACGTGAACTCCTTGCCGGTCGCGACCTTGGTGCCGTCGACGGCGACGAGCGTGGCGGTGAACGACGGCGACGTGGCGGTCTGCAGGTCGATGTCCCAGTAGCCGGCGGTGACGAACGCGATGCGCTCGCGTTCGCGCTCGACGATGAGGCGCACCGAGGGGCTCTGCACCCGGCCGGCCGACAGCCCCCGGTTGACGCGGCGCCACAGCACCGGCGAGACCTCGTAGCCGTAGAGCCGGTCGAGCAGTCGACGGGTCTCGGCCGCGTCGACGAGGCCGTAGTCGAGCCCGCGCGGGTTGTTGACCGCCTGGTCGATCGCGCTCTTGGTGATCTCGTGGAAGACCATCCGCTTCACGGGGATCTTGGGCTTCAGGTACTCGAGCAGGTGCCAGCTGATCGCTTCACCCTCGCGGTCCTCGTCCGTCGCGAGGTAGAGCTCGCTGGCGTCCTTCATCGCCGACTTGAGGTCCTTGATCACCTGCTTGCCGCGTTCGGTCAGCTCGTACGTCGGGGTGAACCCGTTGTCGACGTCGATGTTCAGACCCTTGCTCGGGAGGTCGGCCACGTGGCCCACCGAGGCGCGCACGTCGAAGGTCGCTCCAAGGAACTTGGAGATGGTCTTCGCCTTCGCGGGCGATTCGACGATGACGAGGGGCTTGGCCATTGGGAGGTATCGCTACGGCATGTCGGAGGTGGTTGTCAAGCCACCCCTGTTCATGCCCCGAGAGCGGACGGTGCGGATCAGGAACGTGCGGTGACGTCCCGGACCGTCAAGACATCGGCTCGCAGACGGCGCGCGAGCCGTCGATCGCGACCTGTACGCGCTCGCCGGGGTTGAGATCGGCGATGCCCGCGACGTGCACCGACGTGAGCACGTCGACGATGTCGAGGCGGACGCCGAGGATGGTGCTCGAGCCCTGGAAGGTGCAGGTGGTGACGGTGCCGTGGAGGCCGCCGTCGTCGACGACCTTCATGTCCTCGGGCCGCACGAGCAGCCGCACCGCGGTGCCGTCGTCCTGGCTGGTCTGGTGCACGACCACGGGGTGCCCGCCGACGTTCACCGCGTGGTTGCCGACCACGGTGGCGGGCAGTTCGTTCATCGAACCGACGAAGCGGGCGACGAACGCGCTCGACGGGTGGCGGTACACGTCGCGCGGCGTGCCGAGCTGCTCGAGGCGACCGTTCGACATGACGCCGATGCGATCGGAGATCGCGAGCGCCTCCTCCTGGTCGTGGGTGACGAACAGGGTGGTGATGCCGAGCTCGGTCTGGATGCGGCGGATCTCGTCGCGCAGCGTGGAGCGCACCTTTGCGTCGAGTGCGCTGAGCGGCTCGTCGAGCAGCAGCACCGACGGCTGGACGGCGAGGGCACGGGCGAGGGCGACGCGCTGTGCCTGACCGCCGGAGATCTGGTGCGGATAGCGGTCGGCGAGATGGGTGAGCTGGACGAGCTCGAGCATCTCGGCCACCCGCCGGTGCCGCTCGGCCGAGGCCATCTTGCGCGTGCGGAGACCGAAGTCGACGTTGTTCGCCACCGTGAGGTTGGGGAACAACGAGTAGCTCTGGAACACCATGCCCATGTTGCGCTTGTGGGCGGGCGTCCGGGTGATGTCGGCGTTGCTCACGAGCACGGCGCCCGAGTCGGCGAACTCGAACCCGGCAGCGATGCGCAGTGCCGTGGTCTTGCCGCAGCCCGACGGGCCGAGCAGCGAGATCAGCTCGCCCGGCTTGACGTCGAGGTCGAGGCCCTCGAGCGCGACCGTGGGACCGAAGGTCTTGCGGACGGAGACGAAGGTGAGGTTGGTCACAGTTGTCCGGGCTTCTCTACGAGGGCTGCGTTGGCGGCCTGACGGGCGAACGACTTGCGCTTCGGATCGCGCTTCTTGGTGAGCACGCTGAGGGTGACGAACAGTCCGATCGTGACGATCAGGGCGAGCAGGTTGAGGCCGTAGCCACCCTGGGGTTCGCGGCCGACGAAGGTGGCCTGGAACCGGGGCAGGGTCTCCTTCAGCAGGGTGTCGGCGATGGTGAACTCACCGATCACGACGGCGGCGGTGAGGAACGATGCCGAGATGATCGCCGTGCGCAGGTTGGGGATGACGACGCGGAACACGGTGGATCCCCAGCCGGCGCCGAGGCTGCGCGACGCGTCGACGAGCGTGCGCAGGTCGATGGCCTTCAGGCCGGCGTCGAGCGAGCGGTAGGTGAACGGCAGGGCGAGGATCACGTAGAACGGGATCAGCGAGAAGTCGGAGTTCAGGAACCACCGGGCGTGCGGCTGGATGATCTTGATGCCGGCCACCAGCGCGATCGCCGGGATCATGTACGGCAGCACCGTCATGAACTCGATGACCGAACGGGCCTTGGGGACGCGCAGGTGCGTCCAGATGGCCGTCGGCAGCAGCAGCCCGAGGGTGAGCACCACGGTGCCCACGGCGAGCTGGAGGCTCAGCTTCAACGCCGGCCAGAACGCCGGGTCGTCGAAGGCCTTGGTGAGCCCGTTCAGCGACCACTTGTCGAACAGGGTGTTCCAGCCGAGGAGGATGGTGGGCACGTTCTGCAGGGAGAACCGGGCGAGGGTGAGCAGCGGTGCGACGAAGAAGAGGCCGCTGAGGATCAGCACCGTGTTCGGCACGAGCCGACTGAAGCGGCGTCGTGGACGTCCGGCGGTGGCCGGAGCGATGCCGGTCGGCGCAGTCGGCTGGTTGCCGAGCTCGGGGTCGATGGCGACGTGGATGTGCGGTTGCATCAGCTCTGCCACCTCTCGGCACGCTTTCGGGCCACCCAGTACAGCGACATGCAGACGACCATGATGATGATCATCCAGGCCGCGAGCGAGAAGCCGACGGCGTCCTCGCCGATGCTCACGTCGCCGCCGAGGAAGAAGGCGATGCGCAGCGGCACGATCTTGGAGTTGTCGGTGAGGATGCGGGCGGTCGCGTAGGCGGCGAAGGAGTTCGCGAACAGCAGCAGGAAGCCGCCGAGCAGCGACGGTGCGAGCACCGGCAGGCCGACACGGCGCCAGTACGTCCAGCTCGTGCCACCGAGGTTCGAGCAGGCCTCACGCCACGACTGCTTGAGGCCGTCGATCGCCGGCAGGGTGATCAGCAGCATCAGCGGGATGTTGAAGTACGAGTAGACGACGATCAGGCCGGTGACGTTGCCGAGATCGAAATCGCCGCCGTAGAGGTCGAAGCCGGCCCAATTGAGGACCTTGGTGCCGACGCCCTGGCGGCCGAGGAGGCTCAGGAAGGCGAAGGCGAGTGGGAGGCCGCCCATGTTGGCGGCCACGCCGCAGAAGGCGGTGACGAGGTTGCGCAACCAGCGCGGGCGCGTGGCCGTCGCTGCGGCGTACGCGAGCAGGGTGCCGAACAGCACGCCGACGGCGGCGGCTCCGGCGGAGAACTTCACCGAGAACTTGAACGCTTCGAGGTTCTGTCCGGTGAACGCCTCCCGCATCGCGGAGAAGGAGAACGACCCGGCCTCGGTGTTCGTCGCGTTGCGGAACACGCTGATGGCCGGGATGAAGAGGAAGAGGACCAGGAACGCGAGGAAGGGCAACAGGCCCAGCCAGGCGAGGTCCCGCCGCGCCTTGGGGGGCGCACCTGCGGTGCGCCCCCCGTCGGCGACGACGTCGTTGATGACGAGATCGGTCATCGAGACGTGATCAGTGATTGTTCAGGAGCTGATCGGACGTGATCAGGCGTCGGCGACCATGGGGCCCCACTGCTCGGCAAGGACTTCCTTGGCGGCAGTGATCTGGGCCGGGGTCAGGAACGACACCTGGTCGAGGAGCTCGTCCGGGGGCAGGTTCGACTTGATCTCGTCGGTGACGAGGCCCTTTTCGGTGATGGCCACGATGCGGGCCGGCACGGCGCCACCCTCGAGGTAGCCGAGGGCACCCTCGTCGCTGAAGATGTGCTCCATCCACAGCTTCGAGCAGGCCTGGTTCGGGCTGTCCTTGACGACGCCCTGACCGTAGAAGCCACCGTAGATGCCGTCGCTCGGGAAGTTGACCTCGACCGTGAGGCCGGCGGCCTCGAGGTCGGCCTTCAGACCGGGAACGTTGTAGCTCCAGTCGATGGCGATCGGGGTCTCGCCCGAGAGCACCGTCTCCTTGGTGACGTCGGTGCCACCGAGGTTGCCCGAGGCCTTCAGGTCGGCGAAGAACTGGATGCCGGGCATGATGTCGTCGGCCGAACCGCCGTTGGCGATGCTCGCAGCCATGACGGCGGCGAAGGCAGCACCGGCTTCACGCGGGTCACCGTTGAGGTTCACGAGGCCCTTGTACTCGGGCTTGGTGAGGTCGGCGAAGGACTTCGGGGCGGTCGGGACGATCGTGGTGTTGGTGCTGATCGCCATGATGCCGTAGTAGGCCGCGGTCCAGTTGTTGTCGGCGTCCTTCAGACCGTCGGGGATCTCCGAGTCGGTCGTCAGCACGTACGGCTCGAACAGGCCCTTGTCGACCATCTCCTGGGCGATGGCGGGGCTCACGTCGACGTTGTCGGGCATGTCGTCCTGACCGGCGAGGGTCTCGACGGCTTCCATCTCCTCGGCCGAGGAGGCGTCGGGGCTGGCGACGGGGTTCTCGACGCCGGGGTACTTGTCGCGGAAGCTCTGCAGGATGCCCTTGTAGTTGGCCCACTCGTCGGGCAGGGCGATCAGGTTGACCTTGGCGCCGTTGTCGAGGCACTCCTGGTAGAGCGCGGCGAGCGGGTCGTCGCCCTCGGCCGGGGCCTCGGTGGCAGCGGGTGCCTCGGTGGCGGCCGGGGCCTCGGTGGCGGCCGGGGCCTCGGTGGCGGCCGGGGCCTCGGTGGACGTGCTCTCCGTTTCGTCGTCACCGCAGGCTGCCAGCAGGATGCCGGTGGCTGCGATGACCGCGAAGGCCTTGCGAGTCGTTCTGGTCTTGGGGCTCATTGGGTGTGGTTCCCTCCCTGTTCACGGTTGGTTGAGACGCGCGTGACCGTAGCAGTCGAGGGGGGTCGGAGATGACAGAGGCCCAGGCGACGGATGACCGGATGGTGAACAGACGGTGAACGACCCCAGGACGCGCCGAGGGGCCCGAGCGCTTGCTCGGGCCCCTCGCTCGCGATCGCTCGGGATCGCTCGGGAAGTGGGTGGCGGGCTGGTCGTAAGACTGCCCGGCGTCAGACCAGCTCGGGTTGGCGGTCGCCGTCGGCCGTCTCGGCGCCCTCGTGCTGGTGGGCGTGGCCCTCCACGTGGATCTTCGGCAGGATCCGGTCGATCCACTTCGGGATCCACCAGTTCTTGTTGCCGAGCAGCTCCATCGTGGCGGGCACCAGGATCATGCGCACGATCGTCGCGTCGACGAACACGGCGACGGCCATGCCGAGCCCGAACAGCTTGAGCTGACGGTCGTTGCCGAGCACGAACGCACCGAACACGCAGACCATGATCAGCGCGGCCGCGGTGATCACGCGGGCCGTGGCGGCCAGGCCATCGGCCACGGCGAGCCCGTTGTCGCCGGTGCGGTCGAACTGCTCCTTCATGCGCGACAGCAGGAACACCTCGTAGTCCATCGACAGACCGAACACGATGGCGAACAGCATCATCGGTGCCCACGCCTCGACGGGCCCCTCCTTGCCGATGCCGAACAGGTCCTTGGCCCAGCCCCACTGGAAGATCGCGACGATCACGCCGTAGGCGGCGCCGACCGACAGCAGGTTCATGATCACCGCCTTGAGCGGTACGAGCAGGCTGCGGAACACGGCCATCAGCAACAGGAACGACAGCACGAGCACGGCGCCGATGAGGATCGGCAACCGCTTGCCCAGGTACGCGGAGAAGTCGATGCTGCCGGCGGTGAAGCCGCCGACGTTGACGTCGAGCCCGGTGGAGGGCAGCGACTCACCGCGCAATCGTTCGACGAGCTCGGTGGTCTCCACGTCCTGCGGGCTGCTGACCGGGTAGGCCTGCCAGATCCACGTGCCCTCGGCGATCTGGGTGCCGGGCGACGCGAACGCCAGACCGGGCTCGGCGGCGAGTACGGCATCGACGGACTGCACGGTCTCCGCCGTCGCGGCCGGGTCGGTCGAGACGAGCACGAGCGGTCCGCTGCTGCCCTCGCCGAAGCCCGTGCCGAGGAGGTCGTACGCCCGTCGGGCGGTCTGCTCCTCGGGCAGGTTGCCCGTGTCGCCGAAGCCCATGCGGATCGACAGGAGGGGCAGGGCGAGCACGATCAGGACGAGAGCGCCGCCGGCGAAGTACGGCCACGGACGGCGCTGGATGCTGCGGCTCCACCGGTACCAGAACTGCTCCTCGAGCGGCTTCTCGTGACGGTGCGGCAGCGGGGTTCGCAGCGCCTTGCCGGGACCGACGAAGCTGGCCAGCATCAGCACGACCGACAGGCCGACCGCCACGAGTGCGGCGAGGCCGAGCTCGAGACCGGTGAAGATGCCGAGGAGCATGAGCCCGACGAAGAGGACGACCGAGATGGCCGCGGCGCGGGTGGTGACGTCGATGCGGCGCTGGACGAATCCGAGCAGGGCGGGCAGCAGCGTGATCGCGGCGAACATCATCATCAGCACACCGGTGGCTCCGGCGATGGCGAGACCGCGGACGAACTCGATGCCGATGACGAACAGGCCGAGCAGCGAGATCATCACGGTGATGCCGGCGAACACGACGGCGCGCCCGGCCGTGTCGGCCGCCTCGACGGTGGCCTCCTCGGGCTCCATGCCGTCGCGGAGGTTCTCGCGGTACCGGGTGACGATGAACAGCGCGTAGTCGATGCCGACGCCCAGACCGATCATGGCGGTCATCTGCGAGGAGAACTCGGGCATGCTCACGACGTTGGAGCCGAGGCCCACGATGCCGATGCCCACGCCGAGGCCGAACAGCGCGGTGCCGATCGGCAGACCCATCGCGAGGACCGACCCGAACGCGACGAGGAGGATGATGATCGCGGCGAGGATGCCGAGGAGCTCGCTCTCGGGGAACTCGAACACGGCGAACAACTGGCCGCCGTACTCGATGGTGAGACCCGGCACCTGGATGTCGTCGGCGAGTGCCTGGATCTCGTCGGCGAGGGCGATCCATTCGGCCTGATCGCGCATCGTGTAGGCGATCTGGGCGAACGAGATCGGGGCGGTCACGCTGTTGAACTGGGCGCCCTCGGGCGAGTACGGGCTGGTGATCTTCACGCCCTCGAGCTGCTCGACGCGCTCGAACAGCTGGGTCATCGCCGCGACGACCGCGGGGTCGTCGGTGCCCTGCTCGGCAGTGAAGACGATCTGGGCGATGTCGCCGGCGTCTTCATCGCTGCCGACGGCCTCGAGGACGTCGATCACCTCCTTCGACTCGCTCTCGGGGAGGTCGAACGAGGTGCTGAAGTTGGTGCCCACTGCGCCGCTCACGGCGATCAGGCCGATCAACAGCGGGAGCCAGATGGCGAAGACCATCACCTTGCGGCGGCGGAAACTCCATCGCGCGAGACGAGCGAGCATGAGGGGGGTCGCTTCCTGTCGGGGGGATCGGGGGGATCCGACGGGTCGGGGGGATTCTAAGGACCGGGGGGACTGGGACCTTGAGGATTCGTCCGTCGCAGGCCGCGAACGGCCCGGTATCGGCGTGGAAACACTACCGTTCGAGCCATCGTGGAGCCCCTGGAACCGCCGTTTCGAGCGCATGAACTGTCTCGTGACCCGTCGTCCGGATCGTCGCCTGGATCGTCGCATGACGGTGGCGACGTCCGGCTCGGCTGGAACTCATCGCTCGAGCGGTCGTGGCAGCAACTCGGTGCATCGGGCCGTCCGGGTCGCGCCAGCCGGCTCGACCGCGGATGGAGCACCGTCATGTACGACGTCGACGAACCCGCGGTGCGCGTGCGAAACATCGGTGCCGACGTCGCCGTCGGCGACTGGGTGATCATCAGCGACGACGGCGAACGGGTCGAGACGGTGATCGAGCGCTTCAGCGCGTTCACCCGCCGCGCCTCGTTCGAGGGCAACCGTGCGGTCGCGCACACGATCGCCGCGAACATCGACACCGTCGTGCTCGTCCATTCGCTCACCACCCCGCCCAACCAGCGTCGGCTCGAGCGCGAGCTGATCCTCGCGTTCGACAGCGGTGCGCGCCCGGTGGTGGTGGTCACCAAGAGCGACCTGGTCGACGATCCGGCGGAGACGATCAAGACGTTGGAGGCTGTCGCCGTCGGGGTTCCGGTCATGCAGGCGAGCGGCATCAGCGGAGACGGTGTGGAGCCGCTGCGCGACCTCGTCCCACCGGGGTGCACGATGGCGCTGCTCGGCGCGAGCGGGGTGGGCAAGAGCACGCTCATCAACGCGCTCGTCGGCGGCGAGTTGTTGCGCACCAGCGAGGTCCGTGAGAACGACGGTCGCGGACGCCACACCACGACAGCGTGCGAGTTGGTCCGACTGCCTGGTACCGCTCACGGCTGGCTGATCGACACCCCTGGCGTGCGGGCGGTGAGCCTGTGGAGCAGCGGCACCGGTATCGAGCGCGCCTTCGCCGACGTGTTCGACCTGTCGGAGCGATGCCGCTTCCGCGACTGCAAGCACGAAGACGAGCCGGGCTGTGCCGTCACCGCGGCGATCGCCGCGGGCACGCTCGATCCGCGTCGAGCGGGCATGGGACAAGGCGCAGGACAAGCGAGGCATGCGGAAGAAGGCGCCGCGACGATCCGGCGCCGAGGGCTGAGCTGAGCATCGGTCGCGTCATCGGGGCGATCGGGTCGGCCGCGGTGCCGTCGACCTAACGTCTCCGGCATGGACTTCGCCTTCACCTCCCGCACCGAGGAGTACCGCGAGCTGCTGCTCGCCTTCATGGACGAGTGGGTGTACCCGAACGAGTCCGTCTACGAGCACCAACTGGTCGAGGCCGGCAACCCGAACGCGCAGCCGGCGATCATGGAGGCGATGAAGGCCGAGGCGAAGCGCCGCGGTCTGTGGAACCTGTTCCATCCCGATCCGGAGTGGGGCGCCGGTCTGTCGAACGTGGAGTACGCGCCGCTCGCCGAGATCATGGGCCGCAGCACCATCGCGAGCGAGGCCTGCAACTGCTCGGCGCCCGACACCGGCAACATGGAGGTGCTCACCCGCTTCGGCACGCCCGAGCAGCAGGACATGTGGCTGCGCCCGTTGCTCGAGGGCCGCATCCGCTCGTCGTTCGCGATGACCGAGCCCGACGTCGCCTCGTCCGACGCCACGAACATCTCGATGCGGATCGAGCGCGACGGCGACCACTACGTGTTGAGCGGTCGCAAGTGGTGGATCTCAGGGGCGATGCACCCGAACTGCCAGATCTTCATCGTGATGGGCAAGACCGATCCCGAGGCCGCGCCGCACCGTCGCCAGAGCCAGATCCTCGTCCCGATGGACACCCCGGGCCTGCGCATCGTGCGCCCGCTCCCGGTGTTCGGCTACCAGGACCAGGAGGGCCACGTCGAGCTCGAGTTCACCGACGTGCGCGTGCCCGCGTCGAACATGATCGCCGGCGAGGGCGACGGCTTCGCGATCAGCCAGGCCCGCCTCGGGCCGGGTCGGATCCACCACTGCATGCGCTCCATCGGCGCGGCCGAGCGCGCCCTCGAGCTGATGTGCCAGCGGGCGCTCGCCCGCACGACGTTCGGCAAGCGGGTGGCCGAACGAGCGAACGTGATGGACTGGATCGCCGAGTCGCGCATCGAGCTCGAGATGGTGCGACTGCTCACGCTCAAGACCGCGTGGATGATGGACACGGTCGGCAACAAGGCCGCCGCCGTCGAGATCAGTGCGATCAAGGTCGCCGGTCCGAACACCGCGCTGAAGATCATCGATCGCGCGATCCAGGTGCACGGCGCCGGTGGCATCTCCGACGACTTCCCGCTCGCCCGCATGTGGAGTTGGCAGCGGGCGCTGCGCTTCGCGGACGGCCCCGACGAGGTGCACAAGATGACCATCGCCCGTCGCGAGCTGCGCAAGCACGACCCCGACTTCCGCGCATGAGCCGGTTGCACCCGAGCGTCGCCCTTGGTGCGATGTTCCGTCGCGAGCGGCCGCCCGAGGAGTTGCTCGGGTGTGCCCGCGAGATGGACGGCCTCGGCCTCGACGAGTTGTGGATCGTGGAGGACTGCTTCTGGGCGGGTGGGCTGACCGCCGTCGCGGCATCGCTCGCGGCGACGGAGCGGATCACGGTCGGCATGGGCATCGTCCCTGGCGTCGCCCGCAATGCCGCCGTCACGGCGATGGAGATGGCGGGTGTCGCTCGGTTGTTCCCCGACCGGTTCGTTGCCGGCGTGGGCCACGGGTTGCGTTCGTGGATGGAGCAGATCGGCGCGCTGCCGGCGTCCCAGCTCGCCGCGCTCGAGGAGACGATCGACGCGGTGCGTCGGCTGCTCGACGGTGAGCGGCTCACCACCGCAGGGCAGCACGTGCGGCTCAGCGACGTGCAGCTCGTGTTCCCGCCATCGGCGCGGCCGCCCATCGTGGTGGGCGTCACGGGGCCGAAGGGGATCGACCTCACCGCGCGGGTCGCCGACGGTCTGCTGCTGCCCGAAGGATCGAGTCCGGCCTACGTGCGGGCGGCGATGCAGCGCCTGGGGCGACCGGCGACGTGCGTGGTGTACGTGCTGTTCGCGGTCGACGACGACCGCGACGTGGCCCGTGCGATCGTGGCACCGTCGGTCGACGAGTTCGCCCCAGGGGAGGTCGACGGTCGACTCGCGCTGATCGGCACGGTCGAGCACGTCGCACCCGGCGACCGGGTCGATCGGTACGCGGTGGCGGGCGCCCCGGCCGACTGTGCGCGGGCGGTCGACGCGCTGATCGGCGCGGGCGCGACGAGCGTCGTGCTGGTGCCACGCGTGGGCACGGGGTCGGAGCAGGACGAGCAGGTCCGGCGCTTCGTCACCGACGTGGTGCCGCTGCTGTCGCGCTGAGGGCGTCCGGCTGTTGGCGGGCGTCGGTCAGAGCGTGCCGGCGTCGAGTCGGCGGAGCACCTCCACAGCGCGCTCGCGCACCGCAGGCAGATCTGACAGACGCTGCGCCGCCCTGACCTGTTGGGCCACACGGGCGTTGCGCACGAAGCGGTCCTCGTGGCGGGCGAGGAAGTCCCAGTACAGGGTCGTGTACGGACACGCGTCCGGACCGGTGCGCTTGGTGCGATCGAACCGGCAACCCCGGCACGAGTCGCTCATCTTGTCGATGTAGGCCCCGCCGGCCGCGTACGGCTTCGTGGCCATGCGTCCGCCGTCGGCGTGCAGCGCCATGCCCACCACGTTCGGCACCATCACCCATTCCGCACCGTCGACGAAACCCGCCCACATCCAACGGGTCATCGCCTGCGGGTCGATGCCGGCCAGGAGCGCGAGGTTGCCGAGGATCATGAGCCGCTGGATGTGGTGCACCCACCCGTGGTCGTGAAGGGTCTGCAGCGTGGTCGAGAGGCAGCGCATCTCGGTGGGCGCGGCGCCGGTGAACGCGGGCGGGATGGGCCGGTGCGCCTCGAGCACGTTCGACTCGGCGTACTCGCGGCCCCAGAGCCAGTAGATGCCCCACACGTACTCGCGCCAGCCCACCACTTGACGGATGAAGCCCTCGGCGCTGGCGATCGGCACGTGCCCGGCGCGGTGGGCGGTCTCGGCCGCGGCCACCACCTCGCCCGGGCGCAGCAGTCCGAGGTTGAGGTACTGGGCGAGCAGGCCGTGGGCGAGATGCCAGCTCGCGGTGAGCATCGCGTCCTCGTGCGGCCCGAACCGCGGGAGGAGGTGTTCGACGAAGTGGTCGAGACGACGCAGCGCCTCGGTACGTGAGGTCGCCCAGGTGCCGTCGGGCGGAGCGCCCCAGGTGGACACCGATCGATCGGTGAGGTCGGCGAGCACACGGCGATCGACGTCATCGAGTGGCGTGACGAGCGGGGAGGGCCAGTGGTTGCGCCCGTCCTTCGGCGGTCGCTCGCGGTTCTCGGCGTCGTAGTTCCACCGACCGGTCAGCGGTTCGTCGCCGTCCATCAGCACGCCGAGGCGCCGGCGCTGCCAGCGGTAGAAGTCCTCCATCTTGAGCTGACGGCGTCCGGCCGCCCACCCGGCGAACTCGTCGGGATGGCACAGGAACTGGTTGGTGCGCACGAGCCGAACGCCGAGCCGTTCGAGCAGCTCCCAGCCGTCGCGACTCGCCGGCTCCATCGCGACGACCTCGCCCGGGTGGAACTCGGCGCGGTGCGCGGCGAGGCCCGCTGCGAGGGAGGGGGCGACCCGGTGGTCGACCTCGTAGCCGTCGGCCCGTCGCTCGTCGGCGAACCGACGCATCGCGGTGAGCACCAGGTGAGCCCGCTGCACGTGCCACCGGTGCTGGGCGAGCTTGGCGGTGCTCTCGACCAGGAGGATGCGGTGGGTGGCGGGCGTCGCCGACGCGAGGGCCGCCTGCTGTGGATCGAGTTGATCGCCGAGCACCCAGACGGTGTGCTTCGCGGAGTCGGTCACGACCCGAGACGGTCGCGCACCTCGATCGAACGTGCCAATCCGGAGGACTCGAGCCGGTCGAGCAGTCGAGGATTCGTGCACACCAGCACCAGGTCGCCGCCGGCTTCGCGCGCACGGCCCGCCGAACCGAGCAGCATGCCGAGCCCGGCGTCGTCGACGACGGCGAGCCCGTCGAGGTCGACGGCGACCGTGCGGCCGCGCTCGGTGGACAGGAATCGGGTGATCGCGTTGTGCAGCGCCGGGACCGAGCCGAGATCGAGCTCACCCTCGAGCACGAGCGTGGGCAGGTCGCCCAGCTGCAGGGTGCGCCACGTCAGGTCCACCGGGCGACGCTACCTGCGCGTGCCGTCATGGCGGCTCGAGCGTCATGACGGCCGTCGCCCGATGAGCGACGTCGCCGAGCAGTCCCCCGATCAGCGGGACATCCGTGCGCGTGAGTGCCGACACCTGCACGCGCACCACATCACCGGCCACGGCGACCTCGATGCCCACCGCCGCGAGCCGGGCGCCACTGAGCACGCGGCCGGCCGCGGTGGAGGCAGCAGGTCGGGCGGCGGCAGCGACGCTCGCCGCCCGTGCGGCTTCCCGCGCCGCGTGCTGCACCAGCAACTCGTCGCGCACGACGACTGCCACCTGCACCACGCCGAGGAGCACCAACAGCACGACGGGGAGGCAGAGCGCGAGCTCGACCGCGGCCTGCCCCCGATCGCGACGATCGGCCCGTCGTTGCTCAGATGCGACCGAGGACGGCATCGATCACCCGATCGAACAACCGCCCGATGCGGCCCGCGCCGCCGCCCGCGGTCGCCCAGGTGACGACGAGGAGGGCGACCGCTGCCGCGCCGAGCATCACGAGCGCGTACTCGGTGGTGGCCTGACCGAGATCGCGTCGCCGATCGGCGCGTTCGACAGCGGAGCGGTCGTCGGCGTCGGTGGTGTGGACGGTGGGATGCTCGAGCTCGGCGAGTGCGGTGGTGGCGCGCACCCAGTGGCGCAGCAGGAACTGGTTCATGGATCCTCCGGTGGTTCGTGCACCGACGGCGGGGCGACGGTGTTGCGAGGTGTTTCGAGGTGTTGCGAGAGGGGTCGGCGCGCTCAGACCGAGCGGAGCGACGAGAGGGCACCGACGAGGACGGGGCCGATGGCGATGCACACGAACGACGGCAGGGTGCAGCACACCAGCGGCACGGCGAGCCGGACGGGGAGGCGGCGTGCCTCGATCTCGGCCGATCGGCGCCGATGGGCGCGAGCGTCGTCGGCGATGCGGTCGATGGTCGGGGCGAGGGGGAGACCCGATCGCTCGGCAGCAGCGATTGCCGCGACGAGCGAGAGCGCGCGCGTGCCGAGCTGCTCGATCAGCGCGTCGAGCGCATGGACGAAGCGTTCGCCTCGGGCGTGACGCTCGACGACCGCATCGATGGCCGGCGCCACGACCTCCGGCGCGTACGGGGCCAGCGCGACGAACGCCGCCGGAGGGGGGAGCCCTGCCTGCAACGTGAGGACCAGCAGGTCGAGCAGGTCGGGCATCGCCCGGTCGAGATGTTGCGCGCGACGACGGGCCGACAGCGGGACCATCCGCACGGATGCGCCGCGTCGAGGCGATCCGCCGCGACGGGCCGGCGGGAGCAGCGAGTCGACCGACCGGGACGAGGGAGACGGCCGGAAGACAGCGGTGACGGCGGCACCTGCCACCAGGGCGACGGCGAGGGTCGTCGCGATCACGGCGGCACGCCGACCACTCGGCGCATCCACCACCACCCGACGGCGTTCAGTGCCACGCCGAGGGCGGCGACGACGACAGTGACCGGTGAGTCGGCGTACGCGGCACGCACCGAGGCGCTGGTGGCCACGCCCCATGCGGCGAACGCGAGTGGCAGAAAGGTGAGCACCCTGGCGCTCGTGCGCGCCTGGGCAGCTTGGACGACACGTTCGTGCTGCCAGGTGCGTCGTTCGCGGACGACAGCGGCGGCACGGTCGAGCACATCGGGCAGCACGTGTGGGTGCTCGGCGCCGATCCGCAGCGCGTGGACGACGACGTCGCGTTCGTCCTTGCCGGACTCGTGGGCTGCGAGGGCGTCGCCGAGCGGCGCCTGCCGGACCAGCGCGAGCTGGACCTCGGGCAACAGGTCTGGCTCGCCGGAGAGGGCATCGGCGAGCGCGTCGCGTGCGCTCCGGCCCGAGCGGACGTCGTTCGACAGTCGCTCGACGACATCGACGAGATCGAGCGCCGAGCGGGCAGCGGCCCGCTCGGACGTTGCCGTGCCGACGACGCGCCGACGATCGAGGGTGCGCATCGCGGTGCCGGCCAGCAGCAGGGCGATGGCGCCGGTCGTACCGGCGAAGACCACCGCGACCGCTGCGACCGCCGCCGAACCGAGTCCGCCGGCGCTCACCGGGTGCCTCCGGCCCGGCGCCTGACGAGTGGGCGGTGAACGGTGTCGCGATCGACGAGCAGGTGGACCGCCGTCGTGTCGGGGTCGACCTCCACGACCTGCACCACCTCGCGGTCGGTGCGAGCGCCCCGGTCGCTGCGCGCCACGTGCACGACGGCATCGATCGAACGAGCCACCTGCCGTTCGACATCGGCGAGCGGCCAACCCGGCGCAGCGCGAATGACGAGCGAGGCGAGGCGGGCGAGCGCGTCCGCAGCCGAGTTCGCGTGCAGCGTGGCCAGCGAGCCGTCATGGCCGGTGTTCATGGCCTGCACGAGGTCGATCGCCTCGTCGCCACGGATCTCGCCGACGACGAGGCGGTCGGGTCGCAGCCGCAGCGCGGTGCGCACGAGCGCGGCCATGTCGATCGCGGCGAGGCCCTCCGCATCGGAGGGGCGGGTCTCGAGCCGGAGCACGTGCGGCGATCGGAGGCGCAGTTCGGCCGTGTCCTCGAGGGTGATCACCCGATCGAGCGCGGGCAGCCGGGAGCCCATCGCGTTGAGCAGCGAGGTCTTCCCCGACGAGGTCGCGCCGCTCACCAGCACGTTGCACCGGGCCGCGACGAGGTCGTCGAGCACGGCGACCACATGCGTGTCGCCGAAGTCGTCGAGGGTGAGGTCGTGGCGGGAGAACTTCCGGAAGGCGAGGCACGGCCCGTCGGTCGCCACGGGCGGGAGCACGGCGCAGACACGCGTGCCGTCGGGCAGCCGGGCATCGACGACGGGTGAGGCGCGATCGAGCCGACGGCCGAGCGGGGAGAGCACCCGCTCGATCACGACATCGACGACACCGGGGTCGAGCTGCCCGACGTACTGGACCCCGCGTGCGTCGCAGCGTTCGATCCACACCTCGCGCCCGGCGTTGACCAGCACCTCGTCGACCCCGTCGTCGTGGATCCAGCGGTCCAAGCCGCCGAGCCCGAACACCCGCCGACTCATGCTGCAGCGGGACGGTCGTCGGGGCGGACGTCGAGCCGACCGGCGGCGTTGCGCAACGCCGACGGCAGGCGATGTGCCAGCAGGCCGGCATCGACGGCGCGGGCGATGCCGGGGTCCCATGCGATCTCGGCGACCACCGGGACACCGAGCGCACGACCGACGTCGTCGACGCCGAGCGACCGGCCGGGCTCGTGGACGACGACGGCCGCCGTGGCGAGACCGGGGAGCTGCACCGCGCGGCGGAGCCCGAGGTAACAGGGTCGGACCACGATGAGCGAACGAGCCGCGCAGCCGTGGAGCACACGATGGCGGCCGTGTGGTCCGGCATCGATGATGGTGGGCAACGCAGCCCGATCGCACGCCAGCGCGAGCCGCTCGGCCTGGACGTCGTCGAGTGCACCGGTCGACGCGAGGCTGCCCGCAGGCACGAGGAGCAACCCGGGGGACACCTCGACCGCGAGCTCGATCAGCGCTGCGGCCGATGCGTGTGGCGCGGCCAGCCATTCGCCGACGCCCGGACCGGGTGGTGCCGAGACACCGAGGGCGGCGGGGAGGTCGTCGCCGAGATCGACGAGCAGAGTGGGCCGCGAGCGGGCCGAGGACAGCGCCAGTGCAGCGGTCACCACGGTGGTGCCCGAGCCGCCCTTGGCGGACCAACAGAGCGTGTACATGAGCGCCCCCAGAGATTCGACGTGATCACCGGGGGAGGCGTGCCGGAACCTATCCGTGGGGACCGGTCGTCACAACGTGCGGATAGCGTGCGGGCACACGTGGTGCGAGGAGGTGTCCGGGCACCTGGTGGGCTCCACCGCCTTCAAAGCGGCTGGGACGAGCGATCCTCGTCCGGCGGGTTCGATTCCCGTCCACCTCCGCCACGTGCTCACCGGCCGGTCCGGCCGAGACGCCGAAATCGGCGCTGAGCTGGTGCGACGTTCGCCGACGTTCGCCGACGTTCGTGGACGTTCGCCGAACGTTGCTCTCAATGTAACTCTCAGAGAGCTAGCCTTCGGGTCCGAACACGGAGGTCCGGCCATGCCACGTGCGCCTCGCGGGAAGCGCGTCCTCGATGCCGTCAGCGGCTCCTACACGGTGGTCGGCCGCGCGCCGAACGGGGAGGCGGAGCCGTACTTCGACCGCTCACGCGGGGTCTGGGTGGCGCCGTGGCGCAAGCCCGACGGCAAGGTCGGCCGGCCGACGGGCAAGACGCGAGCGGCGGCGGTCGCCTCGCGCAATCGACACATCGCCGCCGCCGAGGAAGCGGCTCGGTGCGGGCCTCTGGCCGAGGGCTTCTCGGTGACCACCACCCTCGCCGAGCTCGGTGCGTGGTGGCTCGAGAACGTCGCCCGTCACCGGGTGCGGATCACCACGCTGGCCACCTACAAGAAGCAGTGGCGCCTGATCGCCGCCGAACTCGGATCGACACCTGTCCGCCAGCTCCGTACCGAGCAGGTGGCCGTGTTCATCTCCCGACTGGTCGATCGAGGCGCGGCGTCCCGTGCCACGAACGTGCGGACGCTGCTGGTGCAAGTGCTCGACGAGGCGGTGAGCCTCGGGCTTGCGGAGGCCAACGTGGCGAAGAAGGTGCGACGC
>JAPLAA010000010.1 GCA_026393475.1 Actinomycetota bacterium
ACGAGGAAGCCGCGGTTGATCGGCTTGAGCGCGTCGGTCTCGCCCTCGCGAGCCTTCACGGCGAACACGCCGAAGATCGATGCGATCACGCCGATGGCGCGGGCCGCGAGCGGGAAGATGAGGCCGAGCGCCGGGTTGGCGCCGATCGAGTTGAACGCGGCCACGCCGAGGATGATCGAGGCGACGAGGGTGACCTCGTAGCTCTCGAACAGGTCGGCGGCCATGCCGGCGCAGTCGCCCACGTTGTCGCCCACATTGTCGGCGCGGGTGGCGGGCTCGCGCGGCTCGTCCTCGGGGATGCCGGCTTCGACCTTGCCGACGAGGTCGGCGCCGACGTCGGCGGCCTTGGTGAAGATGCCGCCACCGACGCGCAGGAACAGCGCCAGCAGCGAACCGCCGAAGCCGAAGCCGACGAGGATCACCGAGCTGGTGTTCTGGAACACCATGATGATCAGCGTGGCGCCCAGCAGACCGAGGCCCACCGTGAACATGCCGGCCACGCCGCCCGTGCGGAAGGCGACCGTGAGGGCCTTCGGCATCGAGTTGGTGAGCGCGGCGGCTGCCGTCCGCACGTTGCCCTGCGTCGCGAGCGTCATGCCGATGTAGCCGGTGAGACCCGACGCGAGACAACCGAGGACGAACGCCACGGTTCGCCACAGCCCTGCTTCACCGAAGCTGAGGGCGGTGACGCCGCTCTGCGGGTTGATGATCTCCGTCGACGTGACGAACACGATGATCGCCAGCGGGATGAGGATCACCGCGATCGTCTTGAACTGGCGTCGCAGGTATGCCGCGGCGCCTTCCTGGATCGCCTTCGCGATCTCCTGCATCTTCGGCGAGCCCTGGTCTTGCGCCAGGACGTCCTTCGCGAGGTAGAAGCCGACCGCGATGGCGAGCAGGGCCGAGCCCGCTGACGCGAACAGGACTGCCCATTCACCGCCTTTGAGGTCGAATACCTGATAGCCGCCTTCGGCCAGGATGGTGGAAGCTGACACCGCACAACCTTGGGGTTCAGGGCGCGTCCGACGCTGGACGCACCGTTGGTGGAAACGGGGAGAGTGTAGGTGACGGTGACATGTGACCGACGAAACGGCCGGACCACCTTCTCAGAGTTCTCCGCCGGCGGTTCGCAGGAGTACCGTTCGCGGCCATGGCCGACACACAGGCACCCACCATCTCGTCCGCGAACCCGTCCGCGAACCCGTCCGTGAATCGCCGCGGCCCGGTCACCGGCACGGCCGCGACGGCGAAGAAGCGGAAGAAGTTCTTCCTCCTCGATCTCTACGGCACCGCCGTGGGCAAGAAGTACGTCATGGCCATCACGGGCATCGCGATGATGGGCTTCGTCCTCTCCCACATGATCGGCAACCTGAAGATGTACCTCGGCGAGGAGGACATCAACCACTACGCCGAGTTCCTCACCCGCCTCGGGTACCCGCTGGCACCCGAGAACGTGGTGCTGTGGATCATGCGTGCCGGCCTGATCGGTGCGCTGCTGCTCCACCTCCACGCCGCCTACTCGTTGACGGTCATGAACCGCCAGGCCCGTTCGGTCAAGTACCAGAGCGCCCGCGACTACCAGATCGCCAACTTCGCCAGCCGGTCGATGCGCCTCACCGGCATCACGGTGCTGCTGTTCCTCGTGTGGCACCTGCTCGACTTCACCTTCGGCGTCACCAACACCCTCGGCGACGGCGACTTCGACAAGCACCAGGTGTACGACAACGTCGTGCGCAGCTTCGAGCGGGTTCCCGTCTCGGCCTTCTACATCCTGGCCAACCTCGCCCTCGGCGTGCACCTCTACCACGGGGCGTGGAGCATCTTCCAGAGCCTCGGGTGGAACAGCCCCCGCTTCAACCAGTGGCGGCGCATGTTCGCCACCGCCTTCGCCGCGATCGTGGTCGTCGGCAACGTCTCGTTCCCCGTCGCCGTCCTCGCGGGCATCGTCGGCTGATCAGCTACCTCGGCCAGGAGAACCCATCATGAGCACCACCACACTCGCCGGCTCCGAGAAGCTCCAGAGCAAGGCACCCGCCGTCGCCGTCCCCGAGATGTGGGAGACGTTCAAGAGCGACATGAAGTTGGTCAACCCCAACAACAAGCGCAAGTTCAAGATCATCGTGGTCGGCACCGGCCTCGCCGGCGCTTCGGCCGCGGCGACGCTCGCCGAGCTCGGCTACCAGGTCGACGCGTTCACCTTCCACGACTCGCCGCGCCGAGCGCACTCCATCGCAGCGCAGGGCGGCATCAACGGCGCCAAGAACTACAAGGGCGACGGCGACTCGGTCCACCGACTGTTCTACGACACCATCAAGGGCGGCGACTTCCGGGCTCGTGAGTCCAACGTCCACCGCCTCGCCGAGGTGAGCGTCGACATCATCGACCAGATGGTCGCCCAGGGTGTGCCGTTCGCCCGCGAGTACGGCGGTCTGCTCGACAACCGCAGCTTCGGTGGCGCGCAGGTGAGCCGCACGTTCTACGCCCGCGGTCAGACCGGCCAGCAGCTCCTGATCGGCGCCTACCAGCAGATGGCCCGCCAGATCGGACTCGGCAACGTCCGTCTCTGGAACCGGAGCGAACTCGTCGACACCGTCACCATCGACGGCCGCTGCGCCGGCATCGTCACCCGCGACCTCGTCACCGGCGAGGTCATGTCGCACGCAGCGCATGCCGTGGTGCTGTGCACCGGCGGCTACGGCAACGTGTTCTTCCTCTCGACGAACGCCATGAACTGCAACGTGACCGCGGCATGGCGCGCCCACCGCAACGGCGCCTTCTTCGCCAACCCGTGCTACACGCAGATCCATCCCACCTGCATCCCGCAGGCCGACGACACGCAGTCGAAGCTCACCCTGATGAGCGAGTCGCTGCGCAACGACGGTCGGGTGTGGGTGCCCAAGGAGATCGGCGACGAGCGGTCGCCGGCAGACATCCCCGAAGGTGATCGCGACTACTACCTCGAGCGTCTGTACCCGAGCTTCGGCAACCTCGCCCCGCGCGACATCTCGTCGCGTACGGCCAAGCGTGCGGTCGACAAGGGACAGGGTGTCGGCCCGCTGAAGAACGGCGTGTACCTCGACTTCTCGGCGGCCATCGCGCGGCTCGGTTACGACACCGTCTGGGAGCGCTACTCGAACCTGTTCGAGATGTACGAGCGGATCACCGGCGAGAACCCCACCAAGGTGCCGATGCGCATCTACCCGGCCAGCCACTACACGATGGGCGGCCTCTGGGTCGACTACGAGCTGATGACGACCGTCCCCGGCCTCTACGCCGCGGGCGAGGCGAACTTCAGCGATCACGGCGCCAACCGACTCGGTGCGTCGGCGCTCATGCAAGGTCTGAGCGACGGCTACTTCGTGCTCCCCTACACGATCGGCAACTACCTGGCGCCCTTGCTCAACAAGCCGACGCCGGGCGTCGACCACCCGGAGTTCAAGGCAGCCGAGACCGCTGCCCGTCAGCGCTATCAGGGCTACCTCGACATCAAGGGCACGCGTTCGCCCGATCACTTCCACCGCGAGCTCGGCAAGATCATCTGGGACTACTGCGGCATGGAGCGCACCGAGCAGGGCCTCGAGAAGGCGCTGTCTGAGCTGCCCGCGCTGTACGACGAGTTCCAGAAGGATCTGCGGGTCACCGGCAACGGCGAGTCCACCAACCAGACGCTCGAGAAGGCCGGTCGTGTCGACGACTTCTTCCAGCTCGGCATGTTGATGTGTCGCGACGCACTCGAGCGCAAGGAGAGCTGCGGCGGTCACTTCCGTTCCGAGTACCAGGACGACGAGGGCGAGGCCCTGCGCGACGACGAGAACTTCGCGCACGTCGCGGCCTGGGAGTGGACCGGCGATCCGATGCAGTCCACGCGCAACGTCGAGCCGCTCGATTTCACCACCGTCCACCTCGCCACCCGGAGCTACAAGTGAGCCATCTCTCCGACATCAAGCTCAAGATCTGGCGCCAGGCCGGTCCCGACGAAGGCGGCCGCTTCGAGAGCTACCTCGTCCCGTCGATCAGCGACGAGGCCTCGTTCCTCGAGATGCTCGACGTGTTGAACGAGCAGCTCATCAACGAAGGTCGCGAAGCGGTCGTGTTCGACCACGACTGCCGTGAGGGCATCTGCGGCACCTGCTCGCTGATGATCGACGGCCAGGCCCACGGTCCCCAGCGCGGCACGGCGACGTGCCAGCTGCACATGCGCAAGTTCCAGAGCGGCGCCGAGATCGTGATCGAACCGTGGCGTGCCTCGGCGTTCCCGATCATCAAGGACCTCATGGTCGATCGGTCGGCGTTCGACCGCATCGTCGAGTCGGGCGGCTTCATCACGGCCGAGACCGGCGGTGCGCCCGACGCGAACCTGATCCCGATCCCGAAGCCCGTCGCCGACGCGTCGATGGACGCCGCCGCCTGCATCGGCTGCGGTGCCTGCGTCGCCGCCTGCCCGAACGGTGCGGCCAACCTCTTCACCGCGGCCAAGGTCGCTCACCTGAGCCTGCTTCCCCAGGGTCAGCCCGAGCGCTACAAGCGGGTCGAGGCGATGGTCGAGACGATGGACGAGTACTTCGGTTCGTGCACCAATCACGGCGAGTGCGAGGCCGCGTGCCCGAAGGAGATCTCGATCGACGTGATCGCCCTCATGCACCAGGACTACCGCAAGTCGAAGTTCGCCAACCGCAAGACGCTGTCGCGCAGCTGACGTCGGCTCACCGGCGCTCGCATCAGCGGGTGACGATCGCCTCGTAGCGGTTCGTGGCGACCTCGTCGCCGTGTTCGAGCGCGAGATCGAGCCACAGCCCGCCGGGCGCGTCGGGCACCACGAACTGGATCGTGCCGATGCGCACGCAGTCGTCCGCGGGCACGTCGCCCGTCCACTGCCAGCGGTGGTTGCCACCCGGCCAGCGCAGCGTGGTCGTGCACACGACCCCCTCGAGCGGACGATGCAGGTCGCTGATCGCGTGCACGTCGAGCGCGATCGCATCCCCGACGGTCACACGGTCCGCCATGCGTTCCGCGACGACGATCACCGGGCGGCAGGCGTCGGTGATCGCGGCGAAGGCGAGCTTGGGGCGGCGCTGGTGGTCGAGCACCGCGGTCGAGATGCGCGGCGCCGCGTCGGCCAACGACGACAGGCAGAACCCGCCGGTGGGTCGGTACTTGAGCCGGCGCAACGTCTCGATGTGGTGCCGCAGCAGGGTGGCCTGATAGCGCTGCGTGTATCGGGCCCACTGGTCGAACGTCGGGTGCCCGAGCGTGGGCAGGTGCCGGTCGAAGCGCGCCGCGTCGGCGCCGTGGCGACCGGTGAGCACCGGCCAGTCGAGATCGGGCCAGTGCTCGTGGTCGATCCAGTCGGCGGCGTCGTCGGGCACCGACTGCGACCCGAATGCGCCGACGAAGCGGACCAGCCGCGGGAACGCAGCGGCGAAGCCGGGGAGATCGCGCTCGTCGCCGTGGCCCCACCCGTGGGTCAGGTGGCTGTCGGAGCCGTCGAGCTGGGTGACGTGCGGCGGCACCCCGCTGTTCGCGAGCGCAGGTCGTGACTCGTCGGCGTGTTCGAGCGCCCGCTTCACCCAACGGTCGAGGACCGTCTTGTTCCACGTCGGTGCCTGTCGACGCACCAGCGTCGACTCCGGCGCATCGTGCGCGCACCACACAGCGATCGACGGATGGTGACCGAGCTCGTCGACGGCCGATCGGGCCTGTTCGACGGCCTGCTTGCGCACCGTTCGCGAGTAGGCGCCGCGCAGCGGGAGGTCCTGCCACACGAGGACGCCGAGCTCGTCCGCGGCGTCGTACAGCTCGTGCCGCGTGACGTGCCCCACACAGCGAACGAGGTCGAGGCCCGCTTCGCGGGCGAGTTCGACGTCGCGTCGGAACGTCGAGCCGGGTGCCTCGGCCAGGTCGATGCTCGATGGCGCGAGGTTGATCCCCTTGGTGAACAACCGCTCACCGTTGACGGACACCACCCAGTCCTCGAGCGCGATCTCACGGAACCCGGTGCGCCGGACCACCCGATGGCTGACGGCACCGTCGACGGTCACCTCCACGAGCACGTCCGAGAGCGGCTGCTCGCCCATCGACCACGGCCACCACAGCCGGGGCTTGGCGACGTCGAGGTTCCACGCGATCTCGTTGACGCCCTTCGCCAAGGAGTGGTCCTGCTCGGCCAGCACGACACCGTCGACGATCGTGCGCACCCGGGCCGACCGTGCGACATCGCTGTCGAGTCGCGAGACGATGCGCAGGTGCGCCCGGGTGTCGTTGGCATCGCGGCACAGCACCCGGCACCGGTCGATGCGCACCGCGCCGGTGGTCTCGAGCCGTACCGGACGCCAGATCCCCCCGGGATTCCAGCGTCGGTCGAACACCGAACCGTCCTGCAGTGCACCGGTGATGATCCGCTTCGGTCCGTCGGTCGGCTGCGACGGGCACGACACCTCGACGGCCAGCACATGGTCGTCGGCCAATCGGGCGAGGTCGGTGATGTCGAACGCGTGCGTCGTGAAGTAGCCCTCCGGGTCACCCAGATAGGCGCCGTCGAGCCACACGTCCGCCTGGTACATCACGCCCTCGAACACCACGAAGACCCGCTCGCCGTCGCCGGGCCGCTCACGGTGGAGATCGGCGCGGTACATGACCGGACCGGTGCTGTCGGCGAGTTCGGCGATCGAACGCCAGTGTCCGGGCACGGGGGCCGCGGGCCAGGCACGGTCGTCGTGGTCGATCCCGACCCCGTCGCGACGGACGTCGTCGTCGGCGCCACACGCGCGCCAACGAGCGATCCCATCCATGGGGGCATGGTAGGCGGTGCCGCCCCCGAGGCATCGTTCGACGACGGCGGATCCGGAACCCGTCGTGGCTCGTCCCACGCCTCATCACGTCGGCGTCGACCGATGTAGGGTCGACCACATGACGACCTCGCACCCCGCTCCGGCCACCCTGGGTCAGCTCAAGGCATCGGGCTGGCAGTCCGTGCCGGTGAAGGAGGAGATCCGCCGCAACGCCGTCGCGAAGATCTCCGCCGGCGAGCCGCTGTTCTCAGGGGTGATGGGCTACGAGCAGACGGTGATGCCGCAGCTCGAGAACGCCCTCCTCGCCGGGCACGACGTCATCTTCCTCGGCGAGCGCGGTCAGGCCAAGACCCGCATGATCCGTTCGCTCACCGGCCTGCTCGACGAGTGGCTGCCGATCGTGGCCGGCAGTGAGATCAACGACGATCCGTACCACCCGGTGAGCCGCCACGCCCGCGACCTCGTCGAGCACCACGGCGACGACACGCCGATCGCGTGGGTGCACCGCGACGATCGTTTCGGCGAGAAGCTCGCCACGCCCGACACGTCGATCGCCGACCTCATCGGCGAGGTCGACCCGATCAAGGTGGCAGAGGGCCGCTACCTCAGCGACGAGCTCACCCTGCACTACGGCCTCGTGCCGCGCACCAACCGCGGCATCTTCGCGATCAACGAGATCCCCGATCTCGCCGAGCGCATCCAGGTCGGTCTGCTCAACGTGCTCGAAGAGCGCGACGTGCAGATCCGCGGCTACAAGATCCGCCTCCCGCTCGACGTCATGCTCGTCGCGAGCGCGAACCCCGAGGACTACACCAACCGCGGCCGGATCATCACCCCGTTGAAGGACCGCTTCGGCAGCCAGATCCGCACCCACTACCCGCTCGACACCGAGACCGAGGTGGCGATCATGCGTCAGGAGGCCCGGCCGGCCTCCGTCGGCGGTGTCACGGTGAACATGCCCGACTATCTCGAGCGCGTGGTGGCGATGTTCAGCCAGATGGCCCGCGTGAGCAACCAGGTGAACCAGCGCAGCGGCGTCAGCGTCCGCCTGTCGGTCAGCAACCTCGAGGTGCTCGGCGCCAACGCGCTGCGCCGCGGCCTGCGCGCCGGCGAGAACACGGTCGTGCCGCGGGTGTGCGACCTCGATGCGCTCGCTGCGTCGTCGGGCGGCAAGATCGAGATCGAGTCGCTCGAGGAGGGCCGCGACGGCGTCATCCTCGAGAACCTCGTGAAGGGTGCGGTGCTCACGGTGTACAAGGAGCGGGTGTCGCCCGACCAGGTCCGCGACGTCATCGCCGCGTTCGAGGAGGGCATCGTCGCCCACACCGGCGAGGACGTCGCGTCGAGCGAGGAGGCGCACCTCGTCGAGCAGATCCCGGCGCTTCGCACCGCGGTGCTGTCGCTCACCGGCGGCGACGAGTCGCCCGCCGCGGTCGCGGCCGCCGTCGAGTTCGTGCTCGAGGGCCTGCACCTGTCGAAGCGCCTCAACAAGGACGCGTCGGCCACCGGCGCCACCTACCGCAGCCGCAGCTGAGGTCTCCCTCCATACCGGACCTGCATCGTGAGCGCGATGCGGCCTCTCAGCGCATCTCGCTCACGAAGGATCAACCGCGGGCGACCGCCATGGCGTCGAGGTCGGTGAACGTGAGGCGCTCGAGCGGGAACGACGACCGGAGCTCGCTGGCGCGCCGCGCCACGAGATCGACGGCCTCGCCGCGGGCATCGCGGTCGCGTCCGGTGGGCCGGAACGTGATGGCGAGCGGTCGGCCCGGCCCTTCCTCGGCGGTGCGGTGCAGCAGCGGTTCGAGATCGCTCGCGTCGCTGCCGCTCATCGCGATGCCCAGCTGATCGCACGAGCCGGCCAGATCGGCGAGCTCGCGGTCGGCGCGGCCGGGGATCGTGATCATCCCGTCGCGCAGCGCCCGCAGCCAGGTGTGCCACCGCAGGTGTTCTTCGCGGCGGGCGAACTCGGCGGCGACGACGTCGTCGCGCGGGATCGTCACCGTCCGCACGTCGAGCGAGGTGGCGATGGGATGCGGCCCGTGGAGCAGGCGCCAGGCGTCGCGCCATGCGACGAGCAGCGTGTCGACGATCGTGCCGTGGCGACGGGGATCGCCCGGCTCGAGCCGGTTCGCCATCGCGAACGGCGCCTCGAACGGGAGCCAGCCGTCGACGTCCTCGCCGACACCGTCGGCGATCGCCTCCACCCAGCGAGGCCACCAGTGCCGGGCGGTCGCCTCGTCGGTGAAGCCGCCCTCGTTGTCGAACCAGCGCGGCACCTCGGGGCTGAGCAGGCACAGCCACAACCGGCCTCCACCGGCGCGCACGGCCTGTGCGGTCGCCTTCACCGTCTCGATCACGCTGCCGTCGAGCACGCCCGGCTTCGGTTGGGCGGTCACCCACGGCACGGTCAGGCGCACGTGGCCGAGCTGCAGACCGGCAGCGATCTCGAGGTCGTCGAGCAGGGCCGTTGCCGACTCGTTGCTGCGGGCGCCGACGACGGCACCCAGATCGAGGACGCGCGGGGGCGTCTCGTGGGATTCGGGGGGCTCGGGGGTCCGGTCGCTCAACCGAAGGGGGTGCGAGTCCACAGCTCGCTGGTGTCGTTGCTGTACGACGACACGGGGGTGCCGCCCAGCTCGACGACCTCGATGGAGCCCGGGAAGCCGCGGAGCTCGACCGCACCGTGCGGCGTCGCGGTGACACCTTCGGGCATCCGCTCGAGCTGCATCGTCGGCAGCAGGACGTCGAACGGTCCGGCGATGTCGCACAGGCGCGAGGCCATGTTGACGGCCGAGCCGATGTAGTCGTCGCCTTCGAACAGCAGGGCGTAGCCGGTGGCCATGCCCACTCGCAGCGACAGCGGTGCGCACACCTCGGCCGACCGGTTCTCGAGCTCGAGGGCGAACGAGATGCAGTTGGCCTGGTCGACCGACACGATCATGCAACCGTCACCGAGCCACTTGGCGATGCGCACGCCGCGCTCGCTGGCGATCTCGCGCACGAGGCTTCGGAACGCGCTCAGGATCCGCCCAGCGGCGTCGTCGCCGAAGGCAGCCGTGTAGTTGGTGAACCCGGAGAGGTCCACGAAGGCGAAAGTGCGGGGAACTCGCATGTCGGCACCAGGGTATCTCGTTGGGAGTGATGGAGAGTGGCTGAACGATCGTTCGTACAGATGTGTCATCGGCTGTTCACCGAACGACCTGAAGGACCGTCCGCGAGGGTCGAACCTGCGCCATGATCTCGGCATTCCCGCCCCTGGGCGCTGTGTCGGCGCGGGTGTGGGCCCGGGTGTGGGCCCGGGTGTGGGCGCGGTGTGGGCGCGGTGTGGGCGCGGTGTGGGCGCGGTGTACGGTCCGGCGACATGGCACCCGGTCCGGCCGATCCCGACGAGCCATCCACAGCGATGGCGGCGGTGGCGGGGGTGGTCGAGGTGACCGTCGGTTCGGCCACGGTGCGGGTCGTCGACACCAGCGGCGAGCGGTACGGCGACTTCTGGGCGGCGCTCGCCGACGGCACGTTCGAGCCGGCCACCGTCGACGTCCTCCGCGGGTGGGCCAGGCCCGATCGGCTCCTGGTCGACGTGGGCGCGTGGATCGGACCGTTCGCCCTGCTCGCGGCCGCTCACGGCGCCACGGTCGTCGCGGTGGAGCCCGACCCGGTCGCCGCCGACGTGTTGCGCCGGAATCGAGCGCTCAACCCCGAGCTCGCAGGTCGGGTGATGATCGACGAGGCCGCGTGGGCCGCACGCGACGGGAGTCGGTCGATCACGGCACCGGAGGGGCTCGGCAACGCCCGGTCGAGCCTGGCCGTCCGGCGCATTCGTGGCCCGGGTGCCGACGGTGCGGCGTCGGTGACGGTGGAGGTGAGCACGCGCGCCGCTGTCTCGGCGTTCGAACGGGCGGTCGCCGACGTCCGTGCCGAGACCGGTCGGGCCCTCGACGCCGGCGACGTGCTGCTCAAGATCGACATCGAGGGCGGCGAGTTCTCCGTCGTGCCCTCGCTCGGGCCTGCACTGGCGCGCCAACGACCGGTCCTGCTGCTCTCGGTCCACCAACCTCCGTCGACGGGCCGGCTGCGGTCGCTGCCGCGCCGGGTACACCGGCTCCCGGCGATGGTGCGTCTGTTGTGGGCGCTGCGTGGCTACCGGTCGGTGTCCCGGGGGAACGGACACCGCGAGCTCGGCTGGCGACGGCTGGGTCGCGTCGACCGTGTGCTCCTCGCGGTCCGGCTCGGTGAGTTCGAGCTGCTCGTCGAGCCCTGACGCCCGAAGGTGCGGCCGGGTTGCTGCGGAGTTGCTGCGGGGATGTGCTCTCCGGCCCGGGTGCGCCGTCGCGATGAGGGGTACAGTCCCCGCATGGCTGCTCGATTCACGTACTCGCGTTGGGACGGCACGCAGAAGGGGTTCGACCTCGACGCCGACGCGTTGTTCGACGAGCTGAACGACGACCTCCTCTACCACGGCGACATCAACAGCGCCCTGCGTCGGCTGATGCAGCAGGGCATGAACGACCGCAACGGCGAGCGCATGCAGGGTCTGCGCGAGCTGATGGAGAAGCTCCGGCAGGAGCGGCAGGACCGCCTCGACCGGTCCGACCTCGGTGGCGTCTACCAGGAGATCGCGGACGAGTTGAACGACATCGTCGACGAGGAGCGCCACGCGATCGAGAACGCCACCAACGAAGCGGCCAACAGCGGTGACGAGCGCCGCGCCGAGGCCGCCAAGAACTCGGCCGATGAGCGCAACTTCCGTCTCGACATGCTCCCGAACGACCTCGCCGGCAAGGTGCGCGAGCTGAGCGCCTACGACTTCGAGTCGGCCGAGGCCGCGCAGCGGTTCGAGCAGCTGATGGACAAGCTGCGCGAGCAGCTGATGCAGCAGATGGTCGATCAGATGAGCAGCGCGGTGCAGAACATGTCGCCCGAGGACATGGCGCGCATGAAGGACATGATGGCGGCGCTCAACGAGATGATCGAGCGTCAGCAGCGCGGCGAAGATCCGCAGTTCGAGCAGTTCATGGAGCAGTTCGGCGACTTCTTCCCGGAGAACCCCGAGAGCCTCGAGGAACTCCTCGAGCAGATGGCGCAACGCATGGCGGCCATGCAGGCGATGCTCAACTCGATGACCCCCGAGCAGCGTTCACAGCTGCAGCAGCTGAGCGATCAGCTGATGGAGGACATGGACCTGCGCTGGCAGATGGACCAGCTCGGCCAGAACCTGCGCGGCATGTTCCCGCAGATGCAGTGGAACCAGAGTTACGAGTTCGAGGGCCAGGACCCGATGGGCATGGCCCAGGCGATGCAGACGATGCAGGAACTCGGCGACCTCGACCAGCTCGAGAACCTGCTCCGCAACGCCACCAACCCGGGCGCCCTCGCCGAGGCCGACATGGACCGTGTGCGCGAGCTGATGGGCGACGATGCCGCCAAGTCGCTCGAGCGGCTCGCCGAGCTCACCAAGATGCTGCAGGACGCCGGCCTCATCGAGCAGAAGGAAGGTCGGCTCGAGCTCACGCCGAAGGGGCTGCGCAAGATCGGGTCGAACGCCCTCAAGGACCTCTTCAGCAGACTCGACAAGGACAAGACGGGCCAGCACCAGCTCAACCGGTTCGGTCAGGGCCACGAGCGCACGTACGAGACCAAGCAGTACGAGTACGGCGACCCGTTCAACCTCGACCTGCAGCGCACGATCCGCAACGCAGTGCGCCGCAACGGTGCCGAGACGCCCGTGCGCCTCACGCCCGAGGACTTCGAGATCGAGCGCACCGAGCACACGACCAAGTCGTCGACGGTGCTGATGCTCGACCTGTCGCTGTCGATGCCGATGCGCGACAACTTCCTGCCGGCCAAGAAGGTGGCGATGGCGCTGCACTCGCTCATCACGTCGCAGTTCCCGCGCGACTACATGGGCATCGTCGGCTTCAGCGAGACGGCGCGCGTCCTGACGGCAGCGCAGCTGCCCGAGGTGAGCTGGGATTTCGTGTACGGCACGAACATGCAGCACGGGTTCGTGCTCGCCCGCCAGTTGCTGAGCAAGCAGACCGGCACGAAGCAGATCATCATGATCACCGACGGCGAACCGACGGCCCACATCACCCCGCGGGGCGACGTGTTCTTCAACTACCCGCCCGTGCAGGAGACCGTCGAGGCCACGTTGCGCGAGGTGGTGCGCTGCACGCGCGACAACATCCGCATCAACACCTTCGTGCTCGACGTCAACCATTCGTTGCGGGCGTTCATCGAGCAGCTGACGAGCATCAACCGTGGCCGGGCGTTCTTCACCACGAACGAGAACCTCGGCGACTACGTGCTCGTCGACTTCATGGAGCACAAGAAGACGTTGGCCCGCGGCCGCACCGCCCGCCGAGCCGGCTGACCGCTCGGGCTCGGCGAACCGCAGAGAAATCTTCGCGGCCGGGAACCGAAGCGGCTTGCCGAGGCTCTCCACGGGTGTGAACGGTGTGAACCCCGAACCGCTCGATCCCGGCCTGGCGCCGGGGACGAATGCGGTGGACCCCCGCCTCGATCGCCTCGCCGTGGCCGGCCGGGGCGAGATCGTGGAGGCGACTGCCCGCGAGGTCGCGGTCCGACCCGCTCGTCCCGCCGCCGTCCGGGAGCGCGCCCAGATGCGGCGCGACGTACGAACCGGGCCGGCGGTGGTCGGTGAACCGGAGTCCTTCGACGACCTCGCCGCCGTCTACCGGCGCCTCTATCCGTCGCTGGTGCGGACGGCGTTCCTGCTCGTCGACACGCGCGAGCAGGCCGAGGAGGTCGTGCAGGAGGCGTTCGCCAAGGCGTTCCCGAAGTGGGACCGGCTGCGCATCCCCGAGGCCTATGTGCGCACGTGCGTGGTCAACGGCTGCCGCCGTGTGCAGCGCCGGCGCGGGCTCGCCCGTCGACTCGTGGTGCCGCCGATCGACGAGATGCGCAGCGAGCACGACCACATCGCCGATGCGGTGCGCGCACTGCCGTCGCCGCAGCGCGAGGTCGTGGTGCTGCGGTACTACCTGCAGGCCACCGACGCCGAGATCGCCGCCACGTTGAAGATCGCCCTCGGCACCGTGAAGTCGTCGCTGCACCGTGCACGGGCGGCCCTGCGCGAACAACTCGTGCCCGGATCGAACGATGAGGAGGGGCGGTCGTGAACGACGCCGATGCACCTGAACCGATGGACTCGTTCGAGCGCGAGCTCGCCGACTCCCTGCGCCGACGGGCCGACGGCGTCCCCGCCGCGCCCCTCGGCTACACCGATGTGCAGCGGCGCATCGTGCATCGCCGACGGCGCACCGCCACGATGGCGGCAGCAGCCGTCACCCTGCCGGCGGTGATCGGGCTCGGCTTCCTCGCCGGACGCAACACGGGTGACGAGCGAATCGCCTCCGACGCCGTGATGTTCGGCGACACCACCCTGCCGGTTCCGTCGACCTCCTTGCCGATGTTGATGCCGACCACCACGATCGACGGGGCGGTCATGCCGGCCGGGGCGACCTTCCGATGCCAGGGGCCGCCGATCGCCTCCGACGAGGTGTGGCAGTACTTCGGCTACTGCGAGTATGCGGCATCTCCCGTGTACGACCCCGCGTACGACCCGGGCCTCGTGCCGCAGACCACGACGATCCCGTTGTCCGGCGGGCCGTTCCCGACGACGACCACCACCTCCCCGGCGACGACCACGACCCTGGTGCCGATGGCTCCGGGCTCGACGATCGATCCGGCCGTGCTGGCGGAGCAGGTGCTGGTGGTCGACGCCTCGGGTGGCGTGGCGTCGATGACCGAGGTGGCCACCCTGCTGGGCGTCACACCACGGTACGCCGTGGTCGCCACACGCACCTTCGACGAGACGACGGTGATGCCACTCGGCGCCGACGTCACGGCTGCGTTCGAGTTGCTGGAGCGGTTCGGGGTGGGCGGCTTCGACACCTGGACCCCGGATCTCGTTGCGACCGCGGTGCCCGAGGGCGTCACCGTCGTGCTCGTGATCGGCACCTCCGGTCCGCTTCCCTGGTCGCCCTGACCGTGGTGGACCTGCCGTCCACGTGGTGGCGAACCGACGACATCCAGGTGTCGCTCAGGTTCACGAGAGGTGAACACTCGACGTCGCGTGTGGTGGTGGGCTGCGGTTTCCCGCAAGATCGGCGACCGTGAGCACCGAGATCCACCTCTTCCGTCATGCCCGAAACATTCGCGAGGTCGCCGCCGGCGAGGCCCTGTTCGTCGTCGGTGAGCCGGGTGACGTGATGTTCGCCGTGCTCGATGGCGCGATCGAGCTCCGACTCGACGAACGGGTGATCGAGACGGTCCGTTCCGGCGGCATCGTCGGCGAGCTCGTGCTGCTCGAACCGGCCCCTCGGAGCCTCGACGCGGTCGCCGTCGAGGCGAGTCGGGTGGCCGTGGTGGACGAGAAGGAGTTCGTCTACCTCGTGCAGCAGCACCCGACCTTCGCCCTCGAGTTGATGCGGATCATGGCCGAGCGCCTCCGTCGGAACTCCGGGACGCCGAAGTCCAGCTGACGTCACGGGGCGCCATCCGACAGGCGTCTCACGGCCGACGTGCGGCCGCGACGATCGCGCGCTGGCCGTGACCCACCCCCCGGACGGATCCGAGGACCCCCTCAGATGAGGGGTCGATGAACGCGTTCCGCGCGACGACCGGACGGGTGTTGCTGGACGTTCGGCGCGAATCGCCACCCTTCGCGTTCGATTTGACGGTCCTTTCTCGAATCCGCACTTGCACAGACACGGTGTGATAGTGGACAATGACACGGTTGTAATTACAGCGGAGGCAGCCGGATGACGTACCCAGCCCAGGACGAGACGATCGACGACAAGAATTGGCAGGACGAGGCGAACTGCCTCGGCGTCGATCCCGACCTGTTCTTCCCCGAGCGTGGTGCGTCGACCCGTGAGGCCAAGGAGGTCTGCCGGGGCTGTGTCGTCCGCCTGGAGTGCCTCGAGTACGCGCTGTCGAACGGCGAGAAGTTCGGGATCTGGGGCGGCCTGTCCGAGCGCGAACGGCGTCGGCTCCGCCGTCAGCGGGCCCTCGCCGCCCGCAAGGTGACCGCCTGAGCCTGCCGATCCAGACCGGTCGCGCGAGGTTCCATCTCCGTCTCCCAGTGCTAGCCTGAGCCCATGCTCGCTTTTCTCGACCCGCCCGAGATCATCCTGATCATCGTCGTCGTGCTCGTGCTCTTCGGCGGTTCGCAGCTGCCCAAGCTCGCCAAGAACCTCGGCAAGGCCCAGCAGGAGTTCAAGTCCGGATTGGCCGAGGGCCAGAAGGACGCTGCTCCCGAGTCCAAGACCGACTCGACCAACTGATCTCTGGGCGCCGTCCGTCGGCGCCGCGAGTCGCTCGTCGGCTCGATCATGCAACACGGGCGCCGTCGCCCCCCGGATGGGGAGCAACGGCGCCCTTGTCGCGTTCCGGATCGAGCCTGACGGCGTGACCGTGGCGCCGTGGCGGTGGTGCGTACTCCTGAGCCGCGGCGTCAGCGGCTTCCGATCGGTCGACGCGGCGCGCACGACACCGACCCAGCGTCAGGCGGGATCGGTGCCGTCGCGGGCGGCGTCTCCGGCACGAGTCCGGTGTGCGGGGGTGTGCGGCGGGTGCGTGTGTGCGCGTCTGCGCGTCTGCGCGTGTCAGCTGGCGGTGGCGGCGACGCGGCGACGCTTGAGGATGCGGCGACGCTCGCGCTCACTGCAGCCGCCCCACACGCCGTGCTCGATGCGCTGGTCGAGCGCGTACTCGAGGCACTGGTCGGCGACGGGGCAGTCGGTGCAGATCTTGCGGGCACGATCGACGCCGACGCCATCGCTGGGGAAGAACACCGCGGGCGGGTAGTTCCGGCAATTGCCGGCGCTCATCCAGGCGGTGGTGGAATCCTCGTCGGACGGCCGGCTGACCGACACGGGCGTGTCGGCGACCGACGGCGCACGGCGAGAAGCGTCTCGAGAGGCGTCTCGAGAAGGGAAGTGCAACGGCATGGCGTGGGGTCTCCTTGTCGTTCCGCGACGAATCGCAGAGAGGTGTGCGCCCGCACGAGGCCCCGAGGGGTCTCGACAACCGCACCACCGAGTGGAACATCACAGGTACTGACGCTCCAGACGACGGGACGGTTCCCGAATTCACGGAGAATCTAGCAGTCTCGATCGCGAAGATGCGGCATCGGGACCAGGAAGCGTTCCCGGCGGCAGGGCGTCGACCGTGCTCCGGGAGATGGCCGGTAGACTCCGGCCCCGGTCCGGCGTCACGTCGCGGCCGGTCGAACCAGCACACACCGAGGATCTCCCATGACCGACATCGCCACCGAGCCGCCGCGGGCGCACGCTCGCATCGTCTACCTCGGCCCGGTCTCACCGCACTGGGAGGTCTACGGCGACTACGGCGACCGCACGCTGCTCGACGAGTTCCGTGCCCGCGTGCTCGCCCGTCTCGTGCTGCTCCCCCGTGACGACCCGCAGTTCCGTCGCAACCGCGAGCGCATCATCCGCGATGCCGAGCGTGAGCGGATCAGCATCGAGTGGGATCTCGGCATCCCCGAGTCCGACTGAGCGACACCCTGCCCGCACGACGGAACCGGCTCGTGCCGACCCCCGTCGGCGACACGGGTGGCATTCGTGCGGCACACTTGCGCCACACGTTGCGCACATCGTTGCGGCACACATCCAGCTGAGGGCACAGACGGACCATGGACGGCGATCATCCCCGGGGAGTCGACACCACCCCACGCAGCCTCGAGTTGCTCAACCGTGAGCTGAGCTGGCTCGACTTCAACGAGCGGGTGCTCGCCCTCGCGGCCGAACCAGGTATCCCGCTGCTCGAACGGGTGAAGTTCGCCGCGATCGCCTCCAGCAACCTCGACGAGTTCTTCCAGGTGCGCGTCGCCGCGCTCAAGGACCAGGTGGCCGCCGGGCTCACCGCGCCGGCTCCCGACGGCCTCACGCCCTCGCAACAGCTCACGGCGATCGGCGAGACGGTCGGTTCGTTCGTGCTCCGCCAGGAAGGGCTGCTGCTCGGGTCGCTGCTGCCGGAGCTGCGCCGAAACGGCATCCAGGTGCTCGACTGGGCCGAGCTCGAACTCGTCGACCGCCAGGAGCTGTCGGTGCTGTTCGAGCGCCGGATCTTCCCCGTGCTCACCCCGCTCGCCGTCGACCCGGCGCACCCGTTCCCGTACATCTCGAACCTCGCGCTCAGCCTCGCCGCGATGGTGAGCGACCCCGACACCGGCGAGCGCCGGTTCGCCCGCGTCAAGGTGCCGAACGTGTTCCCGCGGCTCGTGGCTCTCTCCGACGGCAACCGGTTCGTGCCGGTCGAGCAGGTGATCGCCGCACACATGCACCTGCTCTACGCCGGCATGGTCGTCGAGGAGTGCGCGGCGTTCCGCGTCACCCGCAACGCCGACCTCACCCTCGAGGAGGAGGAGGCCGACGATCTGCTCGCCGCGGTCGAGCTCGAACTGCGTCGACGGCGGTTCGGCCGAGCCGTCCGGCTCGAGGTGCAGTCGGGTATGAGCGCCGAGATGGTCGAGTTGCTCATCCGCGAGCTCGACCTCGACCACGCCGACGTCTCGTACCACGCGGCGATGCTCGACCTCACGTGCCTGTTCCAGATGGCCGGTCTCGATCGGCCCGAGCTGAAGGACACGCCGTGGCCGCCGGTCACCGCCGGTCGCATCGCCGCCGCCGACGAGGCCGAGCGGAGCATCTTCTCGGTCATCCGCGAACGCGCCCTGTTGGTGCACCACCCCTACGAGAGCTTCGCGAGCAGCATCGAGAGCTTCATCGCCCAGGCGGCCGACGACCCCAAGGTGCAGTCGATCAAGATGACGATGTACCGCGCCGGCGGCGACAACCCGATCGCGCGCAGCCTCATGCGCGCAGCAGAGCGCGGCGTCCAGGTGGCGGTGCTCGTCGAACTGAAGGCCCGCTTCGACGAGGCCACCAACGTCGGGTGGGCCAAGACGCTCGAGCGGTCGGGCGTCCACGTGGTGTACGGACTCGTCGGCCTCAAGACCCACGCCAAGTGTGTGCTCGTGGTGCGCAACGACGACGACGGCCTGCGCCGTTACTGCCACATCGGCACGGGCAACTACAACTCCAAGACGGCCCGTATCTACGAAGACGTCGGGGTCATCACCTGCGATCCCGCTGTCGGCGCCGACGTCACGCAGCTGTTCAACCATCTCACCGGGTACAGCCGCACGCACGAGTTCGACAGCCTGCTCGTGGCGCCGCGCGAGATGCGCAACCAGCTCACCGACCTCATCGAACACGAGTCGACGTTCGGCCCCGAGGGCCACATCCGCGCCAAGCTCAACTCGCTCGGTGACCCCGGCATCGTCGAGGCGCTGTACCGGGCGTCGCAGACCGGCACCCGGATCGAACTGCTCGTGCGCGGCATCTGCTGCCTGGTGCCCGGGGTGAAGGGCGTCAGCGAGAACATCCGTGTGCGGTCACAACTCGGCCGCTACCTCGAGCACTCGCGCGTCGTGTGGTTCGCCCACGGTGAGCACCACGGTGGCGGCGAGCCCGACAGCCCGCTGTTCCTCATCGGGTCGGCCGACTGGATGCCGCGCAACCTCGACAAGCGGATCGAGGTGATGGTGCCGGTGATGCACCCGAAGCACCAGGTGTGGCTCAACTCGATGTTCGACCACACGTGGGCCGACGACGTGGTGCGCTGGGAGCTCGACGCCGAGGGCCTGTGGCACCGACGCGGCCCCGAACGCTTCGACGAGGGCGACGGCCAGGAGCGCTTCTACCGCTGGGTGGCCCAGAAGCAGCGTCGCTGATCCCGAAGCCGACCGATCGGCCGGATAGGCCGATCGACCCCGAGGCGACCCCGAGGCGACCCCGAGGCGACCCCGACTGTTCACCCAGCGGTCCGTCATGATCGATCGGCGCGGCATCCGCCCAGCTCAGACGGTGTGACAGCACGATCCCCGGATCCGTTCGTTCCTACGTGGTGATTCGTTCACCTGTCGTTCATCTGAACCACAGGTGAACGACATCTGACCTTCCTACGGTGCCTGAGGTTGTTCCCCAGCATCTCAAGGAGACAGACAACGTGAACACTTCGAAGCGGCGCTTGGCACTGGCCGGCGTCATCAGCCTCTCCCTCCTGGCCGCAGCGTGCGGCGACGACGAGGAGACGGCGACGACCGAGGCCCCGGCCGCCACCGAGGCGCCCGCTGCCACCGAGGCTCCGGCCGCCACGGAGGCACCCGCTGCCACCGAGGCCCCGGCCGCCACCGAGGCCCCGTCGGGCGATGTGGAGCTCGCCGCCGGCGAGGTCTTCGTCACCGGCTCGTCCACCGTGGAGCCCATCTCGATCCGCGTCGGCGAGCTCGCCGGCGAGCTGAGCGGCGGCGACCTCGCCGTCACCGTCGAGGGTCCCGGCACGGGCGACGGCTTCAAGAAGTTCTGCGCAGGCGAAGGTGACGTCACCGGCGCCTCCCGCTCGATCAAGGACGAAGAGGCCGCGGCCTGCACCGAGGCCGGCATCAACTACGTCGAACTGCAGGTCGGCATCGACGGACTCACGGTGGCCACCAGCCCGGCCAACACCGCCGTCGAGTGCCTCGACGTGCCGGCGCTGTACGCCCTGCTCGGTCCGGAGTCGGAAGGCTTCGAGAACTGGAGCGACGCCAACGACCTCGCCACCGAGCTCGGTTCGGCCTTCGTGCCGCTGCCCGACGCTCCGCTCGTGATCAGCGGGCCCGGCGAGGAGAGCGGCACCTACGACACCCTCGTCGAGTTCGTCGCCAAGAAGATCGCCGAAGAGCGCGGCGTCGAGGACGCCTTCCGCGCCGACTACGCGTCGAGCCCGAACGACAACCTGATCGTCGAGGGGATCGAGGGCAGCGACACCTCGCTCGGCTGGATCGGCTACGCCTACTTCAAGGCCGAGGCCGAGCGGATGAAGGCGATCGAGATCGCCAACAAGGACGGCGAGTGCATCGCCCCGACCGACGAGACCGTCGCCGATGGGTCGTACCCGTTCTCCCGTCCGCTGTTCATCTACGTGAACGTCGACAACGCCAAGGAGAACCCGGCCGTCGCGTCCTACATCGACCTCTTCCTGTCGGAGCAGGGCTTCGCCCAGGTCGTCGATGCCGGTTACGTCGCCGAGGCCGCCGACAAGCAGGAAGCCGCTCGGGCTGCCTGGGCAGGCATCTGATCCTGTCGATCTAGGATCCGGTCCAGTCGCCGCCCGCATCGCCTGCGTGGCGGCGGCTGGACCGTTTCGACGTTCCATCCGCCCGCCCGACGCCTCCGACGCCTCCGAAAGGGATCCGTGTCCGCCCTCCCCAGCCTGACGATCGCCGACCTGCAGGGCGATCGGAAGCGCCGCAACAAAGAAGCGCGCATGAAGGTGGTCTTCCGGATCGCCGCGATGCTCTCGATCGTCATCAGTGCGCTGATCGTGTTCACCCTGGTGCGCGGCGCCATCGACTTCCTCCGCCTGGTGCCGATCGGCGATCTCATCGACAGCGCCAAGGTGCCGGGGTGGTTCCCTCGCCGCGAACGATTCGATCTCCCGACGGTGCTGCTCGGCAGCGTCATCATGGGCTCCATCGCGATGGTCGTGGCCGTGCCGTTCGGGCTCGGGACCGCGATCTTCCTCTCCGAGTACGCATCCCCCCGTACTCGGAAGGTGTTGAAGCCGGTCATCGAAGTCCTCGCCGGCATGCCGTCGGTGGTGGTCGGGTACTTCGCGCTGAAGTTCATCGCTCCCGACATCGTCCAGCCCATCTTCTCGCCCGACAAGGTGCAGAACATGCTCGCCGCCGGCATGGGCATCGGCATCCTGATCATCCCGATCATGGCCTCGGTGTCCGAGGACGCGCTGTCCGCCGTGCCGTCGTCGCTGCGAGAGGCCAGCTACGGCGTCGGCGCCCGCAAGTCGAGCACGGTGGCCAAGGTCGTGTTGCCGGCGGCGGTGTCGGGCATCGTCGCCGCCTTCATCATCGCCGTCTCCCGAGCGATCGGTGAGACGATGGTCGCCACCATGGCCGGTGGTCTCGACGGCAGCGGCGCACGCGCCACCTCGCCGCTCGACCCCGGCCTGTCGATCACCGCGGCCCTCACCAACGCCGCCGGTGGCACCGACGGTGTCAACTCGGGAGCGCCGTACCAGGTGCTGTTCTTCCTCGGACTCCTGCTGTTCGCCCTCACCATGATCCTCAACCTCATCGGCGATCGCTTCGTCCGCCGAGTCAGGCAGAAGTACTGATGGCTCTCGTCTCACCCACCGTGCGCTCGTCGACGCAGGAGCAGGTCCGACAGGGACTCACGCGACGCGACCGGAACGTCGCGGGTCTCGTGCTGCAGGTGCTGCTCCTGCTCGCGGTCCTGACGACGCTGCTCATCCTGTTCACCCTCGTGATCCGTCTCGTGACCCCCGCCGTCCCGGTCTTCCGCGAGCGGGGCTTCGGCTTCCTCACGGGCACGATCGGCTCCGATCCCGACAAGGTCGGCATCTGGCCCGGCCTCTACGGATCGTTCTTCATCGGCCTCGGGATCGTCCTGATCGGTATCCCGTTGGGGATCGCCGCGGCGATCTACCTCGAGGAGTACGCCCACGACTCGCGCTTGAACCGGTTCATCGTGGTGAACATCCGCAACCTCGCCGGCGTGCCGGCCGTCATCTACGGCGTGCTCGGCCTCACCATCTTCGTCGGGTGGCTCGACCCGATCACGCAGGGCAAGACGGTCATCGCCGCCGCACTCACCCTGGCCGTGCTCGTGCTCCCGATCATCATCATCACCGCCTCCGAGGCGATCCGGGCGGTGCCGCAGGGCCTCCGTGACGCGGGCTACGGCGTCGGTGCCTCCCGGTGGGAGGTCACCCGCGACCACGTGCTGCCATATGCGGCGCCGGGCATCCTCACCGGCACCGTGCTGTCGCTGGCCCGAGCGCTCGGCGAAGCGGCGCCCCTCATCCTGATCGGCGCGATCACGGGGCTGCTCCCGCGGACCTCGTTGGACGGCGCGTTCACCGCGCTGCCGATGACCATCTACAGCTGGTCGTCCAAGGCGGACGTTCCCGGCTCGGTCCTCGGGTTCGAGAACGTCGCCGCCGCCGCCGGCGTCGTGCTGCTGCTGTTGGTGCTGTTCTTCAACATCATCGCCGTGGTGCTGCGCAACAAGTACGAGAAGAAGCGCACCGGAACGTGACGCACTGGAGATGACTACCGTGACAGACCAGACGACCCAGATGCGCCAGGAGATCCAGGTGAGCGACGCCGCCGAAGACCACGTCCACGAGACGCAGCACCCCGTGTTCGAGGTCATCGACCTCAACGTCTTCTACGGGGCCTTCCTCGCGGTGAAGGACGCCAACCTCTCGATCCGCCAGCACGAGATCACGGCCTTCATCGGCCCCTCGGGCTGCGGCAAGACCACGATGCTGCGCTGCTTCAACCGGATGAACGACTTCATCGAGACCGCCCGTGTCGAGGGCTCGATCAAGTATCACGGTGTCGACCTGTACGACCCGGCCGTCAATTCCACCGAGGTGCGCCGGCGCATCGGCATGGTGTTCCAGAAGCCGAACCCGTTCCCGAAGAGCATCTACGACAACGTCGCGTACGGCCCGCGTCTGTCGGGCATCAAGAAGAAGGGTGAGCTCGACGAGGTCGTCGAACGGTCGCTCAAGGGCGCCGCCCTCTGGGACGAGGTGAAGGACCGGCTGAAGGCCTCGGGCCTCGGTCTGTCGGGCGGCCAGCAGCAGCGTCTGTGCATCGCCCGTGCGATCGCCGTCGACCCCGAGGTGATTCTGATGGACGAGCCGTGCTCCGCGCTCGACCCGATCGCCACGGCCCGCATCGAGGACCTGATGCAGGAGATCAAGTCGAAGTACACGATCATCATCGTCACCCACAACATGCAGCAGGCGGCCCGCGTCAGCGACCGCACGGCGTTCTTCACCACCGAGGTGAACCCCGACAGCGACCGCCGCACCGGCCGCCTCGTCGAGTTCGACCGCACCAAGAAGATGTTCTCGAACCCGAACGACGAACGGACCGAGCAGTACGTCACGGGGCGGTTCGGCTGATGGATTCGCTGCGACGCACATACCACGACGAGCTCGCCCAGGCGAAGGACGAACTGGTCCGTCTCGCGGCGGTGGTCACCGAGTCGATCCCCCGCGCCACGGCCGTGCTCCTCGACGGCGACCTCGAGGGCGCCGACTACATCATCCGCGGCGACGACGAGATCGACGCGCGAGCACTCGACCTCGAGGAGCAGTGCTACCAGATCCTGGCGCTCCAGGCGCCGGTCGCCAGCGAGCTCCGCCAGGTCGTCGCGCTGATGAAGATGGTGGCCGAGGTCGAGCGGAGCGCCGATCTGCTGTGCAACATCTGCAAGGCCGCCCGCCGCATCTACGGCCACGAGCTCGATCCGAAGCTGCGCGGCATCATCGCCCGGATGGGCGAGCAGGCACAGCAGTTGTACGACGCGGCGATCGAGAGCTTCGTCGAGAACGACGCCGCCAAGGCCGCCGCCATCGACGACATGGACTCGTACCTCGACGGCCTGCAGAAGCAGTTCGTGCAGGCGATCTTCGAGAGCCATGCCGGTGGACGCATCGACCTGCAGGTCGCCGTCCAGCTCGCCGTGGTCGCCCGCTTCTACGAGCGGATCGGTGATCACGCCGTGAACATCGGCGAACGCGTCCGATTCGTCGTGACCGGCTGGCTTCCCGAGCACAAGGGAGCAGCCCGGTTCAGGAATCGCGACCTCACCGGCGAGATCCCTCGCATCCCTTCCGCGTCCAACTCTGAGTCCTCCGCCGGCGGCGGCGGACCCGACTGACACGAGGAGCCATGGGATTGCTCCATCGCCGTCGGGAACCGCTGAACGGTGAGTCACCAGATCTGTCCGACGCGCGTGACGAGATCTCCCGCGTGCGGGGCGAACTCGAACGGGCCCAGTCGGCGCTCGACGCACTGCCGATCGGCGTCGTCCTCGTCGACCCTCGGGGCGCTGTCCTCAGCAGGAACCATTCGACACGGGTCGGCCGGGGTCACAGCGACGTCCTGGTGCAGGAGGCGATCGACCGTCAGGTGACGCAGGCCCTGGCCGGTCGTGAGTCGTCCGCGTCGATCGAGCTCTTCGGACCGCCCAAGCGGGTCATCCAGGTGAAGGCCACACCGCGCAACGACGGCGGCGCGCTGGTGATCATCGAGGACATCAGCGAACGAGCCCGGCTCGACGCCGTCCGCACCGACTTCGTCGCCAACATCAGCCATGAACTGAAGACTCCCGTCGGGGCGCTCGCCGTCCTCGCCGAGGCGGTCTCGGAGGAGGACGACCTCGAGGTCGTCCATCGCCTCGCCAACAAGATGGTCGACGAGGCACATCGCGCCGCGACGTCGATCGACGATCTGCTCGAACTGAGTCGCATCGAGCTCGGTGGACGCGCGGTGCGCGAGCCGGTGGTGGTGCACGACGTGCTCCGAAGCGCCGTCATCCGCTCCCTCGCCGCTGCCGAGCAGCGCGACATCCGGATCGATCTCGACGAACCAGAACCTGCACTCACGGTGCTCGGCGATCGCCGGCAGCTCGTGTCGGCCGTCAGCAATCTGATCGACAATGCCGTCAAGTACAGCGAGCAGGGGGCCGAGGTGTTCGTCTCCGCCGTGATCGACGGGCGACACGTCGGGCTGAGGGTCGAAGACCGGGGCGTCGGTATCCCGACGAAGGACCTCGACCGGGTCTTCGAACGCTTCTATCGGGTCGATCGTGCACGCAGTCGAGACACCGGTGGCACAGGGCTCGGTCTCGCGATCGTTCGTCATGTCGCCACCAACCACGAAGGAGACGTTCAGGTGACATCCATCGAAGGCGAAGGCAGCACCTTCACACTCAGGATCCCGGTGGCGTCATGAGCGCCCCGATGGTCCTCCTCGTCGAGGACGAGGAGAGCTTCGTCGACGCCCTGCTCGTCGGTCTCAAGCGCGAGGGTTTCCGGGTCGAGGTGGCGCGCGACGGCTACGAGGCGATCGAGCGGTTCGACATCGTCCGGCCCGACATCGTGCTGCTCGACGTGATGCTGCCCCGCATCAGCGGCATCGACGTGTGTCGACAGCTGCGCAAGAAGACCCAGGTGCCGATCATCATGGTCACGGCCAAGGGCAGCGAGATCGACACCGTCGTCGGCCTCGAGGTCGGCGCCGACGACTACGTCACGAAGCCGTACCGGATCCGCGAACTCGTCGCGCGCATGCGTGCGGTGCTGCGCCGCAACGCCGCCACCGCGACGCCGGTCGCCGACATCAGCATCGGATCGATCGTGGTCGGCGACGTGTCCCTCGACCCCGACGAGCACCGGGTGCTCGTCGACGGCGAGCCGATGAGCCTGCCGCTCAAGGAGTTCGAGCTGCTCCACCTGCTGCTCGCCAATGCCGGGCGGGTGTTGCCCCGCGAGGTGTTGATCGACCGGGTCTGGGGCACCGACTACGTCGGTGACACCAAGACCCTCGACGTGCACGTGAAGCGACTTCGCAGCAAGATCGAGGCCGATCCGGCGAACCCCACGCGGATCGTCACGATCCGCGGGCTCGGTTACAAGTACGAACGATCGAAGTAGCCGTCGTCGACACGGCGGTACGAGCCGTCGGCCCGCAGGATCGGCCTCGACCGCACCGCGGGCGCACCGGCCCAGGCCGTACGATGCCGTCGTGAGCACCCGTCCGCCGGCCCGCCGACCCGCGCCGCGAGGCATCGCGGCCGGCGGGTCCCGGTTCGGTCGGCTCGCCCGTACCCACGCGGCGATGGCAGCGGGCGACGCGGCGATGGCGGTGGCACTTGCCGACTCGGTGCTGTTCAGCCTCGACGCCGACGCCGCTCGGAGCCGGGTGCTGCTGTTCCTCGGCATCAGCTTCGTGCCGTTCCTGTTCGTCGCACCGCTGATCGGCCCGGCGATCGATCGCATGGCCGGCGGTCGGCGTCTGGTGATCCAGTCGATCACGGTGGTCCGCGTGGTGCTGTCGATCCTGATGGCCTTCAACGCGGACAGCCTGCTGCTGTTCCCGCTCGCGTTCGTGGCGATGGTGGCGCAGAAGACCTATGCGATCTCCAAGAGCGCGCTCGTGCCGACGGTGGTGCGGAGCGAGGAGGAGCTCGTCGAGGCCAACTCGAAGCTCGGCCTCATCTCCGGCCTCGTCGGTGCGGTGGCGATCGTGCCGGCGGGTGTGCTCCAGAAGACGATCGGTGCCGAGGCGACGCTGCTCTACGCCGCAGCGATCTTCGGGTTCGCGTTCGTCGCCGCGACCCGGCTGCCACGCGAGGTGATCGCAGCTCGATCGGCGGGCGACGACGAGGAGATCGAACTCCACTCCGATCGGGTGGTGCTCGCCTCCACGGCGATGCTGCTCCTGCGGGCCAGCGCCGGGTTCACGTTCTTCCACCTGTTCTTCTGGTTCCGTGCACAGGAGGCCGGCCTCGTGTGGTTCGGTCTCTCGCTCGGCTTCGCAAGCTTGCTCACGATGACCGGCAACGCGGTCGCCCCGCTCGTACGCTCGAAGCTGCGCGAGGAGACGATGCTCGTCGCAGCGTTGACCGTGATCGCGGTCGCCGGGTTCGGCACGTCGCTGCTCGGCGGCGTGATCGCCGGCATGCTGCTGGCCGGCTCGGTGAACTTCGCCGCGGCGATCGGCCGACTCGCGTTCGAGGCGGTCGTGCAGCGCGACGCACCCGACGCCAACCGCGGTCGGGCGTTCGCCCAGTTCGAGACCAAGTTCCAGCTGGGCTGGGTGGGCGCCGGGCTCGTGCCGGTGGTGCTCCAGATGCCCGGCCGGCTGGGCTTCGTCATGGTGGGGATCGCCGCCGTGTCGGTGGCCGTCTACTACGTGGTCGGCACCCGAGCGGTCGACAGTGGCCGGACGGTGCCGCACCTGTTCGCCCGTCGCCCCGCCCGACGCGCGGGCACGCGTGGCGCAGGGACTCGCCGACCCGCTACCGCACGGTCGGGTGCAGCAGGTCGAGCGCCAGCCGTCGCGGGGCGCCCGGCCGTTCCGCCGCCGCCACCAGCGCCACCTCGCGGTCGACGTGCGCCGAGCCGCCAGCGGCGTCCTGACCCGGTCGGCCCAGCCGCAGATCGATCGCTGCGAGATCGTGCACCAGATCGAA
>JAPLAA010000023.1 GCA_026393475.1 Actinomycetota bacterium
ACAATGGATCGGATGCCGGACGGCGAACGAAACAATGGATACGCTTCGTTCCATGGCAAAGAAGGGTCCCAAGAATCCGCTCACCGACGAGCACAAGGCTGCGATGGCTGCCGGTCGGACCGAGGGTCGTGCCGTGCGTGAATACCTGGATGCCCTGCGTTCGAACAAGCCCAAGCGCGGACGCAAGCGCACCCCGGATTCGATCAAGGCACGCCTCGCGAAGATCGACGAGGAGATCGCCGTGGCCGACCCGCTCGACGAGCTGCGACTCATCCAGGAACGCCGGAATCTCTCCGAGGAATTGGAGACCATGAGCGCCGGCATCGACATGACCGCGCTCGAGGCCGAGTTCGTGAAGGTCGCCAAGTCCTACAGCCAGCGTCAGGGCATCAGCTACGCCACGTGGCGAGAAGTGGGCGTCGAGGCGTCGGTGCTGAAGGCAGCCGGCATCAGCCGCGCCGCCGGCGCCTGAATCAGAAGGCGTCAGACGGCGAGGTCGGCGAGCGCCTCGAACACCGCGCCCACGTTGCGCAGCGAGCGGTCGAGGTCGAACGCCGAGTCGAGCGCCGCACCACCGAGCGCGGCCACCGACGGGTCGGCCTCGAGCAGGGTCCGGAAGTCGGTGTGTTCGTCCCACGCCTGCATCGCGGCACCCTGCACGATGCGATAGGCGTCGTCACGGGTGAGGCCTGCCTGCACGAGTGCGAGCAGCACCCCTTGACTGAACACCAGCCCGTGGCTCGCGTACAGATTGGCCCGCATCCGCGCACCGTCGACGACGAGACCGGCCAGCAACTTCTGACCGCGACGCATCACATAGTGGGCGAGTTGCGACGAGTCGGGCAGCACGACCCGCTCGACCGAACTGTGCGAGATGTCGCGCTCGTGCCACAGCGCGACGTTCTGCATCCCCGCCTGGAGATTGCCGCGCAACACCCGTGACAGACCGCTGATGGTCTCGGCAGAGATCGGGTTCTTCTTGTGCGGCATGGCCGACGAACCCTTCTGGCCCGGCTTGAAACCCTCCTGCACCTCGCGCACCTCGGTGCGCTGCAGGTGACGGAGCTCGACCGCGATCAACTCCAAGGTGGAACCGACCGACGCACACGCCCACAGGTACTCGGCGTGGCGATCGCGGGCGATCACCTGCGTGGCGGGCACCGGACGGAGGCCGAGACGCTCGGCCACGTACCGTTCGACGCTCGGATCGATGTTCGAGTATGTGCCGACCGCCCCGCTGAGCTTGCAGACCGACACCGTCTCGCGGGCGGCGCGCAGCCGCTCACGATCGCGACCCACCTGCAGCGCCCAAAGTGCGACCTTCGCACCGAACGTCGTCGGCTCGGCGTGCACACCGTGCGTGCGGCCGATCATCACCGTGTCGCGATGACGTTCGGCCATCTCCACCAGCGTGCCGAGCAACTGCGTCGAGGCGTCGATCAGCAGGTCGGCCGCGTCGCGGAGCATCCAGCACCACGCCGTGTCCACCACGTCGCTGCTCGTGAGGCCGTAGTGGATCCAGGCGCCGGCCGGAGCACCGATCGCCCCTTGCACGACGTCGACGAACGCGGCGACGTCGTGATCGGTGACGAGCTCGCGTTCGCTCACCGCGGCGACGAACGCGTCGTCGACCACCGGCGCACCGGCGCGACACGCCACGGCGTGCTCGGCGGGGACGATGCCGAGCGCGACGTGGGCCTCGGTGGCGAGCAGCTCGATCTCGAGCCAGCGACCGAAGCGGGCGGGGTCGGAGAAGACCGCCACCATCTCCGGCGTGGTGTAGCGCGGGATCATCCCTGGGCACTCACGGTGGGTGCCCAGTGGAGGTAGTCGTCGCGCTCGGCGCCGACACCCACGACCGTGATCGGCACGCCGACCTCGGCCTCCACCAGCTGCACGAACGCACGGGCGGCGGCCGGCAGCTCGCTCGGCTGGCGCATGCTGCGCAGCTCGCGGTTCCAGCCGGGCAGCTCGATGTACTCCGGCTCCACCTGGCCGAGCAGGTCGACCCGGTCGGGATAGTGGGCCAACCGCTCGCCGTTCACCCGGTAGCCGACGCACACCTTGACGGTGTCGAAGCCGTCGAGCACGTCGAGCTTGGTGAGCGCGAGTTCGGTGAGCGAGTTCACCTTCACGGCGTGGCGGAGCATGACGCAGTCGATCCAGCCCGGTCGACGGCGGCGACCGGTGACCGTGCCGAACTCACGGCCGATCTCGACGAGGCGGTCGCCGTCGGCGTCGAGCAGTTCCGTGGGGAACGGGCCGGCACCGACGCGCGTCGTGTACGCCTTGGTGATGCCGACGATGCGATCGATGTCGCGCGGGCCGAGGCCCGTGCCGGCGCAGGCGCCGCCCGCCGTCGGGTTCGACGAGGTGACGTACGGGTACGTGCCGTGGTCGAGGTCGAGGAACGTCGCCTGCGCACCCTCGAGCAGCACGTGGTGGCCGGCGCCCAGGGCGTCGTGCAACACGTTCACCGTGTCGGCGATGTACGGCGCGAGGCGGGCCGCGAGGGTGCTGAACTGCTCGACGAGCGCCGGCACGTCGAGGGCCTCGCCGCCTGCCGCCACGATCGCCTCGCTCTCGACGGCGGCGCGTTCGGCGACCGTCGCGGCGAAGGCTGCCGGGTCGAGCACGTCGCCGGCACGGATGCCCACGCGGCGGGCCTTGTCGGCGTACGCCGGACCGATGCCCTTCAAGGTGGTGCCGATCTTGGCGTCGCCGCGGCCCTGCTCGAACAGGGCGTCCCACGCCTGGTGCCACGGGAAGATCAGGTGTGCGTGGCTGCTGACGACGAGTCGCTCGCACGAGATGCCGCGACGCTCGAGGGTGTCGACCTCGTTGAACAGCGTCGGCATGTCGACGACCACACCGTTCGCGATCACCGGCACGACGTGGTCGTAGAGGATGCCGCTGGGGATGAGCTGCAGGGCGTATCGCTCGTCGCCGACGACGACGGTGTGGCCGGCGTTGTGGCCACCCTGGTAGCGGACGACGTAGCTGTGCTCCTTCGACAGCAGGTCGATGACCTTGGCCTTGCCCTCGTCGCCCCATTGGGCGCCGACGACGACGGTGACCGGCATAGAACGCTCCTCACACGCTGGGCGTGGTGCACGCCCGCTCTCGGTGATCCGGGTGTTCCGGAACGTGTGCCGAGCCTAGCTGGTGCGGGTGGCTCGCGGCGGGGTCAGTTCCTGGTCACCCACCAGTAGTGCTCCACCGGTTCGAACACGTCGGCGAGGCGGTCGCTCCACTTGGGGAAGAACATCTGGTACTGCGAGGCGTAGTGCCGGAGCGCCTCGTCCTTGCGGACCAGGTCGACGGGCAGGCTCTCGCGCACCGCGCGACGGCCGCCCGCGGTGAGGTCGGCGACGAGGCCGGCGTACCCGCCGCCCCACGCGTAGGGCAGGTCCTCGTAGACGATCACCGCGGGCGCCAGCTCGAGCGCGAACGGGAGCAGATGGGTGCGCAGCAGCACGTGATCGGTGTGCGACGGTCCGCCCGGCTTCACGCGCAAAAGCGGCACGGACACCTTGTGGCGCTGCATCCGGAACCACGACGGCACCGCGCCGAGGCCGGCAGGGATCGCGAGGACGGTGGGCACGTCGTGCTCGGCGACGATCGCACGGAGCTGTTCCTGCATCGCCGCCACCGCCGGTGCCTCCTCGCCCGGCCCGCGGTAGAGCTCCTCGCGCTGGTGGAGGTGGCGGCTGCGCACCCCGACGACCTCCATCGCGCGTCGGTCCTCCTCGTAGCGCGACGCCATCGCCTCGGTGCTCGACGTGAACCCGCTGTAGCGGTCCCAGTCGCTCGGGGCGCCGTCGGCGCGGGGCGCGGTGAACACGGTGACCGACTCGACGTCGGGCGACACCTGCGCTGCCCGCTGCATCAGCGCGAACGCCGAGAGCGGGCTGTCGTCGAGATGGGGCGACACCACGACCACGCGGTACGAGCGCAGCGCGTCGGCCACGTGTCCGCTGGGGGTCGCTCGAGGTGGGCGCACGTGGGGAACGCTACCGGTGCACCTCGGGGAGGTCCGGGCAACGACGGCGCGACGGGCCGTCCGGCCCACCGACCGAGGGGTCGACCGATGAGGAGTAGCGTCGGCCCATGGCAGACACCCAGGTGGACGTGACCCGACGGATCGACGCGCCGGCGTCGGCCGTCTGGCGACTCGTGAGCGACGTGACCCGCATGGGCGAGTGGTCGCCGGAGACCACGTCGGCCACGTGGTCGAAGGGCGCGAGCGGCCCCACGCTCGGCGCCCGGTTCTCGGGCAAGAACCGCAACGGCCGCAAGACCTGGTCGACCGTGTGCACCGTCGACGAGTGCGAACCCGACCGCACGTTCGGGTTCGCCGTCGCCGCGGGCCCGCTCAAGATCGCCCGCTGGTCGTATCGCATCGAACCGGAGATCAACCAGGAGATCGAGGGCGGACAGGGCCGAGAGGCGGGCCCGGCGTGCACGGTCACCGAGACGTGGATCGACCAGCGCGGGTGGCTGGTGCGCCGACTCGGGAAGCCGTTGAGCGGGGTGGCCGACCGGGCGTCGCACAACCGGGCCGGCATGGAGCGCACGCTGGAACGCCTCGCCGCTGCGGCGGAGGGCGCTGCCGCCTGACTCGCCGCTACCGTCGGGGCCCATGAGCACGACCGGTGTGATGCGACGGATGCGATGGGCCGAGATGTCGGCCGGCGACAAGGGCGCCCTGCTGCACCGCGGCCTCGACGAGATCTTCGATCCCGAACTGCGACGTTCGATCGCCGAGCTGATCGACGACGTCCGCACCGACGGCGACGCGGCCGTGTGTCGGGCCCTCGCCCGCTTCGACCGGATCGAGCTCACCCCGGCCCAGCTCCGTGTGAGCGCCGGCGAGATCGAGGCGGCGCACGTGTCCCCCGAGGTCGACGCCGCGATCGACGACGCGATCGCCCACCTCCGCGCCTTCAACGAGCACCTCGTGCGCCGTGCGTCCGACTGGTCGTTCGAGAGCGAGCCCGGGCTCGTCGTCGGCGAGAAGGTCACACCGATCACCTCCGCCGGCCTGTTCGTGCCGAGCGGCAAGGCCTCGTACCCGAGCGTGGCCTACCAACTCGGCGTACCGGCCGTGGTGGCCGGCGTGCCCCGGATCGCGCTCGTGGTGCCGCCGGTACCAGGTGGCGCCGGCGAGGTCGATCCGGCGGTGCTCACCGTGTGTCGCAAGCTCGGTATCACCGACGTCTTCCGCGTGAACGGCCCGGCGGGCATCGCGGCGCTCGGCTTCGGCACCGAGTCGATCCCGAAGGTGCGCAAGGTCGTCGGGCCCGGGTCGCCGGCGGTCACCTGCGCCCAGGTCGAGATGCAGCGCCACGGTGTCGCCACGATGATGCTCCTCGGCCCCACCGAGAGCGTCGTGATCGCCGACGCGAGCGCCGACCCGCTCCGCCTCGCCGCCGATCTGCTCATCGAGGCCGAGCACGGCACCGACTCCGCCGTGGTGTTCATCACCACCTCCGCCGAGCTGGCCGATCGGGTCGACGTCGAGCTCGTGCGGCAGCTCGCCGCGTTGCCGGCCGTGCGGGCCGAGGCCGCTCGGGCCTCGCTCGGCGTGAACGGTGGATGCGTGCTCGTCGACGATCTCGCCACCGCCGCGGCCGTGTCGAACGCATACGCGCCCGAGCACCTGCAGTTGGCCGTGGCGCCGTCGGTCGAGGACGACACCCTCGCGCTGCTCACCGACGCCGGCGAGATCCTCGTCGGCCAGCACACGCCGTTCAGCGCGGCCAACTTCGTCATCGGATGCCCGGCATCGCTGCCCACGAGCGGGTTCGCCGAGGTGTCGTCGGGCATCACCGCCGAGGCGTTCCTGAAGCGGACCGCGGTCGCCCGTGCCGACGAACGTGCGCTCACCCGGATGGCGCCGTCGATCCTCGCGCTCGCCGACCACGAGGGCTTCCCGGCGCACGGCAACGCGATCCGCGAGCGCCTCGGCCGCTGAACGGCGCGTCCGTCAGGCGACGGCCGGCTCGGGCACCATCGCCGCTCGGCTGATGGCGCGGTACCAGCGCGACCCGGCGGCGAGCGCGGTCACCACGATCCCGATCAGCCCGGCGACGGTGAAGATCAGTGCGATGCCGCGCTCCGGTCCGGTCCCGAACCAGCTGCCGATCGAGTCGGCCCCGGCGCCGTCGGTCATGAACGGGATCACCCACAGTTGAGCGATCGGTCCGATCGCCAGCGCGGTGATCGGCGAGGCGGCGTTCTCGATCGTCTGTGCGAAGCCGAACACCCGGCCCTGCTGTTCGAACGGGACCACCTGCTGTAGCACGGTCTGCTCGGCCGCCTCGATGACCGGCATGAGCACCATCCACACGAACATGCCGACCGACAGCAGCACGATCGACGTCTGCACGGTGAACAGGCTGCACACCACCCAGTTGACGAGGTTGCACACGAGGGCCACACGGAGCGGGCGGGCGCCCAGGCCGCGCTTCGACACGACGAGGCCGCCGACGATGAAGCCGAGGCTGAGCACGGCGAAGAGGATGCCCCACGTCTCGACGGAGACGATCTCGAGGCCGTAGGCGTCCATCAGCGACATGAAGACGCCGCCGAGGAGGTTGTTGCACGCAGCGAAGCCGATGAGGCCGAGCAGGCCGGGCACCTGTCGGATCGCGGCGAGCGCACCGCGGACGTCGATCAGCCGCTCGTGCGCTCCCGCCGGGGCCGGCCGGTCCTCGGCCACGCGGATGGTGAGCAGGTGCACCGTGGCCCCGACGCTCGCGAGCGTGGCCAGGACGAGCGCCCATCCCATGCCGAGCTGCCCGATCGCGAGGCCGCTGAACACCGACGTGACCGTGAACGACACGCCCATCGTGGCGCCGATCATGCCGTTCGCGCGGTCGCGCTCGCCCTCCGGGACGAGCAGGGTGACGCAGGTCGACAGGGCGATCGCACGCAGGTTGCCGACCACCGATCCGGCCAGCACCAGCGCGACCAGCAGCCAGAACCACGGGGCGCCGAGCCGGTGCACGTCGTCGTCGGGGGCGACGGCGTAGACCACCGTGGCGACGGCGAAACAGGCGAGGCTCGACACCGATGCCACGACCATCGCGGTGTGTTTGCGGTGCCGGTCGACGAACGTGCCGAACACCATGCCGAACAGTGCGGAGACGACGGCGTAGGCGCCACCGATCACCGAGGTGGCGATGACCGAGCGCGTCTCGAGGTAGGTCCAGAACGTGAGCGCGAACCAGAGGAAGCTGCTCATGACGCCCCCGACGAGGGCGTTGGCGAGGAGGCGGCGGAAGACGTTCACAGCGGTGGCGAATGAGGAGTGGCACGGGATCGACGAGCCGGTCCGTCCGATCTCATCGCCCCGATGCTGCCAGACCGATCAGACGCGAGACGGCGGAATTCGGAAGGCGTCGGCCACGACCTCGTCGTCGGGCACCACCTTCGCCATCAATGCCGCGAGGGCGCGGCGCTCGGCGACGGTGAGCCGGTCGATCGCCGCCGGCGGCGAGGTCATGGTGCGCCGCACCTCGCCCGCCACCCGCTCACCCGCCGGCGTGAGGGCGATCTCCTTCACCCGACGATCGGTGGGGCTCGTGCGCCGCTCGGCCAGGCCCGTCTCCTCGAGCCGGTCGACGACGGACGTGATGTAGGAGGCGTCGCAGGTCATCCGTGCCGCCATGTCGCTCATGCGCATCGGGCCCTCGTGGAGCATGGTGAGCGCGAATCCGTGGGGCGGGGTGAGCTCGTGACGCAGGAGGATGGTGAACATCGAGTCGCGGGCCGAGGCGAAGAGGGTCATCATGCGCGACCACAGGAGGTCGTCGTTCGATGACTCTGGCCGCGCCATGTCGTCATGGTAGCGAAGCGCCGGGTGAACTTCATCTCGCACGACATTTGACAAAACTCATTTGATCGAACTCAACAATCGGTTACTCTGAACCACATGTCCTCGCATCCCCCCTCCACGGGTTCGGCGATCGTCGCCGACTCGCTCGTGAAGCACTACGGCGACGTGCACGCACTGCAGGGCGTGTCGTTCCAGGTCCCCACCGGCACCGTCCTCGGTCTGCTCGGCCCGAACGGTGCCGGCAAGACCACCGCCGTCCGCATCCTCACCACGATCCTCCAGCCCACGTCCGGCCGG
>JAPLAA010000084.1 GCA_026393475.1 Actinomycetota bacterium
ACACCCTCGAAAACCGTGCTAGAACCTCGCCGCTCGGGTCAGCGATCGTGGGGACCGCGCCGGGCGAACGGGAGGTTCTGCATGTCGACCATCGACGAGGACCGCGACCATCTGCACTCCCTCGGGTACGCCCAGGAACTGCATCGCGGACTCAGTACGTTCAGCAACTTCGCCATCAGCTTCTCGATCATCTCGATCCTCGCTGGTGGCATGACGAGCTTCTGGCTCGGCATGGTCACGAGCGGGCCACGGGTCATCACGATCGGATGGATCGTGGTCGGGTTCTTCGCCCTGCTCGTCGGCATGGCGTTGGGCGAGATCTGTTCGTCCTACCCGACGGCCGGGGGTCTCTACTACTGGTCGGCCAAACTCGCCCGGCGGAATCCCGCTCGGTGGGCCTGGTTCACGGGCTACTTCAACCTGCTGGGCCAGATCGGCGTCATCGCGTCGGTCGACTACGCCCTGTCGATCTTCATCAACTACTTCATCCGAATGTTCGACGACAGTTGGGAACTCACCACGTCGAAGATCTTCATCACGTACCTGATCGTGCTCTCGGTCCACGGACTCCTGAACACGTTCAAGGTGCAGTTGGTCAAGATCCTCGGCGACGTGAGCGTGTGGTGGCACGTCGTCGGCGTGGCCATCATCGCCGGGGTGCTGTTCATCGCCCCCGACAACACCCGCGGCATCGGCGCGGCGTTCGACAAGGCCCCTCCGGGTATGACCGGGTGGACGGGCGGCACCTTCGTCACCATCTACCTGTTCGCGCTCGGTCTGCTCCTGGCCCAGTACACGATCACCGGCTTCGACGCATCGGCACACGTGAGCGAGGAGACGCACGGAGCCCGTACCGAGGCGCCGAAGGCGATCGTTCGATCGATCTACATCTCCGCCATCGCAGCGCTGATCCTCAACTTGTCGATGATCGCGGCGCTGCCGAAGAAGGGCGCCGTCGATGCCGACGGCGTCGATCTCTACACGAAGATCGCGTTCGGCAGCGAAGGTGACTTCTTCCTCGTGAACGCGGCACCACGACTCATCTCCGAGGCAGTCGGCAGCGAGCTCGCGAAGCTCCTGGTGTTCATCTCCATCGTCGGTCAGTTCTTCTGCGGCCTCGCCTCGGTCACGGCGAACAGCCGGATGATCTACGCGTTCAGCCGCGACAACGCCCTGCCGGGGTCGAAGTGGTGGCACAAGATCAACCCCAAGACCCGCACGCCAACGAACTCCGTCTGGCTGGGCGTCAGCCTGTCCGCCCTCGTCGGAACGTTGTCGCTGTACCAGAAGGGCGGGTACTCGACCGCGTTCTTCGCGCTCACCGGCATCTGCGTGATCGGTCTCTACATCTCGTACGCGATCCCGATCTATCTCCGACTGACGAACCCCGACTTCCAGGTCGGGCCGTGGAACCTGAAGGGGAAGCACAAGATCGTCGGGTGGGTCTCGCTGGTCTGGATCGCGTTCATCACGATCCTGTTCTTCGCACCGCTGTTCTGGCCCTTCTGGGGATTCTGGAACGACAGCAACGAGTTCGCTCCCGGCTTCTTCAAGCAGAACAACTTCAACTTCACCGGTCCGTTGATCCTCCTGGCGGCGCTCGCGATCGGCGCGTACTGGCAGTTCTCGGGCAAGAAGTGGTTCAAGGGCCCGAAGGTCATGGGCTCCAAGGAGGAGCTGCTGGCGATCGAGCGCGAGCTCGACGCGTTGGAGCACGGCAAGCCGCTGTGATCCTCCCCGGTGCGGGAGCGACCTCGGTCCTCGCGCTCCGACGAGTACCCGCAATGTGACGAGTGTGAAAACGGGCCGGCCTTCGGGCCGGCCCGTTCGCGTCCACTGGCTATGGTTGGCGGCGGTGCGCCGGGAAGTCTGGTCGGCATGAGTTCCGCATGCCCGCCCTCCCCATGACCTCGACCCGATGATCGTCCTCGTCCTCCTCCACGCCGTCGTGGCCGTCGCCGTGCTCACCGCGACGCGCGCCCGGCCGGTGGTCGGCGCCGTGCTCGGCTGCCTCGTCCTCGCGGCGACGGCGATCACGGTGATCGTGCTCGGTATCGGGCCGACAACGGCCCGGTCCGAGTCGTGGGAGTGGGTGCCCGATCTGGGTCTGCGGCTCGCCTTCCGTCTCGACGGCTTCGCGGTGGCCATGGCGCTCGTGGTGTCGGTCATCGGGGTGCTCGTGCTGGCGTACTCGATCGCCTACTTCGACCAGGACGCGACCTACGTCCGGTTCGTCGGGCTGTTCGTCGCGTTCGCCGGAGCGATGACCGGTCTCGTGATGGCGGCCGACCTGTTCACGATGTTCGTGTTCTGGGAGCTCACCTCGGTCTGTTCGTTCCTGCTGATCGGCCTCAACGACCGGTCGGCGGCCGCCCGCTCGGCCGCCCTGCGGGCCCTGCTGGTGACGGGGGCGGGGGGTCTCTGCCTGCTCGGCGGTGTGGTGCTGCTGCAGGTGGCGTCGGGAACGACCGACTTCGCGACGTTGGCGTCCTCCCCACCCGAGGGCGCGATGGTCACGACCGCCGCCTGCCTCGCGCTCGTCGGTGCGTTCACCAAGTCGGCGCAGTTCCCGTTCCACTTCTGGCTGCCAGGCGCGATGGCCGCACCGACACCGGTGAGCGCATATCTGCACTCGGCCACCATGGTGAAGGCCGGCATCGTGCTCATGGCTCGCCTCGCGCCGGCGTTCGGCGAGCTCGACGTGTGGCGATGGGCCGTCGTCGTGTGCGGCGGCACCACGATGCTGCTCGGCGGCGCCCGGGCGATGCGGCAGACCGACGCCAAGCTGCTCCTCGCCCACAGCACCGTGTCGCAGCTCGGGTTCCTGACGCTGCTGGTCGGTCTCGGCGTCCCGGGCGCGACCTACGCCGGCGTCGCCCACCTCGTCGCTCATGCCGTCTTCAAGGCGGGGCTGTTCCTCGGGGTCGGGGTCGTCGACCATGCCACCGGCACACGCGACATCCGCCGTCTGTCCGGACTGGCCCGGGAGATGCCCGTCGTGGCGATCTGCACCGGCCTCTCCGCGGCGTCGATGGCGGGGCTGATCCCGCTCTTCGGGTTCGCCACCAAGGAGAAGGCACTGGTCGCGCTGCTCGACGCCGACGTCGGCGCCGCCGGGGTCGTCGCACTCGTCGCGGTCGTGGTCGGCGCCGTGCTGTCCGCCGCGTACAGCGTGCGTCTCGTCCGCGGCCTGTTCGGGACCAAGGCCGTCGCTGCCGACGGCGGCGATCACGCCCACGTCCACCACGGCTCCGGCGTCCTCCTCGTCGGGCCGGTGGCATCGTTCGCGGCCGTATCGCTCGTTGCCGGGGTCGGTGCCGGTGTGGTGGGTCGGTGGTTGGTCGGTCCGGCGACGTCGCTCGACGCCGCCGCGAGCAGCTCGCTGTATCTGTGGCCGGGGTTCAACACCGCGCTCGCGATCTCGCTCTCGGTGGTGGTGGTCGGTGCCGTCGTCGGTTGGCGTGTCCCCGCCTCGGTCGCCCCGACGATGACGAAGGTGTCGGGGGAGCGGATCTTCCAGCGGCTGTTCGACGGGCTGCTCGACGGGTCGAAGCGGCTGACCGTGATCACCCAGAGCGGGTCGCTCGTCGCATACCTCGGCGTCGTGATGGCGGTCGTGACCGCGGTGCTGGTCGCCGGCATCGCCAAGGATCCGGGCGCCGGCATCGACGAGCTCCGATGGGCGGACTCGTGGGTCCAGGCGGCGATCGCCATGATCGCGATCGTCTTCGCCGGCGCCGTGATCGTCGCCCGCGACCGGTTCGTCTCGGCGCTGCTCATCGGCGGCGTCGGGTTCTCGTGCGCCGTGCTGTTCGCCCTGTACGGAGCACCCGACCTGGCGCTCACCCAGATCCTCGTCGAGACCCTCACGATCGTGGTGTTCCTGCTCGTGCTGCGGCAGATGCCGCGCCGGTTCTCGCCCGATCCGGTGTGGGCGCCTCGTGCCGTGCGGCTCGCGATCTCGGTGGGCGTCGGCGGTGCCGTCGCGGCCTTCGCGGTCATGGTGTCGGCCGCGCGCCGGGCGCCGTCGGTCGGTGGCACCTATGCCGAGCTGTCGCTGCCGGAGGCCGGCGGGAGCAACATCGTCAACGTGATCCTCGTCGACTTCCGTGGCGTCGACACCTTGGGGGAGATCACCGTGCTCGCGATCGCAGCGCTGGGCGTGACCAACCTCGTCCGTATGGCGCGCCGGGCTCGCTCGAGAGCGCTCGATGCTGCGGTGCCGGCCTCGCCCATCGCGCCCATCGCGCCGGTCGAGGGGAGCGACGCATGATCGGCCGTCGCTCGGAGATCCTCGACGAGGCGGATCGCTGGCTGTTCCCCGTCATCCTCCTCGTCTCGGTGTACATCGCCCTCCGCGGGCACAACGCGCCGGGCGGCGGGTTCGCGGGCGGGCTCATCGCCGGGGCGGCGTTCGTGCTGCGC
>JAPLAA010000077.1 GCA_026393475.1 Actinomycetota bacterium
GATCTCGCTCGTGCCGCCGAGCACGACGATGTTCTGCGGTTCACCGAATGCGTTGTCCATGAGCAGGGTTCCAGTCGGGTGGCGACGGCGAGCGTCGGGGGTTCGTGATGAGTCGGCTGTGAAGCGAGGGGTCAGTCGCCGGCGAGGTGCAGACGGCGACCGAGATCGCTCTGCCACACCCCGTGCGGGTCGACCCGACGGCGCACGGCCTGCCACTCGGCCAGCCGCGGGTACCCACGGCGGATGGTCTCGGGCACCGTGTGTGCGTCCTTCGCGAAGTAGTTGCGGCCGCCCGCCTCGAGCACCATGTCGTCGAGTCCGTGCAGCAGCTTGCCGAGACCGGGTGCACCACCGGGCATGTCGAGCGCGAGGGTCCAGCCCGGTTGCGGGAAACTGAGCGGCGCCTCGTTGCCGGCGCCGAAGCGCTTCAGCACCGCGAGGAAGCTGGCTGCACCGCTGGCTGACACACGCTCGACGATGCGGCGCATGGCGTCCTCCTGGCCGAACGGCACGACGAGCTGGTACTGCACCAGACCGGGCTTGCCGTAGAACCGGGCCCACTGGCCGACCATGTCGAGCGGATGGAAGAACGAGCTGATGCTCTCGATGCCACCGATCTTGCGCTTGGGCGCCTTGCGGAACCACAACTCGTTGAACGCGGCCACCGTCACATGGTTGAGCAGGCCCGGGCGAGGGATGATCGGCGGCACCGAGACGAGCTGATCGGGCCCGTACGCGAGCGGATCGGACTGGTGCTTGGCCGGCAGCTGGTCGAAGCGGGCGTGATCGCCACGGGTGAGCACGCTGCGCCCGAGCTGGCTGCCCTTCGCGGCGAGGTCGATCCAGGCGACGCTGTAGCGGTGGGCGTCGTCGTCGCCGTCGGCCATCGTGTCCATCAGCGTGTCGAGGTCGGGCAGGCGGTGTGTGTCGACGGCCATCCGGCTCGTCTCCACCCGCAGCAGACGGATCGTGGCGTCGAGCACGATGCCGGTGAGCCCCATGCCGCCGATCGTCGCCCAGAACAGTTCGGGATCGCGGTCGGGACCGATCTCTGCCACCGACCCGTCGGCCAGCTGCAGCGACATGCGCAGCACGTGCTTGCCGAACGACCCGTCGAAGTGGTGGTTCTTGCCGTGGATGTCGCTTGCGATCGCGCCGCCGATGGTGACGAAACGCGTGCCGGGGGTGACCGGCACGAAGAACCCGCGCGGCACGATGTAGCGCAGCAGTTCGTCGAGGCTCGCACCGGCCGACACGGTGACGGTGCCCGCCTCACGGTCGAGCAGGGCGTCGGTGGCGCTGCCCATCAGACGGATCACGAGGCCGCCGCCGTTCTGCGCGGCGTCGCCGTAGCTGCGGCCGAGTCCGCGCACGAGGGCGCCGCGGTCGTCGACCTCCTTCAGCGCGGCCGGCAACTCGGAACGGAACAGCTCGACGAGCTCGGCCGCGGACGGGTTCGTGCGTCCCCAGCCGGTCAACGAGGTGCGTGTCACGGCCATGAGGCTAGCTGCGCGGGGTCATCGGGCACCGGACGCCCCGTCGGTGCGGGTCCGGCAGCACCCCGGTTCAGTACGGCCACTCGGCCGGACGGCCGGTCACCTTCGACAGCAGGCCGCCGAGCTTCGCGCTCATCAGCACCTTGATGCCCAGGTTCTTCACGAACCACGGCAGCTGGGCCAGTTGGCGCAAGGCGTTGGTGACCTTCGCGCCGAGCCCTGCCGGCAGATCGCGGCGGTACTCGGTCATCGACCGGGCCCGGCCGACGTAGCGCCACTGCGAACTCCACATCAGCTCACGAAGGATCGCGAGCGTGACGCCGACCGAGGAGAACGAGTCGTGGATGAGCATGGTGCCGCCCGGCTCGACCCGGTTGCCCCAGTCACGGATGTCGGCCCGAGCCGGCGCGAATCGGTGGGCTCCGTCGACGTACAGCACCTGCACCGAACCCGGCACGTCCACCAGTGCGGCATCGCTGAACGAGCGCACATGGCGCACCCGGTCGGCCACCCCGGCCGCGGCCAGGTTGCGATTGAAGACGGCGTGGTCGTCCTGGGCTTCGGCAACGAACCCCTCGATCTCCTGCGGGCCGCGGTCGTTGCCGGCGTGCGGGTCGATCGCCACGAGCTCGACACCCGGCTCGGCCGCTGAGGCGAGCACGATCATGCTCCGGCCGCGGAAGCTGCCGATCTCCACGATTCGCTGGCCCGGCGCAGCGGTGCGCGCCGCGTCGTACAGACGCCGGGCCTGGTCGGGGGACATCCACCCTTCGACGTCGGCGACCGACGTCAGCACCTCGTCGAACGGCTTCACCACGATCTGCTCCAATCCTTCGTCATCCTCGTCGTCATCATCATCGGGTCCTGCAGCAGCACCCCTGCGTCACCACGGCCGCTCATGACACGTACACGCCGAGGCCGAACACCACGGCCCACACCACGCCCAGCACCTGCAGGGTGCGGTCGGCGATGAAGATCTCCTCCGGCGCAGCACCGTGACCCTGCTCGAGGATGAGCATGTATCGGAACAGCGCGGTCGCCATCGGCACGATCGACAACTCGTAGAACGGCCAGGTCGTGCCCGCGATCTCCTTCGTGTCGAACGCCCAGATGCAGTACGAGACGAGCGCAGCACCGAGGCTGATCGAGACGACGTCGCGCAGGTAGCCGAGCGAATAGGCGTCGAGGGTGGACCGGGTCTGGGCGTCGTCGCCGACTTCGCGCAGTTCGGCGAACCGCTTGCCGCTGACGATGAACATCGACGCGAACGAGGTGGTGAGGAGGAACCAGGTGCTCATCGGCACGTCGGCCGCGACGGCACCACCGATCGCACGGAGCACGAAGAACGCGGCGACCGTGACGAGATCGACCACGGCGATGTGTTTCAACACCGCGCTGTAGCCGGCCGTGAGCGCGACGTAGGCCGCGGCGGCGATGCACGCCTTCCAGTTCGCCAGCGCGGCGACGGCCACGCCACCGACCAGCAGGAACGAACCCACACCCCACGCGATGCCGAGCGGGATCGCCCCGCTCGCGATCGGACGATGGCGCTTCGTGGGATGGTTGCGATCGTTCTCGACGTCGAGGATGTCGTTCCAGTAGTAGCCACCGCTCGCGACCATGCAGAACGACACGAACATGATCAGCGTCGGCACCAGGTAGTCGCCGTTGTCGAGCACCCCGGCCGCACCCGGCGCGGCGAAGACGAGCACGTTCTTGGCCCACTGCTTCGGACGGGCCTCCTTCACGAGCGCCCGGACCAGACTCGGCCTCGCAGCAGCGCCCGATGCTCCCGATGCTCCCGATGCGCCAGACGGGGTCGCCGCGGTCACCGTGTCATCTCCGCAGGCACGGCCTGCACGGTAGTGCCTTGCACCCACACCGGATGGTGAGCCATCTCGAGCATCTCGCGATCGCCCCTGCTGTCGCCGTAGGCCCACAGCTCTGCGTCGGCGATGCCCTGCTCGTCGAGCCAGGCCCGCAGCCGGGTGGCCTTCTCCTCGGCCCGGCAGTTGCCGCCGGCGAGATGGCGGCCGTACCGGTCGGCGTCGAACTCGTCGCGCTCGACGTCGGTGCACAGCACCCGCTCGATCCCGAGCGCCGAGGCGAGCGGCTCGAGGTACGGGCGAAGCGACGCCGACACGAGCACGGTGCGGTGGCCCATCTTCTGGTGCCAGCGCAGTCGGCCCATCATGTCGGGGCGCAGGAAGCGGGTCTGCACGTACGAGGCGAACGAGCGTCCCTCGGCCTCGACATCGACGACGCGCCGTCCACGGAACACGCCGCCGACCACCACGTCCTTCAACGCGTCGCGGTCGCGCTGTGCGGCGGCCATGACCGTCGCCACGGGACGCCGGCCCACCGCGACGAGCAGTCCGCGGCGCCCGCCGACGCGTTCGAGGAACGGGCGCACACAGTCGCGCACGGTGAGGGTGCCGTCGACGTCGAACGCCGCGACGACCGGCCGAGCGGCCGACGGCGAGGAGGTCATGCGAGCTCCTCGAGCATCTGCCAGAAGTCGGGCCAGCTCTTCGACACCACGGCGGGGTCCTCGATCTCGATGCCGTCGGCCACCAGGCCGAGCAGACCGAACGACATCGCCAGACGATGGTCGTGGTGGGTGCCCAACCTCGCGCCGTGCGGATGCCCGGGCGCCACGACCAGACCGTCGTCGGTCTCGGTCGCCCGCACACCGGCCGCACGCAGCTCGCGACACAGGTCGCCGAGTCGGTCGCTCTCCTTGCCGCGGATGAACCCGACGCCGCGAATGGTGGTGGGCGTGTGTGCGAACGGGGCGACCACCGCGAGCGTGGGCACCAGATCGGACAGATCGACCATGTCGATGGCGAGCCCGCGCAGTGGCCCCTCACGCGTGACGGTGGTGCCGCGGTCGTTCACCACCACGTCGCAGCCCATCTCGCCGAGCACGTCGGCGAAGCGGGCGTCGCCCTGCAGTGACGTCTGCGTGAGGCCGGGCACGTGCACCGTGCCGCCCACGATCGCCGCAGCCGCCAACGGATAGCTGGCCGAGCTGGCATCGGGCTCGACGGTGTAGTCGGTGGCGCGGTAGCGCCCGGCGGGCACCGTCACGACGTCGTCGCCGACCTCCACGCCGTCGACCCCGAACGACGCCATCACCGCGGCCGTGATGCCGAGGTACGACCTCGACACCAGCGGCGTGGTCAGCTCGATCCGCAGACCATGGGGAAGGTACGGGCCGATCATCATCAGCGCGGTGATGTACTGGCTGCTCACGTCACCGCGGATCGCGACGTACGCCGGCCCACCGTCGGCCGTCGCGTCGCCGAGGGGGCCGCCGACGGTGACCGGCAGGTGTCCCCAACGCTCGCCGGGCGACACGTGCGCGCCGAGCGCTGCCAGCGCGTCGTGCAACGGCGTCATCGGCCGGCTCCGCAAGGGCGGCAGGCCATCGATCGTGAACGGGCCGGCACCGAGCGCTGCGAGCGCGGTGACGAACCTGGACGTCGTCCCGGCGAGGCGGGCGGGCAGCGTTGCCGGACCAGGTGCCAGCCGACCGCCGGTGCCGTCGATCAGCACCTCGTCGGGCACGGTGAGTTCGTCGGCATGGCTCACGCCGACCCCCAGCGCCTGGAGGCAGTCGAGCATCGCTGCGGTGTCGTCACCTGGCGCGACGCCGCTCAGCCGCGACGTGCCATCGGCCAGTGCGGCACACACGAGCGCACGGTTGGCGACGCTCTTCGAACCCGGCACCTGCACCACCGCCGACAGCGGTTCCAGCGCCGGCCGCACCCGATGCACGTCGACGTCGGCGGGCAGGTCCGAGGGCAGGTCGTTCATCCGAGGCGCTGCACCGCGGGCCGGTACCCGCGTGCCATCAGCCCGCCCCGGTACAGGTCGGCCTTCTCGGCGTCGACCAGCACCACCGCGATGCCACGGTTGCCCTCGAGGGTGTGCACCACCTCGAAGTTGGCGATGTTGACGCCCAGTTCCGCAGCGAGGGTGAAGATCTCGGCGGCCGACCCGGTGCGGTCGAGGATCGGGATGCGCACCTCGGCGAGCTCGTCGGGCTGGTTGACCCGGCTCGGCAGGTTGGCCCGAGCGTCTCGCGCCCGCTGGAGGAGGCGGTGCAGCGCCACCCGATCGTCGGCCGACACCACGCCACGCATCTCCTGCAGCCCGGCGATGAGGCCGTCGAGCGCCGACAGGATCGCGGTGCGGTTCTCGGCGCAGATGTCGAGCCAGATCGCCGGGTGACCCGAGGCGATGCGGGTCATGTCGCGGAAGCCGCCGGCGGCGAGACGCAACAGTGCTGCGTGCTCCTCGGCGCGTTCGCTGGCGAGGCCCATGAGCGTCGCTGCCGCCAGGTGCGGCACATGGCTGATGACCGCCACCACCTGATCGTGGCGGTCGGGCGGCAGCGCGATCACCTCGGCACCCAACTCGTTGACGACCGCGGCGACCGCCGAGAACGTCGTGTCGGCCGTCGTGGCCGTGGGGGTGAGCACCCAGATCGCGCCCTCGAACATCGTGCCGTCGGCACCGTCGAGTCCGTCGAGCTCGCTGCCCGCCATCGGATGGCCGCCGACGAACCGGGGGTCGTCGATCGCGACCGCGATGGAGTTCTTCACGCTCCCGACGTCGGTGACGACACCGTCGGTCTCGGCGAGCGCCCGCTTCACCTGATCGGCGACGGCGAGCACGGGAGTCGCGACGATCGTGATCTCCGCGGTGGGATCGAGGCCCGCGGCGTGGATGCAACCCATCGAGATCGCCCGCTCCACGCGGGCCGGATCGAGGTCGTCGCCGGAGACGTGCCAGCCCCGCTCGGCGAGGGCGAGACCGATCGAACCCCCGATGAGACCGAGGCCGGCGATGTTGGCGCGGCGCTGCTGGGGGGCGGGTTCGTTCACGGGCTACGAATCTACCGGCGCGCTCCGTGCACCAGCGGACTCGATCAGGGCCTTGAGCTCCTGCTGATCGAGCTCACGCCACTCCCCCGGCTTCAAGGTGCGGTCCTGCAGGGTGCCGATCCGCACCCGCACGAGCCGCTCCACGGGATGCCACCTGACGGTTGCGGCCCTCGTGGATGGTGATGCGCAGGACGCCCGGATCGGGCTGGGACACCTGCGCCGGTGCGGTCATGCCGTCCTCGAGCTCGACGCCCTCGCGCAGCGCACGGATGCGACCCTGCGACACGCGGCCGCCGGCGACCTCGGCGAGGTACTCCTTCTCGACACCATGGCTCGGGTGGGTGAGGCGCTGGGCCAGGTCGCCGTCGTTGGTGAGCAGCAGCAGCCCTTCGGTGGTCACGTCGAGGCGGCCCACCGGGTACACCCGCGGTTCGTCTGGGACGATCTGCACCACGGTCGGACGGCCCTGCGGATCGTGTGCGGTGGTGACCACACCGGCCGGCTTGTTCAGCAGGTAGTACACCAACCCGGGCTTGGTGCCGATCGGGACGCCGTCCACCTCGACCCGGTCGACGTCGGGGTCGACACGCCGGCCCAACACGGCGACCTCACCGTCCACCGTGACGCGGCCCGCAGCGATCAACTCCTCGCACACCCGCCGGCTGCCCCAACCCCTGGTGGCGAGCACCTTCTGCAACCGCTCGCCCTGCGGCAGGGCTGCGGAGGCCGCCGCCCACTGCTCCCACAACGGCGGCTCGGGCACACGGTCGCCGCGACCGTTGCCGGCGGCGTCCGGCCGGCTCACGATGCGCCGTCGGTGGGCGTCGCCGTCGTGGTGGTGGTGCTGGTGGTCGGCTCGACGCGCAGCCCGTGCTCGAGCGCTTCCACGACCTCGGGTCCGGGCACGAACTCCGCGATCGGCGGCAGATCGGCCAGCGAGGCGAGCCCGAGCTTCTCGAGGAACGACGGGGTGGTGCCGAACAGGATCGCCTGGCCCGGACCGCTGTCGCGGGCGACCTCGGTGATGTAGCCGCGGGCCTGCAGGGTGCGCAGCACGCCATCGGGATCGACGCCACGGATGCTGGCCACCTGAGCGCGAGAGATCGGCTGCTTGTAGGCGACGATCGCGAGCGTCTCGAGCGCCGCGCCGCTCATGCGGGCGCGCTGGCCGTCGAGCAGGAAACGTTCGACGTACGGGGACTGGTCGGGATGCGACTGGAACCGGAAGCCGCCGGCCACCTTCACCAACTGGAAGCCGTGACCGGCTTCGTCGTAGCTGCGGGCCAGCTCGTGGCACAGCCGCTCGATCACCGTCGTCGGCATCTCGAGCAACTGGGCGAGCAGCTCGGCCGGCACGGGCTCGACCGCGACCATGATGATCGCCTCGATGGCACGCACCGTGTCGGCGTCGGGCACGCCCGGCAACGTCACCTGACGGGCAGCCGTCTCGGCGACATCGACCGACTCGACCTCGACCTCGACCTCGACCTCGGCGAACGCTTCGTCGACCGGATCGACCGGATCGCCCGGATCGCCCGGATCGAGCGGGTCCGTGTCGCCGTGGTCGTGCGCGTCGTCACCGAACTCGTCGTGCATCTCGTCCATACCGTCCATCTCATCCATCTCGTGCATCAGCGCATCAGCCTTCGTAGTCGTCGATGGCCAGCACCGACTCCTCGTCGCGTGCATCCATGCCGTTCCACACGATCTCGATGTCGCCGAAGCGCTCGGTCTGGTCGAGCTCGACCGCGCCCTGCTTGAACAGCTCGAGCAGGGCGAGGAACCGCACGATCACCTCCAGCCGCTCCACGAGGCCGCTCGTCAACCGACTGAACGAGATGCGACCGGCCCGGGGCAGCTCGTCCATCAGTTCGACCAGCGCGTCGGCCACGCTCGCCCGCACCGGGGCGACGTGGAACAGGTCGATGCGCGGCGGGCCCGGCTTCGGCGTGATCGCCCGGATGTA
>JAPLAA010000108.1 GCA_026393475.1 Actinomycetota bacterium
ATCGCCACGGGGCCGACGGTACCCTGCGCCCATGGCCGTGGACGACAAGCTGCCCATCAAGATGCTGAACGACCGCGTGCTCGTCCACATCCCCGAGAAGGACGGCGAACGTCGCTCCACCGGCGGCATCCTCATCCCCGCGACCGCGCAGATCTCCAAGCGCCTCGTGTGGGCCGAGGTGGTGGCGCTCGGCCAGAACGTGCGTACCGCCGAGGTGGGCGACCGTGTGCTGTTCAGCCCCGAGGACCGCTACGAGGTCGAGGTGGGCGGCACCGACTACATCATGTTGCGCGAACGAGACATCCACGCCGTGGCCGCCAAGCGCATCGAGTCGAGCACCGGCCTCTACCTCTAGCCACGTACGCCCACCAGGCGAATGCCCTTGGGCCGTCGGGACGACTCTCTCGTAGAGTGACCGCCATGTCTGCCGGCGTCCGGATCGAAGCAACCCCCGAGCAGCTCGCTGCGGTGAAGTACGACGCGACCGGCCTGGTGCCGGCGATCGCCCAGGACGTGAGCGACGGCACCGTCTTGATGGTGGCGTGGATGAACGCCGAGACCCTCGAGCTCACGATGCAGGAAGGCCGCACCGTCTACTGGAGCCGCAGCCGCCAGGAGGTGTGGCGCAAGGGCGACACCAGCGGCGAGGTGCAGTGGGTGCAGGAGGCGTTCTACGACTGCGACGCCGACGTGCTGCTGTTCAAGGTCATCCAGGACGGCAACGGCGCGTGCCACACCGGTGCCCGCTCGTGTTTCTTCCGCAAGTTCGGCGCCGACAGCACCGAACCCTCCGAGAGCTGACGCCATGTCCGAGATGTGGTCGCTCACGATGAGGCCGTCGCGCGAGGAGTTCCACGCACTCGCGGCCGAGCACACGGTCGTGCCGGTGTGGACCGAGCTCCTCGCGGACCTCGAGACCCCCGTCGCCGCGTTCTTGAAGCTCGTCGGCGACGGTGACGGGTTCCTGCTCGAGTCGGTCGAGCACGGCGAACGGTGGAGCAGGTACAGCTTCGTCGGCCACGATCCGGTGGCCACGCTCGAGCTGCGCGACGGCCTGATCACCAAGACCGGTCAGCACCTCAGCGCCGACATCCCGTTCGACCGGGGCATGCTCGCCGCCCTCGACGCGATCGTGGCCGCCTATCGCGCACCGATCATCCCCGACCTGCCACCGCTGCAGGGCGGCGTCATGGGGTATCTCGGCTACGACGTCGTGCGCGAGGTCGAGCGGCTGCCCGACACGCCGAACGACGATCGCCGGCTGCCCGATGCGGTGATGAGCATCATCGGCTCGCTGGCGGCGTTCGACCACTGGCGCCAACGCGTGTACCTCATCGAGAGCGTCCCGGTGCTCGACATGGGTCCCGACGACATCGACCGCGAGTACGACTTCGCCTGCGGGCGCGTGGAGGCCGCGGCGGCGAAGCTCTCGCGACCGCTCGCGGCGCCACCCGTCGAGCCGCCGCAGCTCGGCGAGGGCCTCCCCGACGTGGTCAGCACCATGTCGGGCGGCACGTACCAGCAGGCGGTGGAGGTGGCGAAGGAGCACATCCTCGCCGGCGACATCTTCCAGGTGGTGCTCAGCCAGCGGTACGACATCGACCTGCAGGCCGATCCGTTCGACTTCTACCGGGTGCTCCGCCAGGTGAACCCGAGCCCGTACATGTACTTCCTGCGCAACCCCGGCGTCACCATCGCCGGCAGCTCGCCCGAGCCGATGGTGCAGGTGCTCGGCCGCAAGGTGGTGAGCCGGCCGATCGCCGGCACGCGTCGCCGTGGTCGCACCGACGCAGACGATCGACGCATGGCCGCCGAGTTGAAGGAGCACCCGAAGGAGGTGGCCGAGCACATCATGCTGGTCGACCTCGCCCGCAACGACGTGGGTCGTGTGGCGAAGTTCGGCACGGTGCAGGTCGACGAACTGATGACGCTCGAGCGCTACAGCCATGTGATGCACCTCACGTCGCAGGTGAGCGGTGAACTGGTGGACGGCAAGACGACCATCGACGTGCTGCGGGCCACGCTGCCGGCCGGCACGGTGAGCGGTGCGCCGAAGGTTCGCGCGATGGAGATCATCGACTCGCTCGAGCCGGTGAAGCGCGGGCCGTACGCAGGTGTCGTCGGATACGTCGACTTCAGCGGCAACCTCGACACCGCCCTCGCGATCCGCACGATGTTCGCCGGGCCGCACGGTGCGTCGTTCCAGGCGGGTGCGGGCGTCGTCGCCGACTCGGTGCCCGACGACGAGGACCTCGAGTGCCGCAACAAGGCGGCCGCCCTGCTCGCCGCCGTGCCGGCCGCGCGGCGCATGACGGCCCGTCGTGCCGAGGAGGGTCCGTCGGCCTGAGGACCACGTCGGACGCCCGCCTGCTGGTGGCGTCGCGAGGGGTGCGTGGCTTCGTCGACGGAGCGGTGGCGGTCGCCCTCTCGGCGTACCTCACGCTGCTGGGCTGGTCGGGCCTGCGGATCGGCGTGCTGGTCACCGGCATGCTGCTCGGCTCTGCGGCGCTCACGTTGCTCGTCGGTGTGCGACTCGGCCGTGTGTCCCGACGGGCGCTGCTGCAGTGGGGTGCACTGACCATGGTGGTGAGCGGCCTCGTGTTCGCATCGACCACGGTGTTCGTGGTGCTGCTCGTGGTCGGGGTCATCGGCACGATGAACCCGACGAGCGGCGACGTGAGCGTGTTCTCGCCGGTGGAGCAGTCGCTGGTGCCCGCCACCGTCGCCGATGCCGATCGCACCGCGATGTTCACCCGCTACGTGTTCACCGGCACGCTCGCCGCAGCGGTCGGCTCCCTCGCCGCCGGCCTGCCCGAATGGGTTGCCGACCGGACCGACATCTCCGACGAGACGGCGCTGCGGTGGGTGTTCCTGGCCTATGCGGCCGCAGGGGTCGTCGTGTTGTTGGTGTTCCGTCGGCTGTCGCCGTCGGTCGAGCCGTCACCGAGCGAGCCGCCCACGCCGCTCGGCCCCTCGCGTGCGATGGTGCGCAGGCTCGCGATCGTGTTCAGCGTCGACTCGTTCGGCGGTGGCTTCGTCGTGCAGTCGCTGTTGGCCCTGTGGTTGTTCCGCCGCTTCGACATGTCAACCGGGGCGGCCGGCGCGCTGCTGTTCTGGATGGGCGTGTGTTCGGCCGGCTCGATGTTCGCCTCGCCCCGCCTCGCCCGTCGGATCGGCCTCGTGCGGACGATGGCGTTCACCCACATGCCCGCTCAGCTGTTCCTCATCCTCACGGCATTCGCGCCGAACCTCGGCGTCGCGATCGTGTTCCTCACGGGCCGGAGCCTGTTGGCGGCGATGGACGTGCCGGCCCGCAACTCGTACGTGATGGCGATCGTGACGCCCGCCGAGCGCGCCGCGGCCGCGAGCGTCACCCAGGTCCCGCGCAGCCTCGCGGCTGCGATCTCGCCGCTGTTCGCCGGCTGGCTGCTCGACCAGAGCGACTTCGGTTGGCCGCTGGTGATCGCCGGCCTGCTGAAGCTGGTCTACGACGTGACCCTGCTGACCATGTTCCGCAACGTCCGCCCGCCCGAGGAACTCCCCGCTGCTGTCCGCTGACCTGTGCGCTGACCTGTGCTGACGCGTCGACGGGACGCGGGAGCGATCAGACGCGATCAGACGCGATCAGTCGATCAGGCCGCCGATGAGGAGGATCGTGCCGAGCAGGCCGACGCCGACGGTGCCGAGGACGGCCACCGCGGCCAGGCCGGGCACGCTGGTGATCGCCCGCACACCGACGAACAATGCCGGCAGCTCCTTGCGGCGATCGAAGAGCTCTTGGCGGAGGCCACCCATCGTCTTGGCCTGCATCCCGAGCGCGACGCCGGAGTCGTGGTCGATGAGCACGCCCGACGCGCTTCCCGACGTGCCCGAGGCCGTACGGAGGAACATCCGGGCGTCGTCGAGCAGCCGAGGGGCGGCCTTCGCCGCGCCGCGGACGTAGAGCCACGCCACGATCGCCGCGCCCACGGGGATCAGGCTGATGGCCCCGCCCACCACGATCCACCCCGTGCTGCCGTCGAAGACCCACATCCCCGTCGCGAACGTGGCCGTGCCGATCACGGCCGTGATGACGATCACGACGCCCACGAGGCTGGCCAGCCGTCCGAGCGTGGCGCGCAGCCCGTCGGAGGCCGAGATCGCGACCTGTTCGATCCGTTCGATGTGCTCACCGGCGGTCATGGACCAAGTGTGCCAGCTGCCGGGAACGCTGCGACACTGGACCCATGACGAGCTCCGGTCCCGACGCCCCGACGACCTCCCCTGGAACGGTCGTCTGGTGCGACATCGCCCGCGACGTGGTGGAGGTGGTCGGCGCCGACGCTGCCACCTACCTGCACTCGCAGGTCTCCAACGATCTGCGGCCCCTGCAGGTCGGGCAGAGCTGCTGGGCCTTCCTGCTCCAGCCGACGGGCAAGGTCGACGTGTTGCTGCGGGTGTGGCGCACGGCCGACGACCGGTTCGTGCTCGACACCGACGCCGGCTTCGGTGAGGTGCTCGTCGCCAGGGTGAACCGGTTCAAGATCCGGGTGAAGGCCGAGGTCGCGCCGTTGCCGTGGCGCTGCATCGCGGTGCGCAGCACCGACGGGGCGCCGGTCACCGGCATCGACGGCCTGGCCGCCTGGGGTGGTGGCGTCGACCTGCTCGGCGCCGACGTCGAGCCGCCGGCGGGCATCGCCCCGGGTTCCGTCGAGCAACTGCTGGCCGCACGCATCGAGGCGGGTTGGCCGGCGATGGGGACCGAGATCGAGCCCGGCGAGACGATCCCGGCCGAGACCGGCGTGACGTCGACCGCGGTCAGCTTCACCAAGGGCTGTTACCCGGGTCAGGAACTCGTCGAGCGGATGGACAGCAGGGGATCGATCGCGCCGCGGCTGCTGCAGGTCGTCGACGTCGCTGCCGGCACTGCAGCAGGCGATCCGTTGCTCCGCGACGGCGAGTCGATCGGCACCGTCACGTCGGTCGCCGGTGGCCGTGCGCTGGCGTACGTCAAACGGTCCGCGTTGCAGGCCTGACGCGCGACACTTCGTCGATGGCAACGGCGAAGCGACGCACCGCCGGTCAGCTGGCGAAGCAACTCGATCGGATGCGCGCGATCGCGCTCGATCTCCCCGAGGCGACCGAGGAACTCACGTGGGAGACGTCGATCAACTTCCGCGTCAGGAACAAGATCTTCCTGTTCCCCGGCAGCGGCGACCAGGTGATGGTGAAGGCCGAACGGGAGGAGTTGCCCGCCTTGCTGGCCGACCCCCGGTTCAGCCCCGCTCCCTACCTGGCGCGCGGCGGCTGGGTGGTGCTCGACATCGGCGTTGCCGGCCAGGACGTCGACTGGGACGAGGTGACCGAACTGATCCACACCTCGTACTGCCTGATCGCCCCGAAGCGGCTCGCCGCCCAGGTCGCCCCGGGCTGAACCGTCAGCCGTCGAGTCGCTGGCGGAGCGAGACGAAGGCGGGATCGCCGCGGAGGCCGGCCAACTCGGGCGCTCCGTCCATGGTGGCGACGAGCGCGTCGAGATCGGTGTCGGCGTCGATCGCGGCGCCGAGCCAGCCGATCGCCGTCTCGCGATCACCGAGTGCGGCGGCCGCACGAGCGACCACGGCGGCCATGGCGGTGCTGCGCTGGCGGGCGAAGCTCTGCGCCGCATAGGCGGCCGCGTCGGCCAGGTGCCCGGTGCGCAGCAGCACGTGCGCGAGGGCGTGTTCGCTGTAGATGCGCCCCTGGGGGAGCGGGCGAGGGAGCAGCGCCAGCGCTGCAGCGAGCCGATCGGTGGGCGCGGCGTCGGGCGGCCACCAGTTGGGCGGTGCGGACTCGGCGAGGTCGGCCATGAGGATGGCCCGCGCGACATCGGGCTCGCCCTGACGGAGGTGCTGATCGGCCCGGTACCACGGCGAGGGCACCAGACCGTCGGGCATGCGCGACAGGTCGCCCGACATCCAGGCTGCCGCCTCGGCCTGCGCGGCGATCGACCGGGTGCGGGTGCGCGGCCGGTCGGCGAAGAGCATCTGCAGCTGCACGAGCAACGGGAACAGCACGAAGTACCCGAGCGACTGCAGCTCCGGGGTGAGGAGCAGGACGGCGCCGGTGACGGACGTGAGGACGATGCTGAACCACAGCATCACCTTGCGCGACCGGCCCGGCAGGACGACGTCGAGTCCGGCCTGCACGATGTGGCCACCGTCGAGGGGCAACACGGGCGCCAGGTTGAACAGCCCCATCACCGGCCCGGTCCACCAGATGGCGAGGGCGGCCTCGCTGCGGCCGAACGAGTCGCGGTCGATCGGGTTCACGCCCATCAGCAGGAGGATGGCCACGCTCACGCCGATCTGGATGGCAGGCCCGGCGACGGAGATGCCGGCTCGCTCCCAGCGCTTCAGCGGCCTGGTGGGAACGAACGACGCGTAGCCCGCGAGGAAGTCGAGCGAGATCTCGGCGCGTGCACCGGTGGCGCGTGCGGCGAACGCATGGCCCAGCTCGTGCAGCAGCGTGAGCACCGCGGCGGAACCGGCGATCCAGAGCCCGAGCTCGCCGCCATTGACCACGATGACGAGCACCATGAACATCCAGAAGCCGGGCCGGACGTGGATCGGGAACCGGAACAGATGGAACGCGGGCGAGCCAGGCATGGAAACACTGAGCCTATGGGGCGGTAACCGTCCCATGCGTGCAGGGGCTGCGTAGACTCGACCGCCGTGTCGTACGTCTACGCCTTCTCACACAAGCACCGCCGTCCGCCCATGGAGTACAAGGATCTCCTGGGTGGGAAGGGCGCCAACCTCGCCGAGATGACGAGTGTGCTCAAGCTCCCTGTCCCTCCCGGTTTCACCATCTCCACCGATGCCTGCCGCGCCTACATGAAGAGTGGGTGGCCGGCCGAGCTCGACGAGGAGATCGCCCAGCACGTCTTCAAGCTCGAGAAGGCCATGGGCCGAAAGCTCGGCGACCCGTACGACCCGCTGCTCGTCAGCGTGCGCTCGGGTGCCAAGTTCTCGATGCCGGGCATGATGGACACCGTCCTCAACCTCGGTCTCAACGACGAGAGCGTCAAGGGCCTCGCCCACGTCACCGACGACGAGCGCTTCGCGTACGACTCGTACCGGCGTTTCATCGCCATGTACGGCCGCATCGTGCAGGGCGTCGACGGCCACCACTTCGAGGCGCCGCTCGAGGCCGCCAAGGAGAAGGCCGGCGTCAAGACCGATGCCGAGCTCACCGCCGAGGCGTTGAAGACGCTGTGCGCCCAGTACCTCGCCGTCGTGAAGAAGGAGACCGGGGCCCCGTTCCCGCAGAAGCCGCGCGAGCAGCTCCGCGGTGCGGTCGAGGCCGTGTTCAAGAGCTGGAACGGCGCCCGCGCGATCGCCTACCGCGTCCGCGAAAAGATCAGTCACGACCTCGGCACCGCCGTGAACGTGCAGACCATGGTGTTCGGCAACCGTGACGAGAACTCAGGCACCGGCGTGGGCTTCACCCGCAACGCTGCCACCGGCGAGAACGTCCCGTACGGCGACTTCCTGATCAACGCCCAGGGCGAGGACGTGGTGGCGGGCATCCGCAACACCGAGGACCTCGACCACCTCGGCAAGCACTTCCCGGAGATCAAGAAGGAGCTGCTCGACATCTTCAAGCGGCTCGAGGCGCACTACCTGGACATGTGCGACACCGAGTTCACCATCGAGCAGGGCAAGCTCTGGATGCTGCAGACCCGCGTGGGCAAGCGCACCGGTGCGGCCGCACTCAAGATGGCCGTCGACATGACCAAGGGCACCAAGGGTCCCTCGGGCACGTGGAAGATCACCAAGGAAGAGGCCATCATGCGCGTGGCCGCCGAGCACCTCGACCAGGTGCTGCACCCGCAGTTCGCGGGCAAGGGCAAGGTCCTCGCGAAGGGTCTCGCGGCGTCCCCGGGCGCTGCGGTCGGCAAGGTGTACTTCACGGCCGACGACGCCTGCGACGCCGACGAGCGCGGCGAAGCCGTCATCCTGGTCCGCAGCGAGACCAGCCCCGAGGACGTCCACGGCATGATGATCAGCCAAGGCATCCTCACCGCCCGCGGCGGTCTGGTGAGCCACGCCGCCGTGGTCGCACGCGGCTGGGGCACCCCGGCCGTGGTCGGTGCCGAGTCCGTCAAGATCGACGGCAAGACCTTCTCCGTCGGCAACACCGTCGTGAAGGAAGGCGACATCATCAGCCTCGACGGCACCACCGGCGAGGTCATCCTCGGCGAGATGAAGCTCGAGGCAGCCGAGCCGCCGGCCGAGTTCACCACGATCCTCAAGTGGGCCGACGCGGTCCGCAAGGGCAAGCTGGGCGTGCGCGCCAACGCCGACACCGGCGAGGACGCCACCAAGGCCCGCGAGCTCGGCGCCGAGGGCATCGGCCTGTGCCGTACCGAGCACATGTTCCTGGCCCCCGACCGTCTGCCGGTGGTGCGCGAGATGATCCTCGCCGACACCGCCGCGGCCGAGGAGAAGGCGCTCGCCAACCTCGGCAAGGTGCAGCAGGCCGACTTCGAGGAGATCCTCGAGGCGATGGACGGCCTCCCCGTCACCGTTCGCCTGCTCGACCCGCCGCTGCACGAGTTCCTCCCGTCGGCGGAGGAACTGCGCATCAAGCGGGCAACCGGCAAGCTCACCAAGCAGGAGACGGCAGAGCTGAAGGCCGCCGAGGAGTGGGCCGAGCACAACCCGATGATCGGCACCCGCGGTGTCCGGCTCGGCGTGGTGAAGCCCGGTCTGTACGCGATGCAGGTGCGTGCCCTCATGGCCGCCGCTGCAGCGCTGCGGGCCAAGGGCAAGAACCCCATCGTCGAGGTGATGATCCCGCTGACGGTCACCCGTGAAGAGCTCGCCCTCGCCCGCAGCTGGGTGCAGACCGAGATCGACGCGGCCGTGAAGGGCATGAAGAAGAAGCCCAACGTCACCATCGGCACCATGATCGAGACGCCCCGCGCTGCGGTGCGTGCCGACCAGATCGCCGAGGAGGCCGACTTCTTCAGCTTCGGTACCAACGACCTCACCCAGATGACGTTCGGCTTCAGCCGCGACGACATCGAGTCGAAGATGATGCCGGCCTACCTCGAGCAGGGACTGCTCAAGCGGAACCCGTTCGAGACCATCGACGTCGAGGGCGTCGGCGAGCTCGTGCGCCTCGGCGCCCAGCGCGGTCGCGAGACCAAGCCCGGTCTGAAGCTCGGCGTCTGCGGCGAGCACGGTGGCGATCCCGAGAGCATCGCCCTGTTCTACGACGCAGGTCTCGACTACGTGAGCTGCAGCCCGTTCCGCGTGCCGATCGCCCGCCTCGCCGCGGCGCAGGCCGTGATCAGCCAGTCGACCGGCAAGGGCAAGACCGAGACCAAGTAGACCAAAGAGACCAAGTAGGCCAGGTCCGAAGCCGGGTGCTCCGGCCTCGCACCATCGGCGAGCGGTCCCTCCGCTCGCCCCACCACTCCCGGTACGTTTGTCGCGTGCCGTTCGATCGACGGGCCGGCCCACCGCTTCGGCGGTGACCGGCCCGTTCGGTCTCCCGGTGCCGGTACCGCGGGCGAGCCCTGCACGGGGTCGGACCGCCGCACACGAGTTCTGCCCACGAGTTCTGCCCATCGAGTTGCAAGGAGACGACAGTGGAAGTTGCGATGCGTCAGGGACCCGCCTACGGCGTGGCCCGTCTCACCCTCGGTCCCAACGAGCCGGTCCGTGTCGAGAGCGGCGCGATGATGGCCATGTCGAGCGGCGTCACCCTGCAGGCCAAGGCCGAGGGCGGGATCATGAAGTCGCTCAAGCGGGCGGCCCTCGGCGGCGAGAGCTTCTTCGTCAGCACCTACACCGCGCCGGCTCAGGGCGGGTTCGTCGACGTCGCGGCGCGCCTCGCCGGCGACATCTCGATGTCGGAGCTGCAGCCGGGTCGCGCGCTGTTCATCTCCAAGGGGAGCTGGCTCGCCAACGACGTCACCGTGAACATCGACGCCAAGTGGGGCGGGTTCAAGAACATGTTCGGCAGCGAAGGTGGTTTCATCGTGCGCGCCGAGGGGCAAGGAAAGGTGGTGTTCGCCTGCTACGGAGCTCTCGAGGTGTGGAACCTCGAGGCGGGCCAGGGCATCACCATCGACACTGGACACATGGTCGCGTACGAGGACACGGTCACGATGGGGCTGCGTCAGGCGAGCGGTGGTGGCGTGATGCAGACGTTCAAGAGCGGTGAGGGTCTCGTGTTCGAGTTCCAGGGGCCCGGCCGGGTGTGGACACAGACGCGCAACCCGACGGAGTTCCTGGGCTGGATCAGCGCCATGCTCGGCACGTCCAACTCGGGCGCGGCGAGCCCGCTCGGTGGACTGTTCGGTCGAGACTGATGGGAGCTGTCCTCGCCGCGTCGAACGAGAACTTCGTCGAGCTCGACGTCCACCTGTGGCAGTGGGGTGCGCTGCTCGCGTTCATCGCGCTGCTGTTGATCGTCGACCTGGTCGTGTTCCACAAGGAGGCCCACGACGTCGAGACCAAGGAAGCGGCGATCGAGTCGGTCATCTGGGTCTCGATCGGTCTCGCGTTCACCTTCGTGGTGTGGTGGGGGTTCAGCGGTGCCGCCGCCGGCGAGTACATCTCGGGTTACCTCATCGAGAAGAGCCTGAGCGTCGACAACGTGTTCGTGTGGGCGCTGATCTTCAGCTTCTTCAAGGTGCCCGGCAAGTACCAGCACCGGGTGCTCTTCTGGGGCATCTTCGGTGCGCTCGTGCTGCGCGCCATCTTCATCTTCGCCGGCGTCGCGCTGATCGAGAAGTTCGAGTGGATCCTGTACTTCTTCGGGGCGTTCCTGCTGTACACCGCGTTCAAGCTGATCCGGGGTGACGAAGAGGAGATGGACCCGGGATCGAGCCCGGTGCTGAAGGTGATCAAGAAGGTCGTCCCGTCGACCGACCAGATGGACGGTCAGAAGCTGTTCACCCGCATCAACGGCAAGCGCCTCGCGACGCCGCTGTTCGCGGTGCTGGTGCTGGTGGAGGCGACCGACGTGATCTTCGCCGTCGACTCCGTGCCTGCCGTGTTGGCGGTGAGCCACGAGCAGTTCATCGTGTTCAGCTCGAACGCGTTCGCCATCCTCGGCCTCCGAGCCCTGTACTTCCTGCTGGCCGACCTGCACGCCCGGTTCAGCTATCTGCAGGAGGGGCTCGCGATCATCCTGGCTTTCGTCGGGATCAAGATGATCATCGCCCAGGAGCCGATCGACTACCACATCCCCACGTGGCTCTCGCTGCTCGTGATCGCCCTCGTGCTCACGGTGTCGATCAGCATCTCGCTGCGCAAGCCGGGCGAGCACGACACGATCGAGCTCGTGCCCGAGCCGGAGCAACTGCCGCCGCCGTCGGAGCGGTGATCGGGCCGGCGGGCCCCACGGAGCCGCACCGGTAGCCTGCGGCGCATGGCGATCGTCGACGATGACCTGGAGCGGCTGCGTGCGACCGTCTCGGTCGTCGACGTCATCCAGCAGCACGTGCCGCTCAAGCGAGTGGGCCGCAACTGGGTGGGGCTGTGCCCGTTCCACGGCGAGCGGTCACCGTCGTTCAACGTGCGTGAGGAGACGGGCCGGTACCGCTGCTTCGGGTGCGGCGCGTCGGGCGATGTGTTCACGTTCGTGCAGGAGTTCGAACACGTCGACTTCGTCACCGCGGTCGAGCAGCTCGCGGCGCGGGCCGGTCTCCAGCTCAACTACACGACGGGTGGCGAGAGCAAGGAGCGGGCGCGGCGCAAGCGCCTGGTCGAGGCGATGGCCAGTGCGGTCGACTTCTACCACCAGCGCCTGCTCAACTCGCCCGATGCGCGTGCGGCGCGCGACTACCTGCGCAAGCGCGGGCTCGCCGGCGACGTGGCCCGCAACTTCAAGCTCGGCTGGGCGCCCGACGACTGGGACCAGCTGAGCACCGGCCTCGGCGCGCCGGCCGAGGTGCTGCGCGAGACGGGTCTCGCGTTCACGAACAAGAGCGGCCGTCTGCAGGACGCGTTCCGCGGGCGGGTGATGTTCCCGATCTACACCGAGAACGGCGAGCCCGTGGCCTTCGGCGGGCGCATCCTGCCCGGTTCGCCCGACCCGGCGAAGTACAAGAACTCCAGCGAGACGCCGATCTACGCGAAGAGCAAGACGCTCTACGGGCTCAACTGGGCCAAGGCCGACATCGTCGCCACCGACCAGGTGACCGTGTGCGAGGGCTACACCGACGTGATCGGGTTCCACCGCTCGGGCATCCGCCGCGCCGTCGCCACCTGTGGCACCGCGCTCACCGAGGAGCACGTGCGGATGATGAAGCGGTTCGCGAGCCGTGTGGTGCTCGCGTTCGACGCCGACAAGGCCGGCCAGGGTGCGGCCGAACGCTTCTACGAGTGGGAGGAGAAGTACAAGGTCCAGGTGAACGTGGCCCGCTTCCCGGCGGGTCAGGACCCTGGTGAGTTGGCCGTGCGCGATCCCGATGCGTTGCGCCGTGCGGTCGACGAGGCCGTGCCGTTCCTCGGCTTCCGGCTGCAGCGCGTGCTCGACTCGCGTCCGTTGCGTTCGCCGGAGGACCGTGCCCGTATGGCGCAGGAGGCGATGCTCGTGGTGAACGAGCACCCGAGCGTCGACGTGCGCAAGCTCTACGCCGGCCAGGTCGCCACCCGAGTCGGCCTTCCCGTCAACGACCTCGTGGCAGCAGCGGTCAAGGGCGGTCGAGCGGTCGTGCGGGTGGCACCGACGCGCCAGATCGGGTTCTCCGAGAACGCCGAGTTCGTCGCCGTGTCACTGCTGCTGCAGCGCTGGAACGACGTCGCCGACTGGCTGATCGAGGGCCTGTTCGCCGACGACGTGGCACGTCGGGCGTTCCTCGCACTCGCCGACGCGGGAGGCAACCTGCCGGTCGCGCTCGCCGAGGCCGATCCCGATGCGCGGGAGATGCTCGAACGTGCCGCGGTCGCCGACCTCGACGCCGAGCCGTTCATCGAGGCGTGCAACCTGATCGCCGCCGCGACCCGGCGCGAGCTCGGCCGCAGCACCAACCTCATCGATCCCGACGCGATGCGCGAGGCCACCGACGCCCGCCGCCAACTCGAGTTGCTCGACACTCCCACATCGGCCCAGGACGCGGCAGGGGTGTTGCTAGGGTGGCTGGAGCGGCGCGGGGAGGAGCGTGAGTGACCGACGTTGGAGAGGAAGTGACACCGGAGAACCCAGCTGCGCCGTTCGCAGGGGTTGATTCGGGGGAGTGGACCGACCTGATCGAGCGCGGACGCGCCCGTGGGGTGCTCCACGCCGAAGAGATCACCCACGTCCTCCGCAAGGTCGAACTCAGCGGCGACGTGCTCGCCGCCGTCCAGGTCGAACTCGCCGCTCAGCGGATCACGATCGATGAGACCGTCGACGAACTCATCGACGACACGCCCCACGACGGCATCGCCCGCGATGCACCGCTGCCCGGTGACGCCCAGGTGCTGCCCGGCGACGACGGTGCCACCGAGGACGCGGAGGGTCTGCTCGCACGGCGACGTCGCCGGCGCACGGCCCGTCAGCAGGCCGGTGGCGACGGTGGCAGCAGTTCCGATCCGGTGCGGATGTACCTGAAGGAGATCGGGCGCGTCGAACTGCTCAGCGGGGAAGAGGAGCGTCGTCTCGCCCAGGCGATCGACGACGGCAACCGTGCGGCGCTCGAGCTCGATCGCACCGACCTCACCGAGGTCGAGCGTCGGCGCCTGATGCGTGCGGTGAACGCCGGTCAGCGGGCCAAGAGCGAGCTGATCCAGGCCAACCTGCGGCTCGTAGTGAGCATCGCCAAGCGCTACACGCTGCGCGGCATGCAGTTCCTCGACTTGATCCAGGAGGGCAACCTCGGCCTGATGCGCGCGGTCGACAAGTTCGACTACACCAAGGGCTTCAAGTTCTCCACCTACGCCACGTGGTGGATCCGTCAGGCCATCACCCGCTCGATCGCCGATCAGGCCCGCACGATCCGCATCCCGGTGCACATGGTCGAGAGCATGAACCGGGTGCTGCGCATGCAGCGCCAGATGCACCAGGAGCTCGAGCGCGAACCCACGCTCGACGAGCTGTCCGATCGCGTGGGTCTGCCGCCCGACCGGGTGCGCGAGATCCTGCGCATCAGCCAGGACCCGTTGTCGCTCGACTCGCCCCTCGGTGAGGAGGACGACTCGAGCCTGGGCGACTTCATCCCCGACCTGAGCGCCGACACCCCGGCCGACATGGCCACGAAGAAGATGCTGGTGCAGGCGGTGGAGGAAGCGCTCGGCGAGCTCACCGAGCGCGAGCAGGAGATCGTCCGCATGCGGTTCGGTCTCGACGACGGTCAGGCGAAGACCCTCGAGGACGTCGGCCGCGAGTTCGGGGTCACCCGCGAGCGCATCCGCCAGATCGAGGCCAAGACCCTGGCCAAGCTCCGGCACCCCATGCGCAGCCAGAAGCTCAAGGAGTTCCTCGAAGCCGAGTGACCCAGGTTCCGTGAGCCAAACGCCGCCTTTCGCGGTCCTTCACTCACGGATCACGCGGTTCGGTGAGCGAGACGCCGCGACAGACGGCGTTTGGCTCACGGAAGGGTCGGGTGCGTGCGGAAAGCTGTGTGAGGGGAACGATCTGACGCTAAGTTGTCGGTCGCCTTCCGGGGTAGCTCAGTTGGCAGAGCAGCGGACTGTTAATCCGCGTGTCGCAGGTTCGAGCCCTGCTCCCGGAGCTCGAGACGAACGGCCCGCCCAGGCGGGCCGTTCGCCGTTTTCGCCCCGTGTCGACCGCATCGGTGGACCGGCCGAGTACGGTCGCCACCCGTCGGGGCGGTAGCTCAGTGGTCAGAGCAGGGGACTCATAATCCCTGGGTCGTGGGTTCGATACCCACCCGCCCCACCCGATCTACCAGGTGTTATTGACAGAACGGCACTCGCTGGACTGGTCCCAAAGCGCCGTATCCAAGAATCTTCCAAGAATCATCCAAGACACCAGCTACGTTGTGCCGATGGCAGAGCTGCGGACGGCGCCGGGCATGCGAGAGCGGGCTCCGGGTGTGTGGGAACTCGTGGTGCAGAACGGGGTCGACCCGGTGACGGGGAAGCGGCTGCAGATCAGCCGCACCTTTCGAGGCACGTTGCGTGAAGCGAAGAAGGCGCGCGCGGAGCTGATCGTCGAGGCGTCGAAGGGCAAGCACTCCGGCACACGTGCGACGGTGGACGAGCTGTTCGTCGACTGGATCGTCGAGCTGAAGCGCAAGGGCAGATCGCCGAACACGATCGATGGCTACGAGAAGGTCTACGCCCGCAACATCAAGCCGACGCTCGGCAACACCTTGGTCACGAAGGTGACGACGAAGATGCTGAGCCAGTTGTATGGCGCTCACCAGGACCGAGGCCTGTCGCCGCGGAGCGTCTACCAGATCCATGCCTGCCTGTCGTCGATGTTCACGCAGGCGTGTAGGTGGGGCTGGCGCGACAGCAACCCGGCGCAGTGGGCCGACCCGCCGTCGATCCCGGACACGGTGCCGGTGGTCCCGACGCCGGAGGAGGTGCGAGCGCTGATCGCCGAGGCCGAGCGTTCCAAGCGACCGGAGCATGCGAGGGCGATCCTCATCGCTGCGACCACCGGTGTCCGGCGTGCGGAACTCTGTGGGCTGCGACGCTGGCGAGGCCTCGACCTCGAGCGGGGGTTGATGCGAGTCACCGAATCGGTGACGGCGCTGAAGGGCCGACCGATCGAGGAGATCCCCACGAAGAACCGACGCATTCGAACGGTGGCGCTCGACGAGCTCACGATCGCAACGCTGCGCAAGCAGATCGAGGCCGTGGAGGAACGAGCGCGATTCGCCGGCGTCGAATTGGTCGACGACCCGTTCGTGTTCACCGACTCGGCCGATGGTTCCGTGGCGTGGAAGCCGACGCTGATCACGCGCAACTTTCAACGGCTGCGCGCTCGCATCGGGCTCGACCACCTCGACTTCCACGACCTCCGGAAGTTCATGGAGACCTACGGCCAGGAGATGGGCTTTTCCATCACTCAAGTCGCCGTGCGAGCCGGTCACAATCCCGCGGTCGCAGCCAAGCACTACAGCGGCCGGGTGAGCGAGACCGACCGAGCTCTCGCCATCGCGGTCGCTTCGCTGCTCGTCCCGGCAGAACCGACCGAGTAGACGGTTCCGGCAGCACCCCGGCCGCCGACGGGAGGGTGTGAACATCGGTGTGAACTTCCCGGTGATGTTCCCGATGATCTTCCCGGCGATGTTCCCGATACCTGCTCAGGTGGGGTGTGCACTTGCTTCCTCGCGGGCTGCACAGGTGTGAAGTTGCCCTTTTGTCCCGGCGCGATTGTCGCGAAATCGTTACACGGGACGGTCGCAGGTGTGAACATCGCCGGGAAATTGATTTCGTATCGATGACGTCGTTCCGACCGTTGGGGTCGGGACTGCGGCTGTGGCCGCACTCCTCGTGGAGGACGTTCGATGGCGGACGAACCCGGATACCCATCCGACAGCGGTCGGCAGGCCCCCGACTTCTTGACGGTCGATCAGACGGCCGACGTATTGCAGCTGGGACGGTCGACGACGTACGAGCTCGTCGGTCGTTTCGTGAGGAGTGCCGGCGCCGATGGCATCCCGGCGATTCTGGTCGGTGGCCAGTACCGGATTCCTCGGGCTCGGCTCGAGGAGTTCGCAGGCCGGTCGATCACCTGGCCGCCGCCGCCACGGCCGCGCAAGGCCCGGCCGCATCGCCGTTCCCGCAAGGCGGCCGACACGGCGACGGAACGAGCGCAGTCGGCGGAGGGCGGCCGGCACGGTCATCCGGAGTCATCTGCCCCGGTCTCTGAGTGGGCCGCCGAGGCGGTCATCCATACCGGCGCGCACCAGTTGCCGGGTACACCTGCCGACTACCTCGCGCCTGACCGGGACGACCGTTGCGACGCCGGCTCAGGCGACGACTGCGAAGGTCCAGCGGAACTGACACAGCCGACATCGCTCGACGGGATGTGCGAAGGGCCCGAGAGCAACCGAGATGGAGATCTCAGTTCTCAGCAGTCGTTGCCGTTCGAGGGCTGAGTCGTATGGGAGCTCTTACGTTCTCGGGTCAGGTCTCGGGATGGACAGACGAGTGCACAGCGGCGGCGGTGATGTTCCCATGACGGTTCGCGTGACGACGTTGAAGGGCGCTGCGGCTGGTGCGTACTACGTGGAGGCGTTGCCGAACTACTACTTGGACGCGGACGAGCCACGCGGCATCTGGCACGGCCAGGCTGCGGGGATGTTCGGCCTCTCGGGGTCGGTGGACGACGAGGCGTTTCTGGCGTTGATGGCCGGGCTGGATCCTCGCGACCCTGACCGGTTGTTGGGCAACGGGTATTCGGAGCGGTCGGTGCGCGGGTTCGATGTGACGGCGTCGTCGCCGAAGTCGGTGTCGGTGTTGTGGGCGGTCGGCGATGACTGGGTGCGGGCCGAGGTGCTCGCCGCGCACGACGCCGCGGTGGCGGCGGTGGCCGGTTGGATCGAGGCGCACGCTCACACCCGGTTCCGGTTGGATGGCGAGGTCGTGGTGGTCGATGCGGAGGGGATCGTGGCGGCGGGGTTCCGGCAGCACACGTCGCGTGCGTTGGATCCGCAGTTGCACACGCATCTGGTGGTGGCGAACCGGGTGAAGTCCCCGGACGGCCGCTGGCTCGCCCTGGACGCCCGCACGTTGAAGCGCGATCAGCGAACCCTGTCCGCACTGTTCCACGCGGCGGAGCGTGCCGAGCTGACCCGCCGTCTCGGTGTGGAGTGGGGTCCGGTCGTGAACGGGATCGCCGAGATCGACGGCATCGACCGGCGCATGATCGAGGAGTTCTCCACCCGCACCAAGGCGGTCAATGCGCGCCTGTCGGTGAAGTTGGATCGGTTCGAAACGACGAAGGGTCGGGAACCGACGCAGCGGGAACGCTGGCAGCTCGAGCGCGAGGCGGCGGTGGACTCTCGGCCGGCGAAGGACCACGCCGTGAACGCGGCCGTCCTTCACGAGCGTTGGGTCGTTCAGGTGCGGGATCTCGGTGTGGATCCGGAAGCATTGTTGGCGGGGGTGATCGGCCGGTCCCTCGACGCGCATTGTGATGTCGGTGATCTCGACCCGCTTGCTTCGATCGACGCGGCGATCGACGCGTTGGCCGAGCAGCAGTCGTCGTGGCGTCCGGCCGAGATCGTCCGCGAACTCGCCGCCCAGTTCCCGACCACACTCGCCGCGACCGCGGACGAGGTCGTCGCTGTGGCAGACCTGCTCGGCTACGGGATCGATGCCGGTCAAGGGATGGAGCTCGGCCCTCCCGCACCCGCGAGTGTCGAGCGACGCGACAGCGACGGGCGGCCGATCACTGAGTCGGCGTTGGACCGGGCGATCACGCAGTGGTGGATCCTCGAAGAAGAAGCGTTCGTCCTCGACTGGGCCGGCCGTGGCATCGACCCCACCCAGCACCTGTCGAATCGGGCGACGCTCGATCGTTGCCCGACCGAGGCCTCGAGTGCGCAGCGTGAAGCGGCAGCTGCGATCGCCGGGACCGCACCCGTCGTGCTGGTCGTGGGGCCAGCGGGGACCGGGAAGACCACTGCGATGCGCCCGGCGGTCGAGCAGTTGCGGGTTGAGGGGCGGGGGGTGTTCGGTGTCGCGCCGTCGGCGATCGCGGCGTCGGTGCTCACGGCAGAGACGGGGGTGCGGGCGGACACGATCGACAAGCTCCTCGCCGAACACCGCAGCGGGTACCCGAAGCCGGCGTTCGATCTGCCTGCCGGGACGACGGTGATCGTCGACGAGGCCGGAATGCTCGCCACCGCGAAGCTTGCCGAACTCATCAGGTTGGCCGAACAGCGGTCGTGGCGTTTGGCGTTGGTCGGTGACCCGCTTCAGTTCTCGGCTGTGGGGCGGGGTGGGATGTTCGGGATGATCGTCGACACCCACGGCGGCATCGAACTCGACCGTGTCCACCGTTTCACCAAACGATTGGGAACGCGCCGCGTCCCTCCAACTCCGTCGCGGTGACCCAGCGGTCGCTGACACCTACGAGCGTGAGGGCCGGTTGCATGGCGGGACGGTCGAGCAGATCGAACGAGCCGCCGTGTCCGCCTGGTGGCGGCACCGCACCGCGGGGGCGTCGACGTTGTTGATGGCGCCGTCGAACGACTCCGTCGATCGGCTCAACCAGGCCGCACAACAGCGTCGGATCCGTGCCGGCGAGATCGGGGCAGGGGAGTGGCTCGAGTACCCGAACGGGCTCCGGTTGCACGTCGGCGACGAGATCGCCACCCGGCGCAACGACCGGACGATCGAGACCGACCGGCACGAGATGGTCCGCAACCGCGACATCTGGACCGTCACCGCGATCAACGACGACTGGACGATCACGGCTCGTGGGGTGACCGGCACCGTCGTCCTCCCCGCCGCGTATCTGTGCGATCACGTCGAACTCGCGTACGCCGTGACGGCGATGGGCGCACAAGGCCGCACGGTCGACCATGCCATCACCGTCATCGACACCGTCACCGACGTGAGGAACCTGTACGTGCCCATGACCCGCGGCAGGGAGTCGAACCACGCATATCTCACCGTCGAAGGCGAGGACACCACGGCCGACGTGTTCTCCCGCTACATCGCCAACGATTGGATCGACCTCCCAGCCCACCAACGCGCCCAAGAACTCTGGGCACCCACCGGCGGAGAACCGGGCTTCCGAACACCGGCCACAGGCCGAAACGGCGACTTCGGCATCGACCTTTGAGAGCCGTCTCACCGGTAGGAGCGTTGCCAGAAACTGCCGAACTACTTGCGTCGGCGGTCACCGCCTCAACACGATTACGTTGGGAACCGGGTGAGAATGATCTTGACAATCAAGATCGGCGGACTACGCTCAGTTCATGGCAACACGAATGGCGAAGTCTGGTGTCGGTCTAGTTGTCGCCGCAGTTATCTCGACATTCGCGGTGTCCTACGCCGCTGCTGCGAGCTATTGGTCCGCAGGTTTCGGATTGGTTGGGCAGAACGTGTTCAACTCCTGCTATTGGGCTAGGGCTAACTTGAGAATCCCGAGCAACAATCCCGCTCAGGATCTCGACTTCAACACTTATGTCTACAAGGAACCGTTCACCAGCTGCAACGCTGCTGCTCCTTGGACGGCCGCCACTACGAGTGACATGGGCCTCGCAGCCACCCTGCATAAGACCAATGGAACGTTTTGTGCGGAGACGGGTTGGAGGCTTGCTCCTTCCGGTGCGGCGACACCCTACGGGTGGGGCAGGGCGTACAAGCGTGCTGGGGCCTGCGCCACAGGTCAGTTGGTTAGCAGAGCGTACGCCGCGACGACTGGCAGTGCGGACTTCAATACCATACGAGCTCAGGTGTTTACACCATAACCTTTCCCAGGGGGGACTAAGCATGAAGACTTCAAGATGGGTTCTTGGTGTAGCGATTCCGGCAGCAATGCTGGGTGGAATCCTTGTCGCGCAGACGGGAGCCGAAGAGCCGCCCTGGTTCAACAAGGATACTGGTGAGATCAGGGTGGAATTGATGCCTGAACGCATCCCTATGGGTTCGGACTACTTCAAGTCTGGCATCGCCTACTTGGAGAGCCGAAACTTCAAAGAGTCTCAGAATGGGCCCTTCCTGGTATTCGAATTCGAGGACTCTAAGGAGCCGTCGTTTTGGTACTACAAGGGAGTTGGAATTGTTCCAATCGGAACTAAGGAACCTGTCAACACTCTTACGACGGTGGGATCAATTGAGGATGGGAAATGAGACGGCCGCGTCTTCGGCGTATCGTCACTGTAGCCTGCGTTTCAACGCTATTGCTCACATCTGGTGATGCTTTTGGTGCTACGGTCTTCGGACCGCTCGCGATTGTGTCAAGCATACCTGGAGACAGTAGTTGCGTTTCTGTAAAGTCGCACTATAGAACTCCTCCCAACACATCGGCCACCTTGGATTTCAATGTGTATGCCTTCCGCGAGAGTGTGCCGCCGACGTGTAATGCGACGGCACCATTCCTGGCCCATCAGGGTGGCGTGATGCTGATCAGAGCACAACTATGGACAACAACTGGTGTATTCTGTGCAACAACGTCGGATCGTATCGTTCCAGAGGGCGCCGCTGGCTCTGGTTACGGATGGGGCCAGTCCTGGAACAAGCCAAGTTCTGGAGGATGCAAGACCACGCAGTATTCCGTGTACGGAACTGGCTTCTGGTTGGGTGTGAGCAACACTTCCGTGAAAGTCTTCAACGCTTAGGCTGCCCCAGTCGAACGATCAGTCTCGTTTAAGGCAATGACACCCAAATGAGTTGAGCATATGGGGTGTACGGCAGAGGTTTTGATTCGCCTCGCACAACGTCGACAGTCGCGTGCCAGGGTCCTCAGTCTCCGAAGCTCCGAGCTGTTCGACGAGAAGTTCAGTCTCGTTCGCGAGGTGCACGCGCTGATGCGCAAGTCCTGGTGCACGGCACGGACGTCGCCCACGTGCTTGAGCTGTTGAAGGTGACGATCGGGAACGCAGTCGTCACGACCCGCCGGTCCGGCGATCGATGGTACCTCTCGCTCCGTCTAAGGCGTCGTGGCCGGGTCGGGGTGGTTCGACGCAAATCCGATCAGACCGGCGAGCGTTCATGGAGGTTGGACTTCCCGGACGACGATTCGTCGTCGGTCTCGTCCCCGATGAGATCACCATCGTGAAGGTGAGCGAGCGCAATACAGCGCTGGTCGACAGCGTGTACTTCTTCGACATCACAGGCGTCGAGAAAGCCCGTCCTTTCGATCAGCCCCGTCCAACCGCTTCTCGGCGAACCGCGTGCGCCACTTGCCGACCGTGACCGAATTGCACTCCAGCTTCTTCGCGATCTCCTGATTCGTGAGGCCATCGGCCGCGGCGAGCACGATCCGACAGCGCAACGCCAACGCCTGCTGCGTCTTGCGACGCCGAGCCCACCGCTCGAGCGTCTCTCGCTCGTCATCGCTCAACACGATCCGAGCCGTCGGCCGGCCACGCTGTCCCATGAGTGCCTCCCATCGTCGTCGATGACAACGACAACGCGAGTGCCAACAGGAAACTCTCCGAACTAACGACTCACGACACTAGGAATCAGCTGCCGTCACGGACGTCAGAAGTGCGAGTCATCCAAGAATCCATCCAAGAAATTCTTGGATACAGGGTGGCACAGGACGGCACAGGCTGGACTCGAGAAGCGCGAAAGCCCTGCTAGATGGCATAGGATGGCACGCGCTGGACGGTCTGGGCTCGACTCATAATCCCTGGGTCGTGGGTTCGATACCCACCCGCCCCACCCGATCCGTCTGTCACCTCGGCTGATGCTTCCCGAGGGAGTGTCGGTTGATGGGTGACACTCCCGACAGTGGATAACCCGGACCCGTGGGACGTGCGCGTTCGATCACCCGGGAGCGATGAAGCTGTCCGTGACAGTGGCAACCGCGTACTCGCCGTTCGCATCTGTGTACGAGATGCCCAGCAATCTGACGAGATACTCGGCGCCGGGTTCGAGCGCAGGTGACGTTGTGCTGAGCGTCAGGCTGTCGCTGCTCGGGATCTGAAGGGCCAGGGCCGCAATGGAACAGCTCGAGAGGTCTGGTATGCATGGTCCTCCGCTCCCTCCGAGATTTCTCGTGGAGTAGATCAGCGCGTTGTCCCATGTCGTCGACGACTTGGGTGTCACCTCCAGGCTGGCCATGGTTGAGATGGTGACCGACATCCCATTGAAGACAGTCATGGTGAGTTCGAACTCGCCGTCAGGGCCCGCAGGTCCGACCGACACCTTGGTGGTCACGCCTATCGCCTCGGGAAAACCAGCAAACGAATCAGGTCGATCGGCAAGCAACGTCGTCGCCGGTGCCGTCGATTCCAGCGAATCGGTACGCGGTCTCGTCGTCGATATGGTCGTCGTGATGTCGTCCGGCACGGCCGGACCAACTGCCTGGCCGCATGCGGAGGCGGCCATGGCCACCGTCATGAGCGCTGCAAGCTGGCTGCGCATCGCTGTCGGCACGTCAGAGTCGAACGTTCTGGTTCGACGAGCCCACACGTGGAGAGAGAGCGAGCCGAACGTTCGACCCCACGAACCACACCGGGGCCGGAACGAGCGCGAGCAACAGCGTCCACAGCATCTCGATCATCCCTTCCGACTCGGACGCACTCTCGCGCCTGTTGCTTCTCGTTCTCAAGTGAAGCCGTGGTGAACACCGGTCGAGACGGCTCGCTCGGCTTCGGTCCGCGTGTGAGGCTGCCCTCATGCCATGGCGCCCTAGCCGACCGATGCTGCTGCTCGTGGGCCTCGCGATGGTCGGCTGCGGAGCGGCCGACACCGCGTCGAGCCCGACGCCAGTCACGATCGGGAACGCCGCGTCGAGCCCCGCCACGGTGCCGTCGACGGCACCGCCGGCGACCGCCCTCTACGTGCCGCCCGACCCGAACGCGACGGTCGGCCCGCTCGCACCCGTCGAGGTCATCGAACCGTGCCCGACGTCGGATCCGTCCGCGGTCGGGCCGAACATGCTGGAGGAACAAACCCGTCTCGAGCCGATGCTCGGTCAGGTCCTCGCGTATGGCCAGGCGCACCCGGACAGTTGGGGTTCCTATGGCCTCGTGTGGCAGGGCGACGGCGATGCCAGCGTGTTCGTGTCGTTCACGACCGAGGTCGAGACCCACAGAACCGCGCTCCTCGCGCAGGCCGCCTTCCCCGGCGAACTCGTCGTCTGCCAGGTCGCGATCACCGGGGCGGAGGCGCAAGCGCTCCAGACGCAACTGTCCCGAGAGCTCGCAGGACGCTTCGCGTCCGTCGGAGTCGGCAGCAGCGGTGCCGTCGATGTCGTCCTGCTGCCCGGTGAGGAGCAGACCGCGACGGATCTCGTCGCTCGATTCGGCGACGCCGTCGTCGTCACCTTCGGCGAGATGATCCAGCAGGAAGACGCCTTCCCGATCTCGACGTGACCATGGGATGTCGCGCGAGTGCCGCCCTGGAGGTCTCGGTCACGCGTGAGCATCGACGTGCCGTGCCGGCCCGCTGGTTCTGCGACCGACCGGTGGTCAGTCGAACATCCAGCAGGTCATCTCGGTGTCGAGCACCCTGCCTCGGTAGAAGGTGCGGGCCGGCACGTCGGAGGCGGCGCCGGCGGCGACCATCAGCGGGATCAGGTGCTCCTCGCGGCCGTGGGCGATGCGGGCGGCCGGCGCCCGAGCCCAGTCGGTGAGCGCGGCTCGACGCTCGGCGTCGGGCAGCACCATCACGTCGTTCAGCCAGTCATCGAACACCTTCGCGAGCGGCGAGCCGAAGTGGGCGAAGTTGTGGAAGCTGGCGCCGCTGCCCACGATCAGCACGCCCTCGTCGCGCAGCGGGGCGAGGGCTCGGCCGATCTCCAGGTGCGCGGCCGGATCGAAGCTGCGCAGCACCGACAGGGCAACCACGGGGATGTCGGCCTCGGG
>JAPLAA010000024.1 GCA_026393475.1 Actinomycetota bacterium
CGGCCGGGTCGCTGTTCCCGGCCCTGACGGTGCGCCCCGGGACCGCGGAGGCATCCGGCCTCCCGGACGCGATCGCCGATGCGGTGCTGCTCAGCGGGGTGGTGTCGCTCATCGACGACCTCGACGCCGTGCTGTTCGAGGCGGCGAGGGTCGCCCGTCCCGACGGCGCGGTCGCGATCGGCGACCTGTTCTCGTCGCGATCGCACACGCTGCGCAGCGGCCGGAACGTGTTCCGAACCGTCGAGTCGGTCGCCGAACGTGTCGGTGCCCTCGGGTGGACCGTGGTCGAGGTCGGGATCGGCTCGCCGCCATCCGACGCCTCGTGGGCGGTGGCTGCCGCAGCGGTCGACGAGTGGATCCGTCGGCACCGGCGCGACCACCCTGCGTTCGACGTGTGGTCGACCGATCAGGCACATCTCGGGCGTCACGTCGAGCGAGGCGACCTCGTCGCTGCGTGCGTGATCGCCCGGTCGTCGACCTCGGCCCACCGAGCTCCCACAGCCCACGGCGCCCATCGCTCGACCATCTGACCCCGACCGACCCACCGAGACGAACACGGAGACCACCATGACCCCCGAACCCCTCCAGCCGCCCCCGACCCGACCCCTGCCGGATCTGCCGGACGAGCCGATCCCGACGCCGTTGCCGGGCGATCCCACACGCCGCTGATCACCCGCCACTGATCACCGCACGAACCGACTGATCGGCCGTTGGTCGCCGTGTGGCCGATGTCCCCCTCCGCCGTGCGTGACACGTCGCCCAGGGCAGAGGGGGACCACGATCCGGTCGATCCGGTCGATCCGGCCGATCCGGTCGATCCGGCCGATCCGGTCGAGCTCGGATCGTCCTCGGATCGTCCTCGGATCAGCCTGTCAGGTGAAGATGCTGACGCCGCCGGGGCCGACGAGCAGCCCGATGGCCACGAGGGCGATGCCCCACATCACCTCACCGCGCACGAGGTTGACGACGCCGGAGACCACGAGGATCACGGCGAGGATCCAGAGCACTCCTGCCATGTCGATTCACCTCCCTCCCGTCGCCCCGGAGACCGGGACGGGTGCCAGGCGCGACGTCACGTCGGTGATGCCGCGGACCTGTTTGATCGTGACCATCTGATCCCGCGGGTCGGGCCAGCCCGCCGTGGTGGTGAGCAGGGTCACCACCCCGTCCTCGACGCGGAGATCGTCGAGCGCCCGGTCGCGTCGGAGCAGTGGATCGCTCGACACGGCCGCGCGCACCTTCATCTCGGTGACGACGTCCGACAGCGGGCGACGGCCGCGCTCGCGCACGGCCCGGACGGCGAACCGCGCCCAGCGACGCACGTCGATCCGGTTGGCCCAGAGCGCGACGAGCACCGTCGCGATCCACATGCGTCGGGTCCACCCGCGGCGCAGGAGACGCGGACTCAGCAGCGCCGGCAACGCAAGGCGCGACGCCAGCCCCCGGCCACCGTCAGCGGCGGCCATCGGCCGACCGACCCGAGCGCGAGCCGGTGCCGCTGCGCGACTTGTTCGTGACGGCCTGGGCTGCGCCCAGCTCGGAGTCGGCCCCGGCGTTCGACATGCCACCTGCCCAGTCGGCGAGGTGCGACCGGACCATCCAGTGGTACTTCTCGAGGATCGCGGCCTGCCCGATGAGCAGGTCCTGCGACACGGGGTCGAGGTCGTCGACCTCGTCGATCTCGCGGCGGTGGTCGGAGATGACGCCCTGATACACCACGTCGAGCGCGCCCAGGTGGGCGATCGAATCGGCGCGGTCGAGGTCGTAGTCGGTCCACGTCCGCTGGTCGACGATGCGGCCCGGCAGTCCGCTCGGCACGGCGCCGAGGGTGGCGACGCGCTCGGCGAGATCGTCGATCATCGCCTGCACACCGGCGTGCTGCGGATCGAGCATCTCGTGGACGCCGATGAAGTTCGGGCCGACCACGTTCCAGTGGATGTGCTTCAGGGTGAGCGACAGGTCGAGCAGGCTGATCAGCCGCTCCTGCAGCCGTTCCGCGACGTCGGCGCCGTCTTCGAGGCTGAGCGTCGGGACGGTGAAGCTCGCCTGGCGGGTGGAACTCACCCGCGAGGCGCTGGCCCGAGGACGCCGCTCGAGCGCTGCAGCCCCGGTCGTGCCGGCGCTGTTGCTCGCCGTCTTGTTCGCGCTGTTGGTCGCGGTCTTGTTCGCGGTCTTGTTCGCGGTCTTGTTCGCGGTCTTGTTCGCGGTCTTGTTCGCGGTCTTGGTCTTGACCGCGGTGGCGGCCGGCTTGGGCTTCGGCTTCGATCGGGTGGTGCTGTTCATGTGACTGGCCTCTCGTGGGGTGGGTGTGGCGTGCGGGGTGACGGGTGGTGTGAGCTCAGGGCGTTGAGTGGTTCGACGTGTCAAGAGGCTGCAGTGAGCGAGGCGGTGACGGCGTCGAGACGCGCGCCGATCACGGCCCAGTCGAGGTGATCGATCGCCGCCTCCACCCAGGCGGCACGGTCGTTGCGGTGGCGCAGGTAGTACGCGTGCTCCCACACGTCGACGACGGCGAGGAGATCGCTGCCGGGCACGTGCTGGGCGTGGTGGTCGTGCACCACGCCGACCTGGAGGCTGCGACTGGCGGTGTCGTAGGCGAGCACACCCCACCCCGACCCCTGCACTCCCATGCACGCGGCGGTCAGCAGCGAGCGCACTCGATCGGCACCGCCGGCGCGCTCGAGATGGTCGGCCACGGCACCCGTGTGGCGCACCGGTTCGGGCGACAGGTTGTCCCAGAACAGCGAGTGCAGCACGTGGCCGCCGAGGTTGAACTCACGCGCCGCCTCGAGTCCGGCGTAGCGAGCGGCGTCGGAGGGGTCGACCGTGCGCAACGCCTCGAGCGCGGCGTTGGCCTTGTCGACGTAGGTGCGGTGGTGCTTGTCGTGGTGCAGGTGGAGCGTCTCGCTGTCGCACCAGGGCTCGAGCGCGTCGTATGCGTACGGCAGCTCCGGCAGGACGAGTTGGGTCAGGGTCGATGCAGTCATGTCGTGCAGGTACCCCGGACGAGCGGGGCGACAAACGCACCGAGCCATCCGACACGTCCGACCACGTCCGACACCGTCGCTCCGTCCGTTCCCCATCGCCGTCACCGGCCCCGTTCCCCGGAGGTTCCCGACATGCTCGGTCTCGTCCTGTTCCTGCTCCTCATCGGCATCATCGCCGGCTTCCTCGCCCGGGCGATCGTGCCGGGCCACGACCCGATGGGTGTCGGCGGGACCATCCTGCTGGGCGTCGTCGGCTCCTTCGTCGGTGGCTTCCTCGGCTACGTGCTGTTCCGCGAGGACGGCACCGAGGGCGCGCTGCAGCCCTCGGGCATCATCGGTTCGGTGATCGGTGCGATCCTCGCCCTGCTCGTCTACCGCGCCGCCAACGGCCGCTCGATGAGCCGCGGCCACTGAACCCACTCGGCCACGGAACCCACTCGGCCACGGAACCAGCTCGGCCACGGCCCACCGCGCCGCCCCGACGCGGGGTCCCGATCAGCGGTCCGAGGTGAGGTCGCGCAGGATCAGTTCGATCAGCGTGAACGACACGCTGCCGACCGCCACGGCGCCCGCCATGAGTGCGAACGCGCGGCCTCGCCCGGTCGCCGGTGCGTCACCCATCCCGGGTCACGCATCCCGGGTCACGCATCGGGGTCACGCATCGGGGTCACTCGTCGGATGCGGTGTGCCGAGCGGGCAGCGAGGCCAGGAAGGTCGACGTCGCCTCCACGATCTGTGCCTGTGCGTCCTGCCTCGACACGGTCGGATCGCCATCACCGCGCTGGTCGCCGTAGTCGCCGAAGAAGGCGTGCACGGCGCCCGGCACTGTCACGAATTCGGCCGTCGCCGGCAGATCGGCGACGGAGGCGGCGATGTCGTCGGGGGTGGCGAGTCCGTCGTTCGCCGCCGACACCGACACGACGGCGAGGTCCGCGGCGTCGGCCATGGGGCCTGTCGGATACGCGGCCCACAGCACGAGCCCGTCCACACCGCCCTCGCCTCGATGGTCGCGGGCGTAGATCGACGCCACCGCACCCCCGAGCGAATGCCCGCCGACGGCCCAGTGCTCGATCGTCGGGTGGTCGGCGATCACGTCGCTCGCCGCACCGGCGCCGAAGAACGCCACGCCCATGGGCATCTTCACCACGACCACGAGGTACCCCGCCTCCGCCAAGGGGCGCAGCGTCGGCGCGTACGCACGGGGGTCGACCAAGGCGCCCGGGTAGAACACGAGGCCGGTGGTCGCCCCTGCACTCGGTGCGAACTCGATCGACGTCAGCGACTCGGTCACCTCCACGTCGGCGTCATCGACGAGCTGGGCGACGGCCGACGGCGATGCCGTGAGCGGCCGGAAGTACATCACCACCGCGATCACCACCACCAGCGCGGTGCCGGCCAGCAGGGTACGGACCGTCGTCCGCACACTGCGCGGACCGCGAGGCACGGCCCGCCCCTCCCACGCCCGACCGCCCCAGACGGACAGCACCGTGACGGCGACGAGCACGATCACCACGAGCACCAACAGGTACGCCGGATGCGACGCGCGTATGCCGGCCCACGACGAGACGGCCGCGACGAGCACGACGACGAGCGATGCCGCCGCGACGACCACGCGCCGCACACCGACGCGAGACGTGCCGGCCCCACCAGTGGACGACTCGTGCTGGTCGTCGTGCTGGTCGTGTTGCTGGTCGTCGTGCTGGTCGTCGTGCTGGTCGTGGTCCGGCGAGGTCATCGGCGCTACTTCACCACACCGACCGCGCGGGGGCCGCGATCGCTTTCCGCGATCACGCCGTGTGCTTCAGCACGCTCACGGGGATCGCGCTCTGGATCGCCATGCCGTTCAGTCGGTCCCAGCCGCTGTCGACGGTGCACAGACGGTTGGTCGGCGAGCCCTCGGTGCGCACGTCCTCGTCGGTGACGGCACCGCCCCACGAGTGCGCCATCGAGATCACGCCTCGCTTCACCGTGTCGCTGCCCTCGGCCACGGCCAGCACGCTCCCGGTGGGCGACGTGATCTCCAACAGGTCGCCGTCGACCGCGCCGAGGCCGGCGAGGTCGTCGGGATGCAGGTACGCCGCGTTGGTGGTGCCCACCCGGGCGAGCCCCGGCAGCTCGCGACCGAGCGAATTGAGGACGTGCTTCAGCCGGCGGCTCACCAGCCGGAACGGGTAGGCACCGTCGTCGAACCCGTCGAGCACTTCCGCCCCCGTCTGCTCGGCGCTCACCTCGGCCAACTCCGCCACCACGTCGGGCGGCGCGACGGCGAAGCGTCCGGTGGCCGCGGGGTCGGGGGCCACGACCCGGACCTCGCGGTCATGGAGGATCTGCCCACGGTGCTCTCGCATCTCCGCCATCGGCATCCGGCCCGTCGCGAATGCGAGGTCGAGCATCAGCTCGTCGTCGGCCGAGCCGTCGAGGGGCAGGTCGCCGCCGGGCAACGGCATCGACGTCCCCAACCGGGCGGCGATGCCGGCGAACACCTCCCACTCCGACATGCAGTCGCCCTCGGGGGCGAGCACCGCCGGGGTGTAACTGACGTACGGTGCCGCGTACCGACGGTCCATCACGGCCGCGACGTCGGCCCGTTCGAGCTCGAGTCGTGGCGGCAGCACGTAGTGCGCGAGCTCGGCCGAGGCCGTCATCCGGTGATCGATCACCACGAGCAGCTCCAGGTCGCGCAGGGCGGCGATGGTCTTCACCTGGTCGGGGAACGCGACCACCGGGTTGCCGCCGCAGACGACCAGGCACCGCACCTGCCCGTCGCCGGGCAGGAGGATCTCCTCGGCGAGCACGTTGGTGAGCATCTCGCCCGGCATGCCGCGCAGTCCCTTCACGCGGTGCGGTGTGCCCGGGGCCGGATCGCTCGGCGGCACGACCTGGGCCCGTCGCGTGTCGCCGGGCACGAGGAAGTTGCCGCTCTCGAGCGTGTCGCCCTCACGGTTCACCCGTCCGCAGATCGCGTTCAGGGTGAGCGTCAGGTGTTCCATCAGCGTGCTGTGAGCCGCCATGTTCGGGCCCGTGCCGGTGCCGGCCGTCCCTCGGGGTCCGGCCGCGAACATCCGTGCGGCGCGCACGACGTCGCCGGCGGGCACCTCGCACCGTTCGGCCACGTACGCAGGGGTGAACGGCGCGACCGCGGCGCGGAGCTCGTCGAGTTGGCCAACCCAGCGATCGCAGAACTCCCGGTCGTGGAGGTCCTCGTCGAGGATCACGCGCACGAGGCCGGCGAGCAGCGTCGGGTCCTCGCCGGGCTTCACCTGCAGCCACAGGTCGGCATTCGACGCGAGCTCGCTGCGACGGGGGTCGATCACGATCAGCTGCATCCCGCGCGCCTTCGCCCGGCGCAGGGTGACGAAGGGGTTCGTGCCCTGCAGCCCCCCGGCCGGCGCGTACGACGACACGAGCGGGTTGTAGCCGATGGCCAGCAGCACGTCGGCGTCGCGGAAGTTCTGCCAACCGGCCTCCCACGACCCCAGCCGCAGACGGGCGGTGAGGTGGGCGGGCTGGTCGATCGTGATCGAGGTGTAGAACGACGGCGAGTCGATGCCCCGATGGAAGGCGACGGCGGCCGGCATCGAGATCCCGTTCTGGAACGCGCCCGTGCCGGTGTAGCTGGCGACCGCCCGCGGGCCGTGCTCGTCGATGATGCGGCGGATGCGGGCGGCGATGTCGTCGAGCGCCTCTGCGGAGGAGACCTCGGCGAACGAGCCGTCGGCGTCGCGGCGCAGGGGTCGACGCAGACGGTCGGGGGCGTGGTGCTGGTCGGGCAGCTGTCGGCCCTTGATGCACGTGTAGCCCTCGAACAGCGGATCGTCCAGCACGCCGCGCACCGCCACCGCCCGTTCGCGGCCACCGCTGATCTCGACGTCCACCTCGAGCGGGCAAGCGGCGTGGCAGAACCGACAGAAGGTCTGGCGTGTCTCGACGGTCGTTCCGCCGGTCGATGCTCCGGTCGATGCTCCGGTCCGGGTGACGGTGTCGCTCATCGCCGCAGTCTCGCGTTCGTCGTCGCCGGATCGATCACCGTGACGATCACCTCGCCGGTCACCGTGACGGTCACCTGCCGGTCACCGGGGCTTCGCGCCGCCGCCGATGCGCCAGGTCTCGCCGGTCACCCACCCGGCCGCCGGCGAGCACAGGTACAGCGCCGCCGTCCCGATGTCGAGCGGGGTGCCGAAGCGCCCCATCGGGATGTTCCACGCCTGCTCCGTGGCCGCCAGGTCGTCGTCGTTGCGGATGCCGAGTGCGGTACGGAAGATCTCCGTCGGGATCGCACCGGGCATGATCCCGTTCACCCGCACACGCGGTGCCAGCTCGGCCGACGCGGTCATCGTCAACGAGTTCACCCCGGCCTTGGCCGCGCCGTAGTGGCCGCTGCCGGGCACCGGACCCGTGCCGGCGCCGGACGAGATGTTGAGGATCGAGCCGGTCTCGATGTACTTCGCCGCGGTCACGATGCCGACCCAGACCGCGGTGAGGTTGAGCGCGGTGCACTGGTCCCACTCCTCACGGCTCAGCTCGGTGAGCGGCTTGCGGGCGGGCGAGCCGCCGGCGTTGTTCACCCAGATCGTGAGCGAGCCGAACGCGTCGATGGCAGCGCGGGCGAGCGCGTCGACCGCGGCGTCGTCGGTGACGTCGCAGCCGACACCGATCGCCTCGCCGCCCTCGGCGACGATCGACGCGGCGACGGCGTCCACCTCGGCGGTGCGACGCGCGGCGACGACGACCTTCGCCCCTGCCGCCGCGAACGTGCGGGCGATGCCCTCGCCGATGCCGCGCCCGCCGCCGGTGACGACGGCGACCTGGCCGGTGAGGTCGAACAGCTGGGCGGGGGACGGGTAGTCCGGGGAGGACGGGGATGACGAGGACGTGGATTCGGTGGACACGTGTGTGCTTCCTGTCGGGTGAGGCGTTCGGGAGAGAGGGGCTGCGGTACGACCCGTCGGCCGACGGGTCGTACGACGCTCAGGACCGCTCAGGACCCCGAGTCGTCGACGCGCAGCAGGAGCTTGCCGTGGTGGCCGCCGTCGAGGAGCTTCCGCAGCGAGGCACCGAACGCGTCGAGGCCGTGCTCGACGTGCTCGCGCATCGCGAGCCGCCCGTCGGCCAGCCAACCGCCGAGCACCGCCTCTGCTTGTGGGAACGACGACTCGAAGTGGGTGACGGCGAAGCCCTCCATGCGGGCGTGACGTTCGGCCAGCTTGAGGTAGTTGCGCGGCCCGCGCACGTCGTCCATGTGCTCGTACTGCGAGATCGCTCCGCACAGCACGATGCGACCGCGCTCGGCGATCTGGTCGAGCGCGACGTCGAGCACCTCGCCACCGACGTTGTCGAAGAACACGTCGATGCCCTCGGGCGCGAGCTCGCGCAGACGGTCGGCCATCGCGTCGGCGCCCTGGCGGTGATCGATCGCCGCATCGGCACCGAGCTCGTCGACGAGATACGCACACTTCGTGGGCCCGCCGGCGATGCCGATCACTCGGGCGGCGCCCGACAGCCGGGCGATCTGGACGGCCATCGATCCGACCGCGCCGGCGGCACCCGACACCACGACGGTGTCGTTCCCAGGGACCGCCCCGACCGCGCCGACCTCGACGATGCCGAAGTAGGCGGTGAGGCCGGTGGTCATGCCGAGGGCGCCGAGGTAGGCCGTGGCCGGCACCTTCGACACGTCGAGTCGACGCACCATCATCCCGGGGAGCACGGCGTGGGTCTGTGCGCCGAGCGGACCGAAGACCTGGTCGCCGGGCTCGATGCCGTCGACCGCGCTGGCGGTCACCGTGCCGACGCCGAGCGCCGGGATGACCCCGCCCATGCGTGCGCCGCGATGGTACGACCGCTCCTCGAGGGTGGTCCGGATGAACGCGTCGATCGACAGGGTGTCGACCCGGATCGCCACCTGCCCGGCTGCAACGGGTGCGGCCGGGTCGAGGGTCTCCTCGACGAGGGCGAAGCAGTCGTCGGTGACCGGTCCGTTCGGGCGGGCCGCGAGCGTGACCCTGCGGGCGACGGTGGGCGCGTCGCTCATGCCGACATGCCGCCGTCGATCGCGAGGATCTGCCCCGTCACCCACGACGAACCGGGCGCCACGAAGTAGAGCACGGCGCGCCCGAGGTCGTCCGGGGTGCCCAGCCGGCGCATCGGCAGCCGCAGGCGCTTGTTGAGCGCCGGCAGGTCGTCGTCGCCCAGCTGCAGGGCCGTCATCATGATCTCGGTGGGCACCGCGCCCGGCATGATGCAGTTCACGCGGATGCGCGGGCCGAGCTCCTTCGCGAAGGTGCGGGTGAGCGAGTTCACCCCGGCCTTCGCTGCGGCGTAGTGACCGCTGCCGGGCATCGTCGTCGTCGCGGCGAGCGAGGAGATGTTGACGATCCGCCCGCCGTCGCGCATGGTCGCGGCCGCGACCCGGGTGCACCGCCACACCGCGGTGAGGTTCAACCGCAGCGTCGCGTCCCATTCGTCCTCGTCGAGGGTGACGAGCGGCGCCGACACCGGCGAGCCACCGGCGTTGTTGATCCAGATGTCGAGATGGCCGAACTCGTCGACGGCACGCTGCGCCAGCGCCTGCACCGCTGCGGGGTCGGTCACGTCGGTCGCGACCGCGATGGCCCGGCCGCCGCGGTCGCGGATGCCGGCCGCGACCCGTTCGATCTCGTCGGCACGACGGGCGGCGCACACGACGGCGGCACCGGCGTCGGCGAGGGTCGTGGCGATGCCCTCACCGATCCCTCGGCCCGCGCCGGTGACGATGGCGACATCGTCGCTCAGGTCGAACAACTCCTGGCTGGCCACAGTGGGCATGGGGACTCCGATCGTGTCGAGGAACTGCTGGTGGGCAGCTGGCGGACAGCTGGTGGACTGCCCGACGAGTGGCGTCGCGCCGACTCGCCGGCTGAACTTACCTACGGTAAGTATGTCGCCGTGGACCCTGCGCCGACGGATCGAACCATCCGAACAGCACCGGCACCGGCCGCACCCCTCGCCGCACCCATCGGAGCACCCGTCGGAGCACCCGTCGCGATGCGGACGAGACCGACCACGGCACGGCGGCGTCCGGGACGACAGACTGACGCGGTGAACGTCAAAGTACGCCGTCGACCCGGCCGTCCCGCAGGCGGTCAGCACGTCGTCGACCGCGACGTCGTGCTCGACGCCGCCGAACGCGTCATCGCCCGCGACGGCAACGGCGCCTCGCTCGAGTCGATCGCCGTCGAGGCCGGCGTCACCAAGCCGGTGGTCTACGCCCGGGTGGGCAGCCGGGCCGAACTGTCGAACGCGCTCGCGGCGCGCCTCGCCGAGCGGCTCATCGCCGCGGCCGGCGCCGAGATCGGCAACGGCAGCCGGCTCGACCGGATCATCCTCGCCGCGTTCTTCCGCAGCAGCCTCGAGACGATCGGCGCCCACCGCGAACTGTTCCTCTACGTCACACGAGGCGCGTCGGACGACACCCCCGAACGCACCCTGTACCTCGCCGGTCGGTCCGCCGCGCCGCTCGCCGAACTGCTCACCGACTGGCGGACGCGCCGGGGCGACGACGCGGCCGTCGCCGTCCCGTGGGCCTACGCGATCGTCGGCATGCTCAACCTCGTGTCGCTGTGGTGGATCGACGAACGCGACCGGCCGGCCGACGTGCTGGCCGATCAACTGGCCGAACTCGTGTGGTCCGGCCTCGTGACAGAAGCAGCCGGACCAGCCGGAACAACCGGAACAGCAGCAGCAGGGAGACGACGATGACCGAGGACGAACTCGCCGCACTGATCGGCCACCGCTTCCCCGGTGGCACCTATCGCGTGGCGCACTGGGAGAACTGGTTGCTCACCGACTGCACCGGTCGCGAGCAACTGCCCGACGGCCTCGTGCACCCGATCGTGCTGTTCCACGCGCCGATCCTCGGGGCCGGCACGTCGATCACCGAACTGTTCCGCCTCGGCGGCGTGAGCGGTGCCGGCGGGTCGGTGGGGCTGCTCGGCTACGACTGGGAGTACCTGCGCCCGCTGCGCGAGGACGTCGACTACCGGGTCGAGGGCGGCATCGTCGCCGCCGAACGTCGCACGGCGCCGACCGGTGCGATCGCCGACCTGGTGGCGTTCCGCATCGAGCTCAGCGACGCCGAGGGCGTGGTCGCCCGGGTCACCAACCGATGGCAGTTCCGGCGCACCGAGGCGCACGTGCCGGTGGCGCGCGACGCCGGGTCGGCCGGCGATCCGGCGACCGGCGAGCTGCTGCCCGAGTGGGACATGCCGAGCGTCGAGGCGGCACGGATGCGCACGATGGCTGCGATCTTGCGCGACCCGTACCCCGTGCACTGGGACCGCGCCGCGAACGAAGCGATCGGCCTCGGCGGACGGGTGATCAACCAGGGCCCGCTCAACCTCGGCTATGTCGCCAACATGCTCATGGCGTGGGCGGGACCCGCGTCGGTGCGCCGGCTGACGGTGTCGTTCGGACGCCCGGTGCTCGACACCGACCACGTCGTCGCCGGGGGCCGTGTCCGTTCGATCGTCGACGGCATCGCGACGTGCGACGTGTGGCTCGCACGCGGCGACGAACACGTCGTGACGGGGACGGCCCAGGTCATCGCCCCGTCTGCCTGACACCCGCCTCGAATCCGGCGGTCGAATCCGCCGTTCGAATCCGCCGTTCGAATCCGCCGTTCGATTCAGCCGTTCGATTCAGCCGGTCGACGGCGTCGCGGTGCGATGGTCCGGCGAGGTCCGCGAGAGGTGTATGTTGCCGCCGCGTGACACCGCAGACGTTGGGGGACGTTTCCGCCGAGTGGCTCGCCGAGGCGATGGGGGTGGGGATCGAGTCGATCGATCTCCATCCCATCGCTGCAGGCGAGGGCTTCATGGGCCAGCTGGCCCGCGTTCGCATCCACGCCTCCGATCCCACCGATCCGTCGGTGCCGGCATCGGTGATCGTGAAGCTCGCGAGCGCAGACCCCGGCGCCCAGTTCATCGGCCAGATGATGCGGGTGTGGGAGCGCGAACACCGCTTCTACGCCGACGTCGCGCCGCACGTGCAGGTGCGCGTGCCGCACGCCTACGTCAACCTCGCCGACCCGCCGTGTCTCGTGCTCGAGGACCTCTCCCCGTCGATCCCCGGTGATCACGTCGCGGGCGCGACCCTCTCCCAGGCCGAACGGGCGATCGACCTCATCGCGCGGCACCACGCCACCTGGTGGGAGCATCCGCTGCTCGCCACGTTCGACTGGATGCCCGACCTCGACGACCCGTCGATCCAGAACTTCCCACCGATGTTCGCGATGGGATGGCCGACGTTCCTCGAGCGGTACGGCGACATCCTCCCCGCCCGCACACTGCGGTGGTGCGAGCAGTTCATCGAGCAGGTGCTCGAGTGGGTCGCAGGCCATCGGGACGAGCCGGTCACGCTCATCCACGGCGACTTCCGACTCGACAACCTGTTCTTCGACGACGGCCCGAACGGCAGCGGCGAGGTGTCGGTGATCGACTGGCAGATGGCGATGCGCGCCCCCGGTGGCACCGACCTCGTGTACTTCTGCGCGAACAACCTCACCGTGGAGATGCGCCGACGGCACGAGCGCGACCTCATCGACCGGTACCTGCGTGGCCTCGTCGCGGCCGGCGTGCCGGCCGACGCGATCGACGAGGACGCGATCTGGCGTGGCTACCTCGAGGGCCTGCTCTTCTACGCCGCCAGTTTCGGGGGCAGCTTGCTCACCCTCGATGCTGCCAACGAGCGCGGCGCCGCGTTGTTCGACGCGCTCGTGCGACGCACGTTCACCGCGGTCGACGACCTCGCCGCGGGCGAGGCGTTCGGTTTCGATTCCGCCGGCTGAGCCGACCGCTGAACCGCGGTCGAGCTGCAGGCGCGCAATAACTTACCGGGGGTAGATTCGCGTCGGGACGAGTGCTACGTTCGCCCCTGGGGGACGTCCTGAGGGGGGCGGCCGGGCATCACCTGACGACGACAGGAAGACGGGGACGACGGCATGAGTGCGTCGACGCACGACTCGTACGAGGATCTCACCGAGTGCGGGCTCTCGCCCGAGCTCGAGCAGCAGCTCGTGTACACCCAGCGCGAGGGCGTCTTCATGTGGACCAACAAGGGCGGCGAGGCCTTCGGGGTCGTCATGTCGTATCTGCCCAAGGACGGCAAGTTCTGGCTCACCGCCGCCGAGCGCCGTCAGCGCATCTCCGCCATCCGCCGCTTCCCGCGTGCGTCGCTGTGCATCAACAGCGCCGGCAGCAAGGTGCCCGGCAGCCGCACCATCACCTACAAGGGATCGTGCATCGTCCACGACGACCGCGAGACCAAGGACTGGTTCTTCCCCGAGTTCGCCCGCTACCTCCGTCCCGACGACGAGGTGGCCTCGAGCACGTTCCAGAAGTTCCTCGACTCGCCCGCGCGGGTGATCATCGAGTTCACCCCCGACTACAAGCTCGGCTTCGACTCGGCCCTCATGTGGCAGCGCTCGCCCGAGGTCGCCAAGAAGAACATCCTGTCCTGACCGTCCTGAACACCCCCTGAACCCCGACCGGGCTCACGCCCGGCCCTTTCGACCGATTTCACACCGACTTCGAACGAGGAGACACGACATGACCGCACTCGAGGATCACGCCGCACAGACCGCGCCGCTGCCCTGGCACCTGCGTGGCAACTGGGCTCCGGTGCAGGACGAGCTCACCGTGGCCGACCTGCGCGTCGACGGTGCCGTGCCGCCCGAGCTCGAAGGCCTGTACGTGCGCACCGGCCCGAATCCGGTGTCGGGCAGCAGCGACCACTGGTTCTTCGGTGACGGCATGGTGCACGGCATCCGCCTCTCCGGCGGCAAGGCCGAGTGGTACCGCAACCGCTACATCCAGACGCCGAACATCACCGACCCCTCCGGCGGCGACGTCATGTCGAACATGGGCGACCTCTCCCGCGGCACCGGCAACACCCACGTGCTCGCCCACCGGGACAAGATCCTCTGCCTCGAGGAGGGCCACTGGCCCTGGAAGATCGACGGCCAGCTGAACACGCTCGGCTACGAGAACTTCGGCGGGGCGCTCACCACGTCGATGACCGCGCACCCGAAGGTGTGCCCGGCCACCGGCGAGCTCATCGCCTTCAGCTACCTCAGCCCGGAGCCGCCGTTCCTGCACTACATCCGCATCGGGGCCGACGGTGAGCTGAAGCAGCTCGAGGGCATCGAGATCCCGAACATGGTGATGATGCACGACTTCAACGTCACGCGGAACCATGTGGTGTTCATGGACCTGCCGGTGGTGTTCGACCTCGACGCGCTGGCGACGGGCATGCCGTTCAAGTTCACGAAGGAGGCCGGCGCCCGCCGCGGCGACATGCCCCGCAACGGCACCAACGCCGACGTGCGCTGGTTCGAGATCGACCCGTGCTACGTGTTCCACCCGGTGAACGCCCACGAGGACGGCAACACGATCGTGCTCCACGTGTCTCGCCAGCCCGAGGCCTTCGGCTCGAGCAACGACGACTACGCCGAGGTCGGCCGTCTGTGGAAGTGGACCATCGACCTCACCGCCGGCACCGTGCGCGAGGAGCAGGTCGACGATCGCCCCGGCGACTTCGGCCGGGTCGACGATCGCCTCGTCGGCCTCGACGCCCGCTACGGCTATCTGATGGCGATGGCCGGCGAAGGCATCTCCGAAGAGCCGGTCTACGGCTCGGCGCTGTGGAAGTACGACCTGCGCAGCGGCCAGTGCTGGGAGCACCAACTGGGTGACGGCGTGCGCGGCGCGGAGCCGGTGTTCGCACCGGCATCGCCCGACGCCGGCGAGGACGAGGGCTGGGTGATCAGCCTCGCTCACGACACCAACAGCGACGAGTCGCGACTGCTGATCATCGACGCGCAGGACTTCAGCGCCGCGCCGGTGGCAACGATCCACCTGCCGCGCCGCGTGCCCTACGGCGCGCACGGCAGCTGGGTGCCCGACGCACGGGGGTGACGTCGGATCGAGGTCCGCTACCCCGCCGGTGACGGCCGGGGCGACGGGAACGCACGGTGGAACACGACCGTGCGGCAAGCCAGTGAAGCAAGGACAGCAAGGACAGCAAGGACAGCAAGGCAAGACGATGGGGGAAGGACCGCCGCACGCGGTGCGGCGGTCGACAACTGAGGAGGGGACCATGGGACCAGCGAACGGACGCGCGAGCGTCAGGTCGGGCCGGACGATGCGTGCGTGTGCGGTGGGGGTCGCACTCGCACTGCTCGCCGGCGCGTGCGGTGGGGACGACGAACCCACAGCCACCGAACCGGCATCGACCGAACCCGCTGGGACGGAACCGGCGGCGACGGAACCGGCGGCCACCGAACCGGCCGCGACCGAACCGGCGGGGACCGAAGCCCCCGACGAGACGGCGACCACCGAGGCCGAGGCCGCTGGGTCGGACGATCCGAACGAGGCGTTCCCGAACCTGGCGCCGCCGACCGGTGAACCGATCGTGCTCGGACTGGTCAACACCGAAGGCACGCCGGGGCTCGACTTCCCGGAGATCCGCCTCAACATCGCCAGCGCGGTCGACTACCTGAACCAGCACGGCGGCGTCGGTGGACGACCGATCGAGCTCGAGAACTGCACCGTGAACGGCTCGCCCGAGACGTCGCAGGCGTGTGCACAGGAGCTCACGGGCAAGGGCGTCGAGTTGGTGATGGTCGGACTCGACCTGTTCCCCGACTATGCGACCTACTCCGCCGCGGGCGTCCCGGTGATCGGCGTGCTGCCGATTCTGCCGGGCGACTACACCGCCGAGGCTCGCTTCCTCACCGGTGGCAACGCGACCACCTGGGCCGCAGCCGTCAACGTCGCCCAGAACCACTTCGGAGCGACGAACGTCGGCATCGTGAGCGCCGACAACCCCGGCGCCAACTCGAGCGAAGCAGCGCTGGTCGCCGCGCTCGACAAGGCGGGCATCGCCCACACCACGGTCAAGGGCGGTGACAACGAGACCGACGCGGGCTACCAGGGTCTGATGCGTGAGGCAGCGTCGGGTGAGCCCGACCTGTTGTTCTCGCTGTACTCCGACGCCGGATGCATCGGCACGATGCGCGGTCGGGCGTCGCTCGGCATCGAGATCCCGGTGATCACCACCGGTATCTGCAGCGGTGCGGAGGTCCTCGACCAGGTCGGTGACGACGCCGTCGGCTGGACCTTCATCGGGGTCTCGACCCAAGTGGAGACGCCCTCACTGGCGATCCTCCAGGAGATCGTGGCACCGGTGCTCGGTGTGGAGCCGAGCGAGGTCGACTCGACCGCTCTCGGCCTCGGTGCACTCGGCCTCCAGTTGGTCCTGTCCATCGCCTCGTTCGGCAACCAGATGGCCGACGCCGGACTCGAGGTCACGGGGCAGAGCATCTACGACTGGCTCGGCACGACCGACGGCCTCGTCGTATGGGGCACCGCCGATGGTCAGATCAAGTGCGGTGCGTCCGCCGACTACCCGTCGATCTGCGCCTTCAACTTCCCCTTCGCCGAGTACCTCGAAGGCGGCGACGTCCTCACGATCGAGGGCCTCGAGTCGGTGTCGTCACTCGAGTACATGCCGTGATCGACGGTCTCGACGGTCTCGACGGTCTCGACATGACGTCTGATGACGACCTGACGGCGACCTGACGGCACTACGTCTCCCGACGCGATGATCGACTACCTCTACTACCTCCTCCTGGGCACCGGGGCCGGCGCGATCATCGCCGCGCTCGGCCTCGGCCTGGTCATCACCTACCAGGGGTCGGGGGTGGTCAACTTCGCCCACGGGGCGATGGCCACCTGGGTGGTCTACGTCTACGCCGATCTCCGTCGGGGGTCGTACCCGTTGCCGATCCCCGGCCTGCCCGCCAGGTATCACTTCGGTGGCTCGATGGCCGACGACGTCGGGTTCCGGTGGGCGTTGACGTTGTCGTTGCTCACCGCGGTCGCTCTCGGTGCGCTCGTCTACCTGCTGGTGTTCAGACCGCTCCGGAAGGCGCCGGCCCTGGCGAAGATCGTCGCGAGCGTCGGCCTGGTGATCATCTTCACCTCGCTCGTCGACCGCCGGTTCGCCGACAGCACGAGCCTGCGGGTCGACCCGATCCTGCCCCGCGAGCCCGTCACGATCACCGACGACCTCACGATCCCCCGCGACGGCCTGTGGCTGATGGCGATCGTGGTCGTGATCGGCATCGTGCTGTGGGCCATGTCGAGGTACTCGCGTGTCGGTCTGGTCACGCGTGCGGCGGCGGAGAACGAGAAGGGGGCGATCCTGCTCGGCTACTCGCCGGATCGGCTCGCCGCGCTCAGCTTCGTCGTCGCGTCACTCGTCAGCGGGCTCGTGGCGATCCTCGCCGCGCCGATGATCCAGTTGGGGTCGGGGCTGTTCACCTTCGGGTTCCTGATCCCGGCCCTCGGCGCGGCGCTCATCGGCAGCTTCCGGCACGTCGGCCCCACGGTGGCGACCGGGCTCGCGATCGGCATGGTGCAACAGACCTTCGTCAAGATGCAGGGCGACATCAGCTGGTTCCCCGACTACGGCGCCCGGGAGGGCCTGCCGTTCCTGATCATCATCGTGGCGATGGTGGCGTTGGGCGAACGACTCCCCGAACGAGGGGCGGTCGACATGTGGCGGCTGCCCACCGTCCCGCCGGCGCGGGTGACGCCGATGTCCGTCGGCGTACCGGTCGTCGCAGCCGTCACGGGTCTGCTGTTGTTCGGGCCGCTGTGGCGCGGCGCGATCATGACCACGGTGATCATGGTCGTGATGGCCCTGTCGTTCGTGATCCTCACGGGCTACGCGGGACAGACGTCGCTGGCCCAGATGGCGTTCGCCGGCGTGGCGGGGTTCTCGCTGTCGAAGATGGCGATGGCGTGGGACATCCCGTTCCCGCTCGCGCCGATCGGCGCCACCATCGTCGCCACCGCGTTCGGCGCGCTCACCGGACTCCCGGCACTGCGCCTCCGCGGCACGAACCTCGCGATCGTGACGCTGGCGGGCGGCGTCGCGATCACCGAGTTCGTGTTCAAGAACCCGAGATTCGTCGGCGACGCGAGCACCGGCGGTGCGAAGGTCCCGAATCCGGAACTGTTCGGTTGGGACTTCGGTCTGGTCCTCGGCGACAAGTCGTCGCGGCCGGTCTTCGGCATCTTCCTGGTCGTCGTCGCGCTGGTCCTCGCCCTCGTGGTGAGCAACATCCGCCGGAGCGCGATCGGACGGCGAATCCTGGCGATCCGCTCGAACGAGCGGGCCGCCGCGGCGATCGGCATCAGCGTCGCCAAGGTGAAGATGATGGCGTTCACGATGTCGGCGTTCGTGGCGGGTGTCGCAGGGTGTCTCCTGGCGTATCGGTTCGGTGCGGTCAGCGACGCTTCCTACGGCATCGTCGCCTCGCTGACGGCGCTCGCCGTCGCCTACCTCGGCGGCATCACGAGCGTCAGCGGCGCCGTGACCGCGGGGATCACTGCGGCGTCCGGTGTCGCGTTCTTCGGCATGAGCGAATTGATCGGCGGACTGGGGACCTGGGAGGCGTTCATCGGTGGCGTCCTGCTGATCATCACCGCGATCCAGAACCCCGAGGGGATCGCCGGCGGCATCCGAACCAAGGTGGCGGCACAGCGCCGGCTCCGTGCGGCGGCCGCCGCGAGCGGCAGCACCGGGACGGCGGGACCGTCGTCGACATCGGTGTCGCCGCGACAGCCGATCGAGTCGCCCGCCTGACGAGCAGGCCCGATCGAGCGGACACCCGATCAGAGCAGGCCGATCAGAGCAGGCCGATCAGAGCAGGCCGATCAGAGCAGGCCGACCTCGAAGCTCTCGATGCGGTACTGGTCGAAGCCGCCCTCCTCGCCGAACTGGCCGAGGCGCAGGCCGGCGAAGGGCAGGTCGAGCCCGGGCGGGATGGTGGTGCGCGCGAGCTCGGCACCGTCGAGCTTCATCACGATCTCGCCGCCCACGATCTCGGCCCGCACGGTGTAGGTGCGGTACGACCCCATCACCCCGGCGAACACATGGCTCGTCGCGTCGTAGCAACCGTCGACGACGAACGAGATGCGACCGGCATGCATGTTGTTCCACGGGTCGACCTCGGCCCAGTCCATCGTCGAGCCGCCGGCGCACCCGCCGCTGGTGTTGGGCGGATCGTCGAAGAACATGATCGCGGGGTGGGCGTCCTCGCCGTTGGACGCCACCGTCACGACGGCCTCGATGTACCGATCGCCGCTCAGCGGCCCGACGGGGGCCCGCACGAGGACGTCCTCCCACTCCGTCATCGCCGGATCGCGGAAGATCGCACCGTTCCCCACGACGCCCGGACGTGGCGTGAGGTGAGGGCCGTAGCTCGGCAGCAGCATGCCGTTGTCGAGCGCGGTGCCCGGCACGTCGAACGAGGTGCTGAACAGCACGTTGCTCGGCGCAGCCTCCACCGGCGGCGCCGGCGGAGGCGTCACGGGAACCGTCGCCGGCGTGGTCTCGACCACCGTCGCCGCGATGGTGGAGGCAGGGGCCACGGTGCTCTCGGCGGCCGCGGCCGCGGCCGCGGTGACGGTCGTGTCGGTCGCGGCCTCGGTGGTCGGTGACACCTCCGACGTGGTGACCGCGGTGGTCGCCGGAGCGACCGATGACTCGTCGTCGTCACCGGAGACGGCGATCACGACCGCGACGACAGCACTCACGGCGACGACGACGGCGGCCCCGGCGATCGCGCGCGTCCGAGGGGGGATGCTCCGCACTGGCATCGGCCTACGGTACCGGTGATCGCGTCAGGGCGCCTGTCGGGCGGCCCGGGCGGTGACCCACCATGCGCCCACCGCGCCGCCGGCAGACGACAGGGCGAGATCGAACAACGTGTCGCCGTAGGTGAGCGAGAGGTTGCCCACGCCCGCCTTCATCACCCCGTACTCGGCGATCTCCCACCCGATGATCGCGAGCGCCCCGACCCCGGTGCCGGCGAGCCAGATCAACCACCGCGGTGCGGACCGCTCGGGCCCGCCGCGGGTGGCGGCGAACCCGATCGACGTGGTGATGCCGCCCATCAGGAAGCACCAGTTCACGAAGTGGAGGACGTCGTCGGTGATGTCGACGGTGTCGTAGAGCCCCACCGCGTTGCCGAACGTGTCGAGCAGGAACGGAATGGTGAGCCCGGCGTCGAGCGCCCACGGGTAGGTGCGTCCGGGGTCGGAGCGACGCCGGATCGCGTGGTGGATCGGCACGATGAGCGCGGGTGCCAGGAACAGCGGCAGCCGGAACGCCATGCCCTTGCCCTCGAACCCGCCGACGTCGGGGAAGATCGCCCCGCACAGCAACAGGCCGGCGAGCGCCACCTTCAGGGCGAGGACCCATCGGGGCATGCGCGCCGGCGACCCGGCGGCGGTTCGGAACTGGCGGTAGTCGGGCACGCGCCAACGCTAGGGGCCGTCGTGCCCGACGCCGGGTGATCCGACCCTGTCGCGACCTGCCGCGACCTGCCGCGACCTGCCGCGGCCGGACCGGATCACCGGCCACCGCCGCACGTAGGGTGACGCACGTGATCCCGTCGTGAGCCGACCGCACCCGTCCCGGTCGGCGGCATGACCCTCGGGACGTCCGTCCACGCCGCGGGCTCGGGCAGCCCTGCGGACGCACGGACCACGGGCCCGCGCGAGTTCATCGCCCTCGTGACCGCCTCGATGGCCATGGGCGCCATGGCGATCGACATCATGCTCCCGGCGTTCCCGGACATGCGTGCCGAGTTCGGCATGGCCGCCGACTCGCCACGCATCGGGTGGATCGTGACCGCGTTCTTCCTCGGCCTCGCCGCGGGGCCGTGGTTGTACGGGCCGGCATCCGACCGGTTCGGGCGGCGACCGCTCCTGCTCGGTGGTCTCTGCCTCTACGTCGCCGCCGGCATCGCGTGCGCGTTCGCACCCTCGTTCGGATGGGTGATCGCCGCCCGGTTCGTGTGGGGGCTCGGCGCGGCGGCGCCCCGGTCGCTCAGCCTCGCGATGATCCGCGACCGGTACGAGGGCGAGGGCATGGCCCGACTGATGTCGATGATCATGGCCGTGTTCCTGCTGGTTCCGATCCTGGCCCCCGGCTTCGGGGCGGCGTTGAACGCGGTCGCACCGTGGCGCGTGGTGTTCTGGGTGCCGACGATCGCCGCGGTCGGCCTGATCGTGTGGGGCTGGCGGCGCCTCCCGGAGACGCTCGCCGTCGACCGTCGCCGTCCCTTCACCTTCGCCGCGCTCGGCGGCGCCGTCCGGGTCATCGCCTCCAACCGCCAGACCGTCTGCTTCACGGTCGCGATCACGTTCCTGTTCGGCGTGATGACCACCTACCTCGCCGGCTCGGAACTCATCGTCGAGGACGTGTACGACCGGGGTTCGTGGTTCCCGGTGTTCTTCGGTGCCATCGCCGTGCTGCTCGCGCTCAGCTCGCTCAACAACGCCCGGCTCGTGCGCCGGCTCGGCATCACCGCGCTCGTACGCCGCATGGCCGTCATCGGGGTCGCCCTCGCCGCGGTGCTCGTCGCGGTGTCGGTCGGCGCTGCGGGCCATCCGAACTTCTGGCTCTTCTCGGTGTCGCTCGCCGTCGTGGTGCCGGTGGCGCAGGGCCTCGTGCCGAACTGCAACACGGCGGCGATGATGCCGGTGCCGCACGTGGCGGGCACGGCCTCGGCCGTGATCGGCACGATCACCACCGCGGGCGGCGCGCTCCTCGGCGGTCTGATCACCGGCGCCTTCGACGGCACCACACGACCGATCTCGATCGGCATCTTCGTGTTCATCTCGATCGCCGCGGTGGCGATCCTGCTCGGCACCCACGGCCTCACCGGTGCCGACACGCGGCCCGGCATGGGCGCGAGCAGCGCCGCCGACCGGTCTTCGAGGGCCTGACCCGCGGGGGCCTGACCCGCGGCGTCAGTCCTCGGTCCGGCGCACCGCCCTCGCCCGCAGGGGATCGACCTCGCCCACCCCGTGGAGCAGCGCGGCCAGCGTCTCCACACCGTCGACCACCCGTGGGCCGGGCCGCACCATCAGACCGTTGGCGTCGATCGCCCACACGTCGCACCGGGCGGGCAGCCGGTCGAGCACATCGGCGGCGTGACCGGCAGCGCCCGCCACGTCGAACCCGCACGACGACACCACCACGACGTCGGGATCGACCTCGGCGATCGCCTCCCACGTCGTCGGCACCGATCGTTCACCGGCGCGGGCGAGCACCGCGGTACCGCCCGCCGCCTCCACCAGCTCGGGCACCCAGTGGCCCGCGACGAACGGCGGATCGGGCCACTCGAGGACGAACACCCGCGGCCGACGACGCCCGCGCACCTGCGCGGCCACCGCGGCCAACCGCTCGCGGAGCGAACCCACGAGTTCGCCCGCACGGTCGGCGGTGCCGGTCGCGGCGCCGACCGCCTCGATCGACGCGAGCACCTCGTCGAGTCGATGCGGGTCGAGGCTCACCACCGTGGCCTCGCATCCGAGCCGTTCGAGCGCGTCGTCGACGGTCCCGCTGGGCAGGGCGCACACCCGGCACAGATCCTGCGTGAGCACCACCTCCGGGGCGAGCGAACGGAAACGGTCGACGTCGAGGGTGTAGAGGTCGACCCCGGCGGCCACCTGCTCGCGCACCAGCGCATCGATGCCCGCCGGGGTGAGCCCGTGCGTGTCGAGACCGCCCACCACCACCGACCGGCCGACGCGGGGATCGGGCGGGAAGTCGCACTCGAACGTCACGCCCACCACGTCGTCGGCGAGCCCGAGGGCGAACGCGATCTCGGTGGCGGACGGGAGCAGGGACACGATGCGCACGGCAGCCGACGGTACCCGAATGAACCCGACCTCACCCGGTGGGGTCCCGACGCACGACCGGCCCCCCACGCAGGGGGTCTTGGAGCATCGGCCCTGGTGTCTTGACGGGAACGAGCGGAAATCGTGACGAACGGCCTCAAGGGCGGACCGTCGTTGCCGATGAGAACACGCGTCCTCGTGTCCGGGAGAGCACGACGCGCCACCGAACGCCGGTCCCGCCAGGTCCGCCGGCTGCACATCTCGAAGGGCTCCCCCGTCATGCCGAATCCCGACATCCCGCACGAACGCGCCGCCGACCGGTTCCGCCGGTCGCGCCTCGCCGCGCTGCCCCTCGCGGTCGCGACGCTCGCCGCCTCACTGGTCGGGTCGGTGGCCGGCGTGCTCGTCGATCCGAGTGCCGCCCCCGTCGCCGCGCTCGGCACGCCCGACATCGTCGTGACGAAGACGGCCGACGGACGCACCCTCATCGGTGGCACGACCAACGTGACCCTGCGGGCCTGCAACCCCGTCGGCCAACCGAACGGGTACAACCTGTCGTTCCGCGACATCATCCCGAGCGGGCTGGCGCTCACCTCGGCCACGCCCGCGCCCACCCGGACCGTGCCGAACCAGCCGATCGCCGGCCAGACCACCCTCATCTGGGAGAACGTGTCCGACCTGCTGACGGGTGCGTGCAACTCGATCACGTACGGCATCGACACGAACGCCGACAACAACCTCACGACGAACCCCGTCGGCTCGACGTTCGGCACCACCGGTGGCGCATACGTGAACACCAACGCGTTCTTCATCCCGGACTTCGATGCCAACGGCACCCCCACGACGGACATCACCGGCAGCGACACCGACGGACCGCCCACGACGTCGATCGCCGCATTCATCACCGAGAAGGAAGCCGGCAACGCCGGCGAGGGCGAACTGCTGCGGGGCGTGCACGGCGCGCACCCGCGGATCTACACCCTGCGCGTCCGCAACAACCCCGACACGGCCAGCAACGGTTTCTCCATCGAGGACCTCCTGCCACCGTCGCTCGAGTTCCTCGGCTGCGCGTCGTACCTCGCCACGGGCTACGCGGCCGGCACCGACAACACCGTCGATGCACCGACCAACGAGACGGTCGGCCTCCAGACCGACGAGTATCCGGGGTCCGGCCGCATGGCGCTCGGTGCTGCGGCAGCGACCTGCATCCAGCCCTCGACGATCGAGACCCTCGGTGACGGCAGCACCCGTGTGCGGTGGAGCTCGGCGGCGCTCGGATCGGCAGCGAACCTCGGCGCGAACGGCGTGCTCACCATCACCTACCTCGCCGGCATCCCGCTGCGGTCGAACACCGACACCTGGCCGAACGGCAAGCCGACCGACGCCAGCCTCGGCCAGGGCCGCAACCTCGACAACAACGACGGAGCGCCCACCTCGGAAGAGGCGAGCGAACCCAACGTCATCAACACCGTCGTCGCGAGAGGCACCTATCAGGGTCCGTCGGCGTTCGGGACGAATCCCACCCTCAACGAAGCCGCCAGCGCGACGGTGACATCGGAGGACCTCGTCATCCGGAAGTCGGCCAGCGGTCAGGTGATCCAGGGCAGCATCGTCACCTCGTCCCTCGTCGTCGAGACGAGCGAGTACCGCGACGTCACCGACATCGTCGTCACCGACACCCTCCCCGACGGCCTGTGCCCTGTCGCCACGACCGCCATCTCGATCGATGCCGACTGCGGGACCGGGGCCGACCCGACGATCGACGTCGGCAGCGGCGCCGTCGCCGCGCCGTACACCTCTGCCGTCGAGAACGCCGACGGTACGTGGACGCTCGTGTGGGACCACACCACCATCGCCGGGCTCGCCGCCCTCGCCCACTCGTCGCAGCTCACGATCGTGTTCCAGTCGCGGGTGCGCAGCTTCTACCAGGAGAACGGTTCGCCTGTCGCGGGCCGGCCGATCCTCAACTTCGACTCGCTCACCAACCAGGTGGCCGTCGAGGCCCCCGACTTCAATCGGGGCGACATCGACCCCGTCCTCGGTGACCCCGAGGTCGACGGCCAGCTCGACTTCGACGTGTCGTCCGCCGGCATCACGGGCATCGGCCCGTCGATCGACAAGCGCGTGTCACAGCGCTCCGGTTCGCTGCTCACCGGCGGGCTCTCCGCATCCACGGTCGGCGACGCGTGCCGCGACGACGTGGGCATCACGTGGGCGGACGGGAACCCGTCGCCGGTCACCGGCTTCCGGCCGGGCGACTTCGTGTGCTTCGACCTGCGCGCCACGTTCCCGGCGAACGTCGACGCAGACGGCGTCGTGGTCGAGGACCTGCTGCCGGCCCAGTTCGCACTCGTGCCGGGCTCGGCCCGGCAGGTGACCACCGGCGCCACCCCCGACACGCTCACCGGCACCTCGGTCCTCGAGGACACGAGCGGTGCCAACGACACCGTCACGTTCGCCTTGGCGAGCAGCGGCCAGGTGCCCTCCAGCCCCTCGGGTCAACAGTTCCACTGGACGATCGCGGCGCGCCTCATCGACCCGAACCTGAGCGCGGCCTACGACATCAACGCGAACCTGATGAAGATGACCACGCGGAACACCGCGGGGTCGGTCTTCATGTACCGCGACCAGTCGACCGCCGAGTGGACCGAGCCGCAGGTGAAGCTCGACAAGTCGAACAACGCTTCGGGCCCGCTCGACGCCGGCGACACCGTCGACTACACCATCAGGCTCTGGAACGACGGCAACGTCGACGGCGCGAACGCGGAGGTGTGGGACCGCCTGCCGACCGGCATCACCTGCGCCGATGTCACGGTGATGAACCCCGTGTCGGGTGTCTGCACCGCCGGCGTCATCCGCTGGCCCGCGGCCGCAGTACCGACCGTCGCCCGCGACACCACGCTCGGCACCGCGCCGGTGTCGCTCACCTACACCGTCGACCTGCCCGCCGGCGTCGACCCCGGTCGCACGTACACCAATACTGCAGGTGTGCGCCGCTACGAGACGGTGTCCAACGCCGACGACAGCCCGTTCGTCTACTACCCGTCGAGCAACATCGACGGCACGGTCGTGCCCAACACCGGACCGGCCACCGACAACAGCACCATCACGATCGCCACCGCTGCCGTCGGCAAGGTGCAACAGTCGAGCGTGAACGATGCCGTCGGCAACGCCGGCAACGCCTCACCGAGCACGACCGCCGAGCGCGCCACCATCGGTGAGACCATCACCTACACCATCACCGCGACGATCCCGGAGGGCACCTCCGTCGTCGACGCCCGCATCGTCGACGCCCTCGACGGTGACCTGGTGTTGCACGCCAGCCCGGCCGTGCTCGTGAACGGCGCACCTGACGCGGCCTGGGTCGTCACCGCACCGTCGGTGGGTTCAGGTGGCACCATCCAGGTCGATCGCGCCGGTACCCACGTGAACGCGGCGGGCTCCGGACCCGATCTGGTGACGGTCGTGATCGTCGCCCGCGTCTCCAGCGCGGGCGGCACGGTCGCCGGCAGTGCGATCAGCAACACGTCGTCGTTCTCCTGGCTCCCCGACGCGTCGATCGGCACCAGCCGTGTCACGGTGAACGGCAACACCGTCACCGCGACGGTGGTCGAGCCCGCGATCACCCTCACGAAGAACGAGAACGACGCGGACGACATCGTCGTCCCCAACGACACCCTCACCTACACCCTGGTCGTCGCGGCCGGCTCCGGCGCGAACCGGTCGTCGGCGCACGACGTCCAGGTCGTCGACACGATCCCGGCCGGTGTCACCGTCGTCAACGCGGGCACGCCCGTCGCCGACGGCGGTGCGGTGAACCCCGACGGCGGCATCTGGAACCAGACGGCACGGACGATCACCTGGAACGCGACCACCACCGCGGCCAAGCTCGGCTCCATCGCGCGGGGCACCAACGCGAGCCTCACCTACGACGTCGTCGTCGACGACCCCGCCACGTCGGGCTCGATCTTCACCAACACCGTGGCGGCTTCCGCGACGAGCATGATCGGCACCGTCACCGGCGAGCGCACGACCTACTCGGCGAACGCCACCGACACCGTGTCAGCGCCCATGGCGACCGTCGCGAAGTCGGTCTCGCCCGGCACCGCCACGGTCGGCGACACCGTCACCTACACCATCGACGCGACCGTGCCGGCGGGCATCACCACGTACGACGCGACCGTGATCGACGTGCTCCCCGACGGCATGGACTTCGACGCCTTCGGCACCGTCTCCGCCACCGGCGTCACGACCGGCTGTCCCTCGCTCGCCGGGGTGCAGCCCATCGTGAACCAGACCAGCAACGCGGACGGCTCCACCACGATCGGGTTCTGGATCGACGACTTCACGTCGTCGTCGGCCAACAACTGCACGGTGCGCTTCACCTACACGGCCCGCGTCGACAACACCTACGTCCCGGAAGGCACCAACGTCGTGAGCGGCAACGCGCTCGTCAACACGGTGCGCATGTACTGGAACAACACCAACAGCGTCTCGTCGGTGCCCGCGAACCCGCCGGCCACCGGCTCGTTCGCCCGCTCGTCGAGCCCGGCCACCGCGACGGTGACGGTGGCGGAGCCCGTGCTGCGCATCGACAAGGACGTCTCGCAGTCGCCGTGCGACCAGGTGCCCGGCAACATCGGTGATGGCGACACCTGCAACACCGACATCGGAACCGGCACCTACACCTACACGCTGACGATCACGAACTCGTCGAGCTGGCCGGCGCACGACATCACCGTCGTCGACGACCCCGACGCCGACCTGGTGAACGTCACCGTGCCCGGCTCGTCCGGCGCGATCACCGTCACCGACGGCACCGCACCCAACCTCCAGTGGCAGATCAGCACGATCGCCGCGAACTCCACCGCCACCATCACCTACACCGCGCAGCTCGCCACGAGCGCCGCGCTGAACGACGGCGAGCAGATCGTCAACACCGCCGACGTCACCGAGTACTACGCGCGGTCTGCCGCGACCCGAAGCGCCGACCCGGTCGCCGAGTGGCGCACGTACGGCCAGGGCGGCGCCGGTGGTGACGTCACGGCCGACACCGTCACGATGACGGTGGGCTTCCCGAACGTCACGGTCGTGAAGACCGCGATCGACGACGCGACCGACGCCCGAGTCGGCGTGGGCTTCACGTGGCGCATCGTCGCCACCAACCAGACGGCCGAACCGACAGCCGCGGCGTACGGCGTCGACATCGACGACGTCCTGCCCGCCGGCTGGGTGTACCAGGTCGGCTCGGCGAGCATCACGACGCCGTACGGCACGGTGACCACCGACCCGGTCTGCACCCCGAACTGCGCCACGCCCGGCGCCTCGCTGCTCTGGTCGAACCTCGTGTCCGGCGCGGGCCAGCCGCTCGCCCCTGGCGCGACGATCAGGATCGACTTCGACGCGGTGCCTCAGGCGTCGCTGCTCACCGTCGGCACCACCGGTTCGTTCGACCACACCAACACCGCCGGTGTGCCCGGCGCCGAGGACGTGACGGGCGCGAGTTCGAACGCCGACGGCGTGTACACCGGCCCCGACAGCACGGCGAACGCACGCATCCGCCGCACCGACCTGTCGGTCACCAAGACCGTCTCGTCGGGCCCGTACGCCTTCGGCAACGACGTCAACTGGACGATCGTGGTCGCCAACGCCGGCCCCGACACCGCGACCGGTGTGACCGTGGCCGACGTCCTCCCCGTCGGGCTCGTGTACGTCAACACCATCTCGGCGTCGCAGGGTTCCTACTCGTCGGGCACCGGCATCTGGACCGTCGGGTCCGTGGCCAACGGCGCGAGCGCGACCCTCGTGATCCGTACCCGGCTCAACCAGATCGGTTCGATCACCAACCGGGCCGAGGTGCAGACCAACAACCAGTGGGACGTCGACTCCACCCCGAACAGCGCCGGTCCGATCGCCAACGAGGACGACGACGACACGCTCACGATCAACGCCAGCTTCACGAGCCTCGGCGACTACGTCTGGTACGACATCGACGGCGACTCGACCGTCGACGGCGGCGAGCCCGGCATCCCCGGTGTCCGGATGATCCTCGAGTCCGAGGGTCTCGACGCCACGTTCAACACCGCCGACGACTTCTGGGGCCCCGACGGCGTGGCGGGCGGTGGTGACGACATCATCGTCACCGATGCCGTCACGAACGGCACGGGCTTCTACGGCTTCGCCGACCTGCCCACCGGCGACTACCGGGTGCGGGTCGACACGACGACCCTCCCCCTCGGGATGACGCCGACCTTCAACGACGACGCGCCCAACCTGGCCGACCCCGATCTCGACCACCGCAGCGGTCTGATCACGCTCAACTCGAGCACCGGATACCTGCTGGCCGACTTCGGCTACACGGGCACCGGCTCGCTCGGCGACACGATCTGGCTCGACAAGGACGCGTCGGGCGGCTCGACCCAGCAGGGCGGCGAGCCCGGTCTGGCCGGCCTCGACGTCACCCTCGTCTGGGGCGGCTTCGACGGCAACATCGCCACCGCCGGCGACAACGTCACGTACCCGGTCGACACGACCGACTCGAACGGCCAGTACCTGTTCACCCGTCTGCCGGCGGGCGCCTATCGGGTCACCGTCGACGCTGCCGATGTCCCCACCGGCACCAGCCCCACCTACGACCTCGACGGCATCGGCACCGCGCACACCGCAGCCGCGACGCTCACCGCCGCCCAGAACCGGCTCGACGTCGACCTCTCCTACGCAGGCACCGGCTCGATCGGCGACCGCGTCTGGTACGACCGTGACGGCGACGGTGTGCAGGACCTGGGCGAGACAGGTCTCGCGAACATCGACGTGACCATCACCTGGCTCGGCGTGAACGGTGTGAGCGGTGGCGGCGACGACGTCGTGTTCACCACGACGACCGACGCCGCCGGCGACTACCTCGTCGACCACCTCCCCGCCGGAGCGTTCACCGTGCTCGTCGACGCCGCCGACCTCCCGGCGGGCATGCAGCCCACCTACGACCTCGACGGCACGGGCACGCCCCACGGCGTGGCCACCTCGCTCACCGCCGGCCAGGACCGCACCGATGTCGACTTCGGCTACATCGGCGTCGCCTCGATCGGCGACCAGGTGTGGTTCGACCTCGACGGCGACGGTGCCGCCGCACCCGAGCCGGGCGACCCCGGCCTGGCAGGCATCGCGGTCACGGTCCGCTGGGCCGGCCCCGACGCCACGTTCGACAACGCCGACGACGTGGTCGTCGTCACCACCACCGACGCCGACGGCGAGTACCTCGTCACCGACCTGCCCTACGGCCCGGTGCGGGTGAGCCTCGATCCGGCGTCGCTGCCGGGCTTCGAGGCGACCTTCGACGGCGACGGCATCGGCACGGCGAACCGCGTCACCGTCACCCTGACCGTCGACGACAGCGGCACCGCCGGTGTCGACGAGGCGAACCGCCGCGACGCGGACTTCGCCTACACCGGCACCGGTTCGATCGGCGACCTGGTGTGGGAGGACGCCGATGCCGACGGCACGCTCGACGGCACGGAGTCGGGCCTCGACGGCATCGACCTCACCATCACCTGGGCGGGCCTCGACGGCACCGCCGGCACCGCCGACGACGTCGCCTTCCCCGTCACGACGGCCGGCGGCGGTCTCTACCTCGTCGACCGGCTGCCGGCCGGTTCGTACACGGCCGTCGTCACGACCACCACGCTCCCGACGGGCATGGTGAGCGTCAGCGAGCTCGACCCGCTGCGCGACTCGCGCACCACCGCCACCCTCGCCGCCGGCCAGGACCGCACCGACGTCGACTTCGGCTACCAACTCCAGGCCGACCTCAGCATCGACAAGTCGCACACCGGTCGGTTCGAGGTGGGTCGCAATGGCGTCTACACGCTGCTCGTGCGCAACGCCGGCCCCGCCCCTGCGGTCACCCCGCGGATCACCGACCTGCTCCCCCTCGGCCTCACGTTCGTGAGCGCGGAGGGGCTGGGAGCCGGCTGCACCGCCAACGGCCAGTCGGTCACCTGTGACCTGCTCACCATGGCGGTGAACGCCACCGCCACCGTCACCCTCACGGTCGCCGTCGACCGTTCGGCCGCCCCTGGCGTCACGAACAGCGCGACGGTCACCTCGCCCACCACCGATCCGGTGCCCACCAACAACACCGACATCGACCCCACCGAGGTGCCGCTCGCCGACCTCTCGATCACCAAGCGCCTCGAGGGGTCGCTGGCCGTGAACGCCACCGTCACCTACGTGCTCGAGGCGACCAACCTCGGCCCCAGCCCGTCCGGCGCCCCGATCGTCGTCACCGACGACCTGCCCGTCGGTCTCACCTTCGTCGACGCCACCAGCACCACTGCCACGTGTGCGGCGGTCGGCCAGGTGGTGACGTGTCGCTCGGCGACCGCCGTCGCCGTCGGTCAGGTGGTGCGGGTCGACATCCGGGCACGGGTCACCGCCGCCGCAGGCACGGCGCTGATCAACTCGGCATCGGTCGCGGCCGACCCGTCGTTCGGAGCGTCGACGCCGGGCGACCCGGTCGCCACCAACAACGCGGCCGCCACACCGGCATCCGTGGTGGCGGCGACCCTCCCGGTGACCGGGTGGGCGCTGATCCGCCAGTCGCTCGAGGCGGCGTTCTGGATGCTCGCCCTCGGTGGCCTCGCCATCGTGGTCGGTCGCCGACGTCGACGGAACCTGCCGATCGTGTGACCCTGCCGATGCGGCCGGCGTGTGGCCGGTGTGGCCGGTGTGGTCGGTGCGGCCGGCGTGTGGTCGGCGTCGCTCAGGTGACGAGCGCGCCGAGCGCCGCCACCGCGACGACGAAGCCGATCACCGCCATCGTGATGCTGCGCCCTCGGGGCGCCTGCGCGAGGTCGCCCTCCTGACGGGGTGCCACGGGTGGGCGCACGAGGGCCATCACGTTGCCGACGAACATCGCCCCGCCGAGCGCCAACAGGATCCAGACGATCAGATCGTCCCCGAGCAGCAGACCGGTGTCGGCAGCGAGCAGCATCGCGCCAGTGTGCCGTCCGGACGGACGGCCGACACCACCACGTGAAAGACTTTCCCGATGGGGTTCCACCACATCGCTTTCGCCACCCGTGACGCCGACGCGACACACCGGTTCTACACCGAGCTGATGGGCTTCACGCTCGTGAAGACCAACGTCTCGCCGACCCCCGGTCCGCAGGGTGGGTGGAGCAAGCACTTCTTCTACGACACCAGCACCGCGAACCCGGACGCAGGCGCCGATGCCGACACCGGCATGATCGCCTTCTGGGAGATCCACGACCCGGTGATCGGCACCGACTTCGAGGTGAACATCAACGCGAAGGCCGGCCTGCCCGGGTGGGTCAACCACTACGCGTTCGACGCGCCCACCTACGCCGACATCGAGCGCCACCGCGACACCTGGCGCAGCCACGGCCACACGGTGGTGGAGGTCGACCACGACTTCTGCATCAGCATCTACACCACCGACCCGAACGGGAACATGGTGGAGTTCTGCCACACCAGCCGCGACTTCACGGCCGAAGAACGGGCGAATGCCGTCGCGATCCTCCACGAGCCGAACCCGCCGATGGAACCGCACGAAGCCAAGATCACCATCCACGCCCCCCTCACCGCCGACACCCCCGCCTGACCGTCCGAGGGTTCGTCGCGTTCTGGTCGTGACGCGCGAAAGGAACCGGCCGGCTCGAGGCTCATCCCGTTCGTGAGTGCTCGCAACGACGCCCGCATCGACCCGATGCTGCTCGGGACGCGGTTCGAGGCGCAGTTCGAGCGGGTCGACGCTCGCGATGACGTCGATCGAGACGCCGTCCGCCGCACCACCGACGCCGAGCTCGTCGAGATCGAGCGTGCCGTCCGCCGTGCCCTCGTCGCCCGCAACGGCATCGACCTGGGCTGTGAGGCCGCGGCGGAAGCGATGGCCTGGGCGATCGAGCACCGCGACCGGCTCGATCTGATCGACCAGCCCATCGGCTACCTCTACCGCGTCGGTCAGTCGTCGCTGCGCCGCCAGCGTCGCTGGGCCCGCCCCGCGCCGGTGCGCTTCGAGGCGACCGGCGACGACCCGACACCGTTCGATCGTGAGCCACTCGACCGCGAGCTGTTCGACGCGCTCGCACAGCTGTCCCACGACCAGCGCGTCGCGGTCGTGATGGTCCACTGCTACGGCTACCGCTACCGCGACGTCGCCGAGGTGCTCGGCGTCTCGGACGCCGCCGTCACGAATCATGTCCATCGTGGCCTCGCCAGGCTGCGCACCCTGTTGGGAGATCTGCCATGACCCTCCTCGAGGACCGCCTCGCCGCGGCCGGCGACCAGCTCGACGACCTCATCGAGAACCAGCTCGGGTCAGGGCTGGGGTATGGGGGCCGTCTCGACCGGCGGGCGTCGCACCGCCGCTCGCTGACCGTCGCTGCGGCCGTCGTGGCACTGATCGCCGGCGGTCTGTCGTGGATGGCCACCGGGCGAGGCCCGACCGACGGCCCGGTGTCCGATGACGTCGCGACCACCCTGCCGGCGCCATCGCCGGCCACGACCTTCGAGCCCGGAGACCCTGGTTGTGGCATCGAACAGACCCAGTTGGTGGTCGTCGCATCGGCGACGGATTCGCAGGGACGGAGGGTCGACTACCGGGTGGCCGACCTCCCCATCGCGAACGCAGAGCAGCTCCACTTCTCCGACGGTGGCTGGAGCGGCGGATGCGATGGTGCCGTCCCGTTGTCGGCACTCCATCCGAGCGGCGCCTGGACCAACGTGGCGGCGGAGACGTCAGCGGCAGCGACCGAGGTGTACGTGCACGGCAAACTGCCTGCCGGGTCGGGGCCGCACGAGGTGACGCTGTCGACCGGTGACGTCGTGCCGGTCACGCCGACGGCCGACGGCTGGTTCCTGGCGACCGCGGTCATCCAGCCCGTCGACGACGTGGACGACGTCGCCACCGCGCCCGTGTCCCCATCGCCGACTGCACCGTCGACGCCTGCGTCACCGGCGGCTGCGCCACCGACCACGCTGCCGATCGCGGATCGGCCGCCGCTCGCGATCGGTGAGTCGGTCATGCTCGGCGCTGCCCCGCAGTTGGCGGCCGGTGGCTTCGTGGTGAACGCGGACGAGAGCCGGCAGGGCGAGACGACCGCGGAGATCGTCGGGCAGTACCGGGCGAGCGGCCAGATCGGCAAGATCATCGTGATCCAGGTGGGCACGAACGGGCCCGTCTCGCAGGAGACCTACGACGAGATCATGAGCTATCTGCCACCCGAGGAGGTCGAGCAGGTGATCTTCCTCACGGTCTCCGCACCACGCGGCTGGATCGAACCGAACAACGCACTCATCTGGGCCCTGCAGACCCGATACTCGAACGTGAAGGTGCTCGACTGGGCCGGGTTCGTGGCGAGCGAGCAGGTGCCCGGCCTGGCCGGCGACGGCATCCACCTCGGCACCGAGGCGGCGAAGCAGTTCTATGCGAACTACATCTTCGACTTCTCCGGCCGCCGCGACCTGGTGCGACCACTCCCGGAGTGACCGGGCCGGAACGACCGGGCTGGAAACCGACGGGGCCGGAAAGCGACCGGGCCGGAAAACGACGAAGGGCCCCGCACCGGAGTGCGGGGCCCTTCGAAGCGAACTAGATCTTGCGAACCTTCTGGGCTTCGTCGCCCTTCCGGCCCTGAGCGACCTCGAACTCGACGTTGTCGCCTTCGTCGAGCGACTTGTAGCCATTGCCTTCGATGTTCGAGAAGTGGACGAAAACGTCCGGGCCACCCTCGCGGGAGATGAATCCGAAGCCCTTCTGAGCATTGAAGAACTTCACGGTACCTGTGGTCATTGCATGTCCTGACTGAAAAGTGCTCCGCCTTGTTCGACGGTCGCAGAGGCCCACACTAACCCTCGCGAACCCCCGCGCGGCGCGGATCGCGCCGATCTGACGATTATCTGACCCAGCTCACGCTGCGTGAGACCGGGCCACAGGTCATCCCGCGGTCGTCCCACGGTCATCTCATCGGCTGGATCGGGTCCCAGGCGGACAGCGCCCCGGCCAGATATCCGGTCACGTCGGCCACGAATCGCGACGGCTCGATCGCGCTCGCGCCCGCTGTCACCGACAACGCCGGCGTGAGCGAACCGGGGGCGTCGGCGTGCCAGATGGCCGTGCCCATCTCCTCGTCCTGCAGCCGCGCCGCCAACGGACGCAGGTCGGGGCGACCCATCACCGGTCTGCTCCTGAACATCACCCACGTCTCGTACCGGCACTCCACCCGGTACCGCGCGCCCTGGACGGTCGCAATGCGCAGCCGGTCCGTGCGGGCGTTGATCGCCGCCGGGTGCACCGCCTCCGAGCGATTGATCGTGAACCGGGTGGTCGTCCGCTCCGCCCACGCCTCGGGCACGGTGACGACGGCCAGGTCGAGGTCGGGCCGTTCGTCGACGGTGACGACACCGGCGTCGATCGCCTCGAGGCTCTCGGTGAGGTGCGCGTCCTCCACCTCCCACCATGGTCGGAGGGCGTCCGGATGGTCGAGGATCTCGCTCATGCGCGGCAGGATCTCCTCGTAGAGCCGGCCGCATTCGTCGTCGTACCCGCCCGTGAAGATCGCCGGGTCGAGCGGTGATCGCTCGCCGTCGGCCCACGCCGCCAGTGCGAACGCGAGCCGCATGGCGTCGCGATCGACGAACGTGGCGAAGTCGCCGGCCCGAGCGACGTCGATGGCGCGTTCGCGCCGAGCGCATGCTGCCGTCGGGTCGATCAGTGCGTAGGCACTGACGAGGCCGTCCTGGTCGAAGTGGTTGTTCGAGACGATCCCAATGCCGTCGAGCAGACCGGGTCGATCGAGTGCCCGGAAGGCGATCTGCGCCGAGAGGTCGTCGAGCAGGTCGACCGGTGTGGGGCTCCCGGGCCAGTGCGACAGCGTGAGGCACGTGCCCTCGGTGGGGCCGCCGTCCACCACGACGTGCGGCTGCCCGTCGAGCTGGTGGAAGGGCACGAATCGCAGTGGCACGACAGGAACCGTAGCCCGGGGCTGCGTCGAACCCAGCCGTATATTCCTTGACAGGAATGTTCGCGGCGACGATCATGGCCGCCATGACGCAGGTGCTCGAACGGCAGGTGCTGGAGGTGCTCGCCGAGCCCAGCCGGCGACGGATCCTCGACCTGCTGCTCGAACGAGACCACGCCGTCGGCGAGCTCGTCGATGCCTTGGCCATGCGCCAGCCGAGCGTCTCCAAGCACCTGAAGGTGCTGCGCTCGGCCGGGTTGGTCACCGTCCGACCCGAGGCCCAGCGACGGGTCTACTGCCTGCGCGCCGACCCGCTGCAGGAGCTCGACGACTGGCTCGCCCCCTACCGACGGGCCTGGGCGGGTCGCCTCGACGCGCTCGAACGCCATCTCGACGCACTCGACGCACTCGATCCGCTCGATCCGCTCGAACCGCCCGATCTCACCCCGCCCCAGGAGGACCCGACATGAGCAACCGGCCTTTGCACGCTCCCGACCAGCCGCTCGGCAGCCCGCTGCGCGACGGCGAACGCCGCGGCATCCACTTCGAACGGCGGTTGCGACACGCCCCCGAACTGGTGTGGCGGGCGATCACCGAGCGGGAGCACCTCGCCGCCTGGCTGCCCGTCGACATGATCGGCGAACGTCGTGCCGGCGCGGCGCTGGAGATGCCGTTCTGGCCGGCCGTCGTCGAACGCTTCGGCATCCCCGACCCGATGACGCACGGCGAGATCACCGTGTGGGAGCCGATCAGCACCTTCGAGTGGAACTGGGACGGCGACCTCATCCGCTTCGACCTCGCGCCGGGTGCCGACGGCGGCACCGTGCTCACCCTCGTCGCCTGGTTCGGCCCGGCGCCGGTCGAGCCGTGGGACGCCGCCGCCGGCTGGCACACCTGCCTCGACCTCATGGCCCAGCTGCTCGACACCGGCACCGCGCCGGGCCCAGCGCAGGGCAACCCCGACCCCCAGCTCGAGCCCTACCGACTCGCGTTCGAGGCCCGACCGTCGCGACCTGACCGTCGCGACCTGACGGCTCGGGTCAGTTGAGGCCCTTGGCAGCGTTGTCGTATCGCGTGTACGCGCCGTTGAACACGAGCCGCACCACCCCGGTGGGACCGGAACGGTGCTTGGCGATGATGACCTCGGCCAGGCCCTTGTCGGGCGTCTCGCGGTTGTACACCTCGTCGCGATACAGGAACATCACGACGTCGGCGTCCTGTTCGAGCGAACCGGACTCACGGAGGTCGGCGAGCATCGGTCGTTTGTCGGCACGGGCCTCGAGGTTTCGACTCAGCTGACTGAGCGCCACGATCGGCACCTCGAGCTCACGGGCGAGGATCTTCAGACCACGGCTGATCTCGCTCACCTCGAGCTGGCGGTTCTCGGAGTTCGAGCCGCCGCTCATGAGCTGGAGGTAGTCGATCACGATGAGGGCGATGCCGCCGTAGCGAGCCTTCATGCGCCGAGCCTTGGCCCGGATCTCCATGACGGTGACCCGTGGGTTGTCGTCGAGGAACAGCGGCACCTCGAGCCGGTTGATCGCCCGGCCGATCTTGGTCCAGTCGCTGTCGACGAGGCGGCCGGTGCGCAGTTTCTGCGAGTCGACCCGCGCCTCGCTCGACAGGATTCTCTGGGTGAGCTCGGCGTGGCCCATCTCGAGCGAGAAGAACAGCGCCGGCTTCTTCGCCGTCATCGCGATGTGCGTCGCCATCCCCAAGCCGAACGCTGTGTTGTGCACGAACACGTCGGCGGCGACGAAGTTGTGGGTCCCCGGCACGTTGAAGTCGTAGATCCGGTCCCACCCGCACGACTCGATCTGGACCACCGCGTCCCAGGACACGTCGGGCGACGCCCAGCGGCGCAGCACGTCGCAGTCGAGCACCTCGGCCAGCAGGGCGATCGTCTCGCGGCGCGGCGAACGACGGTACGGGTGCCAGTTGTGACTCGACGGCTTGCCGGCTGCCCGGCTGATCTCGGCCCAGCTGCGCTCGCCCTTGGCCTTGACCACGTCGTCCCACACGTCGATCGGCAACGAGTCGGCGGTGAACGACGGCTGCGCGTGCTCGACGGCATCGACCACACGCTGGACGGCAGCCTCCTTGCCGAGGATGCCGATCTCGGCCGCGAACGCCCGCAGCGACACCGCGTCCATGATCTCGACCTCGAACGCCCGACGGCGCTCGCCCCGATATGCGATCGACCGCTCGCGACGCTTCGCCCGGATGCCGAAGCGCAGCAGGAGATGGAAGACGTCGAGGCTCAGCTGCTCGGAGACCGTGCCGTAGCCGATGCGCGCGTACCCCGCCGCTGCGACCCACGCGGTGCCGTCGGTGGCGAACAGCCGGTTCAGGAACCGGGCCACCTGCTCGCGCGGTGCGGTGAACACCGCAGCCGGCACTCGCTTGTCGTGCGCGTTGGCGCCCCACGCCCCATGACGACGCAGCATGTCGGTGACCGGGTTCGACCGTCGACCGCCACGATCGCCGCCGACGATCCGCCACGTCGCTGCCGCACCTGCGGGTGCGCCGAACCGGAGTTCGGCACCGAGGTCGGCCGCAGCCCGGCGCGCCACGTCGAGCGCCGGCTCGTTGGCGGTGGTGAACGCCGGCGTGGTGCGGCCTGCACCGATCGAGCCGTCACCGAGCAGCAGCGCCAGCAGGTCGAGTTCGGCCGGCACCATCTCGCGATCGCCGAACACCTCGAGCGCACGGGGCACGGCGATCCGGTCGCCGACGGTGATGTCGCGCAGCGGACGCCAGCCCTTGCCGGTGAGCAGCGGGTGTTCCTCGGTGATCCGGATCGTGCGACCCGAGCGGGTGGTGACGCGGAAGAGCGGCTTGGAGCCATCGCTGTAGAACCCACCGAACGGTGCCGGAACCGCGGCTCCGGTGTCGTCGAGGGTGGTGCACCACACGGTGGAACCGGCCGCGCCCGCCTCGAACCACGCCTCGGCGGTGCGGACCTCACCGGTGAGCGGATCGACCATCGGGGTGTCCCATGCGACGCACTTGCCCATCGCGGGCCGCGCGCCGACGATGTTGAGGGTGCTGGGCTGCAGGCCCGACATGATCTCGTCGAGGTCGTTGAACCCGGTGGCCACGCCGGTGATGGTGTCGCCGCGGTCGAAGGTCTCCTGCAGCTTGTCCATCGCGAGCGGGAGCAGGTCGCTGAGCGGTCGGGTGGAGTCGATCACCCGGTCCTCGGCCACCTCGAACATCTTCGTCTCGGCCTCGTCGAGGGCCTTGGTGACGTCGTCGGGCTCCATGTAGGCGAGCTCGGCGATCTCGCTGGCGACGCTGATCATGCGCCGCAGCACCGCTGTGTCCTGCACGATCTTGGCGTACCGGTTGGCGTTGGAGATCGCCGGGGTGGCGTTCTGCAGCTCGAGCAGGAACTGCGGGCCACCGATCTCGTCGAGGAGCCCGGCACGACGGAGCTCGTCGGCGACGGTGACCACGTCGATCGGCTGGCCGGTGGTCATCAGGCCGCGGACGGCGGCGTAGATGTGCTGGTGAGCGGGCTTGTAGAAGTGATCGACCAGCAGGCCGAGCTCGGCGACGTTGCCCACCACGTCACGCGACAACAGCAGGGCGCCGAGCAGGCTCTCCTCGGCGTTCAGGTTGTGCGGTGGGACCCGGCCCTCGTTGCGGCGGGGGGCCTGGCGGTTGCCGCCCCCCGGGCCACTGTTCGAACCGCGGTCGTCGTTGCTGAATGCCATGGGACCACCACCTTCGTCGGACGACCATGTGGATCGCTAGTGCCAACTACCTGTGTCTTTCCTGGGGACAACCATCGCCGCCTGTGGACGAGACGACGACGATCAGCCTCTCAGGTGGGGGCGGTCACGACGGGGATGACGAGCGGGTGTCACCGGTGACCTGGGGTCCCGTGCCAATGGACACCAATGGGGGACCCGATCGAGGGGGATGTGCACCACCACCGTCCGGCGGTGTGCAACGTGTGGAAAAGAGTGGAACACCCCCGACTGCGACCCATCGATGACTCGATGTCGTCGCAGTCGGGGAGTCCGACGGATGAAACCGTTGGCCGACCGGCCCGCGAAGGCCTGGCCGGACCGGGATCAGGCCTTGACGACCTCGACGCTGACCGGGAACTCCACGTCGGAGTGGAGCTTCACGGCGACGCTGTAGGTGCCGAGCGTCTTGATCTGCTCGACGTGCAGCTTCTTGCGGTCGATCGAGATGTTGGCCTGGGCGTGGATCGCCTGGGCGATGTCACCGGTGGTGACCGAACCGAAGAGCCTGCCCTCGGAGCCGGCCTTGGCGGTGATGGTGATGGTGCGGGCGACCAGCGCCGAGGCGATGGTCTGGGCCGACTCACGGTCGGCGGCGTCGCGGAGGTCGCGGGCTCGGCGCATGGCCTTCGCCTGGCTCACGGCACCGTCGGTGGCGACGAGGGCATGGCCCTTCGGCAGGAGGTAGTTGCGGGCGTGGCCGTCACTGACCTCGACGATGTCGCCGCGCTTGCCCACGCCGACCAGGTCGTTGCGAAGAATCACCTTCATGATCAGGCCTCCACCTCGGACTCGACGGACTGAATGGACTCGTTCGCCTCGGCGGATTCCGTGGTCTCGACGGCTGCGTCCACATCGGTGGCGGCGGCCTCGTCACGACGGGGACCACGCTCGCGGCGATCGTCACCGTCGCGCGGCGGGCGACCCGCACGGGTCTGGGCGACCCGCTTGGTGTAGGGCAGGAGGGCCATCTCGCGAGCATTCTTCACCGCGTTGGCGATGTCGCGCTGCTGCTGGACGTCGTTGCCGGTGACCCGACGGTTGCGGATCTTGGAGCGGTCGCTCACGAAACGCTGGAGCAGGTTGACGTCCTTGTAGTCGACGAACTCCACCTTCTCGGTGATCAGGACGCTGGTCTTCTTCTTGAACTTCTTCGGGTTGGCTTCGCGGGGAGCGCGCGCCTTGTTCTTCTTGCTGGTCATGGGTCTCTCAGTTCGAAACGATCGGTTGCAGATCAGTTGCGGATCAACGGTGTGCCGGGCGAGGTGGCCCGACGAGGGATCTCGAGGAGATCAGTTGCGGATCAGAAGGGCTCTTCGTCGCCGTAGACGGGATCGGCCGGGCGTCCACCACCGGAGTTGCCACCCTGGGAGCCGCCGCCCTGGCGACCGCCTCCGGAGTTGCCACCCTGGTAGCCGCCGCCCTGGCTGCCATCGGCGTTCGTGCGCTGGGTGCGCTCGACCGTGGCCGTTGCCCAACGCAGGCTCGGCCCGATCTCGTCGGCGACGATCTCGACGACGTTGCGCTTCTCGCCCTGCTGGGTCTCGTACTCGCGCTGCTCGAGGCGGCCGGTGACGATGACCCGGGATCCCTTGGTGAGCGACGCGGCTGCGTTCTCACCGAGCTGATCCCACGCACTGACGTTGAAGAACGACACCTTCTCCTGCCATTCGCCGTTCTGCTGGTAGCGACGGTTCACGGCCAGGCCGAAGCTGGCGATGCCCTTGCCACCCGTGGTGAAACGGAGCTCGGGGTCGCGGGTCAGGTTTCCGACGATGGTGACGGTGTTGTCGGCCATGATGGCCTCCTTCGTGGACGGGGTCCGATGGGACCAGCGGCCGTCAGGCCGCAGCCCCCGACATGCCGCGGCGCTCCGCCTCGGCGTCGGGCAGACGGATGAGCTTGTGGCGGACGATGTCGTCTGCGATGCGGAACGAACGCTCGAGTTCGTCGAGGGCGCCACCGGTCGCGAAGAGGTTCAGTACGAGGTAGTACCCGTACTCCTTCTTGTTGATCGGATAGGCGTACTGGCGGCGTCCCCACCAGTCGGGCTTGCCGTGCACCGAGCCGCCGGCTGCGGTGATCGAGTCGGTGACCGACTTGATCCACGCCCGGGCGGCGGTGTCTTCGAGATCACCATCGATGATGACCATGAGTTCATAGGCACGCTGCATGCGTGTGGAACCTCCCTTCGGACCCGATGCTGTTCCTGCAGCCCGGGGCCCCGTGATGGGGCAGGGTGAATATGACCCGGTGAGCGTAACGGGTGATCGGCGACATGGCACCAGTCGACCACGGGGGTGTCACACGGATCCTGGACAGCGAGAGGTCGGACGGGACGAGGTCGGGACAGCGAGGGCACTTCGTTGGTCACGCGGTACGGTCGGCCGATGGATCTGCAGGCCTGGCTCGTCGACTCCCACGCCGATCTGCGGCGACGGCTGTTCGGCGCGGTGGTGCAGCAGGTGCCCACCGATCGGTGGGACGAACAGGCCGACGGCGGTGGCTCGAGCATCACCTGGCTGCTCCTGCACCTGGCTCGGCACCAGGACCTGGCCCTCACCACCGTCATCCGCAACAAGCCGCCGCTGTTCCTCGCCCACGCCACGGCGCTCGGGCTCGGCGACGCGCCCTCGTCGAGCGGCCTCGGCGAGCGCGAGCAGGTGGCGGTCAGCGCAGTGGTGCCACCCGATGCGCTCGTCGCCTACGTGAACGCCACGTTCGACGCCACCGAACGCTGGTTGCGGCGACTGGCGGCGATGGCGCTCGTCGTCGTGCCCGACACCCCGCGGCGACTGCGCACCAAGGCGCTGCTCGATCCGGTCGAACTCGACTGGCTGTTCGCCATGTGGGGCGGCCACACCGTCGACTGGTTCGTCCAGTGGCCCGTGCTCGGCCACGGTCAGGCCCACGTGGGCGAGGCGATCGCCGTCCGCAATCGGATGGGGCTCAGCCCGTTCTGACGGGCGGGTTCAGCCGGCGGAATCGGGCGGGGATCAGCCGGCCGAACCGGTGCGTGCCCGTCGCCCGCTGCCACCGACCGGCAGCACCCGCAGGAGATGGTGCCAGCGGCAGTCGATGCAGGCCTCGACCACGTACGCGGTGAGATCGTCCGAGCGCTGGTTGAGCGCCGCCATCTCCTTCGCCGTCGACACGCACCGACCCTGGGCGGGCAAACGCGAGCCGAACACGTACGTGACGAGCCGCAGCGTGGACTCCTGGCAGATCGGGCAGGCCGAGCGACTCTCGGTGCCGACGTTGCGGGCCGCACGGATGAGCTCGGGGTGCGCGTCGCAGATCTGGTCCTGGCGGAGACGGCCGCGGCGGAACTCGTTGACGAGGTGGCGACGTGACAATCGGTGGTCGACGACGCCGCGCCCCGCACCCCGCAGGGCGCCGGCGGAGAACTGGCCCTGGCCCTGCCCCTGACCCTTCGTCGACATGCCGACAGAGGCTACCGACCCGGTGGTGCGGCCACCCGTGACGGACGCCCTCCTCGACGTCCTGCCAGCCCTCGCGCACCGGGCCGGATCCGCAGCCGTACACGCCCGATCGGTCACACTGGGCCCATGAGCACCAACGTCTGGTTCGGGAAGGGCGTCGCCGACGACGGCGAGTTCCGCCTGTGCGGCAACGTCAGCGGGAAGCGGACGATCGAGCTCGGGATCGCCCCCGTGCCGTCGTCGGTACCGGCCAACGCGATCACGCTCGCGCTCGCCGGTGCCAAGTCGATCGTCGTCGACCCGAGCGACGAGCGCATCGCCGACATCCGGCGCCAGGCCGAGCAGGCCGAGGTCCGCGTCGAGTGCCACCTCGGCGAACTCGCCGACCTCGGCTTCGCGACGAGCGGCTCGGTCGACCTCGTCGTCGCCACCCACACCCTCGACGACGTCGACGACCTCCCGCGGCTGCTCCGCCAGGTGCACCGCGTGCTGCGGCCAGACGCGTCGTTCGTGGTGTCGCTCACCCATCCGTTCGCCGCGATGTTCGACGCCGGGGTCGACGCACCCTTGCGTCGCTACGGCACGTCGGCGCGTTCGATCGGCGAGCTGTTCATGAGCTTCGAGCGCAGCAACTTCCGCATCGACGTGATCCACGAGCTCACCCCGCTGACCGCACGCGACGCGCTGGTGCCCACGGTGCTGCTGCTCCGAGCGCGCAAGCTCGGGGTCTGACCAGGGGCTCGCCGGCCCCGTGCGTCCCGTCGACCGGGATCAACTACCGTTCGACTCGTTCGACCCGCCACGGCGACCGCCGTGCCACCGATCGGAGCCGACCGCATGGACATGACCTCCTCACCGGGCCGACGCCGCCAGCGGCGACGCTCCGTCCGACCCTGGCTCGCGATCGGAACCGTCGTGTGCCTCGGCCTCGCAGCCTGCTCGTCGGACGACTCGACCGATGCCGGCGATTCGAGCGGCACCCCCGAGGACACCTCCGGCGGAGACGCAGGTGGGGACACGGGCACGGGTGGTGACCTCGCCGATCAGGTGGCGGCAGCCGAGGCCGAGGTCGCCCGCCTGACCGAAGAACTCGACTCGGCGACGGCCGCAGCCGATGCCGCGGCGGCCGCCGCGGACGAGGCAGCCGCGGCGAAGGAGGAGTTGTCGACGCAGCTGGCAGCGGAGACCGAACGTGCCGACGAAGCAGAGGGGACCCTCGAGGGCATCGCCTCGATCTTCCCCGTCACCATCGACTCGTCGCTCGACAACTCGGTGATCGCCGGCACCTGGAACATCAGGTACGAGGAGGTCTACTGCGACACGTACGCGTTCTGCGGCACGATCCCGCGAGTGGGTCAGGCGACGATCGCGACGACGCCGGAGCGGTTCCTCCGCCTCGACATCCCCGGCATCTTGTCGGCCGGCCTCTTCTCCGTCAGCGGATCGCTGTACGGCATCACCGACAGCACCCAGCTGGTCGCGCCCTGCGAGAACGGTCCGCGGATCGCCCGTCTCACCGTCACGCTCTACGCCGACGGCGTCACCCTCACCGTCGACGGCACTCGTACGGTGCAGGAGATGGCGGCGAGCATCACGGTCGCGTCGCCCAACGAGGACGGATGCCCCGGTGGCCTCGTGTTCTACGGGGCCCAGCTCACGCGCGCCGGATGAGCCTCATGGGGTTGGTGGTTCTGCTCGTCGTGGCGGTGCCGATCGTCGGCTTCGTCGGCTGGCTGTTGCTCGACGAGTCGCTCGTGCGCATCCCGTCGGGCAACCTCGGGTTGCTCCTGGTGCACGGCAAGGCGACGAAACAGGTGCTCGGCCCCGGCCGCCACATCGTCCCGTCGTTCCGCCAGCACTCGGTCCAGCAGTACCCGGCCCTCGAGCTCGCCTACCGCGCCGACGGGTGCCTGGACGCCGTCCACATCGACCTCGAACGCAGTGGCCCTGTCATCGAGGCGGTGCTCGGCGATCGCACGCCGGTGGTCGTGGCGTGCACGATGCGGTACCGCCTGGTCGCCGATCGGCTTCGCGACGTGCACGAAGCCGTTGGCCCCGACGGGTTGTGGAGCTCGATCCGCGATCTCGTCGAACACGAGGTCCGGGACGCGCTGCTCGAGCCGACCGTGACGATCGACAGCCTCTTCGGCCGCGAACGGCGCGAGCTCGGCTCGACGCTGTCGCTCCGACTCGGGACGGCGCTCGAGACACACGGGTTCGCACTGACGGGCTTCTCGCTGGCCGGCGTCGATCTCGGTGCGGCCGGCACCGTCGTCGCCGCCACGGCGCGGGCCCGGCTCGAACTCGAACGTGAGAAGGCCGAGGCCCGGGTCCGCCGGCAGCGGGTCACCAACGACGCCCAGCTCGCCGATGCGTGGGGCGAACGAACGGCAGACATCGCACTGCGCCACCGGGAACTCGACACCTGGCGTGAGGTGCTCGCTCGCGAGGGCTCCCTCGCCCCGCAGCCCGGCGCCGCGCACGTTCGACGGATGCCGTCCGCCCAGCAGGGCCCGGACAGCACCATCGCCTCCGCCGACGTCGAGCCCCCGTCCTCCGAAGGGGTCGAGCGCACGTGACCGCGGCGGACGAACAGCGTCGTCTCCGTGGCGATCAGGCGCTCGAGATCCTGGCCGTGATCATCCTCGGTCTCGCGACCGTCGGCACGGCCTGGTGCGGCTTCCAGGCCTCACGCTGGAGCGGTGAGGAGAGCCGCCGCGCCCGTGACTCCAGCGACCTCCGGATCGAGGCGTCGCGACAGTTCGGGCTCGCGTCACAGATCGTCCAGTACGACACCAGCACCGCGTCCGACTACGCACAGGCGCTCGCCGACCGCGACGCCGACCTCGCGACGTTCATCAGGACGTCGTTGGCGCGCGACGAGTTCGTGCCCGTCCTCGACCGATGGGAAGCCGAGTACCGGCGCGGTGAGGATCCGGCGAACCTGCTCGAGGACCAGGACTACCTCGACGCCCAGTTCGCCGAGTTCCGGGCGACCGACGCCGAGAGCGAGGCGGTCGCGGCCGTCGCCGAGCAGGCGGCACGGAATTCCGACCGGTACGTCGCGAACACCGTCCTCCTCGCGATGGCCTTGTTCTTCGCCGGTGTGACGGGCTCGTTCCGCAACCGAGTGCCCCGGCTGCTGCTCCTGTCCGGCGCCGGCCTGATCGCCGCGTGGGTGGCGTCACAGCTGATCGATCTCCCGGTGGCCTGACCGAAGCGGTGGACCCGGCGTCGCCGGTCGCCGGTCGCCGATCCGATGGCCGATGGCCGATGGCCGGGTGCCGGGGGCCGGTACAGCTAGGTGAGCGTGCGTTCGGCCTCGACGATCTCGGCGGGTCGTGGGCGTCCGAACAGGTAGCCCTGACCGCGATCGCAGCCGAGCTCGCGCAGGCGGGTGAGCTGCAGCGGCGTCTCCACGCCCTCGGCGACGACGGCGAGTCCGAGGGAGTGGCCGAGGCGAACGACGGCCTCGACGATCGTGCTGTCCTCGTTGTCGATGCCCAGGCCGTTCACGAACGAGCGGTCGACCTTGATCGCCTCGACCGGGAACCGCTTGAGATAGGTGAGCGACGAGTAGCCCGTCCCGAAGTCGTCGACGCTGAGGTGGAGGCCGACGCCGCGCAGCTCGCGCAGCGCGACCGACGCCGCCTTCACGTCGGCCATGAGGGCGGTCTCGGTGATCTCGAGCCACAGCGAGCCGGCGGGTACGCCCGACTCGGCCAACGCCTCGGACACGACGTCGAGGAACGTGCCGCTGAGCAGCTGCCTGCTGCTCACGTTCACCGCGATCGACAGGTCGGCGAAGTTCGGCATCCGCTCCCGCCACTGTCCGAGCTGGGCGAGCGAGGCGCGCAGGATCGCCGCGCCGACGTCGTTGATGATCCCGGTCTCCTCGGCCATCGGGAGGAACTGGTCGGGGCCGAGCAGGCCGCGGTCGGGGTGCCGCCAGCGGGCCAGCACCTCGAACCCGGTGAGCACGCCGCTGTCGAGGTCGACGATCGGTTGGTAGTAGGGGACGATCTCGTCGCGTTCGATGCCGCGGCGCAGTTCGTTGGTGGTGCGCAGCGTCGCGAGCGACGCGTCGTGCACGCCCTGGGCGAACACCTCGACGCAGTCGCGCCCGCGGGCCTTCGCCCGGTACATGGCCGCGTCGGCGTCGCGCAGCAGGTCGCTGGCCGTCACGTCGGTGCGGTCCGCCACGGCGATGCCGATGCTGCCGGTCACGAACAGCTCCACACCGTCGAGTGTCAGCGGCCGGGCGATCTCGGTGCGCAACCGTTCCGCCATCGCGAGCGGCGGGAAGTCGCCGTGGTAGTCGCTGAGCATGACGATGAACTCGTCGCCGCCGAACCGGCTGAGCATGTCGTGATCGCGGAGCACGGCGCGGAGCCGCTGGGTCATGCCCTTCAGGAGCTGGTCGCCGATGGCATGGCCGAGCGAGTCGTTCACCACCTTGAAGTTGTCGATGTCGACGAACAGCACGGCGGTGGTGCCGAGCGGCGCCGACGCCAACCGTTCGGTCAGCTCGGCGGTGAACTGTGACCGGTTGGGCAGGCGCGTCAGTTCGTCGTGGGTCGCGGCCCACCGGAGTTGTTCGGCGCTGCGGCGCTGCTCGGTGATGTCCTGGACGTGGGCGATCACCAACCGTTCACCGTTGTCCTCGAACACCGACACCGACGTGTTCGCCCACACGGTCGAACCGTCGTCGCGCACATACCGCTTCTCGATGGTGTAGTCGTCGATCGAACCGGCCGCAGCGCGCACGAGCAGCACGTCGTTGCGCGACCAGTCGTCGGGGTGGGTGATGTCGCGGATCGAGCGCCCGACGAGCTCGTCACGCGTGGTGCGCATCATCGACAGCATCGTGTCGTTGACGTCGACGATGCGGCCGGCATCGACGGTCGCGAGTGTCATGCCCGTCGGCGCCCCGTGGAAGGCGAGCCGGAACCGCTCGCGGGCCCGTTCGAGCGCCGCCGCCTCGCGCAGGCTCGCCGACACGTCGCGCAACGACACCACGACCTCGTCGGGATCGCGCACCGGCAGCATCGCGTCGACGGCGACGATCAGGTCGGCCCGCGCCGGCGGGGCGAGCGGCAGGTTGACCGGGGCACCGTCGAAGCCGCCGCCCGCCTGCACGTGCTGCCAGAGCGAGGCTGTGAGCTCACGCGACGACGCGGCCACCAGGTCGCGGAAGTCGCGGCCGATCAGCTCGTCGGCCGAGCGTGCGGTGAGCTGCTGGGCCGCGGCGTTCGCATCGCGGATGATCCCGCCGCGGTCGATCACCACCACCGCCTCGGGCAGGTCGTCCAACAGGTTGCGCAGCTGGCGTTCCTTCGTGCCGAGTTCGCCGATCGTCCGGGTGAGCTGCTGGGAGTACTCCGAGCTCTCCCAGGCGCGCACCCCCTGGTCGACCGTGACGGCGAGGACGAACACGATCGACAGGGCGCCGGAGAAGGCGCTCACCGGATGGTCTCCGATCAGGTACTTGCTGACCGCCATGGTCATCGACACCGTCGCCGGGAGGTACACCGCCACCATGCGGAGCACCTCGGGTCGGTGGCTCTCCTCACCGCGACGCGACGCCCGGCCGGCGAGTGCCGTGAGGAGGACCAGGAACGCGCCCCAACAGATGACCGCGGCGATGCCGCCGACACCGCCGAACGGACCGCCGCTCAACGACGAGATGATGTCGCCCGCGGCGGAGCACACCAGCAGCCCGGCGATCACGAGGATCGTCGGCGAGCGCTGCTGCAGGACCATCACGACCGCGAGCGACGCGACCGTGATGTCGACGACGGGCAACCCGACGAGGATCAGCTGATCGCCGAACGCCAGACCCGTGGCCCGCTCGCGCAGCCACAGCTCCCAGATGACGAACACGATCGACACGGCCATCACCAGGCTGTCGACCGCGAGCGCCATCCGGCGGACCGACTGGTAGCGCCAGAGACGGATCAGCAGGGCGCCGAACACGAGCAGCGGGGTCAGCACGAACGCACCGTCGACGGCGCTCGGCCAGCGGTCGACGCCCCATCCCACCTGCATCGTGACGCGCAGCAACTGGGCGACCGCCCACCATCCGGTGGCGAGGAGGAACAGTCGGGCGGTGGCGCGGCGGTCGACGCTCGCCCGCCAGGTCATCGACACCGTCGCGACCCCTGCTGCGACGACGAGGGCGGTGTTCGACGCGGTGCCCCAGCGCTCGACGTCGGTCCCGTGGATGCCGGCTTCGGTGACGATGCCGGCGACGACGGCCGCGATCACCACGAGGACCAGCCGGTCGCTGGGTGCGGCGGCGGACTCCTCGCCCACCGGACCGACCAGACCGGTCGGGCCGACCGGTGCTGGTGCTCCGGCTGGGGACGGGGACGGGGACGGGGACGGGGACGCGTTCGTGGGGGCGGTGGTCCCTGCGTGTGACCATCCCGGTTGCCCCATCATCACCCCCGCCCGATCGCGGGGGATCATATCATGATGAGTGGTCGTTCCACCACTCTATGAGGCGACGAGTTGCCTCGGTCGGTCCGACCGGGCCGGCGTCGAGTCGCAGCTCGGTGAGGAACTGCACCGCCCGACCCACGTCGCGCCCGGGCGAGAGCCCGAGCACCTCCATCACGGTCGCGCCGTCGAGCTCCGGCGCGAACGATCCGAGATCCTCCCGATCGGCGAGCGCCGCGAGCTGCGCCACCGCGCCGTCCACGCGCGCCATCGCGGCCGCCGCCGAGCCGTCGACCAGCGCAGCGGCGTTCGCCCGGGCGAGGAGGACCGCCTGGTCGAGCCAGGGTCCGGCGTCGCGTACGAGCCGTCGGACCTCGCCCGCGGTCCAGCGACCCGACCCGCCGGCCGGGCCGCCCGACAGCCGCTCGTGCACCGCCACCAGTGTCCCGATCGCGTCGATCGACGCGAGCGACGAACGGAGCGCACGCATCCGGGCCCGCGCCACCGACGGGCCGAGCGCGGCGAACATGCCCGCCCACCGCAGGTGTCGATCGTCGGCGCCCACCGGCAACGCGGCCACGACCGCGAGGGTGTGTGCCAGCGCATCCGCGTGTCGCGACCCGTCCACCACACGGTCGGCGAGCGCGGCGACCTCCGGGAGGGCCTGGCGGCCGAGGTCGGTGGCGAACACGAACCGCAGCCCGCCCGACGGCGCCGACGCCGCGAGCAGCTTGTCGAGCTCGTCACGGATCCGCTCGGCCGACACGATCGACAGTCGCTCCGCCATCGACCCGACCGCGTCGAGCAACTCGGGCACCGGCACCAGGTCGTAGCGCGCGATGAACCGGGCGGCCCGCAACATCCGCAGCGGGTCGTCGCTGAAGCTCTCGGCCGGTGTGAGCGGCGTGCGCAACACCTTGGCCGCCAGGTCGGCGACCCCGCCGAACGGATCGACCAGCGACGGCGACGGCGACGTCACCTCGATCGCCATCGCGTTCACGGTGAAGTCGCGGCGCGACAGGTCGGCGACGATGTCGTCGGAGAACGCCACCTCCGGCTTGCGCGAGTCGTCCCGATAGGCCTCGGCGCGATGGGTGGTGATCTCGAACACCCGCTCGACGGACGCGCCGTTCACATCGGCCACGCCGGCCACCTCGACACGCTTCATCGCGCCGATCGTCCCGAAGCGCTCGCCCTGGGTCCAGATCGCGTCGGCCCACCCCTGGAGGAGCTGCTTGATCTCCTTCGGCCGCGCGGTCGTCGTCGCGTCGAGATCGAAGTCACCCTGCGGCGGTGCGTCGGGCCGGACGACGGTCGTGACGAGGTCGCGCACCGTGCCACCCACGAGGAACAGCCGGTGCCCTGCCGCACCGAAGCGGTCGGCCAGCGGGGCGAGCTCGTCCATCACCGCCGCGACGTGCGGCGAACCCAACAGCGCCACCATCGGATCCGCTGCATCCGACGGAACGGCATCCGACGAGACGGGCGGGCGCGACGGACTCACCGATCGGGCTGACGCTCGCGCCAGAACGACGTGATCGCGTCGAGTTGGCGAGCACCCGGCCCGCCGGACGTCTCCGACTCGGTCGTGTCGACCGGCTCGGGATCCTCGCCCGACAGCACACCCACCACCCCGGCCGCACACCACGCCAACGCATCGAGGTCGTAGCCGCCCTCGAGCATCACGATCCGCCGACCGGGAGGGGCCCACTGCATGGCCCGCTTCGTGAGCGCGATGTAGTCGCCCGAGGTGAGACCCAGCTCGGTGATCGGATCGAAGCGGTGCCCGTCGAACCCGGCGGAGATGATCAACCACGTCGGCGCGAAGGCCTCGACGCGCGGCGCGATCAACTCGTCGAACGCACGCAGGTACACGTCGCCGGTGGTGCCGGGCGGCAACGGCACGTTCATCGTGAACCCTTCGCCGGCACCGCTGCCCACCTCGGTGTGCCGACCCGTGCCGGGATAGAGCGGCCACTGGTGCAGGCTCACGAACAGCACGCGAGGGTCGTGGTAGAAGACGTCCTGGGTGCCGTTGCCGTGATGCGCGTCGTAGTCGAGGATCAGCACCCGCTCACCCTGATCGGCGAGCGACGCGGCGAGCACCGCCACGTTGGAGATGAGGCAGAAGCCCATCGACTCCGTCTGATTGGCGTGGTGGCCCGGCGGGCGCACCGCACAGAACGCGGCGTCGCCCTCGCCCCGCCGCAACGCATCGGCGGCCGTGAGCCCCGCCCCCGCGGCGAGCGTGGCGGCGCGCCACGTGCCCGGTGACGCGTAGGTGTCGGGGTCGAGCCGGCCACCTCCGGAGGTGGAGATGTGCTCGATCCGATCGAGGTATGCCCGTGGGTGCACCCGTTCCAGATCGACGTGCGAGGCCGCGATCGGCTCCAACGGGATCAGCGCATCGGCCGATGCGTAGCGCTTGATGCCCGACAACACGGCCTGCAGTCGCTCGGGGCGTTCGGGATGGCGCGGGCCCGCCAGGTGTTCGAGGTACGCGGCATGAGTACTGAACAGCACGGACACGTCTCCGACGCTACCGTCCTGGGGGAATGAGCCGAGTGCTCCGATCTTCGCGCTCGCCGGCGAACGCTGCGTCCTCGCGGCCCGACCATGGCCGGACGGGCAACATCCCCCTGCGCGGCACCCCGGTGCCGGCGCGGGCTCACCCCTGCGCGGGCAACCCCTCGATGGCACAGATCGTGGTGCTCGACGGCACGGCCGTCCCCACCCCCGAGCACTTCCGCATCTGGCGCGCCACGCTCGCCGAGCACGGCTTCACCCAGATCCGCACGGGCGCGCTCTCGCCCCGACAAGCCGGGCAGGCCGACCGGGCAGGGCTCCGCTGCGTCCAGGAGTTGGCCCTGCTCGACGTCACCGCCCCGTTCGCGCTGGCACGATCGGCCCACCGCACCGCGCGACTGAGGGCGCACGAACTCGACCTCATCGCCGCGATCGACCTCGCCGCGTTCGGTGCCAACTGGGCGCTCGACGCCGAGATGCTCGCCGACATCCGCCAGGCCACCCCGTCGCACCGCGCTCGCACGGTGCGCGTCGACGGCGAGGTGGTCGCGTTCCTCGTCTCCGGCCGGGCGGCGCGCACGGGGTACGTGCAACGCCTGGCGGTCGACCCGGCAGCGCATCGACAGGGCATCGCCACCTCGCTGCTGCTCGACGCCATGCGATGGATGCGACGGTCGCGGGTCACGCGAGCGTTCGTGAACACCCACGTCGAGAACACCGCGGCGCTCGAGCTCTACCGCCGCCACGGATTCGTCGAGCTCCCCGAACGGCTCCGGGTGTACGAAGGGCCCGTCGCGACATGAGCGACGGACCGCATCCGACCGCGCGTCGCCCGTGGTGGCGTCTCGCCGGCGCGTTGGCAGCCGGCGCGACGTCGCTCGTGCTGGTCGGTGGGGGCACCCCGACCGCGGCCGACTCGTCCACCGGCACCTCTGGCACCGCGGGTGCCACCGGCGCAGGACCGGTCGCGAGGGCATCGGACGAACTCGCGGTGGTCGACCAGACCTTCACCGTCGCCATCGACGGCAGCTTCGAGGTCGTCCTCGCCCTCCCCGCCGGCGTGGACGTCGCCGACTTCGACGAACGGTCGGTCCTCGTCGTGACGAGCCATCGGGCCATCGCCGACCGGTTCCAGTTCCAGCAGTCGACCAAGGGCGAGCTCACCCGCACCGAGGACTCCTTCGACATCGGCCTCGACCCCGTCGCCGCCGACCCCAACCTGCTCGCGGTCGCGGACGGCGCCATCACCGTGCGCATCCCCACCGAGTCGCTCACCCGCACGCCCGAAGCCCTGCAGATGTCGCAATCGGGCGTGCACCCGGTGCTGCTCGAACTGCGGCTCGACGACCGCCCCAAGGGCGAGGTCACCACCTACGTCAACCGTCTGCCCTCGGTGCCCTCGAGCGCCCCACCGCTGTCGGTCGCGTTCGTGACGCGACAGCTGTCGTTGCCGTCGATCGGCGTCGACGGGGCGGTCACCATCAGCGACACGGCCGACGCCGAGCTGACCGATCTCGCGGCCACACTGGCGGCCCTCGACGCAGCGGGCGCGGCGGCGGCCCTGCCGGTCCCTCGCGGCGTCCAGGTCGAGCCGTCGGTGCTGCAGGCCGTGATCGCCGACGATCCCGAGCTCGCCGCGACCCTGGTGCCCGGGCTCACCGGCAGCGAGCTGATCGCGGCACCCCGCCTGCCGCTCGATCCGTCGGCCGCCGCAGCCGCCGGGGAGGACGCCCGCTACGGCGACTGGCTCCGCCAGGGTGAGGACGCCCTCGGCGGCGCCCTCGCCACCACGACGATCGACCGTTCCGTCGTGCTCGTCGACGAACGGCTGAGCAGCCAGGGCGCAGCGATGCAGCGCAACCTCGGCGCCCAGATGCTCGTGCTGCCCTACGACTTCTACACCGACCTCGACGGCAGCCTGCTCGACTTCACCGACATCAGCCAGCTCGTGACGGTCGAACTCGACGACGGCCAGACCGTGAAGGCCGCCATCGTCGACGACTTCCTCGGGTCGCAGATGGTGCGCGGCGCCGACGAGCCGGTGCTCACCGCGATCGAGGTCGCGGCCGAGCTCGTCGTGCTCGCCCGCGACATCGACATCGACGGCGGCGCGGTCGACCAGCACGGCGTGATCCTCGCCCTGCCCGATCTCGGGGTCCCCGACGCCACGTTCGTCGCCGAACTCGCACCCCTGCTCCTCGGCTCACCGTCGTTGCGGCTCGTGTCGCCGCGAGAGCTGGGCACGAACACCACCACGCTGCTCAACGACGGCCGGCTCGTCACGCTCACCCTGCCCGACTCGGCCGGGCCCGACCTGTCGGCCCGCATCGAACAGCTCGACGACGTCACCGCCGACGTCCTCGCCTACGCCAGCATGTTGCCCGAGGGCGCGCCCGACATCGCCCGCTGGTCGGCGACGCTCGAGGCGCTGCCGTCGACGGCGCTCACCGACGCCCAGGCCGACGCCGCCGTGCAGCAACTCGGCGAGGACTTCGCCGGGTACCGCGAGGCGATCGTGGCACCCGAGCCGTTCGCGTTCACTCTCACCGGCCGCGAGAGCACGCTGCGGTTCTCCCTCGCCAACACCTCCGACCAGCCGCTCCAGGTGCGAGTGAACCTCAGCTCGCCCAAGATGCGCTTCCCCGACGGCGACCAGATCGTGACCGTCGAGGCGCAGAGCGAGACCGACGTCGGGGTCGACGTCGAAGCGCTCAGCAACGGCAAGTCGAGCGTGTTCCTCCGCATCTACGCGCCGGCCGAGAACCGCGAGGTGCAGCTGGTGCCCGAGGTCGTGCTCACCGCGCGCGTGAACTCCTTCGCCGGGCTCGGTCAGCTCATCACCGGCGCCGGCCTGCTGCTGGTGATCACCTGGTGGGCACATCACGCACGGTCGAGTCGACGCAAGACGGCCGCAGCGCGCTATCAGTCGCACCATCCGGCGGCGCGGCGCGAGCCATCAGGTGCATCGGCAGCACCGGTCGCGCCGGAGGGCGAGGTCTCGCCCGATGCCGCTGCCAGTAGCCTTCCGCCCTCGTGAGCACCTCGCCTGCTGGATCGCCCGTCCGATCGACCGTCCGTCTCGTCACCGACTCGGCCTGCGATCTCCCGCAGTCCGTGGTCGACGAGCTCGGCATCGAGATCGTCCCGCTCACCATCCGGATGGGCGACGAGGAGTTCGTCGACCGTCGCGACCTCACCCCGGCCGAGTTCTGGGCGCGCTGCGCCACGTTGCCGCAGCTCCCCGAGACCGCCGCGCCGGCACCCGGCCAGTTCGAGGCCGCCTACCGCACGCTCGCCGGCGAGGGCGCCACGGCGATCGTCGTGGTCTCGCTCAGCGCCGCGCTGTCGGCCACCATGCAGAGCGCCGAGCTGGCCGCCCGTTCGCTCGCCGCCGAGATCCCGGTCACCGTGGTCGACAGCCGCAACTGCACCCTCGGCCTCGGCATGATCGTGGCCGACTGCGCACGGCTCGCCCGCGATGGCGCCGACGCCGCCACCGTCGCCGACCGGGCCCGAGACCTCGCCCAGCGCACCCGTGTGTGGGGCGCCCTCGACACGCTCGACAACCTGAAGAAGGGCGGCCGCATCGGTGGTGCCCGGGCGCTGCTCGCTTCGGCGCTCGCGATCAAGCCGATCATCGAGGTGCGCGACGGCAAGGTCGAACAGGGCGGCAAGCAGCGCACCCGCTCGAAGGCGCTCGCGTTCCTCGTCGAGAAGTTGCAGTCGATCACCGCCGCGGGCGGCACGGTCGAGAACCTCGCGGTGCTCCATGCGGACTGCAGCGACGTCGACCAGTTCGTCGAGCTGCTCCGCCCGCACTACTCGGGCGAGATCGTGATCGGCGACATCGGTCCCGTCGTCGGCACCCACGCCGGCCGCGGCACGATCGGCATCGCCTTCCACGAGGGCTGACCCGCCCCCGCCCCCGCACGCCTGGCCGATCCTGGCCGATCCTGGCCGATCCTGGCCGATCCTGGCCGATCCTGGCCGATCGGCCGATTGCCGGGACCTGAGAGGTGCCCGCCACTAGCGTTCACGAGCGGACATGTCCACGACCACCAGCCCCCCGCCGCTGCCACCGGCAGTCCTCGCCCAGCGTTATCGCCTGGAGCGTCGTCTCGCGCAAGGAGGCATGGCCGAGGTGTGGCTCGGCACCGACCTGTCGTTGTCGCGGCATGTCGCGATCAAGCTGCTCAAGCCCAACCTCGCGAGCGATCCCGTCGTGGCCGAACGCTTCCGGCGCGAGGCGATCGCCGTCGCCCAACTGAACCACCCGAACATCGTCGCCGTGTACGACGCGATCGAGGACAACGGCCGCCAGGCCGTGGTGATGCAGTTGGTGAACGGCAAGAGCCTGCGCCAGCTGCTCGACGAGCAGAAGAAGCTGAGCCCCGAGCTGACGATCCACATCGGCTCGTGCGTGGCCGGCGCCCTCGACGCCGCCCACCAGGCGGGCATGGTGCACCGCGACGTCAAGCCCGGCAACATCCTCATCACCCCCGACGGCAGGGTGCTGCTCACCGACTTCGGCATCGCCAAGGGGCTCGAGCCCACCGGTGACGACCTCACCAACGACAACATCATGATGGGCACGGCGAAGTACCTGTCACCCGAACAGGTCCGCGGCAAACGCCTCGACGGTCGCGCCGACCTCTACTCGCTCGGCCTCGTGCTGTACGAGTGCCTCGCCGGCCGGGTGCCCTTCCTCGGGCAGAACGACGCCGACACCGCGCTCGCCCGCCTGCAGCGCGACCCCACCGACATCACCCGGCTGCGGCCCACCCTGCCCGCCGGACTGCCCGAGCTGATCCACCGCCTCCTCGCGCGCCGGCCCGATCAGCGGTACCCGTCGGGTGCCGCCGTCCGTGCCGCGCTCACCGAGGTCTCCGCGCGGGCGAGCGACCCCACGGTGCCCGTTCTCGACGACGTCACCGCATCGGGCAGCGCGCCCCGCCCGCTCCCGATCGATCCGACGCTGCGCAAGCCGTACGACCAGGCCGTCACGCATCCGATGCCCACTCGCGACCCGGTGGGCGCGCCCGTCACCGGCGCGGTCGCGGCCGGCGCCGCGATCGCCGCCCCCGTGTCGCAGAGCGCGCCCGGCGCCCGCCAGGAGCGGCGGAACACCGGTCAGGTGCCCACCACGCCGGGCCCGGCTCGTCCCGGTCCCACCCCGGCGCGCACCACGGGCGGCCGGCCCGCCGGCCCGCCGGTGCGGGTCGATCGCGACCGGACCCCCACCGGGTCGGCGCCCATCTCGCGGCGCCCGAACCGCAAGTTCGAACACCGCCGCGGCCCGTCGCTGATCGTCGTCGGCGGCCTGTTGCTCGTCGCCACGATCGTGAGCGCGATCCTGTGGAACACGATCAGCGCCGACAGCGACGGCGGCGAGTTCCCCACCCCCACGTCGATCGAACCCGGTGCCGCCGGCACCAGTGGGACTGCTGGGACTGCTGGGGCCCCCGCCGAGGTGGCCAGCGCCGGACCGGTGCCGGAGACCGCGGTGCCAGCCTCGACCGCGATGTTCAGCAGCGTGCGCACCTACGACCTCGACCCTGACGACCCCGCCGAGAACGACGACCTCGTCGGCCTCATGATCGACGACGATCCGGGCACCTTCTGGCGCACCGAGTGCTACGACTCGATGGATCTGGGTGGCCGGCCGGTCGGGGTCGTGATCACCCTGCAGGCGCCGGCGGCCGGCGCGCTCAGCGTCGACATCGCCTCGTCGTCGTGGACCATTCGCGTGTACACGAGCCTCGCGACCGATGCGATCCCGGCGTCGTTCGAGGCCTGGGGTGAGCCCGTCGGGTCGCAGTCGGGATCCGAGCCCGGGGTCTACGACCTTCCCCTCACCGGCGCCGCGCTGCACATCGCGATCGTCTTCACCGAGGCCGGCCCGAGCGGCGCCTGCACCCCCGACTTCCCGAACAGCGGCGCGATCGCCGAGGTCCAGTTCGCGCCACTGGCCTGACGGATCCGGAACGGTCACATGCACCCCTCCGACGACCACGGCGAGACCGACGACCACGGCGAGACCGACGACCACGCCCAGGCCGCCCCGGCCGACGCGGACGACCGCTCGCTCCGACGAGCGGCGGATCAGCGCCTCATCGATGCCGCCGTCGGCGGCGACCGCGGCGCGATGGACTCCCTGCTGCGGGTGCACTACGACCGCATCTTCGCGGTGTGCCGACGCATCACCGGCAACGACGCCGACGCCGCCGACGCCGCCCAGGAGGCGCTGATGGCGATCGTGCGCGGGTTGGCGACCTTCGACGGGCGCGCCTCGTTCGCGACCTGGGTGTACCGGATCGCGACCAACGCCAGCCTCGACGAGCTGCGCCGCCGACGACGACGGCCGGCACTCGCCGACACCGACGACCACCAACTCGGCGGCACCGACCACGACACCCGGCTTGCCGACCCCGACAGCGCCCGCGGCATCGACCTGGTGGCCGACCGCGACCAGCTCGAACAGGCGCTCCGCCAGGTACCCGAGGAGTTCCGGGTGCCGCTCGTGCTGCGCGATGTGGGCGACCTCGACTACGCCGAGATCGCCGACACCCTCGGCGTCCCCATCGGTACCGTGAAGAGCCGCATCGCCCGAGGCCGGGCGGCGCTGGCCCAGATCGTGCGAGCCGGGAACCACACCGACCCCGACGAACGTCCAACCTCTCGCTGACACCCCCGGCTGATCATGAACCACGACCCACTCGACCCCCAGACGCCCGACGAGGACCTCCTCGCCGTGAGCGCGCTCCTCGACGGCACGGCGACGGCCGACGACGAGGCGCGGGTCGACGCCGATCCGGCCCTGCGCGAGCTCCTCGACATCTGGCGAGACCAGCGGACGGCACTCGCCGACGTGGCCGCGCCCGCCGGGGCCCGCGAGGACGCCCTCGCCGCGGCGATGTCGGTCTTCGATCGCCTCCAGAGCGAACAACACGACCAGCGTGTCGAGGACGACGACACGGTCGCGCCGGTCGTGAACATCACGCCGGCCGGCACGGCTCCCGCACCGGGCAACGTGATCCGGTTCGAGCGCCGCCGCCGCACGTATCGCCTGCTCACCGGTGCCGCCGCCGCTGTCGGCGTGCTGTTCGTCGGCGCGCTGGTGGTGGGCGGACTCGGCTCGATGGGCGGCTCCGACGAGGAGAGCACCGCGATCGCACCCGAGGCAGCCGCCAAGAGCCCGACGCCCGACGCTTCCCGTGTCGCCGACGATCCGGCGACGCCGATGATGGAGTCGGCCGAGGCGGCGCCGATGGGCGACGCCGCGGGCGGGGCCGGCGAGACGGGCGATGGAGCGTTCAGCACAGCGGCGCCCGCTGCCACCGAGTCGGCAGCGGCCTCCGAGATCACGGAGGCACCGGCAGCCACCGATGCCCCCGCACCGGAGAATTCGGCCGACACCATCAGCGGTGCCGCCGATCTGGTGGTCACGATCACGACGCCGCAAGCACTGCTCGACTACGCGAACACCCGGCAGGCGATCCTGCCCCTGCCCGGCCTCGCATTCCCGTGCGTCGCCGAGGGCGACCAGGCCGTCGGCGAGGTGAGCTATCAGGGCACGCCCGCCGTGGTGGTGCGCGATCCGGGGACCGGTGAGGTGACTGCGCTCGACCTCGACGGCGGCTGCGCCGTCCTCGCCACCGTCACCCCCTGACGTCAGCCCGGTTAGGCTTCGCCGCATATGGCCGGCAACCCGCTGAACAATCCCAACTGGGCTCCCGAGCTCGCCAACCTCGTCGACCGCTACGTCGGCATGGTCCGCGACAAGGTGACCGGCAAGGCCGTCGTGGCCGTGCGCGGCATCGTCTTCGGCGTCATCGTCGGGTTCACCTCCATCGCGGCCGGCATCCTCGCGGTCATCCTCGGCACCAAGCTGCTGCAGCGCCTCATCAACATCGGCGGCGCGATCGACCGTGACTCGAGCGTGTGGGTCTCGTACATGGTGATGGGCGGAATCCTGTTCCTTGCCGGGTTGTTGTGCATGCGCAAGCGACACACCCCCCAGGCAGAGGCAACCACGTGACCACCAGCACCACCAGCACCAGCAGTACCAACGTCCGCGACGTCATCATCATCGGGTCCGGCCCCGCCGGGCTCACCGCTGCCATCTACACGGCCCGCGCCAGCCTCGCCCCGCTCGTCATCGAAGGTGAGCCGTCGAGCACCAGCGACCAGCCCGGCGGTCAGCTCATGCTCACCACCGAGGTCGAGAACTTCCCCGGCTTCCCCGAGGGCATCATGGGCCCCGAGCTGATGATGAAGTTCCGCGAGCAGGCCGGCCGCTTCGGCGCCGAGTTCCTCACCGCGAAGGCCACGGCCATCGACTTCAGCGAGCGCCCCTTCAAGGTCTGGGTCCGCGACGAGCTGTACCTCGCCGACTCGATCATCGTCTCCACGGGCGCACAGAGCCTCATGCTCGGGCTCGAGAAGGAGCCCCTGCTGCTCGGCCACGGCCTGTCCACCTGCGCCACGTGCGACGGGTTCTTCTTCCGCGGCCAGGAGATCGCCGTGGTCGGCGGCGGCGACTCCGCCGTCGAGGAGGCCACGTTCCTCACCAAGTTCGCGTCGAAGGTGTACCTGATCCACCGTCGCGACAGCCTGCGCGCCTCGAAGATCATGCAGGAGCGGGCCCTCAACCACCCGAAGATCGAGATGGTGTGGAACACCGCTGTCGACGACCTCATCGGCGAGCACAAGCTCGAAGGGGCCGTGCTGCGCAACACCGTCACCGGCGAGACCTCCACCCTGCCCGTCACCGGCCTGTTCGTGGCCATCGGTCACCGGCCGAACACCGACCTGTTCGCCGGGGTGCTCGACATGGAGGACAGCGGCTACCTCATCACCCGGCCCGGGTCGTCCTACACCAACGTCGAGGGCGTGTTCGCCTGCGGCGACGTGCAGGACCACACCTACCGGCAGGCGATCACCGCCGCCGGCTCGGGCTGCATGGCCGCGATCGACGCGGAACGTTGGCTCGAGGCCCAGCACGGCTGACGTCATCTGACGTCATCTGACGTCATCTGACCTCATCTCGGGCCGCCCCCGGAGGCCCCGCGCTCAGGAACCCTCGGGATCGGGACGGAAGTCCCGGAATGCCGCACGGTGCTCGCCGGTTGTGACTTGTTACAATTCCGTGTCCCCGTCGGGCGTCCACACCGGACCCCGTCAGGAACTTGGACCTTCGAAAGGATCCGCCATGGCCGATGGCATCGTCACCCTCACCACGTCCAACTTCGACGAGACCGTCGGCGCGAGCGACACCGCCGTCGTCGTCGACTTCTGGGCCGAATGGTGCGGTCCGTGCAAGATGATCGCTCCGATCCTCGGCGAGATCGCCACCGAGCAGGCCGGCAAGATCACCATCGCCAAGCTCAACGTCGATGAGAACCCCGATCTGGCGATGCGCTTCAACGTGATGAGCATCCCGACCCTCCTGGTGTTCGACAAGGGCCAGGTCGCGAAGCGCCTGGTCGGGGCCAAGGGCAAGGGCGCCCTGCTGCAGGAGCTCCAGGAATTTCTGCCTCCTTCCCACTGACGTCGGGCCAGCGCGGCGAACCCGTCCGCGATCTGCAGCGCCGACTCGCGGCCGCAGGATTCCCGGCCGGCGCATCCGCGCAGGTGGGCACGTTCTGCGCGGCCACCGAGGCGGCGTTGCGCGCCTTCCAGCACCAGCGCGGGCTCCGGGTCACCGGGGTGTGCGACGAGGACTGCTGGAAAGCGCTGGTCGAGGCCAACTGGAAGCTGGGCGACCGTCTGCTCCTGCTCACCTCGCCCAACCTGCGCGGTGACGACGTCGGCGAACTCCAGGCGTCATTGGCGCGTCTGGGCTTCGACTGCGGCCGCGTCGACGGCATCTTCGGCCCGCTGACCGCCAAGGCGCTCGATGACTTCCAGTCGAACTGCGGGCTGCCGAACGACGGTGTCTGCGGCACCGAGACCGTACGGGCGCTCAACCGGGTGATCGGCCAGACGGGCCAGGGTCCGGGCATCTCCGCCGTCCGCGAGCGCGAGCGCCTCCGCCAGGCACCCACCTCGCTCGGTTCGCTGCGGGTGGTCGTGGGTCAGTTCGGCGGGCTGAGCAGCATCACCCGGGCGGTGAGCCGCGAGCTCCGCTTCGCCGGCGCCCACGTGGTCCCCCTCGACGAGCCCGATGCCGTCGTGCAGGCCCGCACCGCGAACCAGTTCAACGCCCATCTCTACCTCGGGTTCGAGGCGAGCCGGGCCGACGACACCGTCGTGCACTTCTACAAGGTGCCCACGTTCGAATCGATCGGTGGCCGAGGGCTGGCCGGATGCCTCTCCGACGAACTGCGTCGGACCGGGCTGCCGGTGGCCGCCCCCTGTGGGATGCGGCTGACCGTGCTGCGCGAGACGCGGATGCCAGCGGTGCTCGTGATGCTCGCACCGGTCCGCACGGCCGTCGATGCGGCCCCCGAGGTGAGCACCCGGGTCGTCGAGGCGGTCCGTCAGTGGATGACCCTGTGCACACGCTCCACTTGAGCGTGAGAGATCGCACGAGATCCGGTGCACATCGAGGGTTTATCCACAGCTTTGTCCACTAGATGTGCGTAACGCTCACGTCGAACTCGCGCGTGAGACATCACGGAACGCGGTCAGTCGTCACCCAGCGCGGCCGTTTGTGCAGCCGCACCCCCGCTCATCAGGTGATACAGCCGTTCGAGATCCTCAAGATCCGCGAACTCGATCACGAGCTTGCCGCGCTTTGTCCCCATGCTGACCGCCACCCTGGTGGACAAACAGTCGGCCAGGAGCTCCTCGAGCTCCAACAGCCCAGGTGGGCGCAGTCGTCCGCCCGGCTTGCCGGCCGTGGCGCCTGTGGATGACGGCGAATCGCCGGCACCGGCCCCACCGGCGTCGGCCGCATCGCCCACTCCCCCGCCCAGACCGCTGCTGCGATCACGCACGGCTTCCTCGACCGCACGCACCGGCCAGCCCTCGGCCACGGCACGCCGGGCCAACTGCTCCTGGAACGCCCGATCGGGTGTGCCGAGCAGCGCCTTCGCATGGCCGGCCGACAACCGACCGTCGCCGAGGAGGTGCTGGATCGACGCCGGCAACGACAGCAACCGCAACATGTTGCTGACCGCCGAGCGGCTCTTGCCCACGCGGGTGGCGACCTGCTCGTGCGTGAAGTGGAAGTCCTCGATGAGTTGCTGATAGGCCGCCGCCTCTTCGAGCGGGGTCAGGTCCTGCCGATGGAGGTTCTCCACCAGCGCGCGCTCGACCGAGCCGAGATCGTCGGTGGTGCGCACGACCGCCGGGATGACCGACAGGCCGGCACGCCGAGCCGCGCGCCAGCGGCGTTCGCCGGCGAGCAGCTCGTAGCCGTCACCGACCGGGCGGACCAGGATCGGCTGGAGCACGCCCAATTCGCGGATCGACGACGACAGGTCGGACAGCGACTCCTCGTCGAAGTGCACCCGCGGCTGATTCGGGTTCGGGACGATCGCATCGATCGGGAGTTCCTCGAGTCGGGCACCCTCCGGGCCTCCGTCACCCGCGCCGCCGTCGCCCGATGTGCCGGTCGACGCGACCGGTGTCGTCGGGATGAGAGCGCTGAGCCCCTTACCCAATCCGCTTGGACGAGCCACGGGCGACCTCCTTTGCGACCTCGCGGTATGCCACCGCACCTCGGGACGTGGGATCGAAGGTGATGATCGGCTGCCCGAACGACGGGGCCTCCGACAGACGCACCGTCCGCGGCACCACGGTTCGGCAGACCTTCTCGCCGAAGTGCTCGCGCACCTCGTGCACCACCTGGTCGGCGAGCTTGGTGCGGGCGTCGTACATCACGCAGACGATCGTGCTCACCTCGAGCTTCGGGTTGAGGTTGCGCTTCACCAGATCGACGTTTCGGAGCAGTTGGCCGAGACCCTCGAGCGCGTAGTACTCGCACTGGATCGGGACGAGCACCTCGCTGGCGGCGTTGAGCCCGTTCACGGTGAGCAGGCCGAGCGACGGGGGACAATCGATCAGCACATAGTCGTAGTCGTCGAGCACGGCCTCGATGGCCCGGCGAAGTCGGTTCTCGCGGCTGAACGCCGGGACGAGCTCGATCTCCGCACCGGCGAGGTCGAGGCTCGCCGGCGCCACGAACAGGTTCTTCACCGCCGACGGCTCCACACAGTCCTCGAGCGGCACGTCGTGCATGATCACGTGGTACATCGAGGTCTCGAGCCCGCGGTTCTCGATGCCGAGACCGGTCGAGGCGTTGCCCTGCGGATCGAGGTCGATCACGAGGGTACGGAACCCCAGTTCGGCCAGGCAGGCGCCCAGGTTGACAGTGGTGGTGGTCTTGCCGACCCCACCCTTCTGGTTGGCGATGGCGATCACCCGGGGCAACGGGCGACCGGTCGGGGCGCTCGGTGTGTCGGGGGAGATGCCACTGCTCGGATCCCCCGAATCAATCGACTCGCTCAGTGACATGAAGACCTCAGCTCCTGGTCGGCGGACGGCAGCACGTCGACGTCTGGACGGGCGATCGGGTCGACCTGGCCCCCCTGGCACGTGCACCTGCTGCGCCAGCAGGATAGCAACATTCATCGCACGCTGGTGTTTCTCACACACAGGGAGCTCGCCTGATTGCCGACGCCCGCCGGTCGGTGGACGCTGTCGATGGGGAGAGAGGGGGTCGACAAAACACATCGCTCCTGGTCAGGGCCCTGACGGCGAAGCAGGGGCCCGGTGCGTCGACTTGTCCAGGGGCAGCTTGGGAGGCGGTGGTGTTCCACGTGGAACCGGGACGATCCTGGCCGTCGCCCCGTCTGCCCATCCTGCGGTGCCACGGGGAGCATCCTCCGACGCAGCGGATGCGCCCGGCCCGCCCGGTCGCTCCCCCGCCCAACCGTGCTCCTGGGTACGACGTGTTCCACGTGGAACGCACCTGCCGGACACGAGGCGGTGCGATGTCGGGGGTTCCTCGCCGGGGTTCCTCGCCGGGGCCACAACCGGGGTTGGGAGCACGGGATGGGGCTCGGGGCTGGGAGCGGAGCTCGACGGCCGCCGATGTTCCACGTGGAACGGCTCGTCCCGCGTTCAGTTCTGGAGGCGTGTTGCGGGCTCGACCGGGTTCCACGTGGAACAGGACCGGACAAGCAGTGCAGTGCGCCTTCGGCCCGGTGTCACCGACGATGAAGCCGCCGAATGGCACGGCCGGTCCCCGGATGTGCTGCTCGCCGACCCGCTCGATCCACCACGGCGGGTGCTTCGCGATCACGCGTGCGACGACCCCACACGCCACTCGTCGCTGGGGACCACGTTCCACGTGGAACGCGTCGAGCCTCCCGGTGATCGTGAACGCGCCCCACTCGAGGCTCGCAGTGAAGCACCACCCAGACGCCCTCGACCTCTCGGATCCAACGACGGCGATCACCGCCCACAGCCGACCGATCGGGGGACCCGTTCCACGTGGAACACATCGACCGGCCCAGTCACCGGGTTCACCCCGTCTCCTGTCGCCGGGTCGAAGCCTCTCGTTCGTCGACTGGAGGGCACCCTGTGGAACCAGCCGTCGCGTGCACGTCCACAGCTCTGGCGTTCCACGTGGAACAACTCCAGGAGCATCCTTCGGCAACGCTGCGCGCCGGCCGCTCTGACGTCACCTCTCCAACTCGTCCGCTGGGGACGGGCGATCCAGCATGTGGCTGGTCCGCCCTGTTCCACGTGGGTGGCTGGTCCGCCCTGTTCCACGTGGAACGTGGGCGAGCGAGCATCGACCACACCAGATCGTCGGACTGGAACGTCACCACCTGCCAGGTGAGCCCCAGGATGCGTGCACCCCCAAAGCTCGTTCCACGGTGAACCGGTGGAGATCACTCCCTCGATCGCCGCTCGTCGGCCCCCGTTCTTCGGTTCCACGTGGAACGTGGCGAGCGAGCAACGACCACACCAGATCATCGACCAGGAACGTCGCCACACGCCAGCTGAGACCCAAGGCCTGTGCCCGCACCCCACGGCAGTTCGTTCCACGTGGAACGGAGATGAGTTCAGGAGGTCGGAGGCCGCCCATCGGTCGCGTCCTTCGGTTCCACGTGGAACGAGCGCGAGCGTGGCAACACCAGGGGCGCCGCACGGTGTTCCATCTCCGGTCCCCCCGCTGATCGTCCGTCGAAGCGACCTACCCAGCGATGCCGGCCTCGCCATCCGTTGCCTGGTCGCCGACGTGCATCCCGCTGGCGCCCGCAGGCCCCCCCCCCCGACACAGACCCCGTGAAATGGGGTGGGACTCCGGCCATCCGGCGACCGGTCACCGCCTCGACCGATCAGCGGCATCCGGGCGGTCGTGCTGACGACATCACCCCGACGGGCTCGCGGCCCCACCATTCGGGCGACGTCGAGTCCCGTGATGTGTCGACACCCGGGCCGTCAGCCGGGGAGCGAGCGCCTGATCAGTCGATCGGCAAGGATCGCCACCGGTGCACGGCGCCGGCGGGGCCTCGAACCTGGCCATCATCGACCATCCCCAGGGAGGTGACCTCGTCGGGATTGATGCGGGGTGTGCCCTCGGGCGGCTCGCTCACGATCAGCCAACCACCCGGCCGGAGCAACTGCGTCGCGAGCCGCATCACCTCGAGCAGTGGTCCGAACGAGCGGGCCGACACGACGTCGAACGCACCGGGGGAGCGGCGCACGACCTGCTCGGCGTCGGCGGCCAGGACCTCCACCCGCTCGGTGGCATCGAGGCCGCGCACGCCGAATCGAAGCAGGTCAGCGCGCTTGTCCCGCCGCTCCACCAGGGTCACGCGGAGGTCGGGCCGTCGAGCGATGATCACGAGTCCGGGCAGTCCACCGCCCGACCCGAGATCGACGAGGTCACCACCGTGCAGATCATCGGGCAGCGCCACGACGTACTGGCCGGCGTGCGCGATCGCATCGTCGATCGACACCCGTCCGATCGCACCGCGCCGTTGGATCTCCGTCAGGACGTGACGAAGGACGGGCACGACATCGAGCGCGTCGTCCACCGGGTCAGACCCGGGCACAGCGAGATGCGACGGGCGGGGGAGCACCGTCGCGCCGGGCGACGGACACCCCCCGATCGGCCATCGGTCGGGTCAGTCGTTCGCAGGTGCGATGACCACGCAGCGCCGCGGATCGTCGCCCTCGGACCGGGTGACCACGCCGTCGACCTCGGAGAGCACGTCATGGATCACCTTGCGGTCCGACGACGACATCGGCTCGAGACGCTTGGCGGTTCCGTCGGCGATGACCTGGTCGGCCACCTGGTGGGCGAAACGGGTGAGGGCTTCCTTGCGACGCTCGCGGTAGCCACCGACGTCGACCCGCAGCCGGGTGTCGTGGTCGCCGAGGCGACGCTGAGCTGCCACGCGGGCCAGTTCCTGCAGGGCCTGGAGGGTGGATCCGCGAGGACCGACCAGCAGGCCGAGGTCGCTGCCGTCCACGGTCACCTCGAGATCGTCGCCGTCGCGGCGCACCGCAGCCGTGCCGGTGAGCCCGAATGCGTCGACGACGCCCTGGACGAACACCCGTGCCTCTTCGCCAACCTGCTCTGCATCCACGATGATCTCCTTGCTCGACTGATCCCTGCTCGACTGATCCTGGTTCGCGCTCGCAGCGTTCGCTGCGCGCGCTCCGTCCTTGCGCTGACGGCCGCCGCGCGGGGCGCGTGCCGGCCGATCGTCGCCGCTCGCGTCGTCCGTGCCAACCGTGCCGTCCTTGCCATCGACTGCACCGCTCGCGGCGCCGGCCGAGTCCTCGAACACGTCGAAGGCGTCGCGCTGGGCGCCGGCTGCCGGCGCCGGGGTCGCCGGTGCGGCCTTGGGCTTGCGAGTGCGCGGCGCCTTCGGTGCGGCATCGCTGGCTGCTGCCTCGCTTGCGGCGCTTGCGGCGCTTGTGGCGCTTGCGGCGCGACTGCCACGACCTCGCGGCGCGGCAGGTGCCTGTTCGCTGTCGGCGGTCGACTCCGACGATCCGGCCTCGGCCTTGTCGCCCTTGCCCTTCTTGCGATCACGCCGATCGAGCTTGGGACGCGGTGTGGTGGGCCGCACGCGGGCACGGACTCGTGCCTCGCCGCGCACCCGACCGAACAGGCCGGCGCGGGGCTCGTCGAGCACCACGATCTCGGCATCGTCCTCGGCCACACCGAGCTGGTCGAGCGCCTGGTTCTTGGCCTCTTCCACGGACTTCGCGGTGGTTTCCACCCATTCCATCAGTTGACCTACGACTTCTTCTTGGGCGCCGGGGGCGTCGGTGGGGTGGGCTTGGGTGCCTTCCCGGACGACGGTGGGCGGGTGACCCGACCGGAGGCGGTCGGCTTGTTCTTCGGCGGGGTGACCCGCTTCGAGGTGCCAGGTGCCGCGGCGGCACCCTTCGCAGCGGGCTTGCCCTGGGTGTCCTTGGCTGAGGCGAGATCGCGTTTGGCCTGGGCGAACAGCCCGGAGCCCCCACCGTCGGCTTTCGACATCTCACGCGCCCGCTCGCCGGCGGCCTGGGCCTGACGACCGAGCGACTGCTCGCCGGCGTAGAAACGCTTGGTGATGTAGTACTGCAGGCCGATGCGGAAGATCGCCTGGGCCATGTAGTAGATGACGAGACCGGTGAGGTAGAAGACCAGGAAGACGGCGAAGACCACCGGCAGGTACTGCATGATCTTCTGCTGCATCTCCGACATCGTCGGACTGACGCTCGCGCGAGCCGCCACCATCCGTTGCTGGACGAAGTAGAGCGCGCCGAGGGCGACGACCAACAGGGCGTAGATGAGGCCCTTGCCGAACGACTCTCCGATCACCTCGAACGGGCGCTTCGCGAGGTCGAGGCCCCAGGCGACCATCTCGGACTTGCCGGCGAGCGACTGGTAGAGCTCGGTCGACGCATCGATGAACTTCGGATAGAAGACCTTCGTCCCGTCGGCGAGCTGGACACCATCTCGAATGCACAACTCAGCAGCGCCTGGCGACAGGTTCGGGGTCCCGCACACCACCTCGTAGGTGAGGCCGTGGAGCACGCGGAACATGATGATGAACACCGGGAACTGCAGCAGCAGCGGGAAGCACGAGGCCAGCGGGTTGACCTTGTGCTGCTGGTACAGCTTCATCATCTCTTCGTTGAGCTTCTGCCGGTCGCCGCGGTGCTCCTGCTGCAGCTTGCGCAGCTCGGGCTGCAGCCGCTGCATCTCGAGCATGCCCTTGGTGGCCTTGAGCTGGAGCGGCGCGGTGATCAGCATCACCACGAGCGCGATCAGCGAGATCGCGAGGATGTAGTTGTGGGTGAAGTCGTAGAACTTGGCCAGCAGCCAGGCGGGACCTTCGAACAGGCCGAGTGCGATCATGCGCGGCGTCGCTTTCTCATGGATCCGGTCTCGGATCGGGTGGAACGAGGAGTGAGCATCGAGTCGACCGAGTCGACCGGCTCGGGCACGGGGTCCCAGCCGGAGGGACCGAACGGGCGGCAGCGAACCAGCCGGCGGACGGTGAGCCAGAGGCCGCGACCGGTGCCGTGGGTGTGGAGTGCCTCGAGGGCGTAGGACGAGCAGGTGGGGGTGAACCGGCACGGCGACGGCCGTCCGTCGACGGCGCGTTGGTACCAGAGCACCGCACGCATCAGGCGGGTGGGCGCGTCGGCGCCGGTGTCGAACTGACGTTCGCCTGCGGCGGCGAGGCGGCGAGCCGACGTGTGTGCGCTTGGACGGAAGCGATCAGCGCCTCGACGTCGGAGCTCAGCTGGGGAAACGTACGTGCGGCGACGGACGGACGGCCACCCACCAGATACCAGCCCGGTGGCAGGGTCCGATCCTCCGGCGCCGCCGACAACAGGGCGCGGAGACGCCGCCGTACCTGGTTGCGGACGACGGCCGGGCCCACGGCGCGGCCGATCGCAAACGCCACGCGAGGCGGCGACGCGGACGGATCGGGGAGAAAGGTGCACCACAACACTCCGGCCCGGGCTCGGGCGCCGTCCTGCGACAGGCGCGCGAAGACGCTCCGCTCCCGGATGCGCCAGATCAAGCCGACAGCTTGTGGCGGCCCTTGTCCCGCCGAGCCTTCAGCACGGCACGACCTGCACGGGTGCTCATGCGGTTGCGGAAGCCGTGCTTGCGAGCCCGGCGACGGTTGTTCGGTTGGTAGGTGCGCTTCAACGCGGACCCTCCTCAGACGGCCACAGCTCCCGCTGTGGGGGGACATCATGATCCAGCGCTCGAGGCGGCTGACGCCACGAGGGCGGCCGCGCGGGCGATCGGGCCGGAGCACGGGCGCCCACCACGAGTGATGAGAACTTGCACAGGTTAGGGGTCGGCCTCCCGTCCGGCAACACGGCCGCGCGACGCGAGCCCTGGGGCCGGGCCGCAGGCCATGGCCGTCCCGCGCGATCTAGCAGGTGGGATGCGCCTGGACGAGCGGGGGCGGTGGAGGAGTTCCCGTTCCCCCGGCGGCCGCGCGGCTGCTAGGTTGCACACCTTCACAGCGGCGCATGCCCTCCGTAGCAGCAGGATGGCAGCAGGATGGCAGCAGGATGGCAGCAAGCTGGCAGCAAGCTGGCAGCACGTCGCAGCAGCGTCGCAACAGGGATCCGTCCCGGGCCCGGCCTCGAGTGCACACAGCCCCGGCGCCGATCGACTGGCGGTCGTCCACAGTTGTGGACAACGATGTGGACAGTGGTCAGACGACGAGGGAGGAGGTGCAGGTGAGCGACACGGAACAGGTGTGGACAGCGGTCGCCCAACTGCTGCGGGCCCAGGTGTCCGAAGCCGTCTGGTTCTCCACCTTCCAGGACGTCGTGGCGCTCGAGAGCGATCCCAGCCTGTTGCGGCTCAGCGCACCGAACGGGCACACCCGCGACCGCATCCTGTCGCGCTATCTGCCGCTCGTGCGCGACGCGATGGAGGAGATCGGTGTCGCCGGCCGCCAACTGGTGGTCGAGGTGCAACTCGTCGAACCGTTCGATCTCGACGGCGACTCCGGCCGGATCGGGTCGTCCGATCGCGGTGACCGCGCCAGCGACCGCGGTGATCGAGGCGACCGCGGCGACTGGTCTGAACGCGACCGCGGTGACCGCGGTGATCGAGACCGCGACCGTGGCGAACGATCCGACTACGGCGACCGCATGGAGCGCAGTGATCGCGACCGTGAGGACCGACTCGACCGGCGCGACCGCGAGGAGCGGGCCGGGCGCGACGACCGCCGCAGCAGCGGGATGTCGTCCACCAGCAGCCACGGCAACCAGGCGCTCGACCTCGCCGGTTTGAACCCGCGGTACACCTTCGAGACCTTCGTGAAGGGTGCGTCGAACCAGTTCGCCCTCGCCGCAGCACTGCGGGTGGCAGAAACCCCTGGTCGCAGCTACAACCCGCTGTTCATCTACGGCTCGGCCGGTCTCGGCAAGACGCACCTGTTGCACGCCATCGGGCACTACGTGCACCACCACTACCAGCACGACATCGTGCGGTACGTGAGCACCGAGACGTTCCTGAACGAGTACGTCGACGGCATCCGCACCAACACGATCGCCAACTTCAAGCGCCGCTATCGCGACATCGACGTGCTGCTCATCGACGACATCCAGTTCATGGAGGGCAAGGAAGGACTCCAGGAGGAGTTCTTCCACACGTTCAACTCGCTCCACGGCGCGAACAAGCAGATCGTGATGTCGAGCGACCGCATGCCGGATGCGATCCCCACCCTCGAGGAGCGGCTGCGCGGTCGATTCAAGTGGGGGCTCATCACCGACATCCAGCCCCCCGATCTCGAGACCCGTCTCGCGATCCTGCGCAACAAGGCCGAACGCGACCGCAGTCCGGTGCCGGCCGAGACGCTCGAGTTCATCGCCTCGCGCATCACCAGCAACATCCGTGAGCTCGAGGGTGCACTCATCCGCGTGACGGCGTACGCCAGCTTGAACCATGTGCCGATCAGCACGCACCTGGCCGAACAGCTGCTCGGCGACCTCATGACCGGCAGCCAGGTGAAGACCCGCACCGACGAGGAGCTCCTCGCCGAGATCGCGGTCATCCTCGGCTTCAGCGTCGAGGCATTGCGCAGCAAGAGCCGGCAGCGCCCGCTGGTGACGGCCCGGCAGACCGCGATGTACGTGTTCCGCGAGCTGACCGACCTGTCGTACCCGAGCATCGCCCGCCTCTTCGGTGGTCGAGATCACACCACCGTCATCCACGCCGTCGACAAGATCCAGCGGCTGATGAAGGAACGCAAGCAGATCTACGACCAGGTGACCGACCTCGTCCAGCGACTGAAGACCAGCTGATCTCCGTGGGCACGAACGCGCGCACCGCGCGAATCACACGCTCGAACGCTGGGGGGAACCTGGGGACGAACGTCCGTTCGCGGGGGATGACACGCGCGATGTCCACCGAAGCACACGCGTGTGGTTTCCTGCCTGTGCACGGTGGTGGACAGAGGTGTGCACGCAGGAATCGGCCCTACGCTGCCCCGACGCGTGGTTGTGCACAATCCACAGCCCTTATTACCTTTATTGTCTTTTCAGAACACATCCGTGGTGAGAAAGGTTGACCTGTGAAGTTCCGTTGCGAGCGTGAGACCCTGGCCGAGGCACTGGCCACTGCGGGGCGTGCCGCCACCGGTCGTACGGGCACCCTGCCGGTGCTGTCGGGCCTGCGGCTCGAACTGTCGGGCGATCAGCTCACCGTCACGGGGACCGATCTCGATCTCACGATCCAGCTCGAGATCGCGGTCGGCGGCGAGACCGACGGGGGCGTCGTGCTGCCGGCCCGGCTGTCGAGCGACATCGTCCGCTCCCTGCCCGCCGGCAAGGTCGAGGTCGACGTCACCGACGACGACGTGAAGATCAGCGGGGGCCGGTCGCAGTTCAGCGTCCGTCCGCTCTCGCTCGACGACTATCCGCGCCTGTCGGCGCCGGCGTCGAGCGCGGTCACGATCAACGCCGCTGCGTTCGGTGAGGCCCTGCGCCAGGTGGTGCGTGCCGCCAGCACCGACGAGGCCCGCCCGATCCTCACCGGTGTGCTGCTCACGGCCGAGAACGACGGCCTGCGCCTCGTCGCCACCGACTCGTACCGGCTCGCGGTCCGCGACCTGCCCGGCGTCAGCGTGCTCGGCGCCGACCAGAAGGTCCTGGTGCCCGGCCGTGCGCTCAACGAGCTGCAGCGCGTGCTCGGCCTCGGCGAGGAGCTCGTGCTCCGACTGGGCGAGCGCGACGCCACGTTCGAGATCGGCACCACCCGGCTCACCACGCGGCTCATCGAGGGCGAGTTCCCGAACTATCGCCAGCTCATCCCCGCGAGTCACCCCAACGTGCTCACCGTCGACCGCGAACCGCTGCTCGAGGCCATCCGCCGCGTGAAGATCCTCGCCCGCGATGCCACGCCGGTGCGGTTGTCGATCGCGGCCGACGGGCTGAAGCTCACCGCGATCACCCAGGATGTCGGCAACGCGACCGAGGAGCTCGACGCGAGCGCGGCCGGCGCCGACCTCACGGTGGCGTTCAACCCCGACTACCTGGCCGCGGGTGTCGAGGCCGTGTCGTCCGACCAGATCACGTTGTCCACGATCGACGCGCTCAAGCCCGCCGTCGTGCGCGGCGTGGGGTCCGACGACTACCTGTACCTGTTGATGCCCGTCCGCGTCCCGTGATCGTCCGCGGCGGCGTCCGCTGCCGCCCCGGCACGCCCACGCGCCGGTCGAGTTCGCCCCGGTCGAGGTCGAGATGATCGTCACCCGGCTCGACCTCGTCGACTACCGCAACTACGTCTCGGCGTCGTTCGGCCTCACGGCAGGCACCACCGCCGTCGTCGGCCTCAACGGTCAGGGCAAGACCAACTTCGCCGAGGCACTCGGGTACCTGTCCACCCTCGACAGCTTCCGCGGTGCGCCGGCCGATGCGCTGATCCGGATGGGTGCCGACACGGCGATCATCCGCGCCACCGTGCTGCAGGAGGACGGCCGCGAGGTGCTCGTCGAGGCCGAGCTCAACCGATCGGGCCGCAACCGGGTGCTGGTCAACCGCCAGAAACTGCCGCGTACGCGCGACCTGCTCGGCGTGGTGCGCGTGAGCGTGTTCTCACCCGACGACCTGGCGCTCGTGAAGGAGGGCCCGGGCGAGCGGCGCCGCTTCCTCGACGACACCCTCGTGGCGTTGGCGCTCAAGTACGACGCGCTGCGGCTCGAGCTCGATCGGGTCGTGAAGCAGCGGAACACCCTGCTCAAGCAGGCCAACGGCCGCCTCGACGACGCCGCCGAGATCACCCTCGACGTGTGGGATGCCAAGCTCGCCCAGCTCGGCGATCAGTTCGGCCACGCCCGATCGGTGCTGGTCGCGCGACTCGACCCGATGGTGCAGGAGGCCTACGAGCACCTCGCCGGTGTCGTCACCCCGATCGAGCTTCGCTACGAACCGGCGTGGCGCCAGCGTGGCCTGGCGACGGCCCTGGCCGAGTCGCGCACCGATGACGTGCGCCGCGGCGTGTCGACGGTCGGCCCCCACCGCGACGATGTGGAGCTGATGGTGAACGGGATGCCGGCGCGCACCCACGCCTCGCAGGGTGAGCAGCGCACCCTGGCCCTCGCGCTCCGACTGGGTGCCCACCGGCTCATCACCGATCGCACCGGGAGCGCACCGGTGCTCATCCTCGACGACGTCCTCAGCGAGCTCGACGCCCAGCGCGCGACGGCCCTGTTGCACCATCTGCCGCCCGGCCAGGTGGTGCTCACCACGGCGTCACCGCTGCCCGATGCGGCGCACCCCGATGCGACCGTCCGCATCGTCGCCGGCACGGTCGACGCGCCGGTCCTCGCGCCGGTCCTCGCGCCTGTCGTCGCGCCGGTCGTCGCGCCTGTCGTCGCGCCTGTCGTCGCGCCTGTCGTCGCGCCTGTCGTCGCGCCTGTGGACCACGATCCGGCCGCGACCCCGGTGGCACCCGGTGTCCCGGAACGACCGGCGAGCGACGCCGCTACGGTGGACGCCGATGGCGACTGAGCCGATGCCCCTCCGCGACGCCCTCACCGGGGTGGTCCGGTCGTTGCGCGGGCCGGAGTCGGCGCGCGCCGGCGCGGTGCCGGCGCAGGCGATGGGCGGCGTGTTCGGCCGGTGGGACGAGGTGGTCGGGCCGGCGGTCGCGGCCCACGTGCAGCCGGTGAAGCTCGACGGCGACCGCCTCGTGGTGGAGGTCGACGACCCGACGTGGGCGACCCAGCTGAAGTTCCTCGAGGCCGATCTTCGCGAGCGGCTGCGCGACGTCGCGGGGGCCACGATCCGGCAGTTCGAGATCCGGGTCAAGCGGTCCTGACCGACCGGCCGGCGAGGCCTCGGAAATCGCGCGAACACGCAGCGTGAACAGGGTGTGACGGGCATCCGACGACCCGTCCGGAACCGCTGAGACTCCACCTGTCCGTGGCACCCCCACGGTAGACTGACGGCCATATCGCGGCCCGTGCTCGCGGCACCTCTCGTGCCGTCGCCAGCAGCTCGTCGCCAACCATGTCGTCGCAGGTCAGCTCACGTTTTCCGACGTGCCTTCCGGTCTGTGACGCCTTCGTCCCCACTTGATGACTCGAGGTGTGAGTGTCCAGCGACACCAACAAGGCAACGGCCGATTACGGCGCCAAGGACATCCAGGTCCTGGAAGGCCTCGATCCGGTCCGCAAACGCCCTGGCATGTACATCGGTTCCACCGGTCTCCAGGGTCTCCACCACCTGATCTGGGAGGTCGTCGACAACTCCGTCGACGAGGCGATGGCGGGCTACTGCACCCGCATCGGCGTCACCCTCCTGGCCGACGGAGGCTGCCGCGTCGACGACGACGGTCGTGGCATCCCGGTCGACCCGTACCCGAGCGGTCCACATCAGGGCAAGAGTGCGGCCGAGGTCGTGCTCACCGTCCTCCACGCCGGCGGCAAGTTCGGTGGCGAGGGCTACAAGGTCTCCGGCGGTCTCCACGGCGTGGGCGTCAGCGTCGTCAACGCGCTGAGCGAGCGGCTGCTCATCGAGATCGATCGCGGTGGCCGTCGCTATCAGCAGGAGTACGCGAAGGGTGGCGCGCCGCAGGGCAGCCTCGCCGACGTGGGCCCCACGCCCGCCGACACCCGGGTGAACGGCACGTCGGTGTCGTTCTGGCCCGACCCCACGATCTTCGTGGCCGAGGGCACCGAGTTCGTGGCCCGCACCGTGCTCGAGCGCCTGCAGACCATGGCGTTCCTCAACAAGGGCCTCGAGATCGCGTTCACCGACGAGCGGGCCGGCCGCGAGCAGCAGGTCACGTACCAGTACAAGGGCGGCATCGTCGACTTCGTGAAGCACCTGAACATGTCGAAGGAGGCATTGTTCAGCAAGGTCGCCCACTACGAGGACGAGGACTCCGAGGGCGGCCAGACCCTCGACATCGCGATCCAGTGGAACACCGGCTACCACGAGGGCATCCACGGCTACGCGAACGGCATCTCCACCATCGAAGGCGGCATGCACGTCGAGGGCTTCAAGACGGCGCTCACGGCCACGGTCAACAAGTACGCGCGCACGAAGAACCTGCTGAAGGAGAAGGACGAGAACCTCCTCGGCGAAGACATCCGCGAGGGCATCACCGCGATCGTGTCGGTCAAGCTTCGTGAGCCGCAGTTCGAGGGCCAGACCAAGGCCAAGCTCGGCAACGTGCCCATGCGCTCGTTCGTGCAGAAGGCCACCAACGAGCGGCTGGCCGAGTGGCTCGAGGAGAATCCCACCGAGGGCAACCGCCTCGTGAAGAAGGCCCAGGCCGCGGCCCAGGCCCGCCTCGCCGCGAAGAACGCCCGCAACGCGATCCGCCGCAAGACGGCGCTCGCCGGCGCCGGCATGCCCGACAAGTTGAAGGACTGCTCGAGCGGCAACCCCGACGAGAGCGAACTGTTCATCGTCGAGGGTGACTCGGCCGGCGGCTCGGCGCTCAACGCGCGCGACCCGCGCACCCAGGCGTTGTTGCCGATCCGCGGCAAGATTCTCAACGTCGAGCGGGCCCGCCTCGACAAGATGCTCAAGAACAACGAGGTCCAGAGCCTCATCACCGCGATCGGTGGCGGCGTGGGCGACGAGTTCGACGCGTCGAAGGCCCGCTATCACAAGATCATCCTGCTGGCCGACGCCGACGTCGACGGCAGCCACATCCGCACCCTGCTGCTCACGTTCTTCTACCGACAGATGCGCCCGCTGGTGGAGGCCGGGTATGTGTACATCGCCCAGCCACCCTTGTTCTCGACCGTCGTCGGCAAGGAGAAGATCTACCTGAAGGACGAGCACGCGAAGGCGCTGTGGTTGGAGGCACACCCGAACCACAAGAAGGAGTTCCAGCGCCTGAAGGGCCTGGGCGAGATGGACTGGCAAGAGCTCAAGCCCACGACCATGGATGCGTCCACTCGCACCCTGTTGCAGGTGGAGGTGGAACAGGCGGCCATCGCCGACGAGATGATGAGCGTGCTCATGGGCGAAGACGTCGATCTCCGCAAGAACTTCATCGTGACCAATGCCCGTGACGTGAGGAACCTCGATTTCTGATGAGCGATACCCCGAACCCCCCCGACGACTCCGACAGCTCCGACAGCTCCGACGGCTCCGCGACCGGGCCAGACGACATCACCTCGTCAGCCGGCCCTGGCAGCTCAGCCGGCCCGGACAGCCCGGACAGCTCCGGCAGCCCGGAAGAGCGCGATCCGTCGCTGTCGGTGCAGCCGATCGCTCTGCAGGACGAGATGGAGCGCAGCTTCCTCGACTATGCGATGTCGGTCATCATGTCGCGCGCCCTGCCCGACGTCCGCGACGGCCTGAAGCCAGTGCACCGGCGCATCATCTGGGACATGGACGAGCAAGGGTTCCGGCCCGATCGTCCGTTCGTGAAGTCTGCTCGCGTCAGCGGCGACACGATGGCCAAGTACCACCCGCACGGTGACAGTGCCATCTACGACGCGCTGGTTCGCATGGCGCAGCCGTTCTCGCTGCGGCACCCGCTCATCGACTTCCACGGCAACTACGGGTCGCCCGACTTCGGACCGGCGGCTTCGCGCTACACCGAGTGCCGTCTCCATCCGCTCGCGATGCAGTTGCTGGCAGACATCGACGAAGACACCGTCGACATGGTCGACACCTACGACGCGAGTCGAGTCGAGCCGACGGTGCTCCCGGCGCGGTTCCCCAACCTGCTCGTGAACGGCAGCCAGGGCATCGCCGTCGGCATGGCGACCAACATCCCTCCGCACAACCTGGGCGAGATCATCGACGCCACGGTTCACCTGATCGATCATCCCGATGCGTCGGTCGACGACCTGATGCACTTCGTGAAGGGCCCCGACTTCCCGACCGGTGGTTCGATTCTCGGGCGAGCAGGGATCCTCGATGCGTATCGCACCGGCCGCGGCAGCGTGAAGATGCGGGCGACCGCGACCATCGAAGAGACCCGCAAAGGTGGATATCAGATCGTCGTCACCGAGCTGCCGTACCAGACGAGCTGCTCGTCGATCGCCGGTCGCATCCAGGAACTGGTCGACTCCGGTGAGCTCGACGGCATCAGCGATGTCAACGACGGTTCTGCGGGCGGCAAGACCGAGCTGGTGATCACGCTGAAGCGTGATGCGAACGCGAATGTCGTGCTCAACAACCTGTTCAAGCTCACCTCGCTGCAGACCAGCTTCGGGGTGAACATGGTGGCCCTCGTCGACGGCGTGCCCCGCACGCTCAACCTGGTCACCGCGTTGCAGGGTTACATCCGTCATCAGGTGGACGTCGTCACGCGCCGCACCCAGTTCCGCCTCGACAAGGCCAACAAGCGCGCTCACCTGTTGGAGGGGCGCCTCAAGGCGCTCAACGTGATCGACGCGATCATCGCCCTCATCCGGTCGAGCGATGACGCCGCCTCGGCGCGGACGGCACTGATGGCCGAGCCGTACGAGTTCTCCGAGGTCCAAGCGGTCGACATCCTCGACATGCAATTGCGTCAGCTCACCCGACTGAGCCGGATCGACCTCGAGCGCGAGATGGAAGAGGTGGCCGAACGGATCACCGAGCTGCAGAGCATCCTCGACTCGGACGAGAAGCTGCGCGGTGTGATCAAGAGCGAGATGCTCGCGATCCGCGAAGAGTTCGCCACCCCGCGCGTGTGTGCCGTGGCGTTCGACACGGGCGAGATGAGCATCGAGGACCTCGTCGAGGACAAAGAGCTCGTCATCGTGATGACGCAGGCCCAGTACGTGAAGGCCGTGCCGGCCGCGAACTTCAAGACGCAGGGCCGCGGTGGCCGCGGTGTGAGCGGGGCGAAGCTCAAGACCGACGACATCGTGCGCAACGTCATCTTCACCACGGCGCACGCGTTCCTGCTGTTCTTCAGCAACCGGGGCAAGGTCTACCGCCTGCGGGCGATGGACATCCCCGAGCGTGAGCGCACGGCGAAGGGCATGCCGATCGTCAACCTGCTGCCGTTGCAGGCCGGCGAGACGATCGAGGCGATCATCGACACCCGCGACTTCGCCGGTGAGCGCAACCTGTTCTTCGCCACCCGCAACGGCACGGTGAAGAAGACCGCGTTCAACGAGTACGACTCGTCGCGCCGTGACGGTCTGATCGCGATCAACCTGCGCGACGGTGACGAGCTGGTGAAGGTGATCGAGACCAGCGGCACCGACGACATCTTCATGGTGGCCCGCAGCGGCATGACCATCCGGTTCAACGAGGACGAGGTGCGCCCGATGGGCCGAAACGCGGGCGGTGTCCGCGGCATGAAGCTCCGTCCCGGCGACGAGGTGGTCAGCGTCGACGTCGCTCGTAACGACACGGCGATCCTGTTGATCACCGAGTCGGGATACGGCAAGCGCACCGATCTCGACAAGTTCAACACCCAGGGCCGTGGCGGCATCGGCGTGATCGGGATCAAGCTCACCGGCAAGAAGGGCAAGGTCGTCGCCGCGTTCATGGTCGGTCAGGACGACGACATCGTGGCCGTGTCGAGTGGCGGTGTGATGATCCGCATGGCGGTGAGCGACATCAGTTCGCAGGGCCGCGACGCCACGGGCGTGCGGTTGATGAGCCTCGACGACGGCCAGATCGTCGCCTCGGTCGCCCCGATCCTCGCCAGCGACGACGAGGTCGACGGCGGCGATGAGGTCGATGCCGGCGATGAGGTCGATGAGGTCGATGCCGGCGACTGATCGCCCTGCGTTCGGGACTCACGTCCCCTGATCGCGCCCTGAGGCGCCCGTCGCGTGCCGGTCGAGAGCCGGTCGAGAGCCCGTGGGGTCGAGTCAGGGAGGTGCACCGTGCGACGAACGCGCGAGGCGGTGGCGGATCGGGGCAGCATGGTGCTCCTGGTGACGGTGGCGGTCGTGATCGCGGCGACGGCGGCCGTGGCGACCGCCGAGCTGGGGGTGGCGATGGTGCAGCGACAACGGGCCCAGACCGCGGCCGATGCGGCGGCGCTGGCCGCCGTCGATGGGGGCATGGGGGCGGCAGCACGTCTCGCGTCTCGCAACGGGGGCCGGTTGGTCGGCTTCGTCGAGCGGACGTCCGTGGTGACGGTGACCGTCAGGGTCGGTGACGCCGTCGCGACCGCGAGCGCGACGGACGATCCGAGCAGTCCGTGATCCAGCAGCCCGTGATCCAGCGGCCCCTGATCCAGCGGCCCCTGATCGTCGGCCACAGATGTCGATCCGAGGCGCGCCTGTCGGTGCGGCCCGGTTCTCTAAGCTCGTCGGCGTGACCACCGGCGATCCCAGCGCACCGAAGCCGACTCCGGCGCGCACCGCGAGCCGTGTGGTCCCGAAGAAGGCGAGTGCCAAGCCGACTGCCAAGACCGCAACAGCGGGCGCCGGCACCCGCGAACCGAAGCTCTCGGCGTCCAAGGCGGGCTCTGCGGGTGCGGGGGGTGCTGGGAGTGCTGGGGGTGCTGGAGGATCGGCATCCAAGCGTGGCGTTCCGGCCACGACCGGTGCCGACGACATCCTCGACCGGCTGGCCAAGTTGGGTGAGGCCCCCGCCGTCGTCGACGACCCGTCCGACGCGATGCCCCTGCCCACGATCGTCGAGGCCGACCCCACGTACCCACCGCTGTCGGTCCCGGCCGCCGCCGTATCGGGAGGCGACGTACTCGATCGGGAGTCCGATGCGAGCGAGGGTCAGTCCACCGACGGCACGCCGCGTCCAGCCGGCACCACTGGCACCGCCGACGAACCCTCGGAGACCGACGACGCCGGTGCGATCCGGGCCGCGGCGACGGAGCTCGTCCTGGTGCCCGTCCTGGTGCCCGTCCTGGTGCCCGAGGACCGGACCGCCGTGTCCGCCGATCTGCCGACCGCGCTCGTGACGACCCCGGAGGTCGAGGCCCTCGCGCCGTCGCCGGAGCACACGGAGATCGTCCCGGTGATCCCGATCGAAGCGCCCGTGCACGAGGTGGTCACGGGCAGTCCCGGCGAGACCAGCCCCGACGAGACCAGCGGCGTGGTGCTGCCGAAGCGGCCCCTGCGGGCACCGGTGCTGTTCCGTCGGGCCAAACCACGGGTGCGCCGGGTGACCCGAGTCGTCCGTCACGTCGACACGTGGAGCGTGTTCAAAGTGGCGCTCGTGTTCAACGTGATGCTGTACCTCGTGTGCCTCACGTCGGGCGTGCTGTTGTGGAACGTCGCCCATGCGACGGGCACGGTCGACAACGTCGAGAAGTTCTTCGAGCAGTTCGGCTGGGAGAGCTTCGAGTTCAAGGGCGGCGAGATCTACCACAACGCCTGGATCGGCGGCCTGTTCGTGTCGATCGGCCTCACCGGCTTCGCCGTGCTGATGGCGACGCTGTTCAATCTGATCACCGATCTGGTCGGCGGCATCCGGGTGAGCGTGTTGGAGGAGGAGGTCGTGGCGAAGCCGAGGGGGACGCAGGCGACCATCGCCTCGTCACCCGACGCCACGGGCGGCTCGACCCGGCCCTGAACGCCCCGTCGCGAGGTCGCCGATCCTGGTTGAGTGTTTGCTCGCGCGCCCGATAGCCTGGCGAATCGCTACAGCGGGGCTATAGCTCAGTCGGTTAGAGCGCATCCCTGATAAGGATGAGGTCACAAGTTCGATTCTTGTTAGCCCCACCACCGCACACGCACCTGGTAGACGATGTCCGAGGCCCCCGCACGGGGGCCTCCGTCGTTCCCGGGTCATCGCCGGCAACGCGAGCGCGGCGAGCCGCATCGACGTCAGCTGGAGCGCATCGTGTTCGAGCATCGGACATCCCTCGACCGCTGAGCCGGTGGGTCGACACGTCAGCGCTGCGGGTCGGGTCGGATATGGTCGGCGTCGTGGAGTGCACTCGAGCGGAGGACGGCCCGGCTCGAGCGTCGACGCGTCGACGTGTCGTCGCAGGTCTCGTCTCAGCGGTCCTGATCGGGGCGCTGCTGTCGTTCGCGCCGGCCATGGCGACGCCGGCGTTCGCTCGATCGGGCGACGACGCGACGACGGATGCGGCACGCGAACTGGCCGAGCGGTACGCCCCGGTCGTGGGCCTGCAGACCCAGCGTGAGCCGTGCGGCCCCGGCGAGCCGTATCTCCCCACGAGCGCGCTCGAGGTGACCGAACAGCCGGGGGTGATGCTGCGCGATGCGTCGGGCCGGGTGATCACCGAGGCGCCGTCGGCCGCCGATCTCGCCGCCGCGTCCGACGACTGGCACATCGACTACCCCGGCGACGCGCTGCGACCGGGCTGCGACTTCGAACGCTGGCTCCGGTCGCTGGGACCGCCCGCGACGGCGGTGCACGCGAGGGTGGTGGTCCCGGCGGACCATCCCGATCGGGTGGTCGTGCAGTACTGGTTCTTCTGGATCTACAACGAGTGGAACAACCTCCACGAGGGCGACTGGGAGATGATGCAGCTCGTCTTCGAGGCCCGGTCGCCCGAGGAGGCGCTCGCGTCCTCGCCGATCAGCATGGGCCTGTCGCAGCACGAGGGAGCCGAACGCGCCGAGTGGAGCGACGTACAGCTGCGCGACGAGCGGCCGGTGGTGTTCCCAGCCGGCGGGTCGCACGCGATGTTCTTCGACCAGGACCGGTTCCTGGGCAAGAGTGCTGATGCCGGCTTCGGCTGCGACGACACCCGCGCGCCCACCACGTTCGTCACGCCGGAGGTGATCATGCTGCCGGCGGTCGATGCCGTCGGGGACGACGCGTGGCTGCAGTGGACCGGTCGGTGGGGCGAGCGTCATCCCAGTTTCAAGAACGGCCCCACGGGCCCGATCGACAAGGGTTCGTGGGACGACCCGATCGGCTGGATCGACGGTGCGCGCACGCACAGCCTGCGCGCCCCCGACTTCGGCAACGACGTCACCGACTTCTTCTGCACCGCGACCGAGCGCGTCTCGTTGCTGCTGGTGCACTGGTTCGACACCCCGTGGTTGTTCGCCTCGACGCTGCTCGCCGTCATCGCCGTGTTCGTCCTCGTCGGCCGCCGCACTCGCTGGTCACCGCGCGTGCTGCAGCCGATGGTGGCCCGTCGCCGCAGCGGGCAGATCGTGGCGTCGGCCGCGGCGTTGCTGGTGCGCGATCGGCGACGATTCGCGCCGGTCATGACGGCGGTGTTCGCCGCCGGCCTCCTGGCCGCCCTGGTGCGCCAGGTGCTCCTGCGCGTCGCCGTGTTCGGCGACGCGAACCGCCTGCTCGACGGCGATTCGGTGTCGCAGGTGTTCTTCGCGCTCCTCAGCGGCGCGATCGTGGTGGTGCCGGTGGGCATCGTCGCCGCCTCCGTCTCGACCGCGATCGCTGTTCGCACCGACGGCGCCGTCGAGCCGCAGTCGATCCGTACGTTGCTACGTGATCGGGGCGTCTGGAGTGCTGCGGTGTTCGTCGTGCTGTTCGCGGTGCTGCTCGGTCCGCTCACGTTCGTGATCGGCGCGTTGGTGGTCGCCCGGTGGGGGGTCGCTCCGGTGGTCGCGCTGCGGCAGCGTCGAGTCGCAGGCTCGTTGCGCCGTTCGGCGTCGCTCAGCAAGGGACAGCGGGTGCGGTGCGGCACCCTGCTCGTCAGCGCCGCGCTCGTGGCGACCTTGCTGGGCCCGCTCCTCGGTTCGTTGATCCTGATCGCGGTCGGCACGTCGTTCGGTGTGGTGAACGTCGTGTCGGCGGCAGTGTCGGCGATCACGGTCCCGTGGCTCGCGATCGTCGAGGTGATGCTGCACGGCGATCTGCTCTCGCGGACCGAGGACGCGACCACCGATCCGACGACGGATCCTGCAGGCGACCGTGCGGATGCCGCCGGAGCCGCCTCGATCACGGTGTGACGCCGCCGAGGGCTGACGGCCCCGGCAGCGGTGGCGCCGGTGCGGCGGTTCGTCAGCTCGCGTCGGCGGCGGCGACCATCGCGGCGATGTCGAGCTTGGTCATCGACATCATCGCTGCCATGGCGCGCTGGACCCGCGCCGGATCGGGGTCGGTCAGCAGCTCCACCAGACCGGCGGGGACCACCTGCCACGACAGCCCGAACCGGTCCTTGCACCAACCGCACGGCCCCTCCGAGCCACCGTCGGCGGTGAGCGCCGTCCAGTACCGATCGACCTCGGCCTGATCGGCGCAGTCGACGAGGAGTGAGATCGCCTCGTCGAAGGTGAATTGCGGACCACCGTTGATCGCGGTGTGACGCTGGCCGTCGAGCTCGAACTCCACGGTGAGCACCATGCCGGCCGGTCGCATCCCTCCCTCGCCGTAGTGGCTGACGTTGGTGATGCGCGAGTTCGGGAAGACCGAGCAGTAGAACTCGGCGGCCTCGAGGGCCTGGTCGTCGAACCACAGGTTGGGGATGATGCGGGGCACAGCTTTCGTCTCCTCGGGTGCATCGATCACGTCGTGTGCATCGATGATGTCACCGACAGACGGCGGACGAGCCGACGAATCATCGCCGGTACGATCGAGCACATGCGTCGAGCGTTCGTCCTTGGCGGTGGTGGCAAGTGGGGTGCGGTCGAGGTCGGGATGCTGCAGGCGCTCGTCGACCGCGGCATCTCGCCGCAGCTCGTCCTCGGGTGCTCGATCGGGTCGCTCAACGGCGCGGTCTTCGCCGCTGATCCCACCGCAGCCGGTGTCGAACGGCTGCGTCGGATGTGGGTGGACCAGGCGCCCGACATCATCGCCGATGCTCGGGTTCGCGACCGGGTGCGTTCCTTCGTGGGCCGGCGTCCCTACCTCTACGACTCCCACGGTCTGCGCGAGATGGTGACGTCGGTGCTGGGTGGCCGTCTGATCGAGGACCTCGTCGTGCCGTTCGAGTGCGTGGCGGCTCGCATCGAGGATGCGACCGAGCACTGGTTCGTCGACGGGCCCGTGGTCGACGCGGTCATCGCCTCCAGTGCGATCCCTGGTCTGTTCCCCGCGGCGACGGTGAACGGTGAGCACTTCTACGACGGCGGCCTCGTCAACTCCATCCCGCTCGATCGGGCGGTCGCCCTCGGCGCGACGGAGATCTGGGTGCTCCAGGTCGGTCGCGTCGAACAGGCGTTGCAACCCGCGCAGCGTCTGTACGAGTCGGCGTTGGTGGCCTTCGAGATCTCGCGTCGGCACCGGTTCACCACCGCGCTCGAGGGACTCCCCGATGACGTCGAGGTGCACGTCGTGCCGAGTGGTCACCGCCTGGCGATGGACGATCGACGTCAACTCCAGTGGCGTCGTGTCGCCGATGCGGCAGACCTCATCGACAACGCGCGCGCGGCGACGGCGGCGTACCTCGATCAGCTCGGCTGAGCGCGTGCCGTCGAGGTCGCCGAGCGGCGCTCGGCGAGTGCCTCGCGCACGGCGTCGATCGGGCCGACGACCTCTTCCGACGGATCGCGCGTCGACCGGAACCGATCGAACAGAGCGATCAGCAGCGACAACAGCAGCATGAAGAACAGCGTGTTCAGCGCCGGTGCGTCCGAGTCGCGCACCGGTCCGAAGACCGAGTCGATGACGACGAGGCCGACGTTGATGGCGAGGGTTGCGACGAAAGCACCGGCAGCGGTCGTCCAGGTGGTGCCTCTCCTGCTGCGCAACCACTGGGTGACCGCTGCGTTCAGCACGACGAGGACGGCGACGCCGATGGCGAGGCGGAGGTTGGTCGATCGGACGTCGGGGAGGACCTGGGCGAAGATGACCCCGATGAGGGCGAGCAGCACGATCTTCTCGATCAGCACCATCGACCAGAACCGCTCCCGCACGACGGCCGCGGAGATGGCTGGCGGCTGGTGTCGGTCGACATCGACCGTGAACGTCCAGTCGTTCGCGGGTACGTCGTTGCGTCGACGCCATCCGAACGCGCTCGCTGCGACCGCAATGGCACCGAGCACCGCCCACATCCAGGGATGAGCTGCCATGAAATCGGTGAAGTCGTTCTGTGCGATGTGGATCCACCACTCCTGCGGCAGCTTCACGAACACCCAGATGAATCCGGCCATACCGACGACCGCGGTGGGCGACAGGCGGAGCGGGTTCCAGCGTGTGCGCACCGCTTCGTAGGCGATGAAGAAGTACTCGAAGGTGTTCGCGAACACCAGCAGCAACCAGCGCTGACTGAGCAGCTCGAACAGCACGACGCCGACGAGCCGGTAGAGGTACAGGAAACGGGCGACACCGAAGGCCACCGGGTCGTGCCAGTTCCGCATCGTCGAGAAATACGCGATCGCCAGGTAGTAGACGTCGAGCGCCTTGTCGTAGGTCTGATAGCCCTCGAGCGGATCGTCCGTGAAGGCCTGGAAGATCGTCTGGTCGGCCGCGTCGATGACGAGGCAGGCGATGATCGCAGGGAGGGGAAAGCGCGGGATGGCGAGCGGTACGAAGAACCGCAACAGCACCACGGTGGTGAAGACGACGCCGGCCATGCCCCACGGCGGCGGCGGTGGTGTCGCCGGACCGGCCTGCTGTTGAGGCATCTGCTGTTGACCTGCCTGCTGCTGCGCCGCGTAGTGCTGGGCAGCGAACTGCTGGGCCGCCTGCTGTTGAGCCGCGAACTGTTGGGCCTCGACGTGGAGACGGACCGAGTCGGCCTGCGCCCGGGCGTGTGCGGCCTCGGCCTGCTGCCGTTCGAGGCGCGTCGACAACGAATGGAACAGCGCGTCGCCGCCGATCGCGACGACCACGTAGACGAGGGCGCCGACGAGCACCGACACGTCGAGCACCGACGCTTCGCCGATCGTTCGCGTGGGGAAGATGCCCCGGAACGGCTGCATCGCGGCGTCGGCGTTGCGATACACCCACCTCGTGAACGAGGCGTCGGTGCTCGCACCGAACAGCCGGAGGACGAACGTGAGCATCAGCAGCACCACGATCGCGATCGCGATCACGTAGAGCGCCCGGACCACGAACCGGCCGATGCGCAAGAAGGTGGGCACGGGGGAGGTCTCGGCCGCGCGTGCACGGCGCTCGAACTCCTCGACGGTGGGGACGGACGGTTGGGTCACGTCCGCACGATATTCGCTGGCGGCGGCCCGTCGATCCACCCGGAACGGGTGGCCCCACGAGATCGGGCCCGTCCATAGGCTGGGGCCATGGAACGAACGGTGAGCATGTCAAGCAGGCCGAAGGGCACGATCGCAGCGATGGCGGTGGCGACGTTCGCCTCGTTGGCAACCCTGGGAGTGGCCGGCTGCAGCGACGATCTCGTGGTGCCGGCTGCGGGGGGTGCCCCGACCGCGGCCGAGCTCGACGGCACGACCTGGTTGTCGACCGAGGTCGCAGGCCAGACGCTTGCGACCGACTCGCGCGTCACGCTCGCGTTCAGCGACTCGGCGCTCGCGATCGTCGGTGGCTGCAACACCCAGACCGGTGGGTACACCATCGCCGATGGCCGCCTCGTGGTCGAGGCGCTCGCTTCGACGTTGATGGCCTGCGAGGAGGATCTCACCGCTCAGGACGTCTGGCTCGCGCAACTGGTGCAGAGCGAGCCGACGATCTCGCGCGACGGTGACGCCCTCACCGTCGCCGGCGACGAGGTCACCCTTGTGTTCGTCGACCGGGAGAGCTCGAGCGGCGGCGTGCTCGATGGCGGCACCTGGCTCCTCGACGAACTCGAGTCGTCGAGCGGCACTCTGGTCGCGCCGGACGGATCGCACGTCGCGTTCGACGGCGAGTCGGTGTTCGTCGCGACGGGGTGCAACAACGGGTTCGGTTCGGCCGAGTCCGACGGCGACACCGTCACGATCGGCGTGATCGCCCTCACCCTGCGGGCCTGTGAGCCCGATCTCGCATCGTGGGAGCAGGCGCTGGCGACGTTCCTCACCGGTCCGCTCGACTACGCGATCGACGGCGAGAACCTGACGCTCACCAACGGCGAGCAGACCCTGCGGGCCCACTTCATCCCGTGATGCGCCTGATCTGCCTGGCATCGTGGCCGATGCCAGGCAGGATCGGGCAGGTTCGGATCAGGACAGCAGCTTCGCCTTCGCCGCGGCGAACTCGGCGTCGTCGAGGACACCGGCGTCCTTCAGCGCAGCGAGTTCCTTGAGCTGGTCGAGCA
>JAPLAA010000019.1 GCA_026393475.1 Actinomycetota bacterium
GAACGTGATCGACATGCGTACCCTCGCCGCGCACCCGCCGCACATCGTGCGCGACCTGCCCGCAGGCGGACGTCGGCTCATGCAGACGGCCACCGGCTACCGGCACACGTTCAAGCGTGGCGTGGAGACCTTCGCCGACGGCGAGCACACCGGCCAGCTGCCGGGCGTCCTCGTGCGAGGCGCACAGCCCGCACCCGCCTGATCGATCGGGCCCCGTTCGGCACGCCGTTCTGACAGCCCGTCAGGGGACGAAGCGCACGTACACGTTCGTGCCGCCGCTCACCGAGCCGCCGAGGTTGGTGGCGGTGGTGAGGAAGGCGATCGTGCGGCCGTCGCCGCTGATGGCCGAGTCGCGCGATGGGCCGTTGGCAGCGACACCGTTGGTGTCGACGCTGTAGCGGAGCATCGTGACGAGATCGGCGTCGTAGCGGTACACCTCGCGCTGGCCGATGAAGTCGGAGCTGAACGTGATGAAGCGCCCGTTGGCGTTGATCATCGTGTTCGCACCCTCGCCCTGGCCCTCGTCGGTGGACAGCCCGATGCGTGTCATGGAGCCTCCGGTCGCCGACACGCGGAACACGTCCTCGACACCGTTGAAGTCGCCGGCGACGAGATCGGACATCGTCGAATGGAACATCACCCACGCGCCGTCGGAGCTGATCGACGGGTCCTGGGCCACACCGGCGCTCGACGGAGCGTTGCCCGGCGTGCGGGTGAGCAGGGTGGTCGTGTTCAGCGAGCGGTTGCGCACGTAGATGTGGCGCACGTTGGCGTCGGGGCCGCCGAGGCTGGTCTCGTTCGAGGAGAACACCACGAGGTTGCCGTCGTCGCTGACGTCGGGATCGAACGAGCCGAACCCGCCGGTGGCCTGCGTTCCGTTCGTGCCGACGCTGGCTCGCTCGGTGATGCCGGTGTTCAGGTCGCGCACGAACACGTCGATGTGACCGTTCGTGTCGCCGTTCACCAGGTTGTCGCTCACCGAGTTGAACGCGACGTACCGACCGTTGCCGCTGATCGCCGGCCACGTGGAGTCGCCCGCCGTGCCCGGGACGAGCGGCGAACTGACCCGCGTGGTGGTCTGGGCCGAGAGGTCGCGGACGTAGACGTCCATGACGCCGTTGGTGTCGCTGAGCACGAGCGCCGCATTCGTGTGGAAGGCGACGCGATTGCCGTTCGCGCTGATGGAGGGCTCGACCGAGTTGCCGTTGGCGCTGCCACCCGATGCGGCGACGGACACCCGCGTCACCGAGTTGGTCTCGAGATCGCGGACGAACACGTCGGTGCCCGGGTTGGGGTCGCCGGTGACGATGTTGTTGGCGGGCGAGGCGAACGCCACGTATCGACCGTCGGCACTGATCGACACACCCGTGGCGCCACCGGTCGCGATGCCGTTCGTGCCGGCGTTGACCAGGCGGGTGAAGGCGACGGGCGGGGGTGGGGTGGTCGTGGTGGTGGTGGGGTTGCTGCTGCCGGCGTCGGCGGGGAACCAGCCGAGCACGTCGACGACCACCTGCGCGGCGCCGTTCAGGTTGTAGAGCGAGATCCGTCCGTTGAGTCCGACGGGCACGATCACCATGTTCGACACCGTCTGGCCGGGTGAC
>JAPLAA010000037.1 GCA_026393475.1 Actinomycetota bacterium
CTCGCCCAGGCGACGATCGAGCCGCGTGAACGAGCGGCGCTGCGCATCGACATCCTCGCCGCGGCGCTCGCCGAGGTGCTCGAGGGCGGTGCGGTGCCCGGCGCGTCGGTCGGCGGCGTGCCCGCCGCCGAGGCCGAACTCCGGACCGGGCTGGAGACCGCGTACCGCGAGGCGGCATCGCTCGAGCCCGATCGGCAGCGGCGCGTGCAACTGGTCGACCAGGCCAATCGCGTCCGCGTGCGGACGCTCACGTGACCTGTCCCCACTGCGCCGAACCGATCGCCGCGGGCGACGCGTTCTGCGAGGCGTGCGGCACCGATCTCGGCGCACTGGCCGGCACCGCCCCTGCAACGGCGCCGGCCGTTGCAGGCGCGGCTCACGACGACCCGATCACCGCCCCCTCCCCGGCGCCGGAACAGCCGCGCACCCACCTGCTGCAGCCCGGCGGCGGTTCGGGCGTCGACACGTCGTTGCCGTGCGCGGCGTGTGGTGCCGAGGTCGCCGACGACGGCTTCTGCACGGTCTGCGGGCAGCGCGCCCGCACACGCCGCGAGCACTGGACCGAGACGCACGAACGAGCGGGAGCGCCGGCGATCGGCGCCGTGTGCGACAAGGGCATCTCGCACGCCCGCAACGAGGATGCGATGGCCACCGCGCTCACCGCCACCGGACTCGCCGTCGTCGTGGTGTGCGACGGGGTCACGACGGCGCCCGACAGCGACCGGGCGAGCCTCGCCGCCTCCGCCTCGGCGCGCGACGTCCTCGCCGCAGCTCCGGCGTCGACGGGCGCGTTCGCCGCTCGACTGAGCGCATGGGAACCGGTGCTCGCCGCATCGTGCCGTGCTGCCAATGCCGAAGCGGTGGCGATCGCGCGCACGCTCGGCGATCCTCCCGAGCCGCCGTCGTGCACGTTCGTCGCTGCGGTCGTCGACGACGATCTGATCGCGATCGCCTGGTGCGGCGACTCCCGCGCGTACTGGTTGCCCGACGGCGACGCTTCGGTGGGCGCCGGTGACAACGGCGAGCAGTTGACGCTCGACCATTCGCTCGGCACCGAGATGATCCGCAACGGCATGAGCCGCGAACAGGCCGAGGCCGATCCCACCTGCCACACGATCACCAGGTGGTTGGGGGCCGACTCCGTCGACGCGACCCCTGAGTTCCGGGCGTTGCGCGTCGAGCGTGCGGGCTGGTTGCTCGTGTGCAGCGACGGGATGTGGAACTACGCGTCGGGTCCCGGCGATCTCGCCGCGCTCGTGGCGCAGGCGGTCGTCGACGGCGCCGACACGCCCACGGCGATCGCCGAGTCGCTGGCGGCGTTCGCCAACGCCCAGGGCGGCCACGACAACATCACCGTCGCCCTCGTCCGCTGCGAGCCGCCCGGCTCGGGCACCCCACCCACGACGACCTGACCGATTACCCTGAGCGTCCAGCACGCCGTCCCCGAAGGGAGCAGCACTGTGGCCGAATTCCGCGCCGAGGTGTTCCAGAACGAGTACCTGAGCGATGGTGCCACCGACGTGCACGGCGTCGTGTCCGTGACGTGTTCGGGCGCCGGCGTCGCCGGCCAGGCGAGTGGGACCGAAGCGGCGGAGATCATCATCGTCGACACCTCCGGGTCGATGGACATGCCGCCCGCGAAGATCGCCGCCGCCCGACGGGCCGCGAAGGTCGCCATCGAGGAGATCGTCGACGGCACCTGGTTCGCCGTGCTGTCCGGGCACACCGTGGCCCAGATGGTGTATCCGCCGCACCCGGGGCTCGCGAAGATGACCGACGTGACCCGGCGCGACGCCGTGGAGGCGGTCGGTCGTCTGCGCAGCGGGGGTGCGACGGCGATCGGCGCCTGGATCGCTGCGGCCACCGAACTGTTCCAGCAGGCACCGGCCGCGCAACGGCATGCGATCCTGCTCACCGACGGCAAGATCGAGGGCGAGCCCGACGGTGCGCTCGAGGCCGCGCTGGTGAACGCCCGCGGCAAGTTCCAGTGCGACTGCCGCGGCATCGGCAGCGACTGGGTGGTCGAGGAGTTGCGCACCATCGCCACCGCGCTGCTCGGCACGGTCGACATCGTCGCCGAGCCGGCCGACCTCGAGGCCGACTTCGAGGAGATGATGCGCAACGCGATGAGCCGCGGTGTCGCCGACGCCCGGCTGCGGGTGTGGGCGCCGCAGGGGAGCGAGGTGCTGTTCGTGCGCCAGGTGGCGCCGCAGGTCGACGACCTCACCGCTCGCGCCACGCGGATCAGCCCGCTGGTCGTCGAGTTCCCCACCGGCGCGTGGAGCGACGAGTCGCGCGACTACCACGTCGCCGTGCGCGTGCCGCCGGCCCCGGTCGGCAACGAACGCCTCGCCGCCCGAGTCGAGATGGTCATCGACGACCAGGTGGTGGCCAAGGGTCTCGTGAAGGCCATCTGGAGCGTCGACACCAACCTCACCACGCGCATCGACCCGGCCGTGGCCCACTACACCGGGCAGGCGCAACTGGCCGATGTCATCCAGCGCGGCCTGGCCGCGAAGGCGTCGGGCGACGAGCGCACCGCCACGGTGCTGCTCGGTGAAGCGGCCAAGCTCGCCCACGACAGCGGCAACGAGGACACCACCCGATTGCTGAACAAGGTCGTCGAGGTCGTCGACGTCGAGGCGGGCACGGTCCGGCTGAAACAGCAGGTGGCCAAGAGCGACGAGATGGCGCTCGACACCCGCAGCACGAAGACGACACGCATCAGGCGCGAGCCGTGAGCGCGACCGCCGGCACCTGTCCCAACGGCCACGCCTCGGGCGATGCCGAGTGGTGCGACACGTGCGGCGCGCCGATGGGCGGGTCGAGCTCCGGAGCGGCAGCGGCCGTACTGCCCTCGTCCCCGCCGGCAGCGATGACGCCCACCGACCCGTCGGGGCCGGCGATCGCGCCGGTCTCGTGCCCGCACTGCGGATCGATGAACGCAGCCGACAACCTGTTCTGCGAGTCGTGCGGCTACGACTTCACGACCGGCCAGGTGCCCGAGCCCGTCGCGGGTTCGACGGTCGCGGCCGCCGATCCGTCGGGCCCCGGCGGCGGCGCAGCCCCGACGAGCGAGCCGGCCGCCGGGCCGGCGCCGACACCCGGTTGGGTCGTGATCGTCGAGGTCGACCCGGTGTGGCACACGATCAAGGGTGAGCTCGCCGATCGCCCGCTGCCCGACCCGAGCACGAGCACCGTGCCGCTGTTCCAGCACGCCTCGCTGATCGGTCGCACCAGCCAGTCGCGCGGGCTGCGGCCGGAGGTCGCGCTCGACACCGACACAGCGGTCTCGCGGCGGCATGCCCAGTTGCTCGTCGAGGGCGACAAGCTCAGCGTCGTCGACCTGTCGTCGACCAACGGCACGTACGTGATCGACCAGGGGCAGGTGCCCACCGACGATGCGATCCCGCTCGCGTCCGGTGTGCCGGCGGTGCTCGACGACGGCGATCAGATCTTCGTCGGCGCCTGGTCGCGGCTCACCGTTCGCCGCACCTGATCCGAGGTCGCGTCGCGGCTCGGCGACCATCTCCTCACGTCGCGTGTGAGGTGTCCCTCACGGCCCCGCACGTGCATCGCGACCAAGGTGTGAGTTCGGTGAGAGCCGATCCAAGAAGTGTCGAAGGTCCTGGGGCTTTTCCCGGAGGAAGCGTACGTTCGACTGCATGGACACCATCACGGGCATCCCCGCCCACCCCCTCTTCGTACACATCCCTGTCGTGCTGCTCCCGCTCGGCGCGATCCTCGCGATCGTCATGCTGATCAAGCAGCAGTGGTTCGACCGCTACAAGTGGATGCTGCTCGGCGTCGTGGGCGTCGGCGCCCTCGGCGCGATCCTCGCCGCGTCGTCGGGTGAAGCGCTGCAGGAGTCCGTCGAGAGCGGTGGCGAGAGTGCAGGCCTCGAGGCCCACGCCGAAGCCGGCGAGATGGCCAGGACCCTCGGCATCGTGTTCTTCGTGGTCGTCGTCGCCTGGATCGTGGTGCCGATGCTGTTGAAGCGTCGTGCCGCATCGAAGGGCGCTGCCGATGCCGGCATGCCGACCTGGTTCCGCCCGGTGATCGCCGTGCTCGTCCTCGCCTGCGCCGCGGGCAGCGTCTTCACCGTGATCGACGCCGGACACAGCGGCGCGAAGCAGGTCTGGAACGAGGAGGGCGACGGCGAGGGCGGCGACGAAGGCGGCGCTCCGGCGCTCGTGCCTGCTGCCGACCAGGTGATCGTCGTGTCGGCCGCCGCCGGCTGACCGACGCCGCCCGACCCACCACCGATTCTCCGCGCGCTGCGCCGGGATGCGCCCGAAGAGGTTGCGTTCCGGCGCAGTGTCGCGTTCAGGCGTCAGACGCCGTCGAAGTTGAGCAGCGCGTTCTCCACCACTTCACCGAGGGCGGGGTGGATGTAGTACTGGCCGCGGGCCATGTCGTCGATCGTGGCCTCGTAGCGCATGCCCTGGATGAGCTGCTGGATGAGGCTCGACGCGTGGGGGCCGATGATGTGTGCGCCGATGAGGCGTCGCGTGGCGCGATCGGCGAGCAGCTTGCAGAAGCTCGTGGTGTCCTCGAGCGCCCAGCCGTAGGCGACATCGCTGTAGCGCTGGACGGCCACCATCACGTCGATGCCGGCGTCGCGCGCCTCGTGCTCGGTGAGTCCGACGCTCGCGATCTGCGGGTTGGTGAACACCGCGTGCGGCACGGCCCGGTAGTCGTTGGTGCGCAGCACGTCGGGGCCGACGATGTTGTGCGCGACCGTCTTGGCCTCGTGGTTGGCGACGTGCTTCAGCTGGTACGGCGAGCTGATGTCGCCCAACGCCCACACGCCCGGCACCGACGTGGCGCCGGTCTCGTCGACGACGATGCGGCCGTCGGGGTGCAGTGCCAGCCCGCCCGCGGTCGCGTCGATGGTGTCGCTGTTGGGCACGCGGCCGGTCGCGACCAGGATGTGCGTGCCCTCGAGCACGCTGCCGTCGCGCAGGGTGAGGTGCACCTTGTCGCCGTGGCGCTCGACCCGGTCGACCGCGGTGCCGAGGCGGAGGTCGAAGCGCTTCGCGAACGCGGCGGTGATCGCGTGGCTGATGTCGTGGTCCTCGGCGCGCAGCAGGTGCTGGCCGCGCTGCACGATCGTGACGCGGGCGCCGAACGAGCCGAACACGTGCGCCAGCTCGCAGGCGATGAACCCGCCGCCGAGCACGATGAGGTGCTCGGGCACCTCGTCGACGCGCATGATGTCGTCGCTCGTGAGGTAGCCGACCTCGGCGAGGCCGGGGATGTCGGGGATCATCGGGCGGGCGCCGGCGGCGATCACGATCTGCTTCGCCTCGATGCGGCTGACGCCGGTGGGCGTGGTGACTTCCATGCGGCGTTCGCCGACGAAGCGTCCGCGGCCGGCGTGCACGGTGATGTTGGGGCACTCGTAGGTGCGGTACTTCTCGCCGCCCGCGGCGATCGGGTCGATGCGGCCGAACACCCGGTCGCGGATGTCGAGCCAGCGCACGCCGTCGACATGCGCGTCGACGCCGAGGTGGGCCGAGTGCGACACGGTCTGCACGATGTCGGCAGCGTGCACGAACATCTTCGTGGGGATGCACCCGCGGTTGAGGCAGGTGCCGCCGAACACCCACTCCTCGACCATCGCGATCTTCCAGTCGTCGAGCGCCGGGGAGACGATCGAGTTGCCGCTGCCGGCACCGAGGATGATCAGGTCGTACTGCTCGAAGTCGTCGCTCATACGAGCGGTCACGGTACCCGGACGGGCGGCTCCGAGGTCACTGCGGCCCACATCGCCTCGTCGGGTGCGGCGAGCATCGCCCGGTACACGGGCTCGGGGTAGCCGAGGTGCGGGCCGGGGGCGTCGATGCCGGGTTGGGCGACCGGTGCGTCGGGGCGGTCGTAGGTGGTGGGCCGCAGGTAGCGCTGCAGGTCGTCGTCGGAGATGCCGGCGAGCGCCTGCACCTCGGGATCGATCCAGGCTCGCTCGTCGATGCCGCCACCGGTGGCCACCTCGAGCGCGAGCCCTTCGGGACCGGCGAAGTACATGCTCTGGCACATGCCGTGGTTCATCGGCCCCATCACCGGCACGCCGCGGTCGCGGAGCCGGTCGCGCAGTGCGAGGAGGTCGTCGAGGGTGTCGACGTTGAAGGCCAGGTGCTGCATCGTGCCCGCGGTGACCTGGCCGCCAGCCGTGCCGGCGTGGGTGACGCCGATCGTGCCGTCGGCGGGGTTGTCGGGGTGCTGCTGGAACGCCACGTAGCAGTCGGGGCTCAGCTCGACGAAGCCGTGGAAGGTGTTGGCCACGCCGTGCATCCAGTAGAGCGCCTTGAGTTCGCCGCCGAGACAGTCGGTGAAGAACTCGATCTGCCGCTTGATGTCGCGCGTGGCGATGGCGATGTGGTGGATGCCGTTCGGGTGCAGTGCCATCTGCCGAGCGTAAACGCCCCACCCGTCCAGCCCGTTCAGCGAACCGGCAACGGTTCCGTGAGCGCGGCCCGCACTGGCTGCGGGTGCGGCTCACCGATCACGTCGATCCGTGAGCGCGGCCCGCACGTGCTGCGGGTGCGGCTCACGGAACGTCACATGTCGGTGGCGCGGTGGAACTTGCTCATCAGGTGCGGGCCGGCGATCACGGGCTCGTGGCGAGGTGATGCACCGTCGGCCACGCAGGTGTGGATCACCTCGATGCGCGCGTCGACGTTGGCGTTGTGGAAGAAGGCCATGCTCTGCCGGCGCGACGGACCGGCGTCGGCGGGCGGCACCACCACGCGGTGCAACGTCGAGCGCCACCGGTCGTTGGTCCAGCGCTGCAGCAGGTCGCCGAGGTTGACGACGAACGCGTCGGGGGTGGCGGGTACCGGCGTCCACCGATCGGTCGTCGGGTCGAGCACCTCGAGCCCGCCCGGTGCGTCGTCCTGGCGAAGCATGGTGAGCGTGCCGTAGTCGGTGTGCGGGCCGGCGCGCAGCTGACCGGGCTCGGGCACCCGGCCGGCGAGGTCGGGGTAGTCGAGCGCACGGAGGGCGCCGGGGGCGCGGTCGATGAACGGTTCGAAGAAGTCCGACGGCAGCGACAGCGACGTGGCGATGAGCGCGAGCAGCCGTCCGGCGAGCGCGTCCATCTCGTCGAAGTAGGCACGCATCGCCGGTTCGAGTTCGGGCAGGGTGGGAGGCCAGGGCGTGTCACCGAACGCCCAGGGGGCGACGGGCAGCGCGAGGTCGACGGCGGCGGTGGCCCGTGGACCGACGTTGAACGTCTGCTTCAGGTCCGCCAGCCCCGAGCCGGCGCCGAGCGAACGTTCGAGCGCCTCCTGTTCCATCGGCAGGTAGCCGTAGGCGTCGTCGGGGTGGCGTTGGGCCGCGGTCATGCGCTCGACGAGCGGGAGGTCGAAGAACGCCCGAGCGGCGCGCCAGGCCTGGTCGATCACGCGGGGGTCGACGCCGTGGCCGACGATCTGGAAGAAGCCGACGGTCTCGCCGGCGCGAGCGATCTCCGATGCCGCGGTGGGGGAGCGGAGATCGATCGTGGGGACCGGCATCAGCGGGGGCGGCCCGTCGGTCGCGGCTTGTTGCTTCGGGGCGGGCGAGGAGGACGAGGCCGGTCGGCGCTCGGCGTTCGGGGGGTGTCGGCGGGCGCCGGGCGCGGCGCGCGGGGCGCCGCAGGAGCCGGGGTGACGGCGGCTGCTCCGGCGATCGGTATCGAGAGCGCCCGCGAGCGACGGGGATGTGAGTACAGCGCCTTGAGATACCCGCCCTCGGCGAAGCCGATCGGGTGGTCGAGCGCGTGCTCGGTGCGACCCTCTTCGTCGAGCTCGTAGCCGGCGTGGGCGGCGCCGGCGTGCACGGCGCGCAGGAAATCGGGCATCGCCACCCGAGCCGAGCACGACGCCGACACGAGCAGGCCACCGATCTCCACCAGCGGTGCGGACAGTTCGGCCAGCCGCTCGTACGCCTTCATCGCCTTCGGCACCGACAGGGCGTTGCGGGCGAACGACGGGGGATCGACGATCACGATGTCGAAGCGGCGCTTCTCGGCGACCAGCTTCTCGAGCGTGGCGAAGGCCTCGCCGATGATGGTCTCGTGGCGGCACGCCGCCACCTCGGGCCGGTCGGCGTTGAGCTCCATGTTGCGCTGTGCGGCGGCGATGGCCTGCGGGCTCGAATCGACGCTCAGCACCGAACGGGCACCGCCGGCCGCGGCGTGGACCGAGAAGCCACCGTTGCACGAGAAGAGGTCGAGCACGCGGGCGCCGGCGGCGCGGGCGCCGATCGCGATCCTGTTGTCGCGCTGGTCGAGGAAGTGGCCGGTCTTCTGACCGCGCACCACGTCGGCCTCGAAGCGGAGGCCGTGCTCGAGGAACGGCACCGGGGCCACCACGTCGGGGCCCACGAGCGACATGCCCTCGACGAGTCCGTGGAGTTCGGCCTCGGGGATCGAGCGGGCGAGCCGCAGCACGATCGACGCCGTCGGCACCAGCTCGCGGATGATCGGCACCAGCACGGCGAGGTGGGGGACCCAGGCGGCCGTGTACAGCTTCAGCACGGCGACGTGGCCGTAGCGGTCGAGCACCAGGCCCGGCAGCCCGTCGTTCTCGCCGTGGATGACGCGGTATCCCGTCGTCGCCGGTTCGTCGGGGTCGGCCGGGGCGCTGATCGGCAGCCGACGCTCGACCGCGGCGGCGATGGTGGCGCGGAACCAGGCGGCGTCGATCGTGACCGGCTTGCCGCGATGCAGCACCTTCACCCGGATCGGCGAGGACGGGTCGAACAGGCCCACCGCCACGAACGATCGGTCGTCGTCGAAGACGACGGCGAGGTCGCCGGAGGCGCCCTCGTGGCTGACGGACGTGATCGACCCCTCGAACAGCCAGGGGTGGCCGCCGCGCAGGCGCCGGACCGCGTCGGCCGTGGTGCGCAGGGCCATCCGGCGCTCACCCGGTGTGGGCAGGGACGACAGCACGGTGCGAGGGGCCATCCACCCATCGTGCCACGGCGGGTGGCGAACCAGGCACGACCAGGCCAGGAGCTGGCAGGGACCAGGCCAGGTGGCCCCCGGGCCCTGGCCTGTGGAAAACCGTCAAGGCGTGCGCGGAGAGTGCCGATACCTCTGCGTCACGGATGCCTCCTGGCGAGGTTGGTCGACGCAGCGTCGTCGGCCAGCATCGAACAGTGGGCGTCCGTAGACTTCACCATTGACCGGATGGGGTCCCCCACCCCTGCACAGACGGGCACGACAAGATGACCCTTCACCCGACGGATCCGAACGCCTCGCTTCGCTGCGTGCTGATCGGCGCGGACAGCCTGCTCATCGAGTGTGGCGAGCTGCTGCGTTCGCGCGGCCACGAGGTGGTGGCGGTCGTCGCCGGCGCACCCAAGGTGGCCGACTGGGGGCGTCGGATCGGGGTGCCCGTGCACGACGCGAGCACGAACGAGTGGGTCCAGGCGCTGCGGGGGACAGCGGTCGACCACCTGTTCGCGATCACGCACCTGGCGATCCTCCCGGACGAGGCGCTCACCCTGGCCTCGCGCGGGTCGATCAACTTCCACGACGGCCCGTTGCCGCAGTACGCCGGTCTCAACGCACCCGCATGGGCGCTGATCAACGGCGAGGACACCTACGGCATCTCGTGGCACGAGATCACCAGCGGCATCGACGAGGGCGACCTGCTCAAGCAGCAGTTGTTCGACGTGTCGCCGGCCGAGACCTCGCTGTCGATCAACACGCGCAACTTCGAGACCGCGATCGACACCTTCGCCGAGCTCGTCGACGAGCTCGCCGCCGGCACCGTGCAGCGGACGCCGCAGGATCTGTCGTCGCCGCGCACCACCTACAAGCGCAACGATCGCCCGGCTGCCATGTGCGTCCTCGACTGGCGTCGGCCTGCTGTCGAGCTCGAGCGGCTCGTGCGTGCGCTCGATTTCGGTCGCTACGGCAACCCGCTCGGATCGCCGACGCTCACGACCGCCGGCGGTGCCGTAGCCGTGAAGCGCGCCGAGGCGCGTGACGACGACGAGCTGTCTGGCGAACCGGGCGAGGTGCTCGAGGTCGGCGACGAGCTCGTGATCGCCACCTCCGACGGCGTGCTCGCGCTCGGCGCGTTCGAGACGCTCGCGGGCGACGAGGTGTCGGTGGCCGACGTGGCCGCGCGACTCGGCCTGTCGGCCGGTGATCGTCTGCCCCTGCTCGACGATGCCCGCGCGACCGAGCTCACCGAGGTCGGTGCCCGCCTCGCGAAGGCCGAGCGTTTCTTCGAGGGTCGCCTCGGCGCGATCGAGCCGGTCGAGTTGCCGTGGGCCGCCACCGCGTCGGCCGACCACGTCGCTCGTCACGTGTCGTTGCCGGTCACCGTGCCGTCGTCGCTCGCCGATCGTTTCGGTGCCGAGTCCGCTTCTGGTCCTCAAGGGGCCGTCGTCGCCGCGTTCGCCACCGTGCTCGCTCGCCTGTCGGGCAAGCAGCAGTTCCACCTCGCGCTGTCCACCGCCGCCACTGCGTCGCTCGCCGCGTCGGCTGCGCCGCTCGTGTCGCCGCAGGTGCCGATGGCCGTCGAGCTCGCGCTCGACGAGGCGGCCGGTTCGGCCGTCGCCGCGATCGCGGCCGAGCTCGCCCGGGTCGAGGCCCGCGGCTCGTTCCTGTTCGACGTCGTCGGCCGCGAGCCCGAGCTGCGCAAGCGTCGCGAGCTCGCCGCCGGCACGATCGCGCCGATCGCGGTGCGCCTCGGCGGTGCGGCCTCGCCGGTCGCCCCTGGCACCGTGGTCGAACTCGTGGTCGACTCCTCTGGCGCCGGCACCACGGCGACGCTCCTGGTCGACGAGGCCCTCGTGGCCCGCAGCGACGCCGATCTGTTCGTCGCCTGCTTCGAGGCCGTGCTCGAGTCGATGGCCACCCAGGCCGACACGCCGCTGTCGCACGTCGACCTGCTCGGTGCGGGCCTGCGCACCCAGGTGCTCGAGTCGTGGAACCAGACGGTGGTCCCGTTCCCGTCGCACTCGTGCATCCATCGCCTGTTCGAGGAGCAGGTCGACCGCACGCCCGACGTCGACGCACTCGTCTTCGAAGATCAGCACATCAGCTACCGCGACCTCGACGCCCGAGCCAACCAGGTGGCAGCGCATCTGCGCGACCTCGGCATCGGGCCCGATTCGTTGGTCGGCGTGCACGTCGAGCGCGGCATCGAGCTGATGGTCGCCGTGCTCGGTGTGCAGAAGGCCGGCGGCGCCTACGTGCCGCTCGACCCCACCTATCCGGCCGACCGTCTCGAGCACATGATCCGCGACAGCGCGTGCGGGGTGATCATCACCCTCGGCAAGCTCGAGCGCATCCTGCCGCTGCCCGAGGGCAGCACGGCGACGGTGCTGCGCCTCGACACCGACTGGCCGACGATCGCCCAGCGCTCCACCGAGCGGGTGCCTGCCGAGGCCGGCCCGGCGAACCTGGCGTACTGCATCTACACGTCGGGCAGCACCGGCCTGCCGAAGGGCGTGCTCATCGAGCACCGCAACGCGGTCAACTTCTTCACGGGCATGGACGCGGTCGTCGCGCACGACCTGCCGGCCACCTGGTTCGCGGTCACCAGCCTGTCGTTCGACATCTCGGTGCTCGAGCTGCTGTACACGCTCACCCGCGGCTTCAGCGTCGTCGTCTACCTCGACCACGACAAGCTCGACGACGACATCGACGGAGCCGACGCGTTCGTGCCCGAGCACGGCGGCGTCCCCATGGACTTCTCGCTCTTCTACTTCTCGGGCGACGCGGCCGAGGGCCACGGCAAGAGCAAGTACCGCCTGATGCTCGAGGGGGCGAAGTTCGCCGACACGCACGGCTTCAACGCGGTGTGGACCCCGGAGCGCCACTTCCACGCGTTCGGTGGTCTGTACCCGCACCCGGCCGTTGCCGGCGCGGCGCTCGCTGCGATCACCGAGAACGTGCAGATCCGTTCGGGCTCGGTCGTGCTGCCGCTGCACCACCCGATCCGCGTGGCCGAGCAGTGGAGCATGGTCGACAACCTCTCCAACGGACGCGTCGGTCTGTCGATCGCGTCGGGGTGGTGGCCGCGTGACTTCGTGCTCATGCCGGAGAACTACGCCGAGGCGAAGAAGAACATGTTCCGCGACATCGAGAAGGTCCGTGCGCTGTGGCGCGGCGAGACCGTCACGTTCACGGGCGTGAACGGCGTCGAGGAGCACATCACCACGCTGCCCCGCCCGGTGCAGGCCGAGCTGCCGGTGTGGGTCACCACCGCCGGCAACCCCGACACCTTCATCGAGGCCGGTCGCATCGGCGCCAACGTGCTCACCCACCTGCTGGGCCAGTCGGTCGAGCAGCTCGCGCCGAAGCTCGACGCCTATCGCAAGGCTCGCGCCGAGGCCGGCTACGACCCCGACACCGGCATCGTGTCGCTGATGCTGCACACCTTCATCGGCACCGACGACGACGAGGTGCGCGAGCTCGTGCGCCAGCCGCTGAAGGACTACCTGGGCACGTCGGTGTCGCTGGTGAAGGAGTACGCCTGGGCGTTCCCGGCGTTCCAGCGCCCCGAGGGCTACGACGTCTCCAACGACGACGACCTGATCGCCAGCCTCAGCCCCGAGGACACCGACGCGGTGCTCGAGTTCGCGTTCCTGCGTTACTACGAGACGAGCGGTCTGTTCGGCACGCCCGAGAGCTGCCAGCCGATGGTCGACCAACTGAAGGGCATGGGTGTCAACGAGATCGGTTGCCTCATCGACTTCGGCGTCCCCACCGACACCGTGCTCGACAGCCTCGTGCATCTCGACGAGGCGAAGAACATCGCCAACGCGCCGGCCCCGTCGCTCGCCACCGTCGCCCATCCGTCGAGCACGCTCGACCTGTCGCCGGCAGCGCAGCTGCGCCGCCACCAGGTGACGCACCTCCAGTGCACGCCGTCGATGGCGCGCATGTTCACCCTCGAGGACGACACCCGCGCGGCCCTGGCCGACGTCGCCCACCTGTACGTGGGTGGCGAGGCGTTCCCGGTGCAGCTGGCGAAGGACCTCGTCAACAACTCGCGCACGGGCAACGTCACCAACATGTACGGCCCGACCGAGACCACGATCTGGTCGACGACGTGGAAGCTCGAGGGCTCGCTCGACACGATCCCCATCGGCACGCCGATCGCGAACACCCGTATCTACATCCTCGACGCCAACCTGCAGCCGCTGCCGCCGGGCGTGCCGGGCGACCTGTGGATCGGCGGCGACGGCGTGGTGCGCGGCTACCACCAGCGTCCCGAGCTCACCGCCGAGCGGTTCCTCGCCGACCCGTTCGTGCCCGGCGGTCGCATGTACCGCACCGGCGACCTCGCCAAGTGGCGTGCCGACGGCTCGGGCATCATCGACTTCCTGGGTCGTATCGACCACCAGGTGAAGATCCGCGGCTATCGCATCGAGCTCGGCGAGATCGAGGCCCGCCTCGGCCAGCACCCCGACGTGCGCGAATGCGTCGTCGTGGTGCGCGAGGAGACGCCGGGCGACCAGCAGCTGGTGGGCTTCGTGTCTGCCAAGGACGGCGCTCACCTGCAGCCGTCGGAGCTGAAGGACCACCTGCGGGTCAACCTGCCCGACCCGATGATCCCCGGCCACCTCGTGGTGCTCGACGACCTGCCGCACACGCCGAACGGCAAGATCGACCGCAACGGCCTGCCGTCGCTCGCGTCGGTGCTCGGCCAGCGCGATGGCAACGTCGTGGTCGCCGACGCCGAGAACGACCTCGAGCGCACCGTGCTCGACGTGTGGCGCGAGACCCTCGGCATGCAGGCCATCGGCGTCGACGACAACTTCTTCGACATCGGCGGTCACTCGCTGCTCGTGGTGCGCATGCACCGCCGCCTCAAGGAAGTGCTCGAGCGGCAGATCCCGCTCACCGAGCTCTACCGCTTCCCGACCATCCGCAGCTTCGCCAACTCGCTCACGTCCGACAGCTCGTCGGCCGCGATGCAGCAGAGCGCCGACCGTGCATCCCGTCGGCGTGAGCACATGGAGCGCCGGCGCGCCCGCGCCCGATGACCCGACTCTTCACCACTCGACCGGAGTTCCCACGTGGCCAGTGACAACGACATCGCGATCGTCGGCATGGCGGTTCGCCTTCCCGGGGCGCACTCGCCGGAGGAGTACTGGCACAACCTGCGCAACGGTGTCGAGAGCGTGCGGTTCTACACCGACGACGAGCTGCTCGCCGCCGGGGTGAAGCGCGACGCGCTCCTGCGTCCGAACTACGTGAAGGCCGGCGCGCCGCTCGAGCGGATGGAGCACTTCGACGCGGAGTTCTTCGGCTTCTCGCCGAAGGAAGCGGCGATCATGGATCCGCAGCACCGCCAGTTCCTGGAGGCCTGCTGGGAGGCGCTCGAGGACGCCGGGCACATGCCCGAGCGCTTCGACGGCGCGGTCGGCGTGTTCGCCGGTTCCGGCATGGCTGCGTACTTCGCCCAGAACCTGATCACCAACCCCGAGCTGGTGCGCAGCGTGGGCATGTTCCTGCTGCGCCACACCGGCAACGACAAGGACTTCCTCGCCACCCGCGCGAGCTACCTGCTCGACCTGCGTGGGCCGGCGATCAACGTGCAGACCGCGTGCTCCACGTCGCTCGTCGCCGCGCACCTGGCCGTGCAGCACCTGCTGTCGGGGGAGTGTGACATGGCGCTCGCCGGCGGCGTGACGATCGAGATCCCGCACCGTCGCGGCTACCACTACGAGGACGGCGAGATCCTCTCGCCCGACGGCCACTGCCGTGCGTTCGACCACCGTGCCGAGGGCACCGTGTTCGGCAGCGGCACCGGGGTGATCGTGCTGCGCCGCCTGCAGGACGCGCTCGACGACGGCGATCAGGTGTACGCGGTCATCAAGGGCACTGCGGTCAACAACGACGGCTCGCAGAAGGTGGGCTACCTCGCCCCGTCGGTCGACGGGCAGGCAGCGTGCATCGCCGAGGCGCTCGCCGTCGCCGACGTCGACGCCGACAGCGTCACCTACGTCGAGTGCCACGGCACCGGCACGGCGATGGGCGACCCGATCGAGGTCGCCGCGCTCACGCAGGCGTTCCGCGAAGGCACCGACAAGGTGGGCTTCTGCGGACTCGGCAGCGTGAAGACCAACATCGGCCACCTCGACACTGCTGCCGGCGTCGCGAGCCTCGTGAAGGCCTCGCTCGCCCTGCAGCACGCCGAGATCCCGCCGACGCTCAACTACGAGGCGCCCAACCCGCGCATCGAGTTCGAGGACAGCCCGTTCTACGTGAACGACTCGCTGCGCGAGTGGAAGCCCGAGGGCGGGGTGCGCCGGGCCGGCGTGAACTCGCTCGGCGTGGGTGGCACCAACGCGTTCGCGATCCTCGAGGAGCCACCGGCGCGCACCAGCGTGCCGAGCACGAAGCCGTGGCACCTGCTGGCGCTGTCGGGTCGCAATCGTGCCGCGCTCGACGCCAACACCGCCCGTCTCGCCGCACACCTGCGGGCTCACCCCGAGCTCGACCTCGGCGACGTCGCCTACACGTTGTTCGAAGGCCGCCGTCACTTCACCGAACGCCGCGTGCTGGTCGCCGCCGACCGCGACGAGGCGATCGCGCTGCTCGAGGGCGGCGAGCCGCGACGGATCTACTCGCACACGGCCACCGCCGAGCCGCAGAAGCTGGCGTTCATGTTCCCCGGTGGCGGTGCGCAGTACCCGCGCATGGCCCACGACCTCTACGCGACCGAGCCGTCGTTCGCGGCCGACGTCGACGCCGGCCTGAAGGTGCTGCTCGACGTGCACGGCATCGACCTGCGCCCCGATCTGTTCTGCGCGCCGGAGCGGCTCACCGAGGCGCTCACCGCGCTCGAGCAGCCGTCGCTGCAGCTGCCCGCGATCTTCATCGTCGAGCACGCGCTCGCCAAGCTGCTCATCCGCCGGGGCCTGCAGCCGACGGCGCTCATCGGCCACAGCGTCGGCGAGAACACCGCCGCCTGCGTCGCGGGCACGATGCGGTTCGAGGACTGCCTCGGCCTCGTCGTGCTACGCGGCCGGTTGATGGACCGCACCGCGGGCGGGATGCTCGCCGTGCCGCTCGCCTCCGACGAGCTGCAGCCGTTGCTCGACGAGTTCGGTCTCGACCTCGCTGCCGTGAACGCGCCTGACCTGTGCGTGGCCTCCGGCGACGACGCCACCCTCGCCCGGCTCGAGGCGCGGCTCGCGTCGATGGGCGTCGAAGCGCATCGGGTGAAGATCAACATCGCGGCGCACAGCCGAATGCTCGATCCGGTGCTCGACGAGTTCGGCGCGTACCTGCGCTCGATCACGCTGTCGAAGCCGAAGATCCCGTGGGTGTCGAACCGCACCGGTACGTGGGTGACCGACGCGCAGGCGACCGATCCGCAGTACTGGGTCGACCACCTGCGCGGCACCGTTCGCTTCGCCGACGGCATCGCCACGCTCGCCGTCGAGGCGGGTCGGGTGTTCCTCGAGGTCGGCCCCGGCAAGACGCTGTCGTCGCTCGCCCGGATGAACCCGGCCGTGTCATCGCAGCAGGCGTCGATCAACGTGCTGCGCCACGCCGACGAGGTGGTGGCCGACGACGCGTTCCTGCTCGGCGTCACCGGTCGGCTGTGGGCGGCCGGCGGCCAGCTCGAGACGGCGAAGCTGTTCGACGGTGAGCAGCGCCTTCGCGTGTCGCTGCCCACCTATGCGTTCCAGGGGCAGAAGTACTTCATCGAGCCGGGCACCCGGCAGGACACGTCCGCCGACGGTGCCGACGACCTGGTCGACAAGGATCCCGACACCTCGCGGTGGTTCTGGGAGCCGGTGTGGCGTCGCCGTGACGTGGAGGATCCGCTCGAGGAGCGTTTCACCCAGCTGGTGTTCGCCGATGCGGTCGGTGTGGCCGATCAGCTCGTGCCGCGCCTGCGCGCCGCCGGCCACCGTGTGGTGGTGGTGCGCACGGGCGACAGCTACGCCTGCGTCTCGCCCGACGAGTACCGACTCGCACCCGAGCAGGGTCGCGACGGGTACGACCAGCTGCTGCGCGACCTCACCCAGCACGACCGCATCCCCGACCGGGTACTGCACCTCGCGCTGCTGGCCCACGACGAGAGCCATCGCGACGGGTCGAGCTTCTTCCACCGCAACCAGGAGCTCGGCTTCTACAGCCTGCTGTTCCTGGCCCAGGCGTGGTCGGCCGACGGCGTGAAGCGTCCGCTGCACGTGCTGGTGGCCACCTCGGGCATGCAGCGCGTGAACGAATCGGATCATGCGAGGTGGCCCGACCAGGCGACCGTGCTCGGCCCGGCGATGGTGATGCCGCGAGAGATCCCCGACGTCACCGTCTCGGTGCTCGACGTGTCGCCCGACGAGGTCGCGGACGCGGTCGGCGTACATCGCGGTTCGTCGGTGAAGCGCATCGCTCGCTCCGCGGCGATGAAGGCGGCGAGCGCCGCCCAGCCCGTGGGCCTCGGCCTCGGGGGAGTGGTCGACGCGATCGAGGTCGAGTCGCGCGCCGTCGCGTCGGGCGACGTGGTCGCGGTGCGCGCCGGTCAGCGATGGGTCGCCGACGTCCGCCGGGCGAAGGTGCCCGATGCGGGCCAGCTGCCGTTGCGCCAGGGCGGCGCCGTGCTCGTCACGGGCGGCCTCGGTGGCATCTCGATGACCGTGGCCCGGCGTCTCGCCGAGCGTCGCGGGGCGAAGCTGGTGCTGCTCAGCCGTTCCGGCTTGCCGCCGCGCGACCAGTGGGACGACGTGATCGCCAAGCTCGGCGAGGGCCACGCGCTCAGCCGACGGATCGCGAGCGTGCGCGAGGTGGAAGCGCTCGGCGGCCAGGTCGAGGTCATGGCGGGCGACGTCACCGACGTGGTGCGCATGCGCGAGGTGGTGGCCGAGATGCGCAGCCGCCTCGGCGGCGTCCACGGTGTCGTGCACGCGGCCGGCGTGGTGAACGACGGGTTGATGGCGACCAAGCGGCAGTCCGACGTCGAGGACGTGCTGTCGCCGAAGGTGGCCGGCACCCTCGTGCTCGAGCAGGTCACCGCCGACGACGACCTCGACCTGTTCGTCGTGTTCTCGTCCACGAGCACCGTCACCGCCCCGATGGGCCAGGTCGACTACGTGGCCGCGAACGCCTTCCTGAACGCGTTCGCCCAGTCGCGCCACGGCAGCCGACGCACCAAGTTCCTCGCCCTCGACTGGGGCATCTGGAACGAGGTCGGCATGGCCGCCGAAGCGGCCCAGAAGATGGTCTTCGGCGCGTCGGACGAATCCGTGCCGTGCACGCATCCGTGGTTCACCCAGCGGCGCCTCGGCGAGCGCGGCGCGCACGAGCTGTTCTCCACGTGGAGCCCCGACACCGACTGGCTGCTGCACGACCACCGCACCGCCAACGGCGACGCGCTCGTGCCCGGTGCCGGCTACCTCGAGATCGCTCGCGCCGCGCTGGCGGAGATCGGCGTCGACCGTGCGTTCGAGCTGCGCGAGCTCGTGTTCTTCCGGCCGCTCGCGATCGCCGACGGCACCACGCGCGAGGTACGGACGCGCCTCGTGCCGATCGACCACGGCTACTCCTTCGAGCTCGCCGAGCGGGTCGAGATCGACGGCCCGCCGACCGAGGGTGCCGGTGGTGCCCGCCGCGGCTGGCGCCGCACCGGCTCGGCCACGATCTTGCTGCTCGGGTTGCCCGAGACGCGCTCGATCGACATCGCTGCGATCGAGGAGCGCTGCGCCACCCGCGGCCCGCGTCACAGCAAGCAGGAGGAGCACCTCCGCTTCGGCCCTCGCTGGCAGGTGGTGAGCCAGTCGCGCTTCGGTGCCGGCGAGGCGATCGCCCGCCTGCACCTGCCCGACGAGTTCCACGGCGATCTCGCCACCATCGGCCTGCACCCGGCGCTGGTCGACCTCGGCACCGGCTTCGCGATGGACCTGATCGAGGGCTACACCGGCGACCGCCTGTGGGTGCCGATCGACTACGAGGCGATCGGCGTGCACGGGCACCTGCCGGCCGACCTCGTCGCCCACGTGCGTGTCCACGGCACGCCCACCGAGGCGAGCGGGTTCGCCCGCTTCGACGTCACCCTCGCCGACACCGACGGGCGCGTGCTGGTGGAGGTGCGCGAGTTCGCGATCAAGCGCCTCGACGGTGAGCTCGACCTCCAGCCCGGTGGCGCGGGTTCCACCGCGGACGTCGAGTTCGACCACGACGGTCAGAGCGATCGCCACCTGTCGAAGAGCGAGCTCGTGTTCCAGCACACGCTGCGTCAGGGCATCCTTCCCGACGAGCGCGCACTGTCGGCCTACCCCCGGGCCCAGGTCATCGTGAGCTCGGTCGAACTCCCTGCCCTCGTGGCACAGACCGCAGCAGCTGCGGCGGCGCAGGCCACGCCGGTGGGTGGCGAGGACGGCGCGTCGTTCGCTCGGCCCGATCTCGACAGCGAGTACGTGGCGCCGCGCGACGGCATCGAGGAGGCCCTCGTCGAGATGTGGCAGGAGCTGCTCGGTGTCAGCACCGTGGGCGTGCTCGACAGCTTCTTCGACCTCGGCGGCCACAGCCTGATCGCGGTGCGCCTGTTCTCGAAGGTGCGCAAGCAGTTCAGCGTCGACTTCCCGATCTCGGTGCTGTTCGAGGCCCCGACGGTGGAGGCATGCGCGAACCTCATCCGCGCGGCGATCGGCACGCCGGCTGAGTCGTCCGATGGGACGAGCAGCGAGGTGACCGTGGCCGATCGGCCGCGGTTCAAGTACCTCGTGCCGATGCACACCGGTGGTGGCGGCCCCAACCTGCCGTTCTTCCTCGTGGCCGGCATGTTCGGCAACGTGCTCAACCTGCGTCACCTCGCCAACCAGATCGGCGGCGATCGCCCGTTCTACGGCGTGCAGGCCCGTGGCCTGTACGGCGGTGACGTGCCGCACGAGACGTTCGAGGAGATGGCGACCGACTACCTGCAGGAGATCCGCACCGTGCAGCCGCACGGGCCGTACCTGCTGGGCGGGTTCTCCGGTGGCGGCATCGCCGCGCTGGAGATGGCACGCCAGCTCCGCGAGGTCGGCGAGGAGACCATCCTGCTCGCCATGCTCGACACGCCGCTGCCGCAGGGGCCCGAGCTCACCAAGCAGGACAAGGTGCAGATGCACCTGCAGAACCTCAAGCGCGAGGGCGTGCGCTATCCGATCGACTGGGTGAAGGGCCGTCTCGCGTGGCGCGAGGTCGCCCGTCGTCGCAAGCTCGGCATCGTCGATGAATCGGCCGAGGGCGAACTGCACTCGAGCGAGATCGAGGCGGCGTTCTACCGCGCGATCGCCAGGTACCAGGTGCGGCATCACCCGGGAACGGTCACGCTGTTCCGCCCGAAGCTGAGCCCGACCCACGTGTTCGGCCCCGACCGGATGATCAACCGCGACAAGCGCTTCATCTACGCCGACAACGGCTGGACCTCGTACAGCGACCGCGTCGACGTGTTCGAGATGCCGGGCGATCACGACTCGATGGTGCTCGAACCGAACGTGCGGGTGCTGGCGGCGAAGATGCGCGACCAGATCGTCGCTGCCGAACACGCGGCGATGTCGCTCTCGGCACGCTCGTCGGCCGGCTGAACGGCCGTACCGGTGTCGAGCCTGCAGGAGGCACGGGTTGCAGCGGACGACATCGCGTCCGCGCTCGCCCGCCTGCACCCGTCCGTCGCCGACGGCGGCGTGAGCGTCGGGGCGGCCGCCATCGACCCGGCCGACGAGGCCCGCCTGCTGCCACAGGAGGCGGCGATCGTCGCGTCGGCCGTGGCCAAGCGACGGCGGGAGTTCGCCTCTGGACGCGCGCTGCTGCGACGCCTGCTCGACACCGACGAGGCGGTCACGGTGCTCGTGTCACGCGCACCGCAGCTGCCCTCGGGCGTGGTGGCGAGCCTCGCCCACGACGACGAGATCGTCGTGGCGGCCGTCAGCCGGGCACCGGCGGTGCGAGCGATCGGCATCGACCTCGAGCCCGTCGGCGCGGTCGACGGTGAGGTGGCCGACGCCGTCCGCCGACCGGAGGAACGCCACCTCGACCCGACCTGGGTGTTCGTCGCCAAGGAGGCGATGTACAAGGCGTGGAGCTCGCAGGGTGGGCGGTTCCTGCGCCACGAGGACGTGTCGGTGACCGACACCGGCAGCGGGTCGTTCGTCGCCACGGTCCTCGCCGACGAACGATCGTTCACCGGGAGTTCAACCGTGGTTGGCGGCAGGGTCGTAGCTCTGGTGGTCGTCATCGGGCACGATGAGGGGTGATGAGGATCCTCCTGACCAACGACGACGGCATCGACTCGATCGGTCTCCACGTGCTCGCCCGGGCGATGCGCCCGCACGGCGAGGTGGTGATCATCGCTCCCGACCGTGAGTTCTCCGGTGCAGGTGCCGCGCTCGGTGCGCTCCACCTGATGGTGCCCGAGGTGTGCAAGCGCCACGTCGAGGGCATCGACGAGGCCTGGTCGGTGTCGGGTCCGCCGGCGCTGTGCGTCATGTTCGCCCGCCTCGGTGCGTTCGGCGAGCCGTTCGACCTGATCGTGTCGGGCATCAACCCGGGCGCGAACGTCGGGCGCTCGGTGTACCACTCGGGCACCGTGGGCGCCTGCCTCAGCGGTCGCAACGGTGGCATCCCCGGCGTCGCGGTCAGCCAGGCCGTCACCGGCTTCGGCATCGAGGGCCAGGGTTGGGACGAGATGCTGATCGGTCAGAAGTGGGAGACCGCCGCGACGGTGGCGAGCGCGTACGTGGGCGGCATGGTGCAGGAGATCGCGGCCGGCCGCCTCGTCGATGCCGCCGTCGTCAACATCAACGTGCCCAACTGCGAGGTCGACGAGCTGAAGGGCTGGTCGCATGCGCGGGTCGGCATGGAGCCGCCGCGGAAGATGGCGAACGCCGTGCTCGTGCCCAAGGAGGGCCACGAGGACGCGTTCATCGTGAAGATGGCGTGGGGCGATGCGGTCGAGTTGCCCGGCGACACCGACGGTGGACTCGTCGAGGCGGGCACCGTCGCGGTGAGCTACCTCACCCGCCTCGAGGAGTACGCCCGCACCGACCTCGGCGCGGCCGAGGCCGGCCTCAGCGCCCTCTTCGCCTGAGTCACCCTGCCCGCCGGGTGGGCGGGTCCTTCGGCCCTGGTCGGGTCGGACGTCGGTGGGTACGGTCGCCCGCATGGCCATGAACTGCAAGCCCGTGCCCACGCTCGACGAGCGGATCAACGACATCCGCATGCGCACGGCCGAGATCGTCAACACCGACATCATCCCGAACGAGGGTCGGCTGTGGGCCGAGCGGCGCGAGGGCGAGTCGTTCCATGAGCGCACGGCCGTGCTCGAGCTGCGCGCCGAGATCAAGGAGAAGGTCAAGCAGGCGGGCCTGTGGGCGCCGCACCTGCCGAAGGAGTACGGCGGCATGGGCCTCGACTTCCTGGCGCACGCCTACATGAACGAGGTGCTCGCCTATGCGATCGGCGCGGCGTCGCTGTTCGGCGTGGTGGCACCGAACTCGGGCAACCAGTCGATCCTCGTGAAGTACGGCACCGAGGAGCAGAAGCGGCAGTGGCTGATGCCGCTGATCGACGGGACGATGGAGTCGGGCTTCTCGATGACCGAGCCGCACAACCCGGGCTCCGACCCTCGGTCGCTCGACACGAACGCGGTGGTCGACGGCGACCACTTCGTGATCAACGGCCACAAGTGGTTCACCTCGAACGGCATCGACGCCGACTTCTTCATCGTCATGTGCCGGGTGACGGAGAAGGACGCGGTCGACAAGAAGTCGGGCCCGATGGTGCAGATCATCGTCCCGGCCGCGACCAAGGGCGTGAACATCGTCCGCGGCATCGGCGTGTGGGGTCGCAAGGAGAGCGACCACTGCGAGGTGAAGTACGAGGACGTGCGCGTGCCCGTGGCGAACGCGCTCGGCCGCGTGGGTGAGGGGCACCAGGCCGCGCAGGACCGCCTGGGCGCCGGTCGCATCTTCCACTGCATGAACTCGATCGGCCAGATGTGGCGGGCGTTCGACCTGATGGTGGAACGGGCGGCGAGCCGCGAGGTGCACGGCGGGGTGCTGGCCGACAAGCAGTTCACCCAGGGCGCGATCGCCGACAGCTACATCGACATCCAGACGGCACGGCTGTTCACGATCCACGCGGCCGAGAAGATCGACCAGGAGTTGCAGGCCGCCCGCACCGACATCAGTGCGATCAAGGTCTACGTGCCGGCCGCGTACACGCGGGTGGTCGACCGGGCGATCCAGATCTGGGGTGCGGCCGGTGTCTCGAACGACCTGCCGTTGTGGGGCATGTACCAGGGGGCGCGCACGCTGCGCATCGCCGACGGCCCCGACGAGGTGCACAAGATCCTGATCGCCAAGAACGTGCTCGGTCAGTACGCGAAGGGCGAGGACTGGGACTTCGGCAACTGAGGCGGTCACCCGGTGCCGGGCGGCGCGGAGGTCAGCCGATCACGACGAGCGACGCCTGGTCGAAGACCAGGTCGAACACGCTCGTCGCGTACACCTCGGGTGACTGGATGTACACGGCCAGGTAGTCCGTCCCGGCGGGCACGACGTAGTCGATCGCGTAGCGCGTCGGCGTCGAGCTGACGGCGGTGATGTACGTCGCGACGTCGGAGAGATAGCCGCCGCCCGGGGCGAAGGCCTCGACGCCGACGGCTGCGTACGAGCGCACCATCGAGGCCGGCCCGGTGCCTGCAGCGGTGACGCAGATGGAGAAACGGACGAGTTGGCCGGCCGACACACCGCGGATCGGTGCTTGGTAGAACTGCGCCTTCCCGGTGCCGTCGTCGTCGGGCTGGCCCACGTACGTGAACGCCTTCGCCTGCGTGCCGTCGACCACGCCGTGCGTGGTGGAGATCGAGTAGATCGGGCGGCCGACCGTGGTCGACTCGTCGATCCACGCGCCGGCCGGTGCGCCGTTCTCGAACGACGGATCGACGAGGAGGTTGGCGCCCGGGGTCTGTGGTGCGCCGACGCATTCACGCGCTGCGGGCGCGCCCGTGGCGGTCGGCGCGCTGGTGGCCGCCGCCGGCTCGCTCGTTGGCGGCGTGTCCCGCGGCGGCCCGCTCTGCGATGCCACGACGGTCGTCGCAGGACTGGCGGCCGGCGACGGCGCAGCCGGTTGGCACTGTGCCGGCACGAGCACCATGGTCGCGGCGAGGAAGCCGCTGCCGCCCAGGCGGCGGCCTCGGCGCCACGAGGGCGTCCTCAGATGGCGATGAGCGTTGTTCCCAATCATGCGCGGAACCTAAATCGCGTGATTCGCGGGGTGGCGGATGCCAACCGGGACCCCGCGTTTGCGGGGTACGTCCCGGTGAGGCGGCGGCGCGTTTCCCGCGGGAAATCGGGACCGGCACCGTGACCATCGGCCCTGTTCGGCACACGGACGGCGGTGCACCGTGGGGGCATGTCGGAAGTCGAACTGGTCATCCACACCGTCCCGCACGAGGGCGAACCCCCCGCCGTCGATGGCACCGAACTCCCACCGCGCCGATTCGCGACGGTCGACGAGGCCAAGGCGGCCGCCGATGAGCTGCCGGTGCCCGATGGGTGGCAGCGCAAGGAGTCGATCCGCGACGTGCTCACCGGTGACGTGGTGTGCTGGCGCACCGATCGCGTCCCCGGCTGGCAGCAGCCATGACGACGCACGGATCGGAGGACACCAGCACCCCGGTGGCCAGTCCGGGGGCCGGCTCGCTCGAGCCGGCCTCGGGCACGACCGCCGACCACCACATCCTCGACGGCAACGAGGCCGCCGCCCGGATCGCCCACCTGATGAGCGAAGTGATCGCGATCTACCCGATCACGCCCGCGTCACCGATGGGCGAGTTCGCCGATGACTGGAGCGCACGCGGTCACCAGAACCTGTGGGGCGTGGTGCCCGAGGTGATCGAGATGCAGAGCGAGGCCGGTGCCGCCGGCACGCTGCACGGCGCCGTCACCCGTGGCGCCCTCGCCACCACGTTCACGGCGAGCCAGGGCCTGCTGCTCATGCTGCCGAACATGTTCAAGATCGCAGGCGAGCTCACCCCCGCGGTGATCCACGTGGCCGCACGCACGATCGCCACCCATGCACTCAGCATCTTCGGCGACCACAGCGACGTGATGGCCGCCCGCACCACCGGCTGGGCGATGCTCTGCGCCAGCTCCGTGCAGGAGACCGGCGACTTCGCCGCTGTCGCACATGCCGCGACGCTCGCCACGCGAGTGCCGTACCTGCACTTCTTCGACGGCTTCCGGACGAGCCATGAGCTCAACACCGTCGAGCTCGTCAGCGCCGAGCAACTCCGCGAGATGGTCGACGAGCGACTCGTGAGCGAGTTCCGCGACCGAGGTCTCGACAGCGACCACCCGGTCATCCGCGGCACCGCGCAGAACCCCGACGTGTTCTTCCAGGCGCGCGAGGCGTGCAACCCGTTCCACGACGCGGTGCCCGCTGCGACGCAGGCCGCCTTCGATCAAATCGCCGCGCTCACCGGTCGGCAGTACCACCTGGTCGACTACCACGGAGCGCCCGACGCCGACCGCGTGATCGTGCTGATGGGCAGCGGCGCCGGTGCCGTGCAGGAGGCGGTCGACGCGATGAACGCCGCGGGTGAGCGCGTCGGCGTCGCCGTCGTGCGTCTGTACCGGCCGTTCCCCACGGCGCAGCTCCTCGCCGCGTTGCCGCCGAGCGTGCGCACCGTCGCGGTGCTCGACCGGACGAAGGAGCCGGGCGCACCGTTCGAGCCGCTGCACCTCGACGTGCTGTCGGCCCTGTGGCACTCGGCCGACGAGCACTGGGTGGGCAGTGCGAAGCCGCGTGTGATCGGTGGCCGCTACGGCCTGAGCTCGAAGGAGTTCACGCCGGCGATGGCCAAGGCCGTGTTCGACGAGGCATCGGCCGAGACCCCGCGCAACGGCTTCACCGTGGGCATCGTCGACGATGTCACCCGGCTCAGCCTCGCCGTCGACCCGAGCTTCACGACCGACCACGCCAAGGTGCGCGCCGTGTTCTACGGGCTCGGCAGCGACGGCACCGTCGGTGCGAACAAGAACACCGCCAAGATCGTCGGCGACCAGACCGACCTGCACGTGCAGGGCTACTTCGTGTACGACTCGAAGAAGTCGGGCTCCACCACGATCAGCCACCTCCGGTTCGACCCGAACCCGATCGCCAGCACCTACCTGGTCGACCAGGCCACCTTCGTCGGTGTCCACCAGTGGAACTTCCTGCAGCGCCTCGACGTGCTGAAGGTCGCCGCCCCCGGTGCCGTGGTGCTGCTCAACAGCCCGCACCGTCCCGAGGACGTGTGGGGTGCGCTGCCCGAGAGTGCGCAGCAGCAGGTGCTCGATCGCGGGCTCCAGCTGTACACGATCGATGCCGCTGCAGTTGCCAAGGCCGCTGGCCTCGCGGGCCGCGTGAACACCGTGATGCAGACGTGCTTCTTCGCACTGTCGGGGGTGCTCCCCACCGAGCAGGCGATCGCCGCACTGAAGGAGGCGATCGAGCACAGCTACGGCAAGCGGGGTGTGGTGATCGTCGAGCGCAACGTCGCTGCGGTCGACACCACGCTCGCGAACCTGCATCTGGTGCGGATCGGGGCCGCCGCCGACAGCGGCGTCCACGTGCGGGCGACCGTGCCGGCGGGCAGTAGCGACTTCGTGCAGCGGGTGACCGCCAGGATGCTGGCGGGGGAGGGCGACCTGCTGCCCGTGAGCGCGCTGCCGCCCGACGGCACGTTCCCCACCGGTACCGCGAAGGTGGAGCGCCGCACGATCGCGACCGAGATCCCGATCTGGGAACCCGACCTGTGCATCGACTGCGGCAAGTGCGCGATCGTCTGCCCGCACGCGGCGATCCGGTTGAAGGTCTACGAACCGGCTGCGCTCGCCGAGGGAAGCGTGTTGAAGACCAAGTCGTTCCGCAGCCGTGAGGTGCCGGGCCTGTCGTTGACCGTGCAGGTGGCGCCCGACGACTGCACCGGCTGCGGCCTGTGCGTCACGGCCTGCCCCGCGCACGACAAGAGCGAGGTGAAGCGCAAGAGCATCAACCTCCGCCCGATCGGTGACCACCTCGAGGTGGAGCGGATCGCGTGGGACGCGTTCCTCGCGACCGAGAGCGCGGACGCCACGGCGTTCGATCCGGCGTCGGTGAAGACGAGCCAGCTGCGTCAGCCGCTGTTCGAGTTCAGCGGTGCGTGCTCGGGCTGCGGCGAGACGCCGTACCTGAAGCTGCTCACCCAACTGTTCGGCGACCGGCTGCTCATCGCCAACGCCACCGGGTGCTCGAGCATCTACGGCGGCAACCTGCCCACCACCCCGTACAGCACCGATGCCGACGGCCGTGGTCCGGCGTGGAGCAACAGCCTGTTCGAGGACAACGCGGAGTTCGGTCTCGGCATCAGGTTGGGCTACGAGGCCCAACGTCGAGCGGCGCTCGAGGCCCTCGACCGCCTGGCGGGCCGGGTCGATCCGGCGCTCGCCGCGGCCATCGCCGAACACGTCGACGACACCGACGATCACGGGGTGCGCGACCAGCGCAACCGGGTCGCGTCGTTGCAGTCGGCGCTGGCCGAGCTCGCCGCGCTCGACGCCGACGACCCCGAAGTCGCTCGTCTCCACGAGCTGGCGGGGGCGCTCGTCGGCCGGGCGGTGTGGATCGTCGGCGGCGACGGGTGGGCGTACGACATCGGTGCCGGCGGGCTCGACCACGTGATGGGCAGCGGGCGCAACGTGAACATCCTCGTGATGGACACCGAGGTGTACTCCAACACCGGCGGCCAGGCGTCGAAGGCGACACCTCGTGGTGCGGTCGCGAAGTTCGCGGCGAGCGGCAAGGGCATCGCCAAGAAGGACCTCGGTCTCGAGGCGATGAGCTTCGGCGACGTGTACGTGGCCAAGATCGCTCTCGGTGCGAGCGACGTGCAGACGGTGAAGGCGCTGCTCGAAGCGGCGGCGTGGCCGGGTGTGTCGCTCGTGATCGCCTACTCGAGCTGCATCGCCCACGGCTACGACATGTCGCGGTCGATGACCCAGCAGAAGGCCGCCGTGCAGAGCGGACACTGGCCCCTCTACCGGTACCGGCCGGGGGTGGGGGAGAGCACCCACCCGTTCGAGCTCGACAGTGCCGAGCCGTCGGTCGCCTACGCCGAGTTCGCCCGTGCCGAGGCCCGGTTCGGCATCCTCAGCCGGACCGATCCGGAGCGTTCGGCAGAGCTGTTGCGGCTGGCCCAGAACGACGTCACCGGCCGGTGGAACTACTACCAGCAGCTGGCCGGCGTCGAACGCCAGGCACCCGAACACGCAGCGAGCGCAGTGCTCGCGGAGACCGAGGAGGAGTCGTGACCGACCTCACCACCATGTACCTCGGGCTGAAGCTCCACAGCCCGTTCGTGGCGTCGCCCGGTCCGGTCACCGGCGACCCGGCGATGTGGCCGCGACTCGAGGCCGCCGGTGCCGGAGCCATCGTGCTGCCGAGCCTGTTCGAGGAGCAGATCGAACACGAGGCCTTCGCCGTCGAGTACGCCCTGGGGTACGGCGCCGACAGCAACGGCGAGGCGCTCAGCTACCTGCCGCATCTCGACGGTGTCGAGGTCGGACCCGACCACCACCTCGATCTCGTCGAGGACGCGAAGGCAGCGCTGTCGATCCCGGTGATCGCCAGCATCAACGGCGTGTCGCCCGGCGGGTGGGTGCGCTACGCCAAGCTGCTCGCCGAGGCGGGCGCCGACGCGATCGAGCTGAACCTGTACGACACCGTCACCGACCCGATGACCTCGGCCACCGAGGTGGAGCACCGCTACATGGAGCTCATCGAGGAGGTGAAGCAGGAGATCAGCATCCCGTTGGCCGTGAAGATCGGGCCGTGGTTCACCGCGCTCGCCCACACCGCGAAGGCGTTCGAGCTCGCCGGTGCCGATGGGCTGGTGCTGTTCAACCGGCTGTATCAGCCCGACATCGACCTCGACACCTTGGAGGTGCGCCCCCGGCTCCAGCTGTCGACCTCGGCCGATGCGCGTCTGCCGTTGCACTGGATCGGTGTGCTGCGCGAGTTCTCCCGGGGATCGCTGGCCGCCAGCGGGGGAGTGCACACCGGGATGGACGCGCTGAAGCTGCTGCTCGCAGGCGCCGATGTGGTGATGACCACCAGCGCGTTGCTGCGGCACGGCCCGGAGCACCTGCTCGACATCCGTCGCGAACTGGTGACGTGGATGGACGAGCGCGACTACGACAGCGTGCGCCAACTGCGGGGCAGCGTCAGCCGGGCCAACGTTCCCGACCCGGACGTGTACGACCGGGCCAACTACTTCCAGACCATCCACAGCTGGGTCGAACGCGCTCACTGAGCATCCCTCTTGATACCCCTGGGGGTTTGCAAGAGATACCCTATGGGGTATAGTTCGTTCGTCCTTCCACCAGGACGTGGACACGAACGAGGAGTTGATCCGTGAGCACAGTCATCGCACCGACGCCGCCCGTCGAGCACGAGCCGTCGCACGACCCCGACGAACGAGCGCTGTTCTCGCGTCTCGCCGCGTCGATGGCGCGGCACCGCAAGGCGGTGATCCTGGTGTGGCTCGTGGTCACCCTCGCCGCCGCACCGCTCGCGATCACCCTCACCAAGGCGCTCTCGGGCGCCGGCTGGGATGCCAAGGGCTCGACCGCCGAGGCGGTGCGCAAGGAACTGCGCGCCGACTTCCCGGCGATGGGTGCCGAGAACCCGATCGTCGTCTACCGACAGGCGACCCCGATCGCCGACGACCCGGCCGGCCTGCAGGCGGTCGTCGCCGCCCTCGCCGACGGGCCGAAGGTGTTGTCCGTCGTCGATCCGCTGGCGATGCCGCCCGAGGCCGGGATGATCTCCCAGGACGGCCTCACCGCGCTGGTGCCCGTCGAACAGCAGATCGGCGAGGACAAGGAACGCCCCGAGGCCGCCGGTGAACTCGGCGACTTCGTCGGTGACCTCACGGTCGCCGACGGCGCCACGGTCGAGGTCACCGGTGAATGGCCCGTCTGGTCCGACTTCAACCAGATGAACGAAGAGGCGCTCCACAAGGCCGAACTGCTCTCGGGTCTGCCGACGCTGATCATGCTGTTCGTCGCCTTCGGCGCCCTGATCGCTGCGGGCATCCCGCTGATCCTCGCCATCGCAGGTATCGCGACCGGCTTCGCCTCGCTGCACCTGCTCAGCCTCATCTCGCCGATCTCGGTGTGGTCGATGAACTTCTCGATGATGATCGGCCTGGCCGTCGGCATCGACTACAGCCTGTTCATCGTCTCCCGCTACCGCGAGGAGCGCGTCGAGGGCAAGGACGCCATCAAGGCGATCGAGAACGCGATGTCGACGTCGGGCAAGGCCGTGTTCCTCTCGGCGCTGACCGTTGTGCTCTCGCTCGCTGCCGTGTTCCTCGTGCCCGTCATGGTCTTCCAGACGATGGCGCTCGGCATGATCATCTCCGTCATCGCCGTCGCCCTGGCTGCACTCACCCTGCTGCCCGCGGTCCTGATCGCGATGGGCGACAAGGTCCTCGTCACCCGCGGTGAGAAGGACCCCGACATCGTCGCCGAGGGTCGCTGGGCGAAGTGGACGGGTGCTGCGCTGCGTCGTCCCGGCCGCACGCTCGCCACCGGCCTCGTCCTGCTCGGTGCGCTCGCCGCACCGGCATTCGGCATGACGCTCGGCATGCCCGGCGCCCGCGTCGTCGACCAGGGTCACACCAGCCGCGACGGCTACGACATGGTCGTCGAGTCGTTCGGCCCCGGTGCCGCCGGCCCGGCGTACGTCACCGTCGCCGCTGCCGATGCCCAACAGGTCATCGACATCGCGACGGCCACCCCCAACGTGGTCGACGCCCGCATCGTCACCCAGCCGGCCGCCAGCGGTCGTGTCGTCGTCCGCGTCACGCCCGGCACCCAGATCGACGAGGCGGCCACGGCCGACATGGTCGAGGCGCTCCGCACGGGTCTCGACGACGCGGTGCCGAACGCACTCGTCGGCGGACCCGCCGGCCAGAACCACGACCTCACCCAGGTGCTCGTCGACCGAGCCCCCTACGCCATCGGACTGATCCTGATCGTCGCCTTCATGCTGCTGCTCGTCGTGTTCCGCAGCGTCGTGATCGCCACCTTCTCGATCCTGATGAACCTGCTCACCGTCGGCGCCGCCTTCGGGTTCGCGACGCTGGTGTTCCAGCACGGCTACGGCGCGCGTCTCATCGGCATCGAGCACCAGGGCTTCGTCGACGCCTGGGCACCGTTGTTCTTCTTCGCCCTGCTGTTCGGGCTGTCGATGGACTACCAACTGTTCCTGCTCGCGGCGATCAAGGAGCGCTACCAGGCGACGGGCGACACGCACCGGGCCATCAGTGAGGGCATCGCCCGCACGGGCCGGCCGATCACGAATGCGGCGATCATCATGATCATCGTGTTCATCGCCTTCGGCGTGACGGGTCCGATCCCGCCCACCGAGCTCGGGCTCACCCTGGCGGTCGCAGTCCTGCTCGACGCGACCGTGGTCCGGGTGATGCTCGTCCCGGCGACGATGGCGCTGCTGGGCGACAAGAACTGGTACGCCCCGAAGTGGCTCCAGAAGGTCCTGCCGCACGCCACCCCCAGAGGAGTTCCACATGTCCACCCCAACCGTCCCCACCGTCCCCACCGTCCCCACCGGTCGCACCGTCGAGGCGCCGACCCGGCCGGTCCGTTGGCCGCTCGAGCGCATCCTGTTCGCCCTGGCCGGCACCATGACGCTGTTGAGTGCTGCGCTGAGCGCGTTCGTGAGCCCGTGGTTCCTGGTGCTCACCGTGTTCGTCGGGCTCAACCAGTGGATGTACGTCACGCTGCGGGGCTGCCCTGCCTCGCTGCTGCTCAAGCGGTTCGGCATCGCCCCCCAGTGCCGCTGGTGACGCCGACCGCTTGAGGAGTTCCTCGGCGGGTCCCGAGTCGGTGGCGATGGAGTGAGCGACCCGACCCGATCGGAAGTTCTCGCGACCGTGTGAAAGGCATCATGACCGTGGCGACCCGAGGCGTTACCGTGCCGGGATGCTGCTGGCCGACGCGAGCTCGTCGTGTTGGTGATCCGAAGGTCCGAGTGCACTGACGTGAACTCGTGTGTGCGGGTGGCGCGTGATGCTCACGAGTCCGTGTATTCGTCGATGAGGGCGATCTACGGCGACGATCTCTTCGATCGCCTACGTCCTGACTGGGCGGATGGTCTGGCTGCACAAGTCGACGCCTGGGTGAACGGCGCGGAGGCGGTTGTCTGGGTTGCCGACCTCGACGGAGTCACTGTCGGTTTCATCGTCACCAGTTGCGATCTGCAGACCGGGATGGGGATGGTCGACCTCGTCGCCGTGGATCGCGCTCACCAGCGGCGGGGCGTCGGCCGGCGGTTGGTTGCCCACGCGCTGGCTCGACTGCGCGAGGTCGGAGTGGCGTACGTCGAGGCGTACGTCCGTGACTTCCCCGGTCACGAGCCGGCGTGTCGTCTCTTCCGATCGACTGGCTTCGCCCGCCGGGCCGTCATGCCGGTGTTGCTCTACAGGACGATCGAACAGCCGGGCGATCCGGCACCTCGGCCCCCGCAGATCCGTCGCCTCGCGCCTGACGACGTCGAGACCTGCGTCGCGTTCGGCGTGGAGGCGTTCCGTTCTGTGTATGCCTCGTTCGAGGTCCTCTACGGTCCGGAACTCTTCGAGCGCATCGAGCCGGATTGGGAGGCATCGCAGGCTTCGTACATCCGCACAGCGATCACCGACAGCGGCGACGAGACCTGGGTGTACGACCTCGACGGCCGGCCAGCAGGCTTCGTGGTGCTCAAGATGGACGCGCACGGCATCGCTGACATCGACCTGCTCGCGGTCGATCCGGATGCCCAAGGCCGGGGCATCGCGACCACGCTCAACCGGTTTGCATTCGACCGGAGCCAAGAGGCGTCGATGTCATATGTGGTTGTGGCGACCACCGATGACCCCGGTCATGCCCCCGCTCGTCGCTCGTACGAGCGCGCCGGCTTCTCGCCGATGCCGATCCAGTGGAACCTTCAGATCATCCGTCTCTGACCGACACGCGGTCGGACCTCTCGACCACCGACAGATAGCCGGGCGCCAACGCTCGCCGCTGAACGAGGCGGTCAGGGAGAAGTGGTTTCCGCTGTCGCGTCACCGGCTGTGCGAGATGCTTGGAGGTCTTTGAGGTACTGCTTGACGGCGGCGTCCGTCGATTCGATGCATGCCGTCCATGCAGAGTCGCCCTTCGCTGCGAGGCAGGATCGCATCGTGTCGTTGCCGAATGCGCGGTATTCGTCTTCTTGGAACTGGGTCAGTCCGGCGAGCATCGCCATGTCGACTTCGGGGACGGCGGGCGGCTCGGTGATCGAGGAGTAGTCGTAGCTGACCTTCGACTCACCGCCGGTGGTCGAGGAGCCGATCACCTTGGCTGCCGACCAGGAGATCCGCTGCACTTCGTTGCCGGCCGCGTCGTATGCGATGAGCGTGTCATCCGGGGCGTGTGAAGCCACGGGGAAGGCGGCGACGCCAGCAACGGGTGTTTGCCAGGTGGCGGTACCGGCAGCGGGTTGGAACTCGACGCGGGCGACGGAGGCCGGCAACCCCGTCCAGAACACGACCGTGTCGTTACCACCGAGTTCGGGCTCCGCACCTGCGACGACGTCGGCGCCAGCAGGCAGGAACCGACCGTTCGATGCCGCGCCGATCTGGACAGTGACGGCCTGGGCGTAGCCATCGAAGTAGGGCTGGCCGACGACACCGAACGTCAGCCGTTGGCCGTCAGCGAGCTGCAGCGCGACCGCACCCGGCTTCACGATCGACGTGGACAGAAACACGTCGTCCACGCGAACCAGCGGACTCTCGGATGGTTCGGCAACGCTCGCGGCCGGCGGGCTGGACGCATCGCGTCGTGCGATGAGTGCGAATCCTGCGGCGCCCACACCGACCACGAGCACCGTCGCCGCAGCGGCGGTCGCAATCCACCGCTGGTTTCCGGTCGTGGTGGAGAACTCCATGTCTGGGGCACTCTCCGACACCGCTCGCATCGTGCGCTCGAGGAGTGCGTTCAGTTCCTCGTCAGAGGTCACGGAGTAGTTCATGTCAGTTCCTTTCGGAGGGTTGCGAGCGCCCGGAAGGCGAGCGATCGAACGGTTGGTTCGGGGCAGTTCATGAGTCGGGCGATCTCTTCGTCCGGTAGATCGAGGTGGATGCGAAGCACGAGCACCGTGCGTTGACGCGCCGGTAAGCCGCGCAGCAGACGCCAGGTCTCGTCGATCAACGGTTCGCCGGTGACGCCGTCGTGCGGACGCGGGACGTGCTTGGCTCGTGTGGCGCGGCGGCCGAGTGATCGCACTCGGTTCACCACCGACCGCTTGAGGTACCACTCGTGGTTGTCGATCACGTCCCAGCGAGGGATCGCCGCCGCGAAGACGTCCTGCACCACTTCCTCAGCGACCGCACGTGACCCGGACAGCAACGTCGCCAGGCCGAGTAGTTGGCTCCGGTACTGGTGGTACATCGCACCGATCGCATCCGGTTGCTCTTCGCCCACACCTGATCGAACCACAACCAGTCAGACGCCCGACACCGTGTCCACGTTGCATCGTCGGGGAGCATCAGTACATCGACCCTCGGCAGGTACATCGAGCAACGGGCACGTCACGGAGTGCAATGCTGGCTCGAGTGATGGATTGGACCGCCCCAGCGGGGTCTCACGGCGCCGACGACCTGGCGCGAGATACCGAGCTTGCAAGCGCAGCACACGAGGCCAAGATTGCGATCTTGCGCGCAATTGCTGCTGCGACCACGTCATCGGCGAGCGACGCCGCGGAGCAAACGCTGGCCCTGGCCAAGGCCTTCCGCCTCCTCGACACGCCGGGCGGCTGGACCATGTACGAGACGCCCAAGGGGAATGGCGACCTGGCGTACGACGGTGACGAACAGATCACAGATGAGGGCTAGCGAGGTATGGGCTGACGCCAGCGGACCGCTCCGAGCTGCCGATAGGCACCACGCGGAGCTCCCGGTGGCCGAGCCTTCCGAGCGAGCGACGGAACCCGTGCGCCTCACTCGGATATCGGTTGCTCGGCAGCCGATTGCGGAGCACCAGCGTTGACTGAAGCAACCGATTGAGCCACATCGATGGCGCCTTCGTAGTCCATCATCGCAATGTCGCTGACAAGTGGGCCGAGCGCCGACGCCGCCTTCTCAGTGCTCAGCGAACCACGGATTGCTTCGGACGCCGTTGCGCTGAAGAACAGGGGTCGTGCGCGGCCGTCGACATTCTCGACCAGCGTTGCCAAGTTCGAAAGCACGAAGACGCTCTGGCCCGGGTACGCGCGATCGATACTGGTCAGCACCCACAACATTTCGGTCTTCGGCATTGCCGAACGAATCTCGGACAGCACTTCATCAGAATCGATCTGTTGGCCTGTCCCAAAGGAAACAAGCAGCGTGCCGTGTTCGGTCAAGGTCGGATTGCCGGAGAGCACGCGACTCACGGACGGTCACGCGGCCGGTCGCGAGTTGCCCCTCGGGATACTCGATCGGGCCCTCGTTCGGCCCTGCCTCCACACGCGTCACGGAGCCGAGCACCACAGCATCGGACATCGCCACCACTTCGCGAAACGATGTGGGAGCGGTGACCTGCTGATCCAACGAGCCGAGGTCGATCCGTCCTTCATCAACGGCTGCGACACGCGCCACCCCTCGATCGATCGGTGTTTCGAGCGCCGTCGCACCCGAGTCGAGCGAGGCGCTGCACCCGCCCAGGAGGCCTCCGAGTACGGCAACAGCACTGCTCGTCACGAGTCGCGCTCGACAGGAATGCTTGATCATCAACCCTCTCGTCCAGTCCGGGTGTTGGTGAGTCTTGCTCGTCGAGATCCGCCCGATTCCACGAGACGGCGCCTGCTGGGTGAATTGTCGGGAAACGATCGAACCGCGCCACGTCGGGACGATGCTGCTTCGAATCGCACCTGACGTCGGGCGCGCTGCGTAGCGCTGGGCGCTACCGAACGCACCCGACACCCCAACGACGCGTGCCGAACTGCTCGGCTTGCACACCTGCGTGTTACAGTGTCACACGATGTTGGAGATCTCGACTGGCTTCCGGAGGACGGCGTTGTCCTCACGAGAGCAGATCTGGAACGGATCTTCATCGACTTGCGAGCACTGATCTCCGGGACGGAGCAACTCGATCCGAACCGGTCCTTCGCAGTAGACATCGCAGTCGCCATCACGCACGCAATCGAACGCGAAAGTGGAGGCCAGTGATGGCGAAGCCGAAGGCGATCCAGTGGCTCGAGGAGCAGACGGGCGAGACCATCGCCTACGCCCCCGAAGTGATCGTGAGTCAGGACCGACACTTGTCGGTACGTCTCACCGGCGACCTCGCGGCGAGTCTGGACGCAATGGCGGCTGAGCGCGGGCTCACGCTGTCTCATCTCGTTCGTGAGCTCCTCGCCGAGGCAGTGGCTCAGCGAGCGACGGTCGCCAAGCTCGACGGACGAGCACTGGCTGATCGCCTCGCAGCCGATGTCGCCGAAGTGCGCCGCCGGCTCGCCGGCTGATCGCGCCCATCTGCCGGTCGGGCGCGACCGACAACTTGCGGAAAGCGTCCACACCGGGAATTCAGCGCTACGAGGCCCTCGCCGGGCGGCTGTGGCCCGACGCGCCCAATCTGCCGATGTGGTCGGATAGCGGTCGCGAGGTTTCGCCACGGGTTCAGTTGGCGTACACGTGGGCTCGAGCGAACCAGGCCACCATCTGAGCATGGCGCTCGGGGTCGATCGGTTTTGGGGGCGGCTGCTGGTGTACGCCGTGAGCGCCACCGGCGGATCGGTGATCGGGTCAACGTTCACGCGGAACAGTTCATGGGTCGAGGCCGATCCGTGGACCGCGGGCCCGTGGACTGCGCTGTTCACGCTCGGGCCAGCCATCGGTGTGGCGGCTCTCGCGCCTCTGCGAGGGCGCGCCCTGGCTTTCGTCTCGTTGTGCCTCGCTACGGCGATGCTGGCGATGTGGTGGTTGTTCGCCTCCAGCGAGCGATCAACCGCAGCGCTGGTGTTCGGCATGGGCGGATGGATCGTCGGCATTCCGATCAGCGGGGTTCTCGTTGTTGTCGCGTCGCGCTTCAGCGCGTCGCGAGCAACGGGCACGGCGCGATCGGCGAAACATCGTCGAGACGTGCATCGGTGACCGGCGGTCCTGCCGCCTCGGCACGACGCGCCCGATCTGCCGCTCGGGCGCGGTGTGAAGCCTTGCGTCCGCCGTCCGGGCGCTACGGGCTATCGGGGGCTTGGCGGGCTAGGTCCATTCTCTTAGCCTGTGGCGATGCCGTTTGTTGCGACGTGGCCGGGGTTCGCGGTGTTCTCAGTCGTGATGCTGGTCTTCGTGGTGCAGGAGTTCTCACAGGGTTTCGGAACCCCCAACGACTCGACCAGAAGCGACGATCGCTGGGCGCTGATCTACCTGGATGCGCTTCCCGTCGTCCTCGTGACCATCTCACTTTCGCTCAGCCTCATCGGCTGGCTTTCTCTGCCAATGCCGCGAGTGGTCTTTGCTGCAGGCATCGTCATTCTCGTGCTCGGCGTCGCTGTTCGGCAGTGGAGTCATGTTTCTCTTGGCCGCTTTCATCAGGGAGTCGTCACCATTCACGACGAGCACCAGGTGGTTGAGGACGGCCCCTATCGATGGGTGCGACATCCGATGTACGCCGGCTCTGCCGTCGCGTTTCTTGGTGTTGGCCTGTCGCTTGGCACCTACCCCGGGCTCGTGCTGACGTTCGTCGGGACGTTGCCTGCCATGCTTCGTCGCATCCGCGTCGAGGAACGAGCGCTCGAGTTTGCGCTGGGCGAGCGCTACACCACCTTTGCTCGTGACCGTCGCCGATTGGTGCCAGGCATCTGGTAGCCCCGACCCGTACGGAACTGCCGGTCGGCACCGGCTGTTCACTTGCGGGCAGCGTCGTTGCGGGGCACTGTGCGCTGATGCTGGAACGATTCGAGTGGTCGTGGTGGGGAGCCGATCCAGACCAACGCGAGCTGCTGATCGAAGTGCGGGGTACACCCCAGAGGCGACCATCGGCCGAGGTGACCGAGACGGATGAGCAGGTGCTCATCTTGGTGACCGCGCACCGACTTCCCGGCCCCGTACCGGCGATCGTCGTGAACCGCCGCTTGAAGGTGGTCCTCGGAGCACCACTCGCAGGCCGGGAGCTGCACGATGTTGCGGCGGGCGAGGCCCGATTCCTCCAGTTCCTTCCGGCACGGCCACCGATGTTTCCGGGATTTCCTGGCCGGGAGCCGCCCGTTGTCTTCGCTGGCGGGCGGCTTCTGCCGGCGCTGCCACGCAGGATGCTTGCCGGAAATCCGGGCGAGGACCCGATCTGGGACATCCTCTGGTACCGGCTGCCCGTGTTCGGGACCGAAGCGGATCGGCTCGTCGAAGAGATCAACGCACTCGGCGGTATCGAAGAGATCGCAGGCGACTGCCGCGCTGAGCTCTGGCGGATGAATCAGGCCTCTGATCGGAACGTGTCCCCCGAATTCGTGACCAAGCTGAAGCAGGTGCGACTCCAGATCAAGAGGGAGACAATGGGAGAGGACCTGACGTAGCGGCGTCCGCTCTCGTTCGACGGCGTCCGGATCACCGGAATGACTGCCGATCGGCACGGTGGACATTGCCAACGTCGGCAGGCGAGCTGTCGGAGGTGCTGTCCTCCTGGAACGTGTCCGCATCGTCGGACGATTCGGCCGATTGGTAGCGCACGGCCGATCGGGCGATCGCTTCCACCGTGTTCGGGTCGATGCGCACGGTCTCGACCCACGATCACCCTCGTCCACAGGTCCTTCGGCGGGTGTCTCGACGGGCATTTCCCGCGGGAAAGACCCGACCGGGCCGCCTTCCACGGCATCCGTGCGGCGGCGGCGGAGGCGTCCCTCCTCTGGGGCCGGCTCGCGCTTGCGCGGCTACCGTCGGTGCATGACCGAGGCTGCTGTACGCGAGCTCATCCACTACCACCGCGACGGCAAGGTGGGTGTCGTCACCATCGACCGGCCGGAGAAGCGCAACGCGATGACCTACGCGATGCTCGGCCAGTTCATCGAGACGGTCGGCCGCGCCGACGACGATCCCGACACGGTCGTGATCGTGGTCACCGGCGTGCCCGGTGCGTTCTGCGCCGGCACCGATCTCGCCGATCTCGCCACCATCCCGGGGGAGACCCGAGGCCTTCGTGGGTCGGCGAACGAAGAGGAACGGCACAAGTGGTGGCCGATCGCCCAGGCGAAGAAGCCGACGATCTGCGCGATCGACGGTCCGGCGGTGGGCATGGGCGCGGAATTCACCTCGCAGTGCGACATCCGCCTCGCCAGCCCCAAGGCTCGCTTCGCATGGAACTTCGTGCACCGCGGTCTCGTCCCCGACACCGGCGCCGGCACGTGGCTGCTGCCGCGCATCATCGGCGTGCAGCCCGCGCTGCGCCTGCTCTACACCGGGGCGATGATCGACGCCGACGAGGCGCTGCGACTCGGCTACGTCACCGAGGTGGTGCTGAGCGATCACCTCATGCGCAAGACGTTGGAGCTCGCCCACACGATCGCCGCCGGCTCCCCGCACAGCCTCGGCCTCATCAAGAGCCTCGTGCACCAGGGCCTCACCGCTCCGGTGGGCGAGCACATGGCACGCCACACCGCGGCGATGGCCGCATGCTTCAAGAGCGACGACCATCGCGAGGGCGTGGCGTCGTTCCTCGAGAAGCGCCCGGCCAACTTCACCGGCCGCTGACGCCCCGGTAGGTTCGCCGGGGTGACCCACACCGAGCACGACGTCTTCCGCCTGCCGGCACCTGCCTTCACCGTCGACGAACTCGCCGCGATCGCGCGAGAGCACTTCGGTGTCGACGGCCGCCTGACGATGCTCGACTCCGAGCGTGATCAGAACGCACGCATCGAGAGCGCCGATGGCACCTACGTGCTGAAGGTCGCCAACGCCGGGGAAGACCATGCGGTGCTCGACCTGCAACTGGCGATGCTCCGCCACCTCGAGCGCACCGCCCCCGAGCTGCCGGTGCCGCGCGTCGTCGGCACCGTCGACGGTGCCGGGTACGCCGACGTGACGGGTCCGAACGGCGCACATCGGGTCCGCCTCGTCACCCACCTCGACGGCGACGTCCTCGCCCGGGTGCCACGTACGCCGCACCTCGAACGCGAGCTCGGCCGCACCATCGGGCAGCTGTCGGCCGCCCTCGCCGGCTTCGGCCATCCGGCTGCGCACCGCCCGGACTTCCTGTGGAACCTCGACGGTGCCGCACGTGTCCTCCCGTGGCTCGACGACGTGGCCGATCCCGACGACCGTGCCGTCGTGCGGCTGGCGTTCGATCGGTACGAGCAACGGGTCGCACCGGTGCTCCACCGGCTGCCCGCGTCGGTGCTGCACCAGGACGCGAACGACTTCAACGTCCTCGTGCGCGACGACGGCTCGGGAGCGCCGCGCATCAGCGGCATCATCGACTTCGGCGACGCCACCTCCGGTCGCCGGGCGAACGAGCTCGCTGTCGCGCTCGCCTATGCACTGCTCGACGTGCCCGACGTGGCTGCCACGGCTCGCCGGGTGATCGGCGGCTACACCGAGTTCGCGGCGCTCTCCGCGGACGAACTGCAGGTGCTGTTCGACCTCGTCGTCGCCCGGCTCGCGATGAGCGTCGTCATCTCGTCGCACCGCTCGGCCGAGTTCCCCGACAACGAGTACCTCACCGTCAGCCGCGCACCGGCACTGCGGCTGCTCCGACGCCTCACGTCCATGCGGCCCGAGTTCCTCCACTTCGTCGCCCGCGAGGCAGCGGGCCTCTCAGCTGTGCCGCAGCACGACGCGATCGTCGAGTGGCTGCGCAGCGACGAGTGCCGCCCGGTGTCGCCGCTGCCGTTCGACCTCCGTCGCGCCGGTCGGATCGTGATCAGCCTCGCCGACGGTGCGCCCGGCATGCACGTGGCGGCCGACCCGGTCGCGTACTGGGACTGGTTGCGCCAGGAGATGGTCGCCGCCGACGCGGTGGTCGCGATCGGACGCTACGACGAGGACCGCAACTGCTACGCCGGCGATCAGTTCACCACCGACGCACCCGAGACCCGGTCGGTGCACCTCGGCATCGACCTGTTCGTCGAGGCCGAGACACCACTGCACGCGATGCTGCCCGGCGCCGTGGTCACCGTGGTCGACAACGACCTGCCGTTCGACTACGGCCCCACGGTGATCGTGCGCCACGAGGCCGGCGACGCCGGACCGTTCCACGTGCTCTACGGCCACCTGTCGCGCCGCACCCTGTCGACGGTCAGCCCCGGGCAGACGGTCGCGGCGGGCGAGGTGATCGCCTACGTGGGCGACCACACCGTGAACGGCGGATGGGCGCCGCACGTGCACCTGCAGATCATCACCGACCTCATGGCCGACCCGGCGCTCGGCCCCGACGGCAACTTCGAAGGCGCCGGCGAGCCGAGCCGGATGACGGTGTGGCGCCAGATCGCACCCGACGCCGATCTCCTCCTGCGCCTCGGCCCCGAGACCTGGCACTCCGGCGACGAACCGGGCGATCTCATGGAGCGTCGACGCGCCGACCTCGGCCCGTCGCTCAGCACCAGCTATCGCAGCAAGCTCTCCATCGTGCGCGGCACCGGGCCGTGGCTCGTCGATCACACCGGCCGCCATCACCTCGACTGCGTGAACAACGTGTGCCACGTCGGCCACGCCCATCCGCACGTCGTGGCCGCGCTCACCCGTCAGGCCGCAGTGCTCAACACGAATACGCGCTACCTCCACCCGACGATCCTCGACTACGCCGAACGCCTCGCCGCCACCTTCCCCGATCCGCTCAGCGTCGTCTACTTCGTGAACTCCGGCTCGGAGGCCAACGAGCTCGCGCTGCGCATGGCCCGCACCGTCACCGGCCGCCACGACGTGGTCGCCGTCGACTGGGGCTACCACGGCAACACCAACGACCTCGTCGAGATCAGCGCCTACAAGTTCAACCGCCGCGGCGGCGCCGGACGCGCTGCACACGTGCAACTGGCGGAGCTGCCCGACCCGTACCGCGGGCGCATCCGGTCGACCGACGACGTCGCCGGTGCCGAGTACGCCACCTCCGTCGCCGACGCGGTCGGGCGCGCCATCGAGCACGACCCTCGCGGCCCGGCCGCGTTCATCACGGAGTCGATCTCCGGCTGCGGCGGCCAGGTGGTCTTCCCCTCCGGCTACCTGCGCGAGGCGTACCGACATGCCCGAGCGGCCGGCGCGCTGTGCATCGCCGACGAGGTGCAGGTGGGCTTCGGTCGCGTGGGCTCGTCGATGTGGGCGTTCGAGTTGCAGGGTGTGGTGCCCGACATCGTCACGCTCGGCAAGCCGATGGGCAACGGTCATCCGCTGGCTGCCGTGGTCACCACGCCCGAGATCGCGGCTTCGTTCGCGAACGGCATGGAGTTCTTCAGCACCTTCGGCGGCAACCCGGTGAGCTGCGCTGTCGGTATGGCCGTGCTCGACGTGATCGAACGCGAGGAACTGATGGCTCGTGCCGCGGCGACCGGCTCGATGCTCCTCGACGGGTTCCGCGAGCTGCAGCAGCGACACGAGCTCATCGGCGACGTGCGCGGCGTGGGCATGTACCTCGGCGTCGACCTCGTCGCCGATTGCGACACCCGTGAACCGGCGACCGCTGCCGCTGCCGAGGTGGCCGAGCGACTGCGGGCGCGGGGTGTGCTGATCTCGACCGACGGTCCCGCCGACAACGTCCTCAAGATCAAGCCGCCGATCGTGTTCGGCGCGGCCGAGGCGCGCATCCTGCTCGACGAGCTCGATGCCGTCCTCTCACGGCCGGGTGTCGCCCGCCACTGATCCGTCCGGGCAGCGGTGTGGCGGCGGCCGCCGTCGCTACCATCCTCCCGATGGGCTACCGGCACTCCCGCGAGGAGATCCTCGACGCTGCCGTCGCCGTCGCGCTCGAACGGGGCATGGCGTCGCTCACCTTCGGCGCCGTGGGCGAACGCCTGGGGATCAGCGACCGCACCGTCGTGTACTACTTCGCCACCAAGCCGGCCCTCGTGATCGCCGTCGCCGAATCGCTCGGGGTGACGCTCATGACGCTGCTCGACGATGCCTTCGGCACGGAGCCGCGGTCCGAGCAGGACCTGCTCCGTCGGGCGTGGCCGGCGTTGTCGGCGCCCGAGGCCGACCGGATCTTCGCCCTCTACTTCGAGATGGTGGGGCTGGCGAGCGCGGGACAGGCCCCGTACGACGCCCTCGCGCCAGCAATGCTCGGCGCGTGGGTCGACTGGCTCGTCACCCGGCTCCCCAACGGTTCCGCCGCGGCCCGCCGCCGACGCGCCCTCGGGCTCGTGGCACAGGTGGACGGCTTGTTGCTGCTGCGCCGTGTGCTCGGGGCCGAGGCGGCCGACGACGCCGCCCGCGAACTCGGCGCTCGCTGATCCGACCCTGCAACGGGCCGGCCGGTCGAGGTCAGGTCAGACGGTCACGAAGCGACGGACGGCCATCAGCCGGCTGTCGGCCGGGATGAAACCCTGGCGCACGACGTCACCGTTCTCCGGCGAGTGGATCCACCGCTTGGCGTCGATCGCGATGCCCACGTGGCCGATCACGCCGGGGGCGTTGCTCGAGGCCATGAAGATCAGGTCGCCCGCCTGGATGTCCTGGGTGAACCAGTCGACCGCGACGCCCCTGGCGGACTGCAACACGCTCGAGTGCGGGAGGCCGATCCCGATCTGGCGGTACGCCATCATCGTGAGGCCCGAGCAGTCGAACGAGTCGGGACCGGCAGCGGCGAACACCCACGGCTTGCCCAGCTGGGCCTTGGCGTAGGCGACGACGGTGTCGATCCGGGCAGCGGCAGCGGACGCCGCAGAGTTGGCCTGGCCGGAGGCAGCGGGCGAGGGGGAGATCGCCAGCGTGCCCCCGGCCGGGATCGTGAGCGTCCGTCCGGGGTTGAGGACGCTCTCGAGCGTGAGGCCGTTCGCCTTCAACAGCGGGCCGTACTTCAGGCCGTGCTTCGAGGCGATGCCGTAGATGCTGTCGCCGGCCTGCACCACGTAGGTGCCGGCTGCGGCGGTCGCCGCAGGCGCGGCGGGTGCGGCGGTCGGAGTTGCCTGGCCGGGGGAAGCAGGCGTGGGGGAGACGGCCAGCGTGCCCCCGGCCGGGATGGTGAGCGTGCGCCCGGGGAGCACCACGCTGTCGATCTTGAGGTTGTTCGCCTGCAGCAGGCCGTTCAGGCTGACGCCGTACTTCCTGGCGATGTTGAACAGGGCGTCGTTGGCCTGCACCACGTACGTGGTGGCCGCCGCCCGGCCGGCCGTGCTGTTCGAACTCGTCGAACTCGTCGAACTCGTCGAGCTGGTCGTCTGCAGCGAGGCCGTCGCACCCGCCGGCACGACGAGCACCATGCCGGGGTGGATCACGCTGTTCACCGTCATCGCGTTCGCCGCCAGCAGTGCGTTCATCGAGACACCGAGCTTCTTG
>JAPLAA010000126.1 GCA_026393475.1 Actinomycetota bacterium
GAATGGCTGAAGCTCTCGACCATCGCCAGCCCGTCGGCGATCTCGCTGAGCTCGTTGGTGGTGCGGTTCACCGGCTGGTCGGTGTGTCCGGAGTCGATGATGCGAGCGGAGAGATCGAGCAGATCGGCCATGCGCGAAACCGTACTCCCGCACCCCTCCCGCCCCCGAGACCCGAGTGCCAGCGGTCCGCCCGAGTGCCATCCGCCCACCCGAGGTCTCCTGGCGCCCCCGGGTGCGCCGCTGGCACTCGGGTGAGGCGTCGTCAGGCGGCGTCGGCGGGATTCGCGGCGAGGTAGGCGGCGGCGTCGATCGGTGCGGACTGCGCGTACCCCACCGGCAGCCGCACCGTGCCGGCAGCGCTGCCGTAGAACACCTGGAACGCGTGCAGCCCGCGGTACAGGCCCGGCTCGTCGCGCAGCGATTCGGCGTACGCGGTGACCACGGCGACGTAGCCGTCGTTCGGGTTGTACTGGTACACCGCGGCGTTCATGTCGGCCGGCCCGCCGCTCTGGGCGAGATAGGTGGCGGCGCCGATGATGGCATCGCGAGTGACGAGCGGGTCGCCCGTGCAGCACTCGGCCCACGTGGTCGGCAGGAACTGCATCGGCCCCACGGCGCCCGCCGACGACACGCCCTGGATGCGACCCATGCGGGTCTCCTGCAGATGGATCGCCGCCAGCCAGTACCAGGGGATGCCGGTGAGCGCTTCGGCCTCGGCGTAGTGGGCGAGCAGGACGTCGACGGACTCGGGCTCGACGATCGTCCACGCCGGGAGCTCAGTGGGCGGCTGGCTGGGAGTGGTGTCGGCTGCGTTGCGTGCCTGCAGGAACTGGCGCGCTCGCACGATCCGCTCGATCGACGGCCGCGCCGCCGGGTCGAGCGCGACGAGCACCTCCTCGTCGAGCTCCGGCACGTCGGCCAGCGCACGCAACAGCAGCTGCAGCTGCTGGCCGGCGAGGGCGGCAGCGTCGGCCGGTGCGGCAGGATCGCTGATCGTCGCGTGCGCAGCCGAGAAGCCGGCTGCGAACCCGGCAGCATCCGGCGCGACGGTCAGACGGGCATCGCCCAGCGCGCTGACTGCGGTGGGAGCCGTCGACACCGGCGGTTCGGTCGCATCGGTTGGCGGTGACGTCGGCGTCGTCGCGGGGCCGGTGATCTCGCTGCTCGCGATCGGTCCCTCGGTGTCGCCGCCCGAACATCCCCCTGCCACGAGCACGACGGTCGCGACGAAAGCGAGTTGGCACCGACGGATCACGCCCCCGAGTCTCGCGTCCGCCCCCGTCCAGTCCGGGTCATCCCGCGAGATCCGTGAGCCACACGCCGCGTGTCGCGGCCGTTGGCTCACGAGCACCGATGGTCCGTGCGCGAGACGCCGCCAGACGCGGCGTTTGGCTCACGGAACTCAGCGGGGGAGGCCGAGGACCCGTTCGCCGAGGATGTTGCGCATCACGTTCGAGGTGCCGCCCATGATCGTGTAGCCGGGCGTGTACAGCAGGCCGTGGGTGACGTCGCTCCACAGTGTGGCCTCGGCACCGAAGACCCGCGAGACGAAGTCGGACACGCGGGCCTCGTGCTCGGTGCAGAAGCACTTCGTCGCCGCCGAGAAACCGGCAGGTGCCTGACGCAGCACCTCGCGGATCACGAGGATGCGGCCGATGCGGTACTGGATCTCGAGCTGGGCGATCTCCTGGCGGATGACCGGGTCGCTGGTGTCGGCCCGCTCCTTCGCCATCAAGTACAGCGCCTGGTTGCTGACGAGGCGGTCGATGCCGCCGCGCTCGTGCTCGAGTTGGCGCATCGTCTGCTTGAACGCGCCACCCTCGGCGCCCACCAGGTTGATCGCCGGCACGCGCACGTCGGTGAAGAACACCTCGCAGAAGTGGCGGTTGGTGGTCATGTCCTTGATGGGCCGCACCTCGATGCCGGGCGTGTCCATCGGGACGATGATCTCGCTGATGCCGGCGTGCGGCGGGCCGTCGGTGCTGGTGCGGCAGATGAGGTAGCAGTAGTCGCTCTGGGCGCCGAAGCTGGTCCAGATCTTCTGACCGTTGATCACCCAGTCGTCGCCGTCGCGCACCGCCTGGGTCTTCAACGACGCGAGATCGCTGCCGGCGTTCGGCTCGCTCATGCCGATGCACCAGGTGGTCTCGCCGGAGAGGATCCTCGGCAGGAACTCGGCCTGCTGATCGGGGCGGCCGTAGGTGATGAGCGTCGGGCCCATCTGGCGGTCGCCGAACCACATCGCCGCGATCGGGGCGCCGGCCGCGATCATCTCCTCGCCCACGATGAGCCGCTCGATCGCCGGTCGGCCGCCGCCACCGAACTCGGTGGGCCAGGTCATGCCGATCCAGCCGTGGGCGGCCATCTCCTTGGCGAAGTCCTTCGAGTAGCCGTTGATCCAGCTGTCGTTGTGCCGTCCGAACCGGGCGACCGCCTCGGTGGCCACCCTGCGAGCGCGCTCGCGGAGTTCGATCTGCTCGGGTGTCCAGGCGAAGTCCATCGCCGGTGATGCTACGACGACCCGGCCCGGGGGAGCGGTGTCCGGCGGGCCTCTGCCGAGGTGACGTCCGCCCCAAACCCGATCGTGTCGATAAATGCGATCGGATTCGTCAGGAATTGGTAACGTGTCGTCCGTGACCGATGCAGCCGCCACCTCGTTCGACGCTTCGAGCCTCGATCTCGACGCCCTGAACGAGGAGTTCGAATCCCACGGCGACGCCACGAAGATGATCCAGTGGCTCGTCGACTCCATCCCGCTCGACCGCCTGATCGTCGCCTCGGCGATGACGTCGGACACCGTCCTCGTCGACGTGTCTGCCAAGGTGGCGCCCGGCATCGACGTGCTCTTCCTCGACACCGGCTACCACTTCGCGGAGACCCTGCAGACGGTCGATGCGGTCGGCGCCAAGTACCCGATCAAGCTCGTCGTCACCCCGGCCCCGCCGATCGGTGATGAGCGCTACCTCAGCGATCCCGACGGCTGCTGCCACCAGCGCAAGGTCGTGCCGCTCGAGGAGGGCCTCGCCGGCCGTCTCGGGTGGATCAGTGGCGTGCGCCGCAGCGACAGCGAGGTGCGCGCCAACACCCCGTTCGTGCAGCTCGACAAGCGCGGCATGGTGAAGCTCAACCCGCTCGCCGCCTGGACCGACGCCGATCTCGCCACCTACGCCGCCATCCACGAGGTGCCGCTCAACCCGTTGCTCGACCAGGGCTATCCGTCCATCGGGTGCATGCCCTGCACCCGCAAGCCGGCCGACGGCGAGCACGCCCGCGCCGGTCGGTGGAGCGCCCACGCCAAGACCGAGTGCGGCCTGCACCTGTAGTCACCGCCCCACCGACTGCCCCAGTCGTTTCCGCCCGCCGTTTCCGCCGTTTCCGCCCATCCCGCACGACCTGCCAGACCTGCTGACACCAGCCGCCGACGAGGAGAGATGACGTGACCGTGATCGACCAGACCAGCACCGAGTTCGACGACGCCGACCGCGTCGGTCTCGACCACCGCCTCGCCCAGCTCGAGGCGCATGCCATCTTCGTGATCCGCGAGGTCGCTGCCGAGTGCGAGCGCCCCGTGCTGCTGTTCTCCGGCGGCAAGGACAGCGTCGTCATGCTGCACCTCGCCAAGAAGGCGTTCGAGCCCGGCGTGATCCCGTTCCCGGTGATGCACGTCGACACCGGCCACAACTTCCCCGAGGTGATCGAGTTCCGCGACCGCCTCGTCGAGCAGATGGGCGTGCGGCTCGTCGTGGCGAGCGTGCAGGACGCGATCGACGAGGGCCGTGTGGCCGACCCGGGCCCCACCGGTTCGCGCAACCGGCTGCAGACCCAGCCGCTGCTGTACGAGGTGGGTCGCAACAAGTTCGACGCAGCCTTCGGTGGCGCCCGCCGCGACGAGGACAAGGCCCGCGCCAAGGAGCGCATCCTCAGCTTCCGCGACCTGTTCGGCCAGTGGGATCCGAAGAACCAGCGCCCCGAGCTGTGGCGTCTCTACAACCCCCGCGTCCGCGCCGGCGAGCATCTGCGGGCGTTCCCGATCAGCGACTGGACCGAGCTCGACATCTGGCGCTACATCGCCGTCAACGACATCGAGCTGCCGCAGATGTACTACGCCCACCAGCGCGAGGTCGTCGAGCGCGACGGCATGCTGCTCGCCACCAGCGAGGTCACGCCCGCGCTGCCCGGCGAGACGCCGTTCGTCGAGACCGTGCGCTACCGCACCGTCGGCGACATGACGTGCACCGGCGCGGTGCGCAGCGATGCCGCCACGCCGCTCGAGGTGCTCACCGAGATCGAACAGAGCCGCATCACCGAGCGCGGCGCCACGCGTGCCGACGACAAGTTCAGCGAAGCCGCCATGGAAGACCGAAAGCGCGAGGGGTACTTCTGATGGAGCTGTTGCGCTTCGCCACCGCCGGGTCCGTCGACGACGGCAAGAGCACGCTGATCGGTCGCCTGCTGCACGACACCAAGGCGCTGTTCGACGACGTGATCGATGCCGTCGCGGCCACCACGGCACGGCGCGGGGGAGAAGGCCTCGACCTCGCCCTCGTCACCGACGGCCTGCGCGCCGAGCGCGAGCAGGGCATCACGATCGACGTCGCGTACCGCTACTTCTCCACGCCGCTGCGTTCGTTCGTCATCGCCGACACGCCGGGCCATGTGCAGTACACGCGCAACATGGTCACCGGTGCGTCCACCTCCGACGTCGCGGTCATCCTCGTCGACGCCCGCCACGGCCTCCGCGAGCAGTCGCTGCGCCACGCCGCACTCTCGGCGCTGCTCGGCATCCAGCACCTCGTGCTCGCGGTCAACAAGATGGACCTCGTCGACTGGAGCGAGGCCCGGTTCACCGAGATCCGTGATGAGTTCGCCGCTCTGGCCGAGCGCCTCGACGTGCCTGTGGTGACCGCCATCCCGCTGTGCGCGCTCGACGGCGGCAACGTGGTCGACCCGTCGCCGCACACGCCCTGGTACGACGGGCCGTGCCTGCTCGAGCACCTCGAGACCCTGCCGTTGCCCCGCTACGACGAGGGTGCGTTGCGTCTGCCGGTGCAGCTCGTGATCAAGCCGGCCGTCGGCAGCGGTGCGGGCGTCACCGCCGAGCGCCGCTGGTACGCGGGTTCCCTCGCGGCTGGCATCCCGCAGGTCGGCCAGGAGATCGTCGTGCTGCCCTCGGGCACGCACAGCCGCATCGCCGCCGTCGAGGGCAACGCCCCCGCCGTGCGCGTGCAGCTCGAGCACGAGCTCGACGTGTCGCGAGGCGACGTGATCGCCGACGCGCACGACGCGCCGCACGCGGTTCCCCAGATCCTCGCCCGGGTGGCGTGGATGGCCGACAAGCCGTTGCGTGCCGGCAGTCATGTGCTGCTCAAGCACGGCACGCGTACGGTGAAGGCCGTGGCCACCCAGTTGCACGACCGCCTCGACGTCGCAACGCTCGACACGCACACCGGTGTCGACGAGCTCGGGCTCAACGAGATCGGCACCGTCACGTTCATCACCTCGCTGCCGTTGCCGATCGATGCATATGCAACGAACCGCACGATGGGCAGCTTCATCGTGATCGACGAGGTCACCAACGGCACCGTGGGCGCCGGCATGGTGGCCGAACCGGTGGGCGCGCCCGCGTGAGCGAGCCGCACGTCTGGCTGGTGGGCGCAGGCCCGGGTGATCCCGAGCTGTTGACGCTCAAGGCTGCCCGGCTGATCGCCGAAGCCGACGTGGTGCTGTACGACCGGCTGGTGTCGCCGGAGATCCTCGCGATGGCACGGCCCGATGCCGATCTGATCGACGTCGGCAAGCGCCCGGGTGGCAGCCACACCCAGGGCGTGCTCAACGAGCTGCTCGTGCTCCACGCCCGCTCGGGCCGTCGGGTGGTTCGACTGAAGGGCGGCGATCCGTTCCTGTTCGGCCGGGGTGGCGAAGAGGTCGAGGTGCTCGCCGAGGCGGGCATCGAGTGCGGGATCGTTCCCGGCATCAGCTCGTCGCTGGCCGGCCCCGCCGCAGCCGGCATCCCCGTCACCCACCGTCAGGTCGCCCGTGCGGTCACGATCGTCACCGGCCACGAGGCCAGCGACAGCGATCCGGTCGACTGGTCGGCCGTCGGTCGCCTGGGTGGCACGCTGGTGGTGCTGATGGGTATCGAGCGCCGTGTTGCGATCGTGGCGAAGCTGGTCGAGGCCGGCCTCGCCGCCGACACGCCGGCCGCGGTCGTGATGCACGCCACCACGCCCCGCCAGCGCATCTGGACCGGCCGGCTCGAGCAACTGCCCGACACCGACGTCGAGTCGCCCGCGGTGATGGTGATCGGCGCCGTCGCGACCTTCGCGCACGATGCGGCGGTGCTCGTGGCGGCACATACGCTGCCGCTCGATGGCTGACCCGATCGACCTCGCCAACGCCCGCCGCATCGACGACGGGTACCCGATCGTCGTCCGCCTCGCCGGTCGGCCGGTGCTCGTGGTGGGTGGAGGAGTGATCGCCCTGCGCAAGACCGAGGGCCTGGTCGCCTCGGGCGCGACGATCACCGTGGTGTCGCCCGACTTCGCCGAGGGCTTCGAGACGCTCGAGGGCGTCACGCTCGTGCAGGGCCGCTACGAACCCGCTGATCTCGACGGTGCATGGCTGGTGGTGGCGGCCACGAACGACCCCGTGGTGCAGCAACAGATCTTCGACGAATGCGAGTCCCGCGGCGTGTTCTGCAACGCCGTCGACGACCCCGACCGGTGCAGCTTCATCCTCCCGGCGATCGAGCGCCGTGGCCCGGTGATCGTGGCCGTCAGCACCCAGGGCCGCAGCCCCAGCCTGGCCAAGTACCTGAAGGAACACCTCGCGGCCGCCATCCCGGAGAACATCGAACACCTCGCCGACGAACTCGCCGCCAAGCGCAAGGCCATCCAAGCGTCCGGCGAGTCCACCGAAGACCGCGAGTGGCCCAACCCCCTCTAGTCGTTTGATCACGTTCGCGTCGCACCGACCAGTTCGATCGGCGCGTCGGCCGATCGATCGTGTGCTCGGTCAGCGGCTGGCAGGGACGTCGGCGATGAAGACGCCGTTCGGTGTGCCGTCTCGGTACAGGGAGCAGGCGAAGGCCTGATCCATCGAAACAGGGATCAGGAGCATGACCCGTTGGTCGCCGTTGGGCGCGACGGCGGCTCGGGCTCCCTGCAGTTCTGCACCTTCGCACGGATCGAGGTCGGCCTCGATGTCGCCGACCGCGACCCACGTCCCGTCCGACAGGGGGATGCCCGTCGTCGGAGCTGCCTCTGGAAGGCTGCCGTCGGCCATCACGCCTTCGAGGAATGCGCACCCGGTGACCCCGTCGTCGCGGTCGATGCAGATCCCGCTCACCGCTCCTCGCAGGTGAGCAGTGATCGTGTGACCCAGCAGTTGGAAGTTCGCGACGGTTGGAGCTCCACGGAGGATCACTTCCGGATCGGGGGCGGTCGTTCGCCACGCCTCCTCGTTCGCCGGAGCAAGAGCCACGAGCATCGCAACGAGTTCATCGACCGTGGCGCTCTCATCGAGGCTGTAGGCCTCCACCTGGACGTCACCGAGCATTCGCACCACTGCACGAGTGCGATCGTCGACGAGGAAGACGTCATCGGTGCCTGCGATCAACGTGCCGATATCGCTCCCTCGCAGACCGTCGACTCGGGAGGCCGCCACGGTGGCCGTCGCACCGAGGTCGGAGACGAGGCGGATGCTGTTGTTTCCGGACGTGACGACTGGTGTCCCATCCAACAGGTACTCGCGGGTCTTCACCCACTCGGATCCATTGGCGACGGTGAAGGTGGTTCGGTTTCCGGCCTGTTGTGTCTGGAGGTCGGCGGCGAGTGATCGCGCGCTCGTCTCCACATGGTCGGTCGTGGTGAGCATGATCGTCCGCCCGCCTTGCTGCCACTGCAGCGCCGGGAGCGTCTCGTCCCACACGGCGTCCAACGGGGACGACGGGATGGGGGAGGCCTCGAAGGTGGAGCCTGTCGCCGGATCCAGGGCTGGCTCGGTCGAGGCAGTTGTCTCGCCGGTGTACGAGGGTGTCTGCGACACGACGCCTCGGATGCCACCGGTGCCGAGTTGGAAGACGGCGACATCGCCCGAGTAGTAGACGTCCCCACCCTTGGTGCGCTCCATGCCGACGATCATCCAGCCCGCCGGCAGTTCACTGGGGAGGTAGTAGGCGTCGAGGAACTGGCCGGCGACGACCTCGGGGACGGTGGAGTCGGCGGGGTCGACGTCGTCCTCGGCGGACGGCCACAGCACCAGCGCACCGACGGCCAGGACCGCCACGGCAGCGGCGACGGCGGTGAGCGGGCGGAACCACTCCCTGCGGGGTTCGGGGCCGACGCTCACCAACGTGTCGAGGTCGGCGACGGACGGGGGAGCGGGCGGCTCGGCCACGGCGGTGCGCATCATCGTGCGCAACCGGTCGTCGAGGCGTTCGTCGGTCGGGTCGTTCAGCAGATCGTTCACTTCAGTACCTCACGCAGTCGGTCCTTGGCGCGGGCCAGTTGGCGGCGCACCGTTCCTTCGGAGACGTCGAGCCAGGTGGCGACGTCGGGGATGGTCATGTCCTCCCAGTAGACGAGGTAGGCGATCGCTCGTTGCTGCGGGCTCAGCCGGTCGAGCGCACGTCGCACGTCGACGGCGTTCGTCGGATCGACCGAACTCGTCACCACCAGGCGACCGGCCCGCTCCTCGCGATCGGTGCGTCGCCGGCTGGATCGCACCCGATCGGTCGCACCGTTGACCACCGCTCGGGTGAGGTAGGCGCGTTGGTCGCTCACCTGCGACCAGTCGGGTCGGCGCACCAGTCGACCGACCGTGTCGGCGACGAGGTCGTACGCCTCGTCCCGTCCGACGATCGCCGTGGCCAGGCGCATCAGGCGTGGGGCCTCGCTCCGGTAGAGCTCGGCCCACGGTGGTTCGTTCGGAGATCCACTGACGGCCACCGGCGATGCCGTGGTCGACCAGGTCTCGGTGTCGGGCTCACCCGTGGAGGACATCACGCCCCGAAGACGTCACCGGCCCACCCTAGGTGTGACAACTCGATCAGGAATCGTTCGGCATGCGCTGTGCGTGTGTTCACGTTCGCGTGGAAGTGACGCGCCAGCGACCGAACGCAGCGCGAGCCGCGACCTCGACCGGCGGCGTCACCGATGCGCGATCGAGCTCGGTCGCCTAGCGTGGTCGAGTGGCAACGACGGAGACCTTCGGCGCGTCGCTGCGACGACTGCGGACGGCTGCCGGGCTCACCCAGGAACGTCTCGCCGAACGATCGGGGATCAGCGCAGCGGGTGTCGCCGCGCTCGAAGCGGGCCGTCGCACGTCTCCCCGACTCACCACGGTCGGACTGCTCTGCGACGCGCTGGGTGTCGACGCGGAGCAGCGAGCCGCCCTGATCGCCTCGGCGACGGGCGATCCGGTGACCGCTGTGACCGGTCGGCAGCTCGCCCAGCGCGGCTCGGCGGAGCCCGACATGCCGCGTCCGGGCCATCACCCCTTCGTCGGTCGGGTCGTGGAGCTGCAGGCCCTGCGGGATGCGTGGGCGCGGCGGGCCCGGGTCGCGTTGGTGACCGGCGAGGCAGGGGTGGGCAAGACCACCCTGGCGGACGAGTTCGCAGCCGAACTGGCCGGCCACGGCGTCACGGTGCTGGTCGGTCGCTCGACGACACACCAACTCGGCGTGTTCGAAGCGTGGATCGAGCCGATCCGGACGGCCTTGCGACGCTTCGACACGGGGGTGCCGATCGAACTGCGCGATCTGGGTCGCCTCGTGCCTGGGCTCGTCGACGGTGCATCGGATCCGCTGATGCCGAGCCGCTCCGACCCGACGGTGGAGCGGCGCCTGCTCTTCGAGACCGCGGCGAACCTCCTCGGCTCGACCGGACCGACGCTGGTGGTGCTCGACGACCTGCATTGGGCCGATCAGGGCACGCTCGCCATGCTCGCCTTCCTCTCGGCGCACGAGCGGCTCGCCGACGTCATGATCGTGGGCACGATCCGGTCGACCGACGTCACGACGGCGACCGGCGCAGCGCTCGCCGAACTGCGTCGCCGGTGTGTCGTCGCGTCGGTGCAGCTCGACGGACTCAGCCGTGCCGAACTCGTCGAGCTGGTCTCCGACGTGGCCGGTGCCGAGACGTCCGACGGGTTGATCGACGCGGTCAGCGGCGCCACCAACGGGAACCCGCTGTTCATCCGTGAGCTCACCGAGCACCTCCTCCGCCACGGCGTGGAACCGGGGAGCGCGACGCCGACGGTCCCCGAGGGCATCAGGCAGACGATCGATCTCCGTGTCGCCGGGCTGTCGACCGAGGCACAGGCACTGCTGCGTGCGGGCGCGGTGCTCGGCCAGCAGTTCGACCTCCACGTCGCAGGCCGGATGGCCGGCCTCGAGGGTGAGGCGCTGCTCGCGGCAGCTGAGGATTCGTTGCTGTCGAGCCTCGTGGTGGAACGCGCCGCCGCCGCGGCGGTCGCGTTCTCGCACGGCCTCGTGAGCTCGGCGATCTACGAGGGCACATCTGCGCTGAGGCGGCTGGGTCTGCACCGCGCCGCAGCGACCTGGCTCGCCGATCTGAACCCCGTCGCCGCGGGCGAGGTCGTCGACGTCGCCAGACACTGGGCGATCGTCGCGGCAGGCGATCCGACCGCGCGGAGCACCGCCGCGCGATGGTCCGCACGCGCCGGTATCGCCGCCTCCGCCGCGGCCTCGGTCGACGAGGCGATCGCCTGCTTCGAACGTGCGATCGCGACCTGGGACGAGCCGAGCGCCGAGTACGCCGACACCCTGGTGCGCCTCGGGTCCGCGTTGATGGCGGCCGGCAGCCTGAGCGAGGGCAAGGAACACCTGCTCGACGCGCTGCGGGTTGCCGACGCGGCCGGCGACGCATCGGTGTTCGCCCGCGCGGTCCTCGGGCTGTCGGCGAGCGTGCGCTACACCCAGAGCGACCCCGTGCGGATCGCCGAGTTGGAGGACGCGATCGCCCGGCTCGACCCGGGCGAGATGGTCCTGCGTCCCGCGCTGCTCGCGACACTGCGTCGTCAGCTGGGTTTCGTCGACTCCGACGAGGCGGAGCTGCGCCGTCGCGAAGCGGCCGACCTGGTGGCCGAGGCTGTGTCGAGTCCCGACGTCTCCGAGGAGCTGCTCATCTCGCTCGGCAGCCTGCGTGACTCCTTGGTCGTCGACGATCCCGAGCCGCTCGGACGCCTGGCGCGCGACATCATCCGTGTCGCCCAGGCCAGGCAGGATCTGCCGGTGCTGTCGACGGGCTGGTACCGGCAGGCGTGGGCAGCCCTCGAACTCGGCGAGGCGGCGCGCTTCCGGGAGGCGGTGTCGGAGTACCGGACGATCGCCGAGCGCCTCCGGCGGCCGTACGAACTCGCGCTGTCGTCGAACATGCTCGCGGCCGTGGCCCAGATCGAGGGCCGCTACGACGACGCCGAGGCGGCGGGCCAGGAGGCGTTGGCCCACGCGTCGACGATCGACGACGGCAACTTCAGCTGGGTCTACTTCGCGAACTCCGGCATCCGTGCCTACGACACCGGCCCGTCGAGGCCGACGTTCGAGATGATGACCGCGGTGCGCCCCGACTTCGGGAACCTGGCGACGTTCGAGGCGGCCTATGCCGCCATGGCGGGTGCCGTCGGGGAACGATCGCTCCTCGAGGAGTTGTTCGAGCAGCAGATCGGTCGCAACGGTGAGGTGGTCGACGCGAACTGGGCGTATCTCAGCGCCGAACGCCTCCCGGTGATCGGCATGTGGGCGTGGGCCTGTGGCAGCGATGGCGACGTCGGTCGTGCGGCGATCGTGCGCGATCGCCTCGCCCGGGTCGCCGAACTCGGTGTGCGGGTCGTTCGCATCGCGCCGGTGGGCGCGTGGATCGGGCCGCTCGACCACCACCTCGGCGTGCTGAGTCGGGTGGTGGGCGACCTCGATCGTGCCGACGTGCACCTCCAGCGTGCGCTCGTGGTCGAAGACGAGCTGAACGGCCGCCCGTACACCGTGCGAACGTTGATGGAACTGGCAGCGGTCGCCCGAGCGCGAGGTGGACCGGACGCATCTGCCCGGATTGACACCCTGACCGACCGGGCACAGCGGCTCGCCGCCGACATCGGTCTCGAATCGATCCTCGACACCTGCCACTGACCCGAAGAGGTCGGTTCGCGGGCGCGTGAGACCGGTTGTGAGGGTGATGTGAGGGTCGTGTCACTGGTGACGACGCCTCGACGAGCGCATCGTCGTGGTCATGAGTTCGCTCCTCGACACCCGCCTGTTGCTCAGCTTCTGCTTGACCGCCGCGGTGATCGTCGTCATGCCCGGACCCAGCGTGATGTTCATCGTGAGCAGGGCGTTGGCGGTCGGCCGGCCCGCGGCGATCGCTGCGGCAGCCGGCAACTCGCTGGGGCAGACGTTCCAGGGTCTGCTCGCTGCGTTCGGCATCGGCTCGATCATCGCCGAGTCCGATCTGCTCTACGACGTCATCAAGTTCGGTGGGGCGATCTACCTCGTGTCGGTCGGCGCCAAGACGCTGAGGAACCGGCAGTTCGCATCGGCGGACACCGCGGTTGCCGAGGGCCCCGGCCGCCGGACCGAGCTGCGTCACGGCTTCATGGTCGGCGCGACCAACCCGAAGACCATCGTGTTCTTCGCTGCGGCACTTCCCCAGTTCGTCGATCGGGACCGTGGGTTCGTGGTCGGGCAGATGCTCATGTTGCTCGCCGCCTACGGGACGATCTCGTGGTTCAGCGACACCTCGTGGGGCGTCGCCGGCGGATCGATCCGGCGGTGGTCCGCCGGGTCGCCCCGTCGCATCGAGCGACTGATCGGCATCGGCGGATGCTGCATCATCGCCGTCGGAGGATGGATGGCGCTGTCGCACGGCGCCGCCTGAGACCGACGTCTCGCGCCGCGGTGATCGCCCAGGTCTGTTGGAGAGGCGCTGGGCGGTCACCTGCGGTTGCACACGGTGTGAGACGGGCCGATCCCCTGGGTCACGTCGATCACATCGATCACCGCAGCCGGGCACTGCCACGGGTCCTCACATCGCTCGGAGGCGGCCGAGCGATCGCTGAGAGATCGCTGAGAGCGACGAGGAGAGGTCGCTCGGCATCGGAGTGCCCGGCTGCGATGATGCATCGATGCGGATCCTCGTGGTGGAAGACGAACCGGTGATCGCCCAGGCGCTCGTCGACGGCCTCCGCGGCGAGGGCTACGCGGTCGACCACGCGCCACGTGGCGACGAGGGGCTGTGGATGGCCACCGAGCAGCACTACGACGCAATCGTCCTCGACGTGATGCTGCCGGGCATGAACGGCTTCCTCGTGTGCCGCACCCTGCGCGAGCAGGGAAACGACACGCCGATCCTGATGCTGACTGCGAAGGATGGCGAGTACGACCAGGCGGAAGGGCTCGACACCGGTGCCGACGACTACGTGGTCAAGCCGTTCTCGTTCGTCGTGCTGCTCGCCCGTCTGCGCGCCCTGGTCCGCCGGGGGCCGGCCGAACGGCCGGCGGTGATGCAGGTGGGCGATCTGGTCCTCGACCCCGCCGAGCGCCGCTGCCGTCGCGGCGACACCGAACTCGAGCTCACCCCGCGCGAATTCGCGCTGCTCCGATTCCTCATGCACCACGTCGGTCGAGCGGTCACCAAGCGCGAGATCGTCGAGGGTGTGTGGGGCGACGACGAGCTCGACCCGAACGTCGTCCAGGTGTACATCGGCTACCTGCGCCGCAAGGTCGACGAGCCGTTCGGCACCGCGACCATCCAGACCGTGCGCGGCATCGGCTACCGGGTCGAAGCGGAACGCCGATGACCGCGTCACCCACCGTGCACCGGCATGCACGACGACCATTGAGGTCGCTCAGGGCCCGCATCGTCGCCCTGGTCGCCGTCGGCGTCGCGGTCTCCGCCGTCGCCGTCACGCTGCTCGTGGCCCACCGCGACTGGCGTCTCGCCGACGCGACCCTGCTCGACGTCGTGATGGACGAGACCGACCGTCTCGACCGAGCGGTCGCACAGCAGTTCGACGACGGCGACGAGGCCACGATCGAGGATCCGGTGGACGGCGATGCCGTGGCCATCTTCGACGTCGACGGGGAGATCGCCGACACCGTCGGCGACCTCTCGACCCGCGACGTCGAAGCGATCGCGGACGAGTTCGAGATCGACACGCTCAGCGAGTTCGACATCGTGTCCGACGACGTCGAGATCGACGGCACGGTATGGGCGGTCGGCGTCACCGGATGCATCGAGCCGGCGGCGTGCGCGGCGATCGTCGTCGCCCGCGAACGTTCGTCGTTCGGCGCGCACGTGGCCGATCGGCTCGCCTGGATCCTCGGGATCGTGCTGGTCTCGACCCTGCTCGCTGCGTTCGCGTCGCGCTGGGTCGTCGGCAGGTCGCTGCGGCCGGTCGATCGGATGCGACGCGAGGTCGACGAGATCACCACCGACGACCTGAGCCGCCGGGTGGCGGTCCCGGCGACGGGCGACGAGGTGGAGGCGCTCGGCTCGAGCTTCAACCGGACGATCGACCGCCTCGAACGTGGCGTCGACGCCCAACGTCGGTTCGCGTCCGACGCGGCCCACGAGCTGCGCAGCCCGCTCGCCGGGATGCGGGCGGTGCTCGAAGTGGGTCAGCGGCACCCCGAACGGGCGACCGAGTCGATGGCCACGGCGATCGCCCAGATCGATCGCGCGAGCCGGCTCATCGACGATCTGCTGGTGCTCGCCCGACGCGACGGCGATCGGACGCCACTCGAGCGCAAGGCGGTCGACCTCGACGATCTCGTCGTCGAGATGGTGCGTGAGGCCACAGCTCGGTATCCGGAGATCTCGTTCGACCGTCGTGGCGTCACTCCCGTGCAGGCGCTGGTGGTCGGCCCGGCGATCGCCCGCGTCGTGCAGAACCTGCTCGACAACGCGGCCCGCCATGCGCACGGCCGTGTCCGGGTGCGCCTCGGCGCGGCGATGGGCCGTCCCGGGGCCGAACTCGGCTGGGAGCTGTCGGTCGACGACGACGGACCGGGCGTGCCCGCGGTCGATCGTGAGCGGGTCTTCGAACGCTTCGCTCGTCTCGACGAGTCGCGCAGCCGCCATACGGGTGGCACCGGGCTCGGGCTCGCGATCGTGCGCGACCTCGTCACCGAACACGGTGGCACCGTCCACGTCGCCGACAGCGACCTCGGCGGCGCCTCGTTCGTCGTGCGCGTGCTCCCGGCCGTCTGATTCGCGTACCGAGCCGCCCAGTCCGTCCGCTCCGGTCGCTCAACGCTGCGGCACGGAGGTGTCCGGCGCCCTTCTCAGCGTTCTCTTCGCATCGCACCGCGGTCTCTCAGGGGCGGATCGTCATGGTGTGCGATGTCGTCGCACAGCGCGCTCGGCCGGGCCACGCCGCATCGTGGCGAGCTCCCGAGGAGACCCCCCATGAACCGCTCCGTTCCCGCCCGTCACACCGACACCCCGATCCGCGTGGTCGGTCGTCGTCGCCGACTCGTGTTCGCCTTGGCCACCCTCACCGCCGCCGGTGCCGCCGGTGCGGTGGTGTTGCCCTCGCCCGCCTCGGCGGTGGTCGACGGCCAGCCGACCGCCATCACCCAGGCGCCCTGGCAGGTGTCGCTGCAGGACGGCTCCGGCCACTTCTGCGGCGGCACGGTGATCGATGCCTCGACGATCGTGACCGCTGCGCACTGCGTCGAGGGATCGACCGCAGCCGACTTGTTCGTGCGCGCCGGCGTCACCGATCGGACGGACGCGGCGGGTCAGGACCGCGACGTCGCCCGGGTGATCGTGCACCCGGGCGGGTTCGACGCCGCCGCCGACGTGGCGCTGCTCGTGCTCGCCCGCCCGCTGTCGCTCGGCACCTCGGTGCAGGCGATCGGGCTCGCCTCGGCCGCGGACGTCGCCGGGGCGTCGTCGGCCGTGGTCTCGGGCTGGGGCGCACGCGCCGAGGACGACGCCGACGGCTCGACGACCCTGCTGTCGGCCGAGGTGCCGATCCTCGACGACGCCACCTGCCAGACCGCGCTCGGTGGCGACGGCGGGATCGTGGCCGCCAACGAGTTGTGTGCGGAGGGTCTCGGCGCCGGCTCGTGCTACGGCGACAGCGGCGGCCCGCTCACGGTGGTGGGCGTCGACGGCACGGTGAAGCTCGCCGGCGTCGTGAGCTGGGGGATCGAGTGCGCCGTGTCGCCCGGCGTGTTCGCCGAGGTGCCGACGTTCGCCGGCTGGATCGTCGACGGCGCCGCCGCCGGCGTCGACGGCACGCCCCACCCGGACGGCGAGATGTCGCCCGACGAGGTGGCGACCGACGTCGGCACCGGTGACGGCTGGGACGAGAGCTGGGACGACAGCTGGGACGACAGCTGGGACGACAGCTGGGACGAGGAGGGCGTGGGCGGGGCTGCCGGCGGCGGAGCCGACGCCGGCTGTCTCGACGACCTCGGTGTCGACGCCGGCGACGCCGGCGACGCCGGCGACGCCGGCGACGAGGGGTGGATCCCTGCCGACGGCGACGAGGACGGCTGGCTCGACGACGCAGCGATCGAGGACGTGTGGGACGACGGCACGGAGTGGGACACCGAGTGGGACGACACCTCCGGGGACGACACCTCCGGGGACGACGGCGAGTGGGACGATGACTCGAACTCCGACGACGAGATCGATTGGGACGACGACGGGAACGGCTGGATCGGCTGACGCGCTCCTGTTGCGTGTGATCGCTCGGGCCCGCAGGACGGGCCTGGGCGATCACACGCGACAGCTCAGGGGCCGACGACCCGCTTCTCGATCATGTCGGCGAAGTAGGTCTCGGCGCCCTCGTTGATGTTCCAGCTCCACACGATCTCGGGATGCACGAGGATCCGGCCGGTCGTGCCCTCGCGCTCGACCGTCTCGGCCCGGCCGTAGATCTTGATGCCACGCACCACCCACGGATCCTCGGAGGCGATGTCGTCGATGGTCACCGACGCACGCCCGTTGCGGACGACGTTGTGCCACTTGTACGTCGCCGGGTTCACCCGGCCCCCGATGTCGATCGCATCACCGTTCAACTGGTAGCGCACCGCGGCAACGTCGGGCCGGCCGTTGGGCGAGGCGGTGCCGATGCGGGCCACCCGCTGCGAGGTGAGGTAGGCGCGCTCGGCGTCGGTGAAGACGCTCGCGGTGCCCGGCTCGTCGCTCACTTGACCTCGTAGACCTCGTAGGTCACCTGGCCGCCGCCGCTCGTGCCCCGGCCGATCGCCACCACGTTGTTCAGCCACGTGTAGTTCTCGTGGGCGGTCTGGAACATCGGGGCGGTGGTGATGTGGGTGGCGCCGTCGAGGCCTATGCCCTTGTACTCGCAGTAGATGTCGGCGCCGTCGTCGGTCTTGAGCAGGATGCGCACGTCGAGCTGCATCGTGCCGTCGGCGCGAACGGTCACCCAATCGCCGCCGGGGCCGCTCACGGTGCCGCGCATCCGCGGTCCCTCGAACGTGCCGGTGCTCGCATCGACGATGACGCGGGTGCCCATCGGGCCGTTCGCGATCATCCCCGTGAGGGTGGTGTCGGCGGTGAGGGTGAAGAGGAGTTCGAGTGCAGGTGCAGCCATGGCGGCAACGTACAGCGGCCGAACCATGTGGCTCGACGCGGAGGGTTCGGCCTAGGTTGGTGGCGTCATGGAGATCCGCCGCATCGCCGATCACGACGACCACGGGCACGCCGGTCGTCTCGTGCAGGCCGCGTACGGCGCGCTCGCCGGCATGCCGGAGGAGCCCGAGTACCTCGAGTACCTCGGCGACGTCGCCGCCCGTCGCCACGAGGCCGACGTGATCGTCGCGGTGGTCGACGAGCGCATCGTGGGATGCCTCACGTTCGTGCCGGGGCCGGGCACCGATCACCACGAGTTCGACGATCCCGACTCGGCGAGCTTCCGGTACTTCGGGGTCGACCCGGCGGTGCAGGGCGCCGGTGTGGGCCGGGCCATGGTGCAGTGGTGCATCGACGAGGCCCGCCGCCTCGGTCGGCCGCGGGTGCGGATCCACACGCTGCCGGTGATGGTCGCGGCGCAGCGCCTGTACGCGCAGATGGGCTTCGTCCGCACACCGGAGTTCGACGAGAACTGGGACGGCGTCGAAGGCATCGCCTACCTGCACGACCTCGCCGCGACCTGAGTTGCGACCTGGGTCGGCGGCCAGGGCACCTCACACGGCGTAACGTTCCGACGTCGACACCGGTATGGCAGCACATCGTCGTGCACGTGGACGGAGAAGGGGGCAGTGATGGAGTTCCGTTGGGACCCACCGGGTCCGGGTCGTTGGGCGTGCGATCGATCGCACATGCCACCGGGTGCCACGCCCATCATCCAGCACATCGCGACCACAGCGATGCCCGCCGGGATGCGGCGCACGTTCGCCGAGTTCGGCACGCCACTCGAGACGCTCGACGTTCGATTCGTGAACGGGCAGTTCTACTCGCGCCTGCGCCCGCTCATCCGCCCCGACCGGCCGTCGGCGTCGACGCCGCCGAAGTTCGTGCTGAAGCTCGCCGTGCGCCTTCATCCGGAGATGCGACGCCGCAACGTGACGGCCGGACGGGTCGTCGTCGAGCAGCCGTGGAACCAGGTGATCCACGACTGGCACCACGGTGGCAAAGCCGTGCTCGTCGCCGCCAACCTCACTCTGCAGGACGTCGACCTCGGATCGCTCGACGACGCAGCGCTCCTCGCCCACGTCCGCCGTTGCCTCGATCACTGCACGAGCAGCTGGGAGCACCACTTCTGGCTCCACGGCCACGATCTCGGTCCGCTGGGGCAGTACCTGCAGGAGATGATCGCCTGGGGTCTGGCCGCCGACGAGGCGCTGTCGCTGCTGGAGGGGGCCTCGCCGTCGACCAGCGCTCCGTCCCGGGAGTTGCGCGAGATCCGCGACCTCGCGGAGGCATCGGGTCGCCAGCCCGCGACCCTCGACGAGCTGCGATCGATCTCGCCCGACATCGCGGCGCTCGTCGACGACTACCTGCGCCACCGCGGCATGGTCCTGTTCTCCCGGTACGACCTCGACGGCATCACCCTCGGCGAACGACCCGACCTCGTCCTCGCCGCGATCATGAACGCAGAGGTGCACGACGCCTCGGCCGAGGTCGCCGCACGCACCGCCCGCGTGCGCTCGACCATCGCCCCCGATCGCCTCGCCCGGTTCGACGACCTGCTCGCGCAGGCGCGGTCGGCGATGGATCTGCGCGACGACAACGGACCGACGACCGCCGAGTGGCCGGCCGGGCTGCTGCGGATGGCGCTGCTCGAGGTGGGCCGGCGGCTCGCCGGACGCGGCCTGCTCGGGCGCAGTGACCTCGTGTTCGGACTCCGTCACGACGAGCTGACGCCGGCGCTGTTCGACGGCACGCCGTCGGGCTCGGCGCTCGAGGAGCGGGCCGCCGTCCGCGCCGCACAGAAGACCGCGGTCGCACCGGCGGTGCTCGGGCCCGACGAGCCGCCCCCGCCGCTCGACGTGCTGCCGGCGAACCTCGCCCGGCTCACCGGGATGGTGACGACGATCATGGAGCACCTGGGCATGGACGGCAGCTCGGCGCAGAGCGGTCTCCACGGCATCGGTGTCGGCACCCGCGTGGTGCAGGGTCGCGCCCGCGTGGCCGCCTCGCCGGAGGACGCGCTCGACCAGCTCGAACCTGGCGACGTGCTCGTCGTCGCCGGCACGACGCCCGCCTACAACCTGGTCCTGTCGCTCGCCGGTGGCGTGGTGACCGCTGACGGCGGCCCGATGAGCCACGCCGCCGTGATCGCCCGCGAGTTGGGCATCCCGGCGGTGATCGGTGCCCGTGGCGCGCTCACCGACATCCCGAACGGCGCGCTCGTCGAGATCGACCCCGTCGCCGGTGAGGTACGCGTGCTCGCCCCACCGTTGCCGGCAGCACCGGTGGGCGCGACCTGAGTCGGGCCGAGGCGCAGCAGGACGCTGTGTGAGACTGCACGGCATGCGCGCCGTCGTCCTGCACAGCCATGGTGGTCCCGAGGTCCTCACGATCGAAGAGGTCGCCGGACCGGTCCCCGGACCCGACGAGGTGGTCGTCGATGTCGCCGCCACGGCGCTCAACCGCGCCGACCTGCTGCAGCGCATGGGGTTCTACCCCGACCCGCGCAAGCTGCAGCCGGAGATCCCCGGCCTCGAGTTCGCCGGCACTGTCAGCGCGGTCGGTGCGCGGGCCACGATGTGGCGTGTCGGCGACCGGGTGATGGGCATCGAGGCAGGCGGCGCCTATGCCGAGCAGATCGCCACCCACGAGCGCCAGCTCCTCGCCGTGCCTGCCGGCATCGATCTGGTCGACGCAGCTGCCATCCCCGAGGTCTTCCTCACCGCATGGGACGCGCTCGTGCTGCAGGGCGGCCTCACCAGCGGCCGGTGGGCGCTCGTCCACGCGGGCGCCAGTGGCGTCTGCACGGCGGCCATCCAGATCGCGAAGGCCATCGGCGCACGGATCGCCGTCACCTGCTCGAGCGGCAAGGCCGACGCATGCCGCGAGCTCGGCGCCGACGTGGTGCTCGAGCGTTCCCCGCACGACTGGTTGAGCGATGCGAAGACAGCCGTGCCGCAGGGCTTCGACACCGTGCTCGACGTGATCGGTGGCGAAGAGGTCGACCGCAACCTGCAGGCCGTCGCCACGAGGGGCACGATCGTCCAGGTCGGTCTGATGGGCGGCGGCACCACACCGGTGAACGTCGGCCTCCTGCTCGCGAAGCGCGCCACGTGGGTCGGCACCACGCTGCGCACGCGCCCGTTGGAGGAGAAGGTCGCGGTCACCCGGCGCTTCGCTGCCGAGATGCTCCCGCTGTTCGACACCGGTGCGCTGCGCCCCGTGATCGACAGCATCTACGACTTCGACGCGATCGCCGACGCGCACCGCCACATGGAGGCCAACGCGAACACCGGCAAGATCCTCGTCCGGGTCCGCTGACCGGCCCGCGCACCGTTCGGAAACCGGTTCAGAAACCGGTTCAGAAACCGGTTCAGAAGATGCCGGGGATCGCCGTCGCCCCGGTGTCGAGCACCTCCGACGCCGACACGCCGAACCAGCCTTCGGCGACCGTGGCGTAGTACTGGTCGAGACCCACGGTCGCGCGCAGGTTGCCGTTGTCGTCGAGGTCCGTGAGCGACGGGTGCTCGCCGAACCGGCCGGCGTTCACCGGGCCGACGAGCAACGCGTTCGACGCGGTGCCGTGGTCGAGCCCGCCAGAGTCGTTGTCGCGGGCGGTGCGCCCGAACTCGCTGGTGGTCATCACGAGCACGCGCTCCGACAGGCCGCGAGCGGCGAGGTCGTCGAGGAACGCGTTCAGCGACGTGTCGAGGTCGTCCATCAGCGCCGGGTAACGACCGTTGTGGTCGTCGTGGGTGTCGAAGTCCCGGTGCATCGGGACGTGCACGATGCGCACACCCTGCTCGCCGGCGAACAGCTGGGCGGCGAGCCGCAGCCCCTGGCCCAGGTCGCTGCTCGGGTAGCCGCCGTCGCCCTCCTCGCCGGCCAGGCCGTCGAGCACGCTCGCGAACGCGGCGCTCTGGGTCTTGAGACCGCGGATCCGGGCCTCGAGCTCGAACATCGACGCCCCGGTGCCGAACGCGGCGAACCCCTCCTGGAACAGGCGTCGGAACGGGTCGTCATCCCCGGCGCCCGCCAGGTAGCCGGCGGCGTCGGCCCCGGGGATCGCGACCGTCGACGCCGATCGCGACGCGATCGCCGGCGTGGCCCCCGAGCCGACCGACAACGCCACGGCCGGTGCCGCCGGGTCGCCGATGACGTCGGCGAGCCGACCGAGGAAGCCCGTGTCGCGGATGCCACCTGCGGAGGGCGCGCCGGCCCACCACCGGGCGAGCATCTCGAAGTGCGAGCCGTCGCTGTCGAACGATCCCACGCCCTGCACGATCGCCGCGCCGCGTCCGTGGAGCCGGGTGAGCGCAGGGTGCAGGCCCACCTCGTCGTCGAGCGCCAGCACGTCGGTCGCAGCGATCGCCGTCGACCGGCGCAGGTCGTAGTACGCGCCCTGGCCGTACGGGGCGAGCATCGACATGCCGTCGTTGCCCCCGGCCATCTCGACGACCACGAGCAGCCGTTGCCCCACGTCGACCGGGCTCTGGACGGGCGCGATGGGCGACGGCGCGGTCGGCGTCACGGCCACGGATCCGTCCGGCGACCGGGGACGCTGTCCGGCCGAGGCGGGTGCCATGGTCGGGTCCGACGCCGCGGCCAGGACGCCGCTCGCCGAGGGCGTGCCGCTGCGCCCGGCGGCGTACGTGCCCACGCCGACCGCGGCCGCGCCGGCCCCGGCGCTCGCCCACTTGAGCAGCTCTCGACGTGTGATCCTCGCGGGTGTTGCGGGCATGTGGTTCCTCCAGGGATCGATCGGGTGTCGATGGGGTCGGGGGTCGTCGCGTTCAGGCGAGCGAGAACTCGGGCGACATGGCGAGCAGCCCGTGGAGCAGCGTCGAACGATCACGGCGCGACTCGACCGCCCCGGCCGCCTGCCACAGCACGTCGAGCGTCGGCTGGCCCACTTCGTACAGGGCCGCCCGGCCGAGCAGATCGCCCACGGGGTCGCCCTCGTCGAGCGTCGCGGTCTCCCAGGCGTTGTCGTAGGCCACCTGCGCCTTGGTCATCTCGGCGCCGACCGACAGCCAACGCGCCGTGCCCGACCAGCCGGCGACGTTCGGCGGATTGAACGGCACCTGGCCGAGCAGGTCGAGCGGCCACCAGTCGATCGACAGGTCGAACAGCCGACGGACGGCGATGAACCACTCCACGGCCGACCTCGGCCGGTTCAGCCGCTGTTCGAGGAACGACGGGTGGCGCACGATCGCCTCGACGAGCGGTCGGATCTCGAGGCCGCTGTCGGCGAACACGCGGGCGAGCTCGTCGAGGCGGCCCGGTTCCGGCCACGCGCCCACCAGGTGTTCGTGCACGTTGCCCGCCACGAACGGTGCACAGGCGGGGTGATCGCACACGGCGTCGACCACCTCCGAAGCACTCGCCACGGATCGATCGAGGAACGGCAGCGACTCGGTGGGTCCGCTGTCGGGGTCGAAGCGCACCTCGTCGTCGGTGTCGCCGTCCACCCACCACCCGGCGAGCGCCCGCGCCGCGGATCGGATGTCGGCCTCGGTGTAGCCGGCGCCGTGGCCGAGCGCGAACAACTCCATCAGCTCACGGGCGTAGTTCTCGTTCGGTGCACCGGCGTAGCTGCCCGCGCCGTCGAGCCAGTAGAGCATCGCGGCGTCGACGGTGATCTCCTGCAACATGCTGCGGAAGTTCCCCATCGCATGGGTGCGCAGCAGTTGGTGCTGCCGGTACATCAGCGACGGCGACGCCTTGTCGAGCCCGCTCGTGAGATGACCGTGCCAGAACCAGATCATCCGGTCGTGCACACCGGCTCGCTCGTCGCTCATCACGTCGAGCCACCACGCCGGCAGCCGGCTGTAGTCGTCGTCGCTGCCCAGCACCGGATCGTCGGGCCAGAACGGTTCGGCGCCGAGCAGCTGCTCGATCAGGTCGGTCGGCGACGTGCCCTCCAGCTCCTCCACCTGCCAGGCGCGGGCGCCGAACGAGAGCCGGCGCAGCACGTGGGCGCGCAGCGCCCGATCGTCGATCACCGTCGGAACGGCACGTCGCGACTGCAGCGGGGACAGCGAACGTGTGCGGCGTTGGGTGCTCAGGGTCTGCGGTGCCATGGGTGCATCGTGCGGGAGCGAACATGAACCGACCATGAACCGCACCCTCATCCGGACTTCATGTTCGGACGTGCACGGCGAACCGAGTTCGACCGACGGCCGGCGCCGCCGACCGGGGGGGTCATGCGGGGCTTCACGAACGCTTCACGACCGATGTGGAACGATGAGCGCTCGTGCGGGTGCTGGTGGTCGAGGACGACGTCTCCCTCGGAGGAGTGGTGCAACGAGGGCTGTCCGAGGACGGCCATGCGGTCGACCTCGAACGCACGCTGGCCGGCGCGCGGCGGGCCTGCGCGATCAACGCCTACCATCTCGTCGTGCTCGACCTCGGTCTGCCCGACGGCGACGGCCTCACCCTCTGCCGTGAGCTCCACGAGAGCGAACACCCGCCACGGGTGCTCGTGCTCACCGCCCGCGACACCACCGGAGACAAGGTGCTCGGCCTCGATGCCGGCGCCGACGACTACCTCACGAAGCCGTTCGACTTCGCCGAGCTCGGTGCCCGGGTCCGCGCCCTGCTCCGCCGCCCCGAGAACGCACGGGCGCCACTGCTGAAGGTGGCCGACATCGAGCTCGACCCCGCCGCACACACCGTGCGCCGATCGGGGGTGATGGTGCCGCTCACGGCCCGCGAGTTCGCGCTGCTGCATTTCCTGATGGACCGCGCCGGCGACGTGGTCACCCGCACCGAACTGCTCGAAGCCGTTTGGGACGCGAACTACGACGGGCTCTCCAACGTCGTCGACGTGCACGTCGCCAACGTGCGCCGCAAGCTCGAACTGCCGGGGAAGCCGGCGCCGATCGACACCGTCCGCGGCGTGGGGTACCGGTTCGGCTGATGCGGCTTCGACGGGTCCGACCGATGCTGGCGCTGCTGTTCGCGGCGCTCACGACCGCGATCGCGATCGCGCCGCTGCTGCTGTGGCGCAGCGAGCGCGCCGACGCCATCCGTTCGAGCCTCGACACGTCGCTCGTGACGCAGATGGAGGACGTGCTCTACGGCGAGGTGGCCGGCGCCCGCACGTCGGAGTACCTCACCTGGTACGTGAACGTGAACGACGGCTGGACCGACCCGTTCGCCGAGACCGACCTCGAGCCGCCGCTGTTCACGTGGATGCGCGAGAGCGGAGGAGAGCCCGACTTCCGCGAGTACGCGCTCGACAACGGCGAGCGCTACCGCGGCTTCATCCGTCCCGTGTTCGAGGGACAGGGCTTCGTCACGCTCGCCGAGGCGACCGACCGCGACGACGAGCTCGATGCACTCGACCGTCGGGCCCTGCTGATGGCCCTCGGCATCCTCGCCGGCAGCCTGCTGCTGGGCGCCGTGCTCAGCAGCCTCGCGATCAGCCCGATGCGGCGCATGATGGGTGACCAGCAGAGCTTCCTCGCCGACGCCGCACACGAGATGCGCACCCCGCTCGCCGTGATCATGGCGTCGAGCAGTCAGGCCCTCGCCCGACCCCGGTCGAGCGAGGAGTACGTCCGGTCGCTGTCGGAGATCCGCTCCGCCGCGGAACGGGCCGCGACGGGCGTGAACGAGATGCTCGACCTGGTGCGCTTCGAGAGCGGTCAGACGATGCCCCGGATCGGCCCGCTGCGCCTCGATCTGCTCGCCGAGGAGGTCGCCGCCGCCGTGCGCCCCGAGGACGCGGTGGTGATCGCGGAGCCGAGCGACGCGGTGGTGGTCGCGGCCGACATGGCATTGCTGCGCCAGGCCGTCGAGAACGTCGTGCGCAACGCTGCCCGGCGGGCCGGGCGTGTCGAGCTGCTCACCCGCGTCGACCGCCACGACGGCGTGATCGACGTGGTCGACGACGGGCCCGGGTTCGACCCGGCGGTGCTGCCCCGGGTGTTCGAGCGCTACCAGCGCGGCGACCGACGTGGCGAGGCCGGTATCGGGTTGGCGATCGTGCGCGCGATCGCGCTCGCCCACGGTGGGTCGGTGTCGGCCACGAACAACGCCGACGGCGCCGGCGCGACCGTCAGCATCAAGGTGCCGCTCAGCCGGTCCTGAGCCGCTCTCGCGCGTCCGACGGCATGATGGGGAGATGACCGACGCCCCACGCCCCCGACGCCTGCCCGCCCACGGGGCCGGCACCGTCGCCCTCGGCGATCGCACCGTCCACCGCCTCGGGTTCGGTGCGATGCAGATCACCGGCGACGGCGTGTGGGGGCCGCCCGCCGATCGCGACGAGGCGATCCGCGTGCTGCGCCGCGCCGTCGAGCTCGGCGTCGACCTCATCGACACCGCCGACTCCTACGGGCCCGACATCAGCGAGGAGCTGATCCGCGAGGCGCTGCACCCGTACCCCGAGCAGCTCGTCATCGCCACCAAGGCCGGCCTCGAGCGGCCGGGACCGGGGGAGTGGCGCACCGACTGCCGCCCCGAGCGCCTGACGTCGCAGTGCGAGGGGAGCCTCCGCAAGCTCGGCGTCGAGCGCATCGACCTGTTCCAGCTCCACCGGATCGATCCGGCGGTCCCGTTCGCCGACCAGCTCGGCGCGCTCGTCGAGCTGCAGCAGGCCGGCAAGATCGCCCACATCGGGTTGAGCGAGGTGACCGTCGAGCAGCTCGTCGATGCGGGCACCATGGCCACGATCGTGTCGGTGCAGAACATGTACAACCTGGTCAACCGAGGTGCCGAGGCGCTCGTCGACCACTGCGAACGCGAAGGCATCGCGTTCATCCCGTGGATCCCACTCGGCAGCGGTTCGCTGAGCAGGCCCGGCGGCCCGCTCGACACCGTCGCCTCCCGGTTGCGGGTCACGCCCGCCCAGGTGGCGCTCGCGTGGCTGCTCGAACGTTCACCGGTGATGCTGCCGATCCCCGGCACCTCGTCGGTCGCGCACCTCGAGAGCAACGTCGGCGCGGCCGCGGTGCGGCTGATCGACGCGGATCTCGAGGCGATCGACTCGGCGGTCGGGGGCTCGTTCGTGAACCGCGGGATGCGCTCGATGCGCAAGCTGCTCAACCGGCGACGCTGACCGTCCTCGTGTGCCACCCCGTGGCACCGTCGGGATCGGGGCGGCTGACCTCCTCGGTCTGGGTGTCGCCGTTCGCATCGGTGGCACGCACCTGGATGCGGTGCTCACCGGCGGACACCGACGTGGTGTCCCAGTCGTACCGCCACTGGCGCCACGAATCGATCGTCACGTCGGTGGCCAGGCTCGCCTCCTGCCAGTCGCCGTCGTCGATGCGCACCTCCACCTTGGCCACGCCGCGCTGCTGCGCCCACGCGATGCCGGCGATCGGCACGGTGCCGCGCGGCACCTCCTCGCCTCGGTCGGGCACGTCGATGCGCGACTGGGTCTTGATCGGTGCATCGCGCGACCAGCCGCGAGGGATCCAGTAGCCGACCGCCTCGTCCCACGTGGTCAGGTCGAGCCGGCTCAGCCACTTCGTGGCGCTCACGTAGCCGTACAAGCCGGGCACGATCATGCGGGCCGGGAAGCCGTGCTGGAGCGGCAACGGCTCGCCGTTCATGCCGATCGCGATCATCGCGTCGCGGCCGTCGAGAGCGGCTTCGATCGGGAAGCCGCACGTCCAGCCGTCGACCGACGTGCCGAACACCTGCTCGGCCTCGGGTTGCACACCGGCCTGCTCGAGCAGATCGCGCAACAGCACGCCCTGCCACACCGCGTTGCCGATCAGGTCGCCACCGACCTCGTTGGAGACGCAGGCGATCGTGATGATCCGCTCCACCTGCGGCAGCGCGAGCAGGTCGGCGTAGGTGAGCGTGATCGGCGTGTTCACGCGGCCGCCGATCTCCATCGACCAGGTGTCGAGACGGATGCGCGGCACCGACAGCGCCGTGTCGATCAGGTAGAAGTCGTCGTTCGGGGTGAGGTACGGCGTGACCGGGCTGAGCGTCGCGTCGGCCGGCACCTCGGGCGCGGTCGACATCACTTCGGCGTCGGCCAGCGTCGGGTCGTCGAGCACCTCGGGCAGGGTGTCGGGCGCCGCCGAGCGGATGCGGTCGATGCGGTCGTTCTCGAGCTTGCGGGCGGCGGCCGTCGCGATGATCGCCGTGCCGGCGACGGCACCGGAGGTGGTGACGAAGCGGCGCCGGTCGAAGCCGTTGCGGGCGCGGGTCGGCGTGCTCGGCACGTCGCTGGCGGGGTCGTCGGCCCGTACGAGTCGCACGAGGTACCAGATCACCGCGCTGCCCACGACGGCGCCGAGCGCAGCCGGCACACCGGCGGACACCGACTGGTTGGGTCGGCCGGCAGCGACGATGCCGCCGACCAGGCCGAACACCACCATGGCCGCCGGGCCGACGAGCGGCCGTCGGCGGGCGAGTGCGCCGACGACGAGGCTCAGCGCGGCGATCACGGTGACGATGCCGACCCGCAGGGCGAGCTTGTCGTTGGTGCCGAACAGGTCGATGGCGAGCGTCTTCAACCATTTCGGGGTGTGGTCGATGAACTCGCTCCCCACGGCGTTCAAGGGGGAGTCGACGTCCATGATCGCGGCGATGACGAGGCCGGTGGCGATGGCCGCGGCGCCGGCGAGGAACCCGCTGAGCGGGCCCGCCCAGCGGGGGGCCGGCGATGCCTGTCGGACGGGAGCGGTTGGGTCGATCTCGGGCGGATCGATCGCAGGGGGATCGAGCTGGATGGTCATGAGGCAGGTCCGTTCGCAGAGGGTGGTGCAGAGGGGGAGGCGGGGAGGCTGGTAAGGGTGGGGAGTGTGACGTGGACGGTGCCGCCGGTGCCGTCGCCGAGCGAGATCCGACCGCCGTGCGCGGTGACGATCGCCTTGCAGATGGCGAGGCCGAGACCGGTGTTGCCGGTGCGGGCATTGCGCGACGGGTCGGCACGGCGGAACGGTTCGAACGCCTGCGCACGGAACTCGGCGGGGAAGCCGGGTCCGTCGTCGCGCACGGTCAGGTGCACCTCGGTGCGGTTGGCGCCGACCAGGAGATCGACCCGACCACCGGTCGGGCTGTGGCGGATCGCGTTGTCGACCAGGTTGCGCACCACACGGGAGAGTTCGAGCGGGCTGCCGCTCACGTGGGCCGGGCCGTCGGCGCGCAGGCCGAGGGCGATCCCCTTCGCTGCCGCCAACGGTCCGAGCGCCTCGACGCACTCGTCGGCGAGCTCGGCCAGCGAGACGCGCTCGACGGTGGACGACACGTGCCCGGATTCGAGCCGTGAGAACTCGACCAGCTGATCGAGCATGCCGTCGATGGCGCGCACCTGTGCGAGCAGGGTGGCGGTCGCGGTCCTCGGGTCGGCGGTGACGCCGTCCTCGATGCTCTCGAGCGACGCCCGCATCGCTGCCAGCGGGGTGCGCAGATCGTGGCCCAAGCTGGTGAAGAGGTGCTGGCGAGCAGCGACCGCGGCCTCGCGCTCGGCCGCCGCGACGGCCAGCGACTCGACCATCGTGTCGATCGCGGTCGCGGTGGTGCCGACCTCGTCGGCGCGCCGGATGCCGGTGCGCACGGTGAGGTCGCCATCGGCGACCTGGGCCGCCACCTGACCGAGCCGGTGCAGGTCGCGAGCGAGCGGACGGGTGAGCTGGCCGCCCACGATGAGGGCGATACCGGACGAGACGAGCAGCACCACGAGGAACAGTCGGTAGTCGCGGCTCGACACGAACATCGCGTTCGAGGCCGCCGAAGACGACACCGCGCCGAGGGCGAGCGAGCACAGGGCGACCGTGAGCCCGACGCCGGCAACGCTCGCCCGGGTCGACACCCAGCGGGCGAGCAGCGGGGTCAACGCCGCGGCCAACAGCGCCGGGCCGACGATGACGAGCCACAGGCGGAATCGGTCGTCGGCGGCGGGTTGCACGAGCAACTCCGCAAGGCCGATGGCGACGACCACGAGCACGCCGAGCGCCGTGAGGAGCCGCCGGGTGTTCCCCGGTGAGGAGGACCGCTCCGATGACGTCGTGTTGCTGCCGGTCGTGTTGCTGCCGGTCATGGTTCGAACCGGTAGCCGACGCCCCACACGGTGGCGATCCAACGGGGCTGCTCGGGGTCGCGCTCGATCTTGTTGCGCACCCGGCGCACGTGGACGGTGACCGTCGCGGGATCCTGATAGTCGGGGGACGAGTCCCACACCGCCACGAGCAGCTGCGCCCGGGAGAACACCTGCCGAGGATGGGAGGCGAGGTGGGCGAGCACGTCGAACTCCTTGGCGGTGAGCGCGACCACCTCGCCGGCCACCCGCACCTCGCGGGCGGCGAGGTCGATGCTCAGGTCGTCGAAGGTGAGCACTGCGGTGCCGGTGGGAGCGCCCGAGCGACGGAGCACGCTGCGCACCCTCGCCACCAGCTCGCGCGGCGAGAACGGCTTCACCACGTAGTCGTCGGCACCGAGCTCGAGGCCGAGCACACGGTCGGTCTCGTCGGTGCGGGCGGTGAGGAGGATGACCGGCACCCGGTTGCCGAGCTCGCGCAGCACGTCGAGGCCCGATCTGCCGGGCAGCATCACGTCGAGCACCACCAGGTCGGGTCGGAAGCTCTCGATCGCCGCGGCGACCTCGTCGCCGTCGCCGACCTCACGCACGACGTACCCGTCACGTTCGAGATAGCGCGCGACGACGTCGCGAACCGTCGGTTCGTCGTCCACCACGAGCACTCGTTGTGCGGCCATGCAGGAACCATACGGAGCCGACCCCCTGGTTGGAAGCGGATCGACGGTGAGTTTCTCGGATGTTTCTCGGGTGGTCCGTGGGTGGTCAGAACCGTCGCGGAGGCTGGTCCCTGCACCGATCGGTGCCCCCGAACCACGTCATACGAACCATTTCAGGAGAACCCGTGAACATCAGCACCATGTCCCGATCGACCCGTCGCCTCGCCGCCGGCAGCCTCCTCGCGCTCACCGCCGCCATCGGCCTCGCCGCCTGTGGCGACGACGAGCCCGCCCAGCAGATGGAGGAGCAGCCGCAGGAGCAGATGGAGGACTCAGGCTCCGACGTCATGACCGAGACGACCGAGGCGATGATGGAGGACGACGCGATGACCGAGTCGACCGAGGCCATGACCGATGAGTCGATGACCGAGTCGACGGAGGCCATGACCGACGAGTCGATGACGGAATCGACCGACGCGATGACCGAGGCGACCACGGCGCCATGAGCCGTGCCCGCATCGGGCGGCGCGAAGCGCTCGCGATGGGAACGCTCGGTGCCGCCGGCGCCGCGATCGTCGTGTCCCGTCGAACCGCCCCGGCGTCGGTCGACGCGGCGGCCGGTGCGTCCACCGGCGTCGTCCGCAGCGCCGCCGATCTCCCCGTCCTCGCCACCGGCGGCGCGCCGTCGGTGGCCGGGGCATCGGGGTGGCTGAACATCGACGACGGCCTCACCGACCCGCAGCGCGACGCCGACCTCGCCGGTCGCGTGGTGTTGTACGACTTCTGGACGTTCGGCTGCATCAACTGCCGGAACACCCTCGGTCACACCACGGCCTGGCACGACCGCTACGCACCGGACGGCCTCGTGCTGTTGTCGATCCACACCCCCGAGTTCGACTACGAACGCGACCCCGACGCGGTCGCCGAGTTCGTCGCCGACGAAGGGATCCGCTATCCGGTGGCGCTCGACCCCGACAAGGTGATCTGGCGCCGCTGGGCAAACCGGTACTGGCCCGCGTTCTACCTCTACGACGCCGACGCGGCCCTCCGCCGCCGGCATTTCGGCGAGGGAAGGTACGACGAGATGGAGGACGCCGTGCGCGCCCTGCTCGGCGTCGACCCGGCGAGCCCGCGCGTCGACGTGTGAACGAGCTCGTCGCGATCGTGGCGCTGTTCGGTGCCGGGATCACGGCGACGCTCAGCCCGTGCGTGCTGCCGCTGGTGCCCGGCATCGTCGGCGTCCTCACCGGCGCCGCCGATGTCGGTCACCGGGTGCGGGCGATGGCCGCGTTCGCCGCGGGAGCCATCACCGTGTTCGCCGTGCTCGGTGTCGCCGTCGGGGGCATCGGTGCCCTCGGCGTCCGGTCGGGGAGCGACCTGCAGCGCGTGGCCGGCGTGGTCCTCGTCGGGCTCGCCGTGATGTGGTTCGCCGCGCAGCGAGGCATGACCGTGCCGTCGGCGCGCCTGGTGCGGGTGTTGCCCGACTCGCCCCTCGCTCGGGCACTCGCCCTCGGCGTCGGGTGCGGCGCCGCCTGGACCCCGTGCGCCGGCCCGCTGCTGGGCGCGGCCCTCACGGCAGCGGGCGCAGCGAGCGGCACCGGCGGTGTCGCCCGCGCGACGGTGCTCCTCGTCGCCTACGCCGCCGGCGTGCTGGTCCCCTTCATCGCCCTCGCCGCGCTCGGGCTGCGCCGCGTGCCCGACGCGTTCCGTACCGCCGGCAGGGTGCTCGCACCGATGAGCGCGGTCGTGATGCTCTTGCTCGGGGTGGCGCTCGCCACGGGCTGGTACGGGGCGCTGGTGAGCCGACTGGTGGCCTGACGCGACGAGACCCGCCCGAGCGGGCGGGTCTCGATCAGGATCGGTGCGAGCCGGGAGCCGGGATCAGCGAGCGCTGAGCGGCACGTAGTCGCGGGTGTCGGGGCCGGCGTACCACTGGCGAGGACGGCTGATCTTCTGGTCCTTGTCCTCGAGCAGCTCCTGCCAGTGCGCCAACCAGCCGACGGTGCGGGGGATGGCGAACAGCACGGTGAACATGGCCACCGGGAAGCCGAGTGCCTGGTAGATGAGGCCCGAGTAGAAGTCGACGTTCGGGTACAGCTTGCGGTCGACGAAGTACGGATCGCTGAGCGCGGTCTCCTCGAGCTTGAGGGCGATGTCGAGCAGCGGGTTCTTGCCCGTCACCTCGAACACGTCGTACGCGGTCTTCTTGATGATCGTGGCCCGCGGGTCGTAGTTCTTGTAGACGCGGTGGCCGAAACCCATGAGCCGGCTGCCCTTGCCGCTCTTCACCTCGTCGATGAAGGCCGGCACGTTCTCGATCGAGCCGATGTCGGCGAGCATGCGCACGACGGCCTCGTTGGCGCCACCGTGGAGCGGGCCGTAGAGGGCCGACGCCGCAGCAGCGGCCGACGTGTACGGATCGGCATGGCTGGAGCCGACGACTCGCATCGCCGTGGTGCCGCAGTTCTGCTCGTGATCGGCGTGGAGGATGAACAGCACGTCCATGGCCCGCTCGAGGCGGGGATCGACCTCGTACTCGCCGACCTTCCACATCATGTTGAGGAAGTTGGCAGGGAAGCTGAGGTCGTTGTTCGGGTACACGAACGGCAGACCGACCGAGAAGCGGTACGCCATCGCGGCGAGCGTCGGGGTCTTGGCCACGAGGCGCAGGATCTGCTTGTCGCGGCTCTCCTTGGAGTGGATGTCCTTGGCGTCGTTGTAGAACGTGCCGAGGGCGGCCAGCGAGCTGACGAACATGCCCATCGGGTGGGCGTCGTAGTGGAAGCCATCGACGAAGCGCTTGCGCATGTTCTCGTGGATGAACGTGTGGTGGACCACGTCGTGGGTCCAGGTGTCGAGCTGCGCCGGGGTGGGCAATTCGCCGTTGAGCAGCAGGTAGGCGACCTCGAGGTAGGTGCTCTTCTCGGCCAGCTGCTCGATCGGGTAGCCGCGGTAGCGGAGGATGCCCGCATCACCGTCGAGATACGTGATCGCGCTCTTGCACGCCGCGGTCTGCATGTAGGCAGGGTCGTAGATGTACAGCGACGGATCGAGCTCGCGGACCGCGGAGGCCGGGAAGACGCCGTCGGTGATCGGGACGGTCACGGTCTTGCCGGTGCGGTCGTCGGTGATGGTGATGGTGTCGGGCACGTTGCTCCCTCGAAGACACGGATGTGGTTGCGGGGCTTTCTCCCCGGCGGGTGACACTAGCGGCGGTTCGCTCCGGCCCGCAGAACCGAGAACCGATCCGTGGCACCGTCCCCCGCCTGCCCGTCGACCGTCCGGACGAGCGGCGTCGCTCGCCCGCAGGTGCGGGCGGATCTCACAGCGGGGTGTTGTCGTGGGGCCTGGGCTGCAGCTGCTCGCGCTTGTCGACCAGCGCCTCGAGGGCGTGGCCGATCACCGCTCGCGTCTCGGCGGGCTCGACGACGGCGTCGACGTATCCCCGTTCGGCCGCGATGTACGGGTTGAGCAGCCGTTCGGTGTAGTCGGCCTCGAACGCAGCCCGTTCCTCGGGTGTGGCCCGCCGCTGCAGGATCGCGGCCGCCTGGCCTGCGCCCATCACCGCGAGTTCGGCCCACGGCCAGGCGATGCACAGGTCGTTGCCCATCTTCTTGGAGTCCATGACGATGTAGGCGCCGCCGTAGCTCTTGCGGAGGATGACGCAGACGCGCGGCACGGTGGCCCGTCCGTAGGCGAACACCAGCTGCGCGCCGTGGCGGATCATGCCGCGCCACTCGAGGTCCTTGCCGGGGTAGAAGCCGGGTGTGTCGACCAGGGTGATGATCGGCAGGTTGAACGCATCGCAGAACGCGACGAACCGGGCCGCCTTCTGGGAGGCGGGGATGTCGAGCGTGCCGGCCAGCGAGATCGGCTGGTTGGCGACGATGCCCACGGGCATCCCGCCGAAGGTGGCGAACGCCGTCACGACGTTGGCCGCCCACCGGGCGCGCAGCTCGAGCAGGTCGCCGTCGTCGGCGAGCGCGCGGATGACGTCGCGGACGTCGTAGCTGCCGGTGCTGCTGGCCGGGATCACCGATCCGGCCTCGGGCGTCTCGCGGTCGATCGGGTCGTCGGTGGGGAAACGGGGCGGTTCCTCGTCGTTGTTCGACGGCAGGTACGACAGGAGCTGGCCCACCATCTCCGTCGCGACCTCGAGATCGGGGGCGACCAGGCTGGCGGCGCCCGTGTAGCGGGCGTGCGACGACGCACCGCCGAGCTCCTCGTTGTCGATCATGACCCCGGTGAACTCGGCCACCATCGTCGGCCCGCTCACGAACGCATACGAACCTGCCGTCATCACCACCAGGTCGGCGAGGCCGATCAGCAGCGCCGGGCCGCTGACGGCCGGGCCGTCGACCACCATGATGACCGGGACGACGCCCGAGCAGTCGGCGATCGCCCGTGCCGCGAGACCCCAACCGTGCAGCGCGGCCAGGCCCTCGGCGATGTCGGCCCCGCTCGACCGGACGATCGCCACGAGGGGGAAGCCCTTCGTGCGGGCCAGCACCGCGGCCGCCTCGATCTGCGACGACGACACCGACGACAGGGCACCCTGCTTCTCGGTCGCGTCGACGTCGACCCACACCACCGGGCGTCCGTCGACCTCGCGGACGTCGGCGGAGACGATCCCGGGCACACGGGCACGGATGGCGAGCGACATGGCGGTCACCCTACTCATCGCGGCCCGCCGGGCCCGATGAGCCGAACTGGTTCAGCCGAACTGGTTCAGCCGAGGCGGCCGGTACCGAACGGGAAGGCGTCGGCGCCGACGTGCACGCCGGGCTGACGTTCCCCCTGCTTGGAGATGACGTCGCGCAGCGCCTCGTGCAGCGCCTTGGTGGGGGCGCTGGGCGACGGGCGCTTGCGCTGGACCCAGCCGACGACGCGTCGGGGCAGCTCGGGCACGGCGATGCGCTTGAAGTCGCCCTTCAGCCACCGCGGGATCGCGGTGGCAGGCACGATCGCCGCGCCGTAGCCCTCGAACGCGAGCGACGCGAGCAGCCGCACCCCGTCGATCTCGGCCTGGGCCACGAGCGAGGTGTCGACGGCGCCGCACGCCCGGTCGATGATCCGCCGGAGCGCGGTGCCGGTGGGCGGCAGCAGCAGCGGGGTGTGGGCGAGGGCGGGCAGCCGGATCGAGTCGTGCTGGGCGAGGGGGTGCTTGTGGTGCGCGAGCAGCACGAGGTCCTCGGCGAACAGGGGGTGCACGGTGACGTCGACATCGTCGATCGGCAGGTGCACGACGGCCGCGTCGAGGTGCCCGGAGGCCACGCGGGGCACGAGCGCGGTGGTGTTGCCCTCGTGGACGGTGACGTGGACGCCGGGGTGCACTTTCTCCATATGGGGCAGGAGCTGGGGGAGGAGCCACCGGGCGGTGGTGCCGATCGACCCGAACCGGGCCTCGCCGGTGACCTCGTCACCCCGGGAGGCCATGTCGGCCGCGATGTCCTCGAGTTCGTGGAGCACCCGTCGCGCCCGCTCGACCACGACCATCCCCTCGTCGGTGAGCCCGCCGCGCTGGCGGTCGACGAGGACCACGCCCAGCTCCTTCTCGAGCCGGGCGATGTGGCCGCTGACGTTGGACTGCACCGTGTACAGCGCTCGAGCAGCTGCAGAGAACGATCCGTGGTCGGCGATCGCCACGAGGGTGGTGAGCTGCCGGAGATCCATCTCGAAAAACGATACCAAGTATCCGGGATTCCAACTTGAAAGATCAGTTGTTCACGTGCATACTTTCACATGTTGATCGAAGCGATCCTTCCCCCAAAGGATCGCTCGACAAGAACCCATGAAGGCGGTTCCCCCAAACCGCCGGGTTTCGGTTGAGAAGCGCCACTTCCCCCAAGTGGCGCTTTTCCCGTTTTCGGGTTTCGCAGGATTCCTCACCACACCTGTTTCCCCACGTCAGCGGCTGCCGTAGTGTGCCTGCATGGCGACGGCGACGCCGCGTGGAGCGGCCTTCTTCGATCTCGATCGCACCCTGCTCGCCGGGGCGTCCGGTGAGGTCTTCTCGCACGCGATGAAGGCGGCCGGGCTGGTCAGCCGATCGATCCCCGGCGAATCCCTGCTGTACAAGGTGTTCAACACCGTCGGCGAGACCCTGCCGTCGATGGCGCTGGCCCGCCAGGGCGCGGCGCTCGCCAAGGGCAAGTCACGGTCGGCCGTGCAGCGTGCCGCCGAGATGGCCGCCCCCGACCTCGCCGCACTCGTCCAACCGCTGGCCGCCGGACTGTTCGCCGAGCACCGTGCCGCCGGGCGGCCGATCGTGCTCGCCACGACCACGCCGTTCGACCTGGTCAAGCCGCTCGCCGACATCCTCGGGCTCGACGACGTCGTCGCCACCCGCTACGGCGTGAACGCCGACGGCACCTACGACGGCACGATCAGCGGGCCGTTCGTCTGGAGCGCCGGCAAGCTCGCCGCCGTGCGCGACTGGGCCGAGCGCAACGGCGTCGACCTGGCGCACAGCTTCGCCTACAGCGACAGCGTCTACGACACGCCGCTGCTCGCGTCGGTGGGCAAGCCGTTCGTCGTGAACCCCGACCCGCGCATGATCCTCGTGGCGGCGGCCCGCCGCTGGCCGGTGCTCGACCTGTCGGGCAGGAAGGGCGCAGCTGCCGGGGACGCCGGTGACGGTGAGATCGACACGCATCAGCAGTACGAGAGGCACGAGGGGAACGAGGGGCACGGCATGGCGAAGATCCCGGTGGTCAACCTCGAGATCCAGCGTCTCGCGCTCAGCTTCACGCACCCGGTCTTCTTCCCGTACGCGAAGTTCGACATCGCCGGCACCGAGCACATCCCGGCCAGCGGCCCGGCGATCATCGTCGGCAACCACCGCAGCTACTTCGACGTCGCCGCCATGGCGCTCACGATCGCGAAGACCGAACGGATGGTGCGCTTCCTCGGCAAGAAGGAGGTGTTCGACGCTCCGATCATCGGCCAGATCGCCAGCGCGATGGGTGGCATCCGCGTCGATCGCGGCACCGGCAGCGACGAGCCGCTCCAGGCCGCCGCCGAGGCGCTGCGCAACGGCGACATGGTGGCGATCATGCCCCAGGGCACGATCCCGCGGGGCAAGGCGTTCTTCGATCCCAAGCTCAAGGGACGTTGGGGCGCGGCACGGCTGGCGGCCCTCACCGGTGCGCCCGTCATCCCGATCGGGCTGTGGGGCACCGAGAGGGTGTGGCCTCGGTCCGCACGGCTGCCGAACCTGCTCAACCTCGTCGACCCGCCACAGGTGCGGGTGCGTGTGGGAGCGGCCGTGCCGCTCAAGCACAAGGATCCCGACGCCGACACGAAGAAGATCATGAAGGCGCTGATGGAGTTGCTGCCGCCGGAGAGCCGTACCAAGCGTGAGCCCACCGAGGCCGAGCTGCTCGCGTCGCTGCCGCCCGGCTACAAGGGCGACCCGACCGCCGAGGTGAAGCGGCGCCCCGGCAAGGACTGACCCGGTCCCGGTCTGCCGGGTCGGCCGGGTCAGACCCGCTTGGGCGGGCGGGGGATGAACGGCGAGGTGCGCTCGATGTACTCCTGGTAGCCGGCGCGGCGCTTCACGATCGTCTTCTCCAGGAACGTCACGCCAGACACCCGCCGCAGCAGCACGGTCATCACGACGGCGCCGATCAGACCGATCGCACCCGTGCCCGTCTCGGCGGCCACGAGGGCGATGCCCCACCAGACACAGCAGTCGCCGAAGTAGTTGGGGTGGCGGGTGTACTTCCACAGGCCACGGTCCATCACTTTCCCGGCGTTCGCGGGGTCGGCCTTGAAGCGGGCGAGCTGCGCGTCGCCGACGACTTCGAAGAACATGCCCACGAGCCAGACCACCACGCCGATGATCGCGATCACGCCGATGTCGGGGGTGTCGTCGGTCTGGCCGATCTGCACCGGCAGCGACACGATCCACATCAGCACGCCCTGCAGGCCGAACACGGTGTAGAGGCTGATGATCGGGAACTTGGGGCCGTGGTGCTTGCGCATCGCCCTGTAGCGGTAGTCCTCGCCGTGGCCGAGGTTGCGCCACGCCAGGTAGCCCGCGAGCCGCAGCCCCCAGATCGTCACCATCGCGACGAGCAGCCATCCGCGGGCGGCGTCGAGTTCGTCATCGGCGGTGAGGCGCACCGTCCAGGCCACCACGACGAAGCCGAAGCCCCACACGATGTCGACGATCGATGCGTTCTTGATCGCGAGGCTGATGCCCCACGTGACGAGCATCAGCACCACGATCGCGAGGGCGGCGGAGAGCATGGCGGTGGGCATGTGGCCTCGAAGGTGGAGTGTGCGGGTCAGACCCGACTGAGCGTGGATTCGGACAGCAGTGCGTCGACGGCCCGATCGGCGTCGAGCCAGCGTTCGTCGAGCCAGACCGTGAGGGCCGGCACGTCGTCGGACGAGGGTACGTCGTCGCGGGGGACCCGGGTCGCAGCGAAGCGCACCCGGGGTGCGCCACGGGCGAGCGAGCGGAGGATCCCGCCGAAGGTGTCGAGCCCTTCGAAGCCTGTGTGCCACGCGATCACCACGTCGCTGGTGGGCGAGCCGGCGAGCAGCGCTGCCGTGCCGGCGGGTCGTGGCGGCAGCAGGTGTCGCAGCCCGGCGAGGCGCGCGGCCCGCGCCGGGTCGCGCTCCGCGATCCGCTCGAGCGCACGGGCCCGCTTCGCCTCGGCCGCCCGGGTGCCCTCGGGGAAGATGATCGCCACGTCGTCGGGGCCGAGGCCGTCGGCGAGCGCGGTGAGCGCCGACAACTCGCCCGCCGAGTCGGCGGCGTCGCGGTCGAGGAAGTGGTTGGGCAGGCGATGACCGACGACGTCGAGGCACGGGTCGGCCAGGAGCTCCCGCTTCAGGACGTACCGCGGCTGCTTGCCGGCGAGGCTGGTCACCACCCACGCGCTGACGAGGGAGTCGGCGAGGCTGGCGTGCCGGCAGAGCAGCACGACGGGACCGGGTGAGAGCGACTCGACACCGGCGACCTCGATCGTCAGGCCGGTGGTGCGGCGCAGCACCCTCATCAGGTTGGCCGCCCACCATCGCTGCAGCGCGTAGTGGCGGCGGTGATCGCGGCCCCGACCCGTGAGCCAGAGCCACGTCGCCGCCACGACGCCGGTCGTCTCGAGCCAGCTCCATCCCAGTGCGAAGGCGAGCAGGCGGGCGGTGGGCACTCGTGTGCGGCCACGCACGAGATCGGCGAGCACGGCGAGCGGCACCCACACGGGCAGGAGAAGTGTGAGCGCGACGGCGGCGATCACCAGGAGCGGAATGCTCGTCAGTCGGCGTCTCGCCGTCCCCACGGGTGGGTACGTTACGCGGTGTCCGGGCAGCGTGCGTGCTGGAGCGGCCGTCGGACCCGAGCGGTGATCGCATCGGGCAGCGGCGCACCCCAATCGTGCCGCGTCGTCTCGCCTCCCGGACGTCCGGCGCCGCCGCCGGACGTTTCACGAGATCTCGCCCGAGCGTGCGAATCGCACCCCGACACGACCGCCTACCGACCGGTAGGTAGACTGAGGATCATGAACGAGGTCCAGCTCCTCCACGAACTGACCCCGGTGGCCGCGCAGTTGACGGCACGCCACTACGAGACCTGCAAGCCGTGGTACCCGCACGAGTTCGTGCCGTGGAGCCTCGGCCGCGACTTCGTCGAGGGTGAACAGTGGGACGCCCGCGAGGTGCCCCTGCCCGACTCGGTCCGCAGCGCCCTGTTCGTCAACCTCCTCACCGAGGACAACCTGCCGTACTACTTCCGCGCGATCGACCGCATGTTCGGCCGCGAGGGCGCCTGGCGCGAGTGGTCGCACCGTTGGACCGCCGAGGAGGCGCGTCACTCGATCGCCCTGCGCGACTTCATGACGGTCACCCGGGCCATCGACCCCCGTGCGCTCGAGGACGGCCGGATGAGTCAGATGTCGGGCGGACAGGTGCCCGATCCCGACAGCGCCGTCGACGGCTTCGTGTACGTCGCCCTGCAGGAGCTCGCCACCCGCATCGCCCACCGCAACACCGGCAAGGCGTTGCAGCAGCACCTCGGCGGCCATCCGGTCGGCGAGGCCGGCTACGAGGTCATCAGTCGAGTTGCGGCCGACGAGAACTTCCACTTCCTCTTCTATCGCGACCTCACCTCCGCGGCGCTCGAGATCGCCCCGTCGCTCGTGCTGCCGGCGATCGAGCGCCAGGTGCGCGAGTTCGAGATGCCCGGCACCGGCATCCCGGGGTTCAAGAAGCACGCCGAGGCGATCGCCCGCGACGGCCTCTACAACCTGCAGCAGCACCACGACCAGATCCTCCAGCCGGTGGTCGTGCGCTGGTGGAAGATCGAGTCGCTCTCCGGGCTCACCAGCGAGGCCGAGCAGGCCCGCGATGCGGTGCTCGACCGCATCACCCGCATCGGTGTCGCCGCCCGTCGGCTGGCCGACCGCGCCCTCGAGGCGGCGGAGCGTGCCCGCACCGCCATCGCCGGGCCGACGGCAGCTCCCGCCGTCTGAAGCCGCTCGGGTCGGTCACGTCGGTCAGGCGGCCATCGCGCCGCCGTCAGTCGCCCGTCGCGCCGTCGATGTGCTCGCGCAGGAAGTCGGCGTGGCCGAGGTGCCGCGCGTACTCCTCGATCATGTGGATCATGATCCAGCGCAGCGAGATCTCGCCGCGGCTGCCGGAGGTATGGGCGCCGATCGTGTCGAGATCGGTCGACGCAGCGACGATCTCGCGAGCGCGGGCCACCTCGACCTTCCAGATGTCGCGTGCCTCGGCGATGGTGTCGGCCGGGCCGTGGTGCCAGTCGAGGTCCGGGTCGTCGCTCTCGTAGTTGCCGACGGTGGTCTCAGCGGTGAACACCATCCGGAACCACCAGCGCTCGACGTCGGCGAGGTGGCGGGTCATGCCGAGCAGGTCGAGGTCGCTCGGCGGCAGGCGCTGCCGCGACTGCTCGTCGGTGAGGTCCTCGACCTTGCGCAGGAAGACCGTGCGGAAGTAGTCGAGGAACTCGGTGAGCATCGCGTGCTCACCGTTGACGTGGGCGATGTCGGGCAGGGCCGTCGGCTCAGGCATCGAAGGAGTCTCCGTCGAACCGGTCGATCGTGGCGAACGAATTCACGGGGTGCCGCGTCAGCTTCGTGTTCTGATGCGTCGGGTACCCGAGGAAGATGGTCGCCACCAGCGCATGGTCGGTGGGCAAGCCGAGGCGCGGGGCGATCGCCGGCTCCTCCCGCGACAGGAACGTGGTGAGCACGCCGCCGAGGCCGTGCTCGCGAGCGGCGAGCAGGATGCTCCAGCAGAACGGGTAGATCGAGGCGCCGCCGGTGACGGGCGGCCGCTCGAGGTTGCCGTCCATCATCGCGATGTGGTGCAGGTCGGCGGCGATCGCGAGCACGACCGGGACGGTCTCGATCTCGTCGAGCAGTGCGTTGGGCGCGGCGATCGGCGGTGCGTCGATCGAACGTCCGAACGCGAAGGCGGTCACGCCAGTGGCGTTCGCGCCGACGTACTCCTCCCACACCGCGCGCATCAGTCCGCCCATCTCGTGGCGGGTGTCGAGGTCGCGCACGATCGCCACGCGCCACGGCTGACGGTTGCCGCCGCTCGGCGCGAACCGGGCCGTGTCGAGCACGGCGTGGAGGGTGGCGTCGTCGACGGGGCGGTCGGTGAACGAGCGGACGGCACCGTTGGAGCGCAGCGCGTGAATCAGTTCCATGCGCCGAACCTAGGCGCGCGTACCGGTGCTCCCGGTCGCGAATCGTCCCGCTCTGCGAGAAGATCCGCGACCGGTCGCGTCGGCTCGGATCAGGCCTGGCCCTCGGCGACCTTCTTGCGGACGACGTTGAGGGCCGAGCCGGCGAGGAACCACTAGACCTGCTCGTCGCTGAAGGTGTGCACGCCCTCGAAGTCGATGACGGTGCCGTCGGGCTTCACGATCTGGCAGCGCACGTTCTGGCCGGGCTTGGGCGGCAGGTCGAGCACGTTGATGCGGTCGTCCTCACCCACGAGGTCGTAGGTGGCCGGGTCGGCGAAGGTGAGGGGCACCATGCCCTGCTTCTTCAGGTTCGTCTCGTGGATGCGGGCGAAGCTGCGGGTGATGATCACCACGCCGTTGCGGAACCGGGGCTCCATCGCCGCGTGCTCACGCGACGAACCCTCGCCGTAGTTGCGGTCGCCGATCGCCACCCAGCGGATGCCCGCCTCGCTGTACTTCTTGGCGAGGTTGGGGAAGGTGTCGACGCTGCCGTCGCGGACGTCCTTGCCGTGGCCCGCTTCGTACTGGTCGCCGTATGCGTTGATCGCGCCGAGGAACAGGTTGCCCGAGATGTTCTCGAGGTGGCCGCGGTAGGTGAGCCACTTGCCCGCCGCCGAGATGTGGTCGGTGGTGCACTTGCCCTGGGCCTTCATCAGCACCGGCAGGCCGAGGTAGTCGTTGCCGTCCCATGCCGGGAACGGCTGCAGGAGCTGGAGGCGGTCGCTGGTGGGGGAGACCTCCACGAGCACGCCCGATCCGTCGGCCGGCGGCGCGGTGAAGGTGTTCTGGCCCGGGTCGTAGCCGGCGTCGGGGAGCACCTCGCCCACGGGCGGATCGAGCAGCACCTCGGTGCCGTCGGGTGCCGTGATCGTGTCGGTGGTGGGGTCGAAGTCGAGGCGCCCGGCGAGCGCGAGCGCCACCACCGTGTCGGGCGAGGTGACGAAGCTGAGCGTGTTGGCCGAGCCGTCGTTGCGCTTCGGGAAGTTGCGGTTGTACGAGTTGACGATCGTGTTCGGCCTGCCGGTGACGCTGGCCGGGCGGTCCCACTGGCCGATGCACGGGCCGCACGCGTTGGCGAGCACGGTGGCGCCGATCGCCTCGAGGTCGGCGATGAGGCCGTCGCGCTCGATCGTGGCGCGGGTCTGCTCGGAACCGGGCGTGACCAGCAACTCGACCTTGGCCGTCAGGCCACGGGCCGCTGCCTGGCGGGCGATCGACGCGGCGCGGGTGATGTCCTCGTACGAGCTGTTGGTGCAGCTGCCGATGAGGGTGGAGCTGATCTCGAGCGGCCAGTCGTTGGCGCGGGCCTCGGCACCCACCTGGGCGCCGACTCGGTTGGCGCGGTCGGGGGAGTGGGGGCCGTTGATGAGCGGCTTCAGCTGGTCGAGGTCGATCTCGACGAGCTGGTCGTACTGGGCGCCGTCGTCGGGGCGCAGGTTCGCTGCGGCCTTGTCGGCGGCGTCGGCGATCGCCTCGCGGCCGGTGGCCTTCAGGTACTGGGCCATGTTGTGGTCGTAGGGGAACACGCTGCACGTGGCGCCGATCTCGGCGCCCATGTTGCAGATGGTGGCCTTGCCGGTGGCCGAGATGCTGTCGGCGCCCGGGCCGTGGTATTCGATGATCGCGCCGGTGCCGCCCTCGACGGTGAGCACGCGGGCGACCTCGAGGATGACGTCCTTCGGCGACGACCAGCCCGAGAGCGTGCCGGTGAGCTTGACGCCGATGACCTTCGGCCAGCGGACGTTGAACGGGAAGCCGGTCATGACGTCGACGGCGTCTGCGCCGCCCACGCCGATCGCGACCATGCCGAGGCCGCCGGCGTTGGGGGTGTGGCTGTCGGTGCCGATCATCATCCCGCCGGGGAACGCGTAGTTCTCGAGCACGACCTGGTGGATGATGCCGCTGCCGGGGCCCCAGAAGCCGATGCCGTACTTGGCGCTCACGGAGCGGAGGAAGTCGTAGACCTCCTTGTTGGTGTCGACCGCGACACCGAGGTCGATGCGGGCGCCGACCTTGGCCTGGATCAGGTGGTCGCAGTGCACGGTCGACGGCACCGCGGTGGTGGGCAGGCCGGCGGTCATGAACTGCAGCAGCGCCATCTGCGCGGTCGCGTCCTGCATCGCGACGCGGTCGGGGTGGAAGTCGTTGTAGGTGCCGCCGCGCTCGATCGGCTCGGTCGGGTCGTACAGGTGGTTGAGGAGGATCTTCTCCGTGAGGGTGAGCGCGCGGCCGAAGCGGGCGCGGCCTGCCGCGGCGCGCTCGTCGAGCGTGGCGTAGACGCCCTGTACGAGTTCGATCGGTGTTCCGGCGGTGACGGTCATGGTGGCTCCTCTATCCTCGGGTGTTCAGTCGCGAACTGGTCGTGACGAGATCGATCGTGCGGTCGCCCGCACCTCCGACCGGTGCGAGTCCCCGCACCGCTCGATGTAGACAACTCTAATACAAGTGACCTCTCCCCACAATCATCTCCCCGACTCGACGATCACGCGGCCGCTGCGGCGGCCGCCCGTGATCCTCGTGCACGCCACCGCCCCCACGCGCACCGCCGACGTGGGCGGTTGGACCGATACGTGGTTCGCCCGCCGCGGCAGCGTGTGCAACATCGCGATCGACCACCGCTCCGACGTCCGCCTCCGCGCCCAACCCGGATCCGAGCGCTGGGTCCGTCTCATCGTCCGCATGACGGGCGAGGACTACGAATTCTCGATGGGCGACCCACCGGGCCGCCACCCGATCATCGAGCACGCGATCGTCGCCTCCGACATCCCCGGCTCGATCGAGGTCGACATCGCCGACTCGACGGTCCCGGGTTCGGGCCTCGGCACCTCCGCCTCGGTCATGGTGGCACTCGTCAGCGCGCTCGCCGCCGCGATCGGCGACCCGCTCGACGCAGGCGAGGCAGCGGCGATGGCGCACTCGTACGAGACGGTGACGGGCAAGCAGTCGGGCGTGCAGGACCATGCGGCTGCCGCGTGGGGCGGCATCAGCCGGTTCGACGTCCAGTACCCGATGGTGCGGCGCGAGCTGATCGTGCCGCCGCCGGCCGCCGCTGCACAGCTCGCCGCCCGCCTCCACACGATCTACCTCGGCGCGCCGCACGCCTCGTCGGCACTGCACGACGAGGTGATCGCACGGCTCGACGCCGGCCACGGCGAGGACGAACTCGAGCAGATGCGCATGGCCGCCCGGGCCGCCGCCGACGCGCTCGCCCTCGGCGACCTCGGCGCCTACGGCATGGCGCTGCACGAGAGCCACGAGGCGATCGAGTCGATGCACGCCGGGCTCGTGGGCGACGACGCGCACGCCCTCGCGGTGCTCGCTCGTGAGCACGGCGCCCGCGGCTGGAAGGTGAACGGCGCCGGCGGTCACGGTGGTTCGATGGCCGTGCTCGGCCCCGAGGACCCCGAAGCCGACCTTGCGTTCCGCGCCGCGATCGCGCAGCATGCCGGGTGGCAGCGGTTCGACGCGGCGCTCGGCGCGCCGGGCGTCACGACGGAGGTGTCGGTGATGGAGGGCAAGGATCTCGCGGAGCTGCGGGCAGCGCTCGCCGACGACGACAGCGACCCCACCGGCGACCTGCTCCGGAGCCATCCGTGAGGACCATCCGCTACCAGCAGATCGCCGACGAGCTCCGCGCTCGTCTCAGCGCCGTCGGCGCGGGCGAGGTGCTGCCGAGCGAGGCCGATCTCTCCACCGAGTTCGGCGTGAGCCGCGTCACGATCCGGCGTGCCCTCGAGATCCTGCGCGACGAGGGCCTCGTCGACGCCCGTCAGGGCTTCGGCTGGTACGTCGCCGGTGAACCGCTGCGCCAGCATCTCGACGAGCTCGGCACGATCGAGGGCCAGCTCGAGCGTCGCGGCATCAAGCCCGAGCGGCGGGTGATCGAGTTCGACTTCCGGGCCGCGCCCAAGCGCGTCGCGGAGGTGCTCGGTGTCGATCAGGTCCTGCGTGTGAAGCGTCTGAACCTCGCCGACGGTCAGCCGTTCGCGGTGGTCACCGTGTGGTGCCCGGCCGAGCTCGGCCAGCACCTCAGCCGACACGACGTCGAGCAGCGGCCGTTCTACGAGATGCTCGGCGTCGCCCTGCGCGGTGCGACCCAGACCATCGGTGCCGACTCGGTCGACGGCGCCGACGCGAAGCTGCTCGGGGTCCCGGCCTCCAGCCCGGTCCTTCGCTGCGAACGCATCACGACCGACACCCAGGGCCGCCCCGTCCTGATGAGCGAGCACGTCTTCCCGGCCCGTCGCACCGAGTTCGTCGTCGAGCTCCCGACCGCCGAACCGAGCGTGTTGCCCACCGGGCTGCGCCTGGTGGAATGACCGGCTGAAGGGACGATGACGGCGATGTTCATCTGGGCTCCCACCGTGGTTCCACCGACCATCGAGGCGGTGCTCGACGGGAGCGACGGCGGGTTCTGGGACCGCGTCGGCGAGTGGTTCCGCACGACCGGCATCACCATCGGGGTGATCCTGATCGTGGCGTTGGTGCTCACCAAGGTGGTCAGCCTGGTCGCCAAGCGTCAGGCGCGGAAGTTCAGCGAGCGGCAACGGCTCACGACCGATCCGCGGACCAGCACGGTCGGCGCACACCAGCAGGCGCTGATGGGCGCGCTGCGCTGGGCGATCAACTTCTCGATCGTGTTCATGGCGATCATCTGGGTGCTGATCGAGCTCAACCTGCCGTCGACCGCCGTCGTGCCGCTCGCGTCGGTCGTCGGTGCGGGGCTCGGCTTCGGTGCCCAGCAGATCGTGGGCGACGTGCTGTCCGGCATGTTCATCCTCAGCGAGCGCCAGTTCGGCGTCGGCGACCTGGTGAGGGTCGGCCCGCTGATGGGCGTCGGCTGGGTCGAGGGCCACGTCGAGGAGATGACGCTGCGCGTCACCAAGCTGCGCACCTTCGACGGCGACCTGGTCACGATCGCGAACGGTGAGCTGCGCCAGAGCGTCAACGCGTCGCGCGACTGGGCCCGGGTGCTCATCAAGGTGCCGCTCGGTCGCGATGTCGACCTCGACGAAGTGGCGGCGCGCCTGGACGAGGTCGGGGCGGCGATGGCGATCGAACCGCAATGGGCGCCGATCGTGCTCGAGGCGCCGAAGGTGTCAGGCCTCGACGATCTCGGCGCCGACAGCGTGCACATGCGGGTCGTGGGCCGAACGCTCCCGGCGCAGCAGTGGAAGGTGGCGCGCGAACTGCGTCGACGCATCGCGCTCGCACTGCGGGCCATGGACGTCAAGGTGCGTCCGAGCGAGGAACCGAACTCCCTCGCCGCCGACGACGACTGATCGAGCCGGTCGACGCCTCAGGCCCGGATGTACGCGTCGTCGACGAGGCGGGCCGCCTGGTCGGTGACGTCGAGCGCGGCGCTGGTCGCCACGTCGTCGGCCCAGCCGCGACCGATGAGTTCACGACCCGAACCAGAGCCGGCGATCGCGTCGAACAGACGGGGCCGGGCCGCCACGAACGCGGCCCGAGCGGCCGCCGCTTCCGGCGAGCACCCTGGGGCGGACACTGCGGCGGCGGGATCGAGCGCGGTCAGGACCGCACCGGCGCCGAGCAGGTCCTCCACCGCCGGCCGGATCGGGCCGGTGGCGCCGTGCCAGCGTTCGCCCGCGGCGATCACAGCGATCGTGCCGGTGGCCCCTGCGAGGCGACGGGCGAGGCGGGCGGTCGCCGTGGCGTTGCGGAGGCATCCGGCCAGCACGTGACGGGCGCCATGATCGCGAGCGGCGAACGACAGCGCCGACCCGTTGGGTGACGGGAGGACGAGCCGCAGTGGGGTGGAGACCGCGAGCAGGTCGGTGGGTGACAACGACAGCTCGCCGTGCTCGCGCCGACCGGCGAGGTGAGCGTCGCGGGCCACCGCGTACGCGGCGGCACCGTCGTCGGCCCAGCGGTAGGGGAACACCGTGCTGCCGCTCTCGACCGCGGCGCTGACCGCCGAGGTGAACCGCAGGACGTCGACGATCACGACGACGTCGGCGAGGGGTGCCAGGGTGCGCAGGCCGTTCGGGCCCCAGTCGAACCGGTAGGAGAAGCCCGCCTGGGTGCACCACTCGGCACCTCGGGCGCCGCTCGGTTGATCGGTGTCGAGCTCCGCGACCATGCGTTCCGTCCCCGCCTCGTTCCCGCCCCGTCGGCGTCCGTGTGTCCTGCCCGTCCGTGCGGGTCAGCTCACCACTGGTCCCAGTGGAGGATGGGCTCGAGGGGGAGGCGCTTGGCCTGCTTGAACTCGGTGCCGATCGTGTAGGCGATCGGGAACATGCCGGCCTGGGTGACGCCGTCGGGGATGCCGAGGAGCTCCTTGGCCTGCTGCTCGCCACCACCGATGAGGTGGATCGTGGTCCACGCCGTGCCGAGTCCGCGCTCGCGGGCGGCGAGCATGAAGTTCCACACGGCCGGCAGCAGCGAACCCCACGCCGATGCGGCCTGGAAGGTCGGTGCCCGGTCGAGGTCGCCCATGATGCACGGCACCATGATCACCGGCACGCGGTGGAAGTTCTCGGTGAGGTACGTCGCCGATTCGGTGATCTTGTCCTTCTGCTCGTAGCGCAGGTCGCCGGGCTCGTAGGTGTTCGACTTGGCGCTGCCCGCGTAGATCGAGAAGTTGTGGGCGTAGATGTCGGCGAGGCCCTTCTTCTTCTCCGGGTCGGTCACCATGATCCACTGCCAACCCTGGCTGTTGGAACCCGTCGGCGCCTGGAGTGCGATCTGCAGGCACTCCTCGATCACCTCGCGCTCGACCGGCGTGTCGAAGTCGAGGCGCTTGCGGACGGCGCGGGTGGAGGTGAGGACTTCGTCGGCGGAGAGGTTGAGCTTCATACGGAGCGCAGCTTGCCACCCGTGGCGGCGGCACGTCGCCGTGGAGGTCGACGGCGCCGGGTCGGTCGGGTCCGGGGAGCGGTCCGGCCGACCGAACTACCATCGGGCGCGGTTCGGGTGCTCGACACCCGCACCAGCGATGACCAGCGATGACCAGCGACGACCAGCGACGACCAGCGATGAGGTCCCGATGCATGAGCAACCCATGGGAGCACCACGACCGGCCGCCGGCTGGTACCCCGACACGGAACGTCCGGGTGGCAACCGCTACTGGGACGGCGAACGCTGGACCGAGCATCGGCAGGCCCCGGTCGGTGACGCGCCTTCGTGGGGTGCCGGCGCGGCGTCGGCTCCGCCAGGTCCCGGGCCGGCACCGGCAGGGGACCTGTTCTGGGTGAGCACCCTGGGGCAGGAGATGGGCCCGTACACGGGCGGGCAGCTCCAGGCGATGGCCATCGCCAAGCAGGTGACCGCGAGCACCCAGGTGCGCACGGCGACCGGTGGCTGGTTCCCGTTGGGGCAGCTGCCGGGCGTGTTCTCCGACAAGGACTGGACGACCGCGCTGATCCTGTCGGTGCTGCTCGGCAGCCTCGGGGTCGACCAGTTCTACCTGGGCAACACCGGACTCGGCATCGCCAAGTTGCTCACGTGCGGCGGCCTCGGCATCTGGGCGATCGTCGACGTCATCCGCATCGCGATGAACCAGGTGCCCGACTCGCTCGGGCGCCCGCTGCGCAAGTAGCGCTCGGACGCAATTCGGCTCGCCGAAATCGACGCGGCAGGCGCCGTGCGGCGTGCGACGCTCGCGGGATGAGCGACGACTACCTGCGCATCAACCTCGCGAACTGGAACAGCCGCGTCCCGCACCACGAGATCGGCTACGACCTCGCCGCGCATCACGATCCGGCGCACCTGTCGCAGGTGGTCACCTTCGACCGCCCACGCCTCGGTGACGTCAGCGGGCTCGACGCGGTGCACCTGCAGTGCCACATCGGCACGGACACGGTCTCGCTCGCCAAGCTGGGTGCCCGGATGACCGGCCTCGACTTCTCCGAGCCCGCGCTCGAGGTGGCCCGACGGCTCGCGGCCGACTGCGGCCACGACATCGACTACGTGTGCAGCGACGTGTACGGCGCGGTCGAGTCGCTCGGTCGTGAGCGGTTCGACCTCGTCTATACCGGCATCGGTGCGCTGTGCTGGTTGCCCGACGTGCGCCGGTGGGCACGCGTGGTCGCCGAGCTGCTGCGGCCGGGTGGGCGCCTGTTCATCCGCGAGGGGCATCCGATGCTGTGGTCGATGAGCGACCCGCGACCCGACGGGTTGGTCGTGGTCGAGTACCCGTACTTCGAGGTGGAGGGCGGCACCCTGTTCAGCGAGCCGCTGTCGTACGTCGACCATGAGGGCGAGCTCGAGTCGCCGGACATCGTCCACTTCAACCACGGGTTGGCCGAGATCGTCAACGCGTTGTGGGACGCGGGGCTGCAGCTGACGATGTTCGTCGAGCACGACTCGGTGCCGTGGAACGCGCTCGGCGACGCGATGGTGGGCGACGAGGCGGGGGAGTACCGGCTCCGCGACCAGCCGGCGCGACTGGCCGCGAGCTACACGCTGCAGGCCCTGAAGGGTTGAGGTGACAAACTGCGGGCATGTCAGATCAGCTCGCAGGCCGTGTCCACATCTCGATCTCGCACGGCATCGCCGATGTGAAGATGATCCGTGCCGACAAGCGCAATGCGCTCGACGGCGCCATGTTCGCCGCGCTCGCCGAGGCGGGCGAGCGTCTGAAGACCGAGCCGGGCGTGCGCGTCGTGGTGCTCAGCGGTGAGGGTGGCTCGTTCTGCGCCGGTCTCGACTTCTCGAGCTTCACCGCGATGGCCGGCGGCGGCAACGGTGGCGGCGATGGTGGCAACGGTGGCGGCGAGAGCGAGGGCAACCCGGGCTCGATGAAGCAGGGTCGTATCACCCACCTCGGCCAGCAGGTGAGCTGGGTGTGGCAGGAGATCCCGGTGCCGGTGATCGCCGCGGTGCATGGCCACGCCCTCGGCGGTGGCATCCAGATCGCGCTCGGTGCCGACATCCGCATCGTGCACCCCGACACCCAGCTGAGCGTGCGCGAGGTGCACTGGGGTCTGGTGCCCGACATGACCGGCACGCTCACCCTCGCCCAGTTGGTGCGGGCCGACGTCGCCAAGGAACTCGTGTTCACCGCCCGCGTGTTCGACGGCCGCGAGGCGTTCGCGCTCGGCCTCGCCACCAAGCTGTCCGACACGCCCTACGACGACGCGATGGCGATGGCAGCCGACATCGCCGGCCGCAGCCCCGACGCCGTGCGCGGTGCGAAGCAGCTGATCAACGGCTTGCTGCACGAGAAGGCCGAGTCGCAGTTCGCCGAGGAGCGCCGCATCATCGGTTCGCTGATCGGCAAGCCGAACCAGGTCGAGGCCGTGATGTCGAACTTCGAGAAGCGCCCCGCCAACTTCATCGACGCCTGACCGTTCGGGCCCGGCCGGGCCGATATTCGGCGCGATCCGGCATCGACGGTTCCGTACCGTCGACACATGGACCTGCGGTGGCCGGACGAGACGATGTTGGCGAGTTACGTCGACGCGATCGAGCGCGGCTGGTCGCCGCACACGATGGTCGCCGACGAGGGCCTGCGCGAGCTGGCGTTCATCCGCCTCGATCCGGCGGCGTTCGTCCGTCAACTGGTCGATCTCGACGCGTCCGGGCCCGACATCCCGATGCCGGACGGGACATGTGCGCGGCGGCTGCCGGGCTATCGGAAGTGGATGTGGGACGGCGAGTTCTGCGGCTCGATCGGGTTCCGGTGGCAACCGGGGACGGCGGCGCTGCCGTCGTACGTGCTCGGCCACATCGGCTACAGCGTCGTGCCGTGGAAGCGCCGGCAGGGATGTGCGACCGAGGCCCTGCGGCTCGTCCTCGTCGACGCGGCCGAACGAGGGCTGTCCTCCGTCGAGCTCACCACCGACCCGGACAACATCGGCTCGCAACGGGTGATCGAGGCCAACGGCGGCGTGATCGTCGAGCGGTTCCGTCGCGACGAGGCCTACGGAGCCACCGACGCCCTCCGCTACAGCATCCACCTCTGACACCCCGCTGTTCGCCGCGGGCAGACTGGCGTGGTGGAACGAACGGTGGCACTGCTGCGTGGGGTGAACGTCGGTGGGCGGAAGCTGCCGATGGCTGCGCTGCGCGACGGGCTCGCCGCAGCGGGATGCACCGACGTCGAGACGTACATCCAGAGCGGCAACGTGGTGCTGCGACCTCCGGCGACGGCCGATCTCGATGGCTGGTTGTCCGAGCGGATCGGCGAACTCGCGGGCTTCGACGTCCCGACCGTCACGCGCTCGGCCGGCGAGCTGGATGCCGTGGTCGCCGGCAACCCGTATCCGCAGGCGACCGGCACCCAGCTGCACGTGGTGTTCCACGCAGCAGCTCCCGATCCGTCGGTCGTCGCGTCCGTGCAACACGAACGGTTCGCGCCCGAGGCATGCACTCTCGTCGGCCGCGACCTCTACCTGTTCGTGCCCGACGGACTCGGCCGCGCCAAGTTGCCGGTCGCACTCGATCAGGCCACCCGCCGGGCCAAGGCCCCGCCCGGCACCGCGAGGAACTGGAACACGGTGCTGCGGCTCCAGGGGATGCTGGGTGAGTGACGTCTCGTTCCGCGTGGTCGACGCGTCGTCGGCGGGCGCGGTGGGTGCGATGCGCGCCTACTTCGCCGAGCTCGACGAGCGCTTCGACGGAGGGTTCGCGATCGGCTCGGCGCTCGACGACGCCGGCGTGTGGATGAACCCGCCGCACGGCCGATTCCTCGTCGCCGATCGAGTCGGTCGGGTGGTCGGCTGCGGTGGCCTGCAGCGTGTGGATGCGTCGACCGTCGAGATCAAACGGATGTGGGTGGACGCGTCGGTGCGAGGCATCGGGCTCGGCAAGCGGCTGCTGGCCCGGCTCGAGGCGGAGGCGGTCGCGCTGGGTGCCGAGCGGGCGGTGCTCGACACCAATCGAGTGCTCACACAGGCGATCTCGATGTACACCGCCGCCGGCTACTCACCGATCGAGCGCTACAACGACAACCCCTACGCCCACCACTGGTTCACAAAGCCCCTCACGAGCTGACCCGCCGCCCGCAGCCGAGTGGCGACGGATGTCGTTCTCTGTCGGGTTGTGGTCGTCTGACGACCGAAACCCGGCACAGGACGTGTCGATTCCCTTCCAGCCAGCCCAGGACGCCGTGCACCTGTGGTGGTGTGAATACTCACCACCTCGCGAACGCCGCACATCTGATCACCGCTCAGGACGGAATGGCAGCGGTCGATCAGCTCATCGCGCTCGGCGTCACTCGCGCCCAGATCCGCGCTCGAGTGGAACGCGACGAATGGACACGGCTCGCCCGTGGCGTGGTTGCCTTCACCGGGCTGCAGATGACCTGGCGTCGACGATGTCGCTTGGCACTCCTCATCGCACACCCTGATGCGGCGCTGGGTCACGCTTCCGCTGGGCGACTTCACCGATTCGACGGCTACGACCGTGAAGAGCGCGTCATCCTCTCGTTCCCGGGCGCGCTCCGACCGCGAACGTTGCCAGCCGGGGTGGTCGGTCGGACCTCGGCAGCCTTGACGCCCAAGGAGTGTGTCGTGGTGGACGGTCTGCGCTGCGTGATGCGGCCGGTGGCGCTCATTCAGGTGGCAGCCGATGACGGGGCCGATGCTGCCGGGAAGGCGCTCGACTCGATGCTTCGCCGGGGTGACTCTGCGGAGTGGGTGCGGCAGACGTCGGCCCGCTGGAGGAAGCGTGGCGTCGTCGGTCCGGCCGTGGTCATGCGGCTGTTGGACGAACGGGTCGATGGACGCCTCCCGCGAAGTTGGTTCCAGCGTCTCGCCAAGCGGACCCTCGCGGCACGAGGCATCCGCCTCGTCGACGAACTCGTCGTCCGAGACCCGTCCGGTGTTGCACTCGCCGAACTCGACCTGGCGAACCCCGCCCTGAAGGTCGGGGTGGAGTGCCAGAGTTGGCGGTGGCATGCCACTCCCTCGGCCCGGGCCGCGGATGCTCGACGCAAGCGTCGGCTCCGCCATCTCGGCTGGGAGATCGTGGAGGTGTGGTGGAGCGATCTCGACGACATGGATGACGTCGAGGCCGAGCTCCGTCTCGTGATCGACCGCCGTCGGCCCCTTCTGTGCTGAGTTGTGGTCGTCAGACGACCACAACCCGACATGGAACGGGCCGACGGCGTCTGGGTCGAACGGAGCGTCGTGCGGCGAGGCCGGTCGAGCCTGGTGGTGTGGGCACCTGGCCACGGTGGGAGAGGCGGCCTCAATGGGTTGGCGGGGTGGCGCACGCGTGCGTAACATCCCTGTGACCGTTCGAGCCAGCGTTGTCTCGTGCGCCACTCCAGCCCGTTCGCCGTTCGCGGCGATGACTTCTGTGGAGCCGACAACACATGCGTTCCGATCTTCCCCCGCCGTCGGGTCTCTACGACCCGCGCTTCGAACACGATGCCTGTGGCGTCTCGTTCGTCGCGAACATCAAGGGCATCCGCAGCCGCTCGATCGTCGAGCTCGGCATGAGCGCCCTCTGCAACATGGAGCACCGCGGCGCCACCGGCGCCGAGGCCGACTCCGGTGACGGTGCGGGCATCCTCATCCAGGTGCCCGACGCGTTCCTGCGGGCCGTCGTCGGCTTCGAACTGCCTGCCGCCGGCCACTACGCCGTCGGGCTCGCGTTCCTCCCGGCCGATGCACCCGATGCCGAGAAGGCACAGAGCTCGATCGAGACGATCATCGTCGAAGAGGGCCTCACCGTGCTCGGCTGGCGCGACGTGCCGATCAGGCCCGACTGCCTCGGCACCACGTCGCGTTCGGTGATGCCCAGCTTCAAGCAGCTGTTCATCGCGGATCCCGCCGGCGCCGCCGGGATCGACCTCGATCGACGGGTGTTCATCGCCCGCAAGCGGGTCGAGCACGAACTGGCACCCGAGCAGAGCACCTTCTTCCCGTCGTTGAGCAGCCGCACCCTCGTCTACAAGGGCATGTTCACCACGCCGCAGCTCGCCGAGTTCTTCCCCGACCTCGACGACGAGCGCGTCGAGAGCGCGCTCGCCCTCGTGCACAGCCGCTTCAGCACGAACACGTTCCCGAGCTGGCCGCTCGCACACCCGTACCGCTACATCGCCCACAACGGCGAGATCAACACGGTGCAGGGCAACCGCAACTGGATGCGCACCCGCGAGGCGATGCTCCACAGCGACTTCCTGCCCGGCCTCGAGCGCGCCTTCCCCATCTGCACCCCGGGCGGCAGCGATTCGGCCAGCTTCGACGAGGTGCTCGAGTTGCTGCACCTCGGCGGCCGCAGCCTGCCGCACGCGATGCTGATGATGATCCCCGAGGCGTGGGAGAACCACGACACGATGGACGCCGACAAGCGGGCGTTCTACCGGTTCCACGCCTCGCTCATGGAGCCGTGGGACGGACCGGCGTGCGTGTCGTTCACCGACGGCACCGTCATCGGCGCCGTGCTCGACCGCAACGGCCTGCGCCCCAGCCGCTACTGGGTCACCGACGACGACCTCGTCGTGCTCGCCAGCGAGGTCGGCGTCATCGACGTCCCGCAGTCGAAGGTCGTCCGCAAGGGCCGCCTGCAGCCCGGCCGCATGTTCCTGGTCGACACCGAGCAGGGTCGCATCGTCGACGACGAGGAGATCAAGCGGTCGCTCGCCGCCGCCCAGCCCTACGCCCAGTGGCTGCACGACGGCATCACCGAGCTCGACGAGCTGCCGGGCCGCGAGCACGTGGTGTTCAGCCACGACAGCGTGCTGCGTCGCCAGCAGATGTTCGGCTACACCCACGAGGAGCTCAAGCTCATCGTCGCCCCGATGGCCGCCAACGGCATGGAGCCGCTCGGCTCGATGGGCACCGACACCCCGATCGCCGTGCTCAGTGAGCGCAGCCGCCTGCTCTTCGACTACTTCCAGCAGCTGTTCGCCCAGGTCACCAACCCGCCGCTCGACGCGATCCGTGAAGAGGTCGTCACCGCCGTCAGCAGCTCCGTCGGCCCCGAGGCCAACCTGCTCCAGCCCGGCCCCGAGAGCTGCCGTCAGCTCGCGCTGCCGTTCCCGATCATCGACAACGACGACCTGGCCAAGATCATCCACATCGACGACGACGGCCAGTACCCCGAGCTGCGCGCCGTCGAGATCAGCGGCCTGTACCGGGTGTCCGGCGGCGGTCTCGCCATGCAGCGTGCGCTCGACGCGGTGCGCTCGAAGGTGAGCAAGGCGATCGACGACGGCGCCCGCGTGGTCGTGCTCAGCGATCGCAACAGCGACTCGGTGTACGCCCCGATCCCGAGCCTCCTGCTCACCTCGGCCGTTCACCACCACCTGATCCGCGAGAAGAAGCGCACCATGGTCGGCCTCATCGTCGAGTGCGGCGACGCCCGCGAAGTGCACCACATGGCACTGCTCGTCGGCTACGGCGCAGGAGCGATCAACCCGTACCTCGCCTTCGAGAGCATCGAGGACATGATCGCCCAGGACCTGCACAACCTGGGCGGTCTCGACCCGAAGAAGGCCGTCAAGAACTACATCAAGGCCGCCGGCAAGGGCGTGCTCAAGGTGATGAGCAAGATGGGCGTCAGCACCGTCGCGAGCTACACCGGTGCGCAGATCTTCGAAGCGATCGGTCTCGGTCGCGACCTGGTCGACGAGTACTTCACCGGCACGGTCAGCCGTCTCGGTGGCATCAGCCTCGACGACGTCGCCCGCGAGGTCGCCGAGCGTCACCGCACCGCACACCCGAGCCGCCCCACCGAGCGTGCCCACCGCAAGCTCGAGCTCGGCGGCGAGTACCAGTGGCGCCGCGAGGGCGAGGTGCACCTGTTCAACCCCGAGACCGTGTTCAAGCTGCAGCACGCCACCCGCGCCAAGCGCTACGACGTGTTCAAGGAGTACACGGCGCTGGTCGACGACCAGTCGAAGCACCTGGCCACCCTGCGCGGCCTGTTCGAACTGCAGGAGGGCGTGCGCCCGGCCGTGTCGATCGACGAGGTCGAACCGGTCAGCGACATCGTCAAGCGGTTCAGCACCGGCGCGATGAGCTACGGCTCGATCAGCATGGAGGCCCACGAGACCCTCGCGATCGCGATGAACTCCATCGGCGGCAAGAGCAACACCGGTGAGGGCGGCGAGGATGCCGAGCGTCTGTACGACCCCACTCGGCGCAGCGCGATCAAGCAGGTGGCCAGCGGCCGCTTCGGTGTCACGAGCGAGTACCTCGTGAACGCCGACGACCTGCAGATCAAGATGGCCCAGGGTGCCAAGCCCGGCGAGGGCGGCCAGCTGCCCGGCCACAAGGTGTACCCGTGGGTGGCCAAGACCCGCCACTCCACGCCGGGCGTCGGTCTCATCAGCCCGCCGCCGCACCACGACATCTATTCGATCGAGGACCTCAAGCAGCTCATCCACGACCTGAAGAACTCCAACCCGTCGGCCCGCGTGCACGTGAAGCTCGTGGCCGAGGTGGGCGTCGGCACGGTGGCGGCGGGCGTGAGCAAGGCCAAGGCCGACGTGGTGCTGATCAGCGGCCACGACGGTGGCACCGGTGCCTCGCCGCTCACGTCGCTCAAGCACGCCGGCGCCCCCTGGGAGCTCGGTCTCGCCGAGACCCAGCAGACGCTGCTCCTCAACGGCCTCCGCGACCGCATCGTCGTCCAGGCCGACGGCCAGATGAAGACCGGCCGCGACGTGGTGATCGCCGCGTTGCTCGGCGCCGAGGAGTTCGGCTTCGCTACCGCACCGCTCGTGGTGAGCGGCTGCGTGATGATGCGGGTCTGCCATCTCGACACCTGCCCCGTGGGCGTCGCGACGCAGAACCCGGAGCTGCGCGCCAAGTTCAGCGGCAAGCCCGAGTTCGTCGTGAACTTCATGGAGTACATCGCCGAAGAGGTGCGCGAGTGGATGGCCAAGCTCGGCTTCCGCACGCTCGCCGAGATGATCGGCCACGTCGAGGTGCTCGACACCAAGGCGGCGATCAAGCACTGGAAGGCCAAGGGGCTCGACATCTCGCCGATCCTCGCGACACCGCAGAACCCGTACGGCCAGACCCTGGTGAACAGCGTCGGTCAGGACCACGGCCTCGGCGAGGCGCTCGACCAGGTGCTCATCGAGCGGGCCGCGGCCGCGATCGAACGTGGCGAGCGCGTCGAGATCGGGCTGCCGATCCGCAACGTGAACCGCACCGTCGGCACGATGCTCGGCAACGCGGTCACCAAGCGCCACGGCGGCGCAGGACTGCCCGACGACACGATCCGCGTGAAGTTCCGCGGGTCGGCCGGCCAGAGCCTCGGTGCGTTCGTGCCCGCCGGCATCACCCTCGAGCTCGAGGGTGACACGAACGACTACGTGGGCAAGGGCCTCTCCGGCGGCCGCGTCGTCGTGCGCCCCGACCGGGACGCCACGTTCCCGGCCGAGGACAACGTCATCGCCGGCAACGTCATCGGCTACGGCGCCACCGGCGGCGAGATCTTCCTCCGCGGTGTGGTGGGCGAGCGGTTCTGCGTGCGCAACTCCGGCGCCACCGCGGTGGTCGAGGGCGTGGGCGACCACGCCTGCGAGTACATGACCGGCGGCCGCGTCGTCGTGCTCGGCGCGACGGGCCGCAACTTCGGCGCAGGCATGAGCGGCGGCATCGCGTACGTGCACGACCCCACCGAGGTGTTCGCAGCGAAGCTCAACCGGGACATGGTCGACCTGCTCCCGCTCGGCGACGAGCACGTGGCCGAGCTGCGCGGTGTCGTCGAGCTCCATGTGCAGTGGACCGACTCGGCCGTCGGTGCGGCGCTGCTCGCACGATGGGACGACGCCGTCGGCGAGTTCCGGATGGTGATGCCCCGTGACTACGCGCGGGTGTTGAAGGTGATGAAGGACGCCGAGTCCGAGGGACTCGACGAGGCAGCGACGTTGGAGCGCGTGATGGAGGCCAGCCGTGGGTGAAGTGACCGGGTTCCTGAAGTGGCAACGCGCCACCCCCTCGCGCCGGCCCGTGCCGGTGCGCCTGCGTGACTGGAAGGAGGTCTACGAGGACTTCCCGACGGAGACGCTCAAGCTGCAGGCCGGACGCTGCATGGACTGCGGCATCCCGTTCTGCAACAACGGCTGCCCACTCGGCAACCTGATCCCCGACTGGAACGACCTCGTCTACCGCGAGCACTGGCGCGACGCGATCGACCGCCTGCACGCCACGAACAACTTCCCCGAGTTCACCGGCCGACTCTGCCCGGCACCGTGCGAGTCGGCCTGCGTGCTCGGCATCAACAGCGACCCGGTCGCGATCAAGCAGGTCGAGGTCGAGATCATCGACCGCGCCTGGGACGAGGGGTGGGTGCTCCCGCAGAAGCCCACCGTCCGCACCGGTAAGCGTCTCGTGGTGATCGGCTCGGGCCCGGCGGGTCTCGCCGCCGCCCAGCAGCTCACCCGCGCCGGCCACGAGGTGATCGTGCTCGAGCGCGCCGACCGCATCGGTGGTCTCCTGCGATACGGCATCCCCGAGTTCAAGATGGAGAAGCGCCACCTCGACCGTCGCCTCGCCCAGATGGAGGCCGAGGGCACCGAGTTCCGCACCAACGCCACGGTGGGGGAGAACGTCGACATCGAGGTGCTCCTCGCGTCGTACGACGCGATCGTGCTGGCCGCGGGCGCGACCGCGTGGCGCGATCTCCCGGTGCCCGGCCGCGAGCTGCGCGGCATCCACCAGGCGATGGAGTACCTGCCGTACGCGAACAAGGTGCAGGAGGGCGACATCGAACAGTCGCCGATCGACGTCGCCGGCAAGCACGTCGTGATCATCGGCGGCGGCGACACCGGCGCCGACTGCCTCGGCACGTCGCATCGTCAGGGTGCGGCCAGCGTCACCCAGCTCGAGATCATGCCCCGCCCCGGCGACACCCGGTCGCCCGGCAACCCGTGGCCGACGTTCGCATTCACGTACAAGGTCACCTCCGCCCACGAGGAGGGCGGTGAGCGCATCTACAGCGTGAACACCGAGCGCTTCGTCGACGACGGCAACGGCAACGTCCGTGCGCTGCTCATCCACGAGGTGCAGATGGTGAACGGCAAGTTCGAGAAGGTCGAGGGGTCCGACCGTGAGCTGCCGGCCGACTTCGTGTTCCTCGCGATGGGCTTCGTCGGTCCGGAGAAGGGCGGCTGGCTCGACCAGCTCGGCGTCGCCCTCGACCCCCGCGGCAACATCGCCCGCGGCGACGACTTCCAGACCAACGTGCCGGGCGTGTTCGTCGCCGGTGACATGGGTCGCGGCCAGAGCCTGATCGTCTGGGCGATCGCGGAGGGTCGGGCCTGCGCCTCCAACGTCGACCGGTGGCTGATGGGCGACACCTCGCTGCCCGCACCGATCGCACCCACCGCGCGACCACTTGTGTAGCCACGCGGCGTAGCCTGCACACCCGTGAAGTCGATGTTCGTGGGTATGGGGCTGGTCGTTGCTGCGACCTCGCTGGGTCTGGTGTCGTGCGGGACCGATGAGGCCACCACCAACACCACCACGGTGCGGGTCGGTGCGACCAACTACGTGACGATCGCGCCCGCGCCGAGCACCAACGTGCCCGTCACCACCGCGCCCGACGCGCCGGGGTCGATCCTGCAGTTCCAGACCGAGTACGTGATCCTCGAGGGTGATTACCCGTCGACGGTCGCGGCCAAGTGGAAGGTCAAGTTCGAGGATCTGATGACCCTCAACGGCTGGACCCTGCAGGACAACGGCATCGTGCCCGAGTGGCCAGGCGTCGGTCAGACCATCCTCATCCCGGCGGGTGCCACGGTGCCCGGTGTGCCGCCCGATCCGGGCATCCCCACCAGCACGATCGCCGGCACCACGGCCACGCCCACCACGGCAGCGCCCGAGACCACCGTCGCCACCACCACGACCACCACCGAGGCCCCGGGCTCCGCCTGCGGCGAGTACACGGTGGCAGAGGGCGACTACCCGGGGCTCGTGGCCACCAAGCTCGACACGACGGTGGGCAAGCTCAACGCCGCCAACTCGGCGACGAACGGCTACAGCTCGTTCTACGTGGGCCTGGTCATCAACGTCCCCTGCTGACGGTCTGATGACGGTCAGGTAACGGTCAGCCGACGTTCGGCCGATCCCCGCTGAGGCACGGCGGCGTCAGAACACCCGGGCGAACCACAGCCTCGAGACGATCGACATCGCCTGACGCTGCAGCTCCGGCTCCACACCGGCGTCGCTCAGCGCGGCCTCCAGATGGCCGAGCACCGCAGTCACCTGGTCATCGGTGATGTCGAGGCCGCGGTGGGCCGCTGCCAGATCGGCCATCGGTTGCCCCGGTGCACCACCGAACGCCGTCGTGAGCCAGGCCACCTGGGCCGCGCGCAGGCTCGGCAGACGCTCCTCGGCGAACTGGTGGAGCACCCGCGGATCGCGGGTGAGCCGGTCGTAGAAGTCGTCGACGACGGCGGTGATCGCGCTCCGTCCGCCGAGCCGGTCGAAGAGGGTCCTCATGTCGGCGCTCCCAGCAGGCCCAGCGCATCGGCGAGTTCGGTACGCGACCGGACGCCGAGCTTGACGTACACCCGGGCGAGATGGCTCTCGACGGTGCGAACGCCGATGATCAACTCGTCGGCGACCTCACGGCTCGTGCGGCCCTCGGCCACGAGTTCGGCGATCTCGCGTTCGCGGCGGCTGAGCGAGATCTCCGGCCGAGCCTGGGCGAGCACCGGTGTGACGTGGACGTCGATGCCCTCGCGCAGCTCCTGGGCCCGGCGGGCGTACTGCGCGACCGTGCGCGTCTCGCCGTTGGCGTCGCGCACCATCGTCCACGCCGCCGTGGCCGCCTCGGCGGCATAGCCGAGGAAGCCGAGCTCGGCGAGCCGGTCGGTGACCGCAGCCATGCCGGCGGCATCGGCGGTCGCGGCGGCACGGATGGCGTCGATCAGGGTGGGCAGGAGCTCGCCGTCGACGACGCACGGCACCGAGTCGAGGTGGGCGAGCGCCTCGCTCGGGTGGTTCAGGCGGACGACGTCGATCAGGTATCGCACCCGCGACGCGTGTCGCCCGCGGTCGGTCGCCTCGTCGGCGTGGTCGAGCAGCTCGCGGACGGCTCCGTCGACATCGCCCTGCACCGCCCGCAGCCAGGCCCGACCACGCAACTCGAGGTCGGCGTGGGCGCGGGCCTCGTGCGGGGGCACGCCCGAGAGGCGGTCGAGCACGAGCAGGGCGCCCGACGGGTCGGTGTCCTGGGCTCGGGACAACAGGAGGCCGCCCAGCGCCCACCGCGTGCCGTGCACGGCCGCCGCCGATCGCTCGGCGAGCGTCGTGGCCCGATCGAACCACTGCTCGGCGGCCCGTCGTCGACCGGCGTTGAGGTCGGCCCACCCGAGCGCGATCGCCCAGGCGACGCACCCGTGGCGGTCGTGGGCGCGCTCGGCCCGCTCCCACCCGTCGAGCGCGAACTCGGTCGCGTCGCGGAGCCGACCGGTCTCGACCAGTGCGAAGGCATGTGCCGCCGCGGCGATCGCGCCGCCGGTGTGGACGAACTCGGGATGGTCGCCGACGCGTTGCAGCGCGAGGGCAGGAGTGCCGGCTGTGGTGAGCGCGAGCAGGTCGGAGGCGACACCGGCCGGCATCGTCGCCGCGGGAGATCCGGGAGGGGTCAGCGCGAGCGCCTCGTTCGGTCGGCCTGCCGCCGACCAGATCGCGGCCTTGGTGGCATCGATGAGCGGATGGGCCCCGCCGAGCTCGGCCGCCGCGGCGTCGAGCATCTCGATCGCAGGGGCGACCTTGCCGAACGCCCAGAACGTCATCCCGCCCTCGATCACGGCGCCACGGAGGCGGTCGATCGGCGCGGCCGCCTCGCGTCGCACCCGCGGGTCGGCGAGGATCGAGATCGCCTCGCCGTACTCGCCCTGCTCGATGTACGCGGATGCCACTCTGCAGGCGGCGCGCAGGCCGTCGGGCGTGTCGGCGACCTGGTCGAACCAGGCGCGTCCGAGCCGTTCGGCGAGGTCGAAGTCGTTGCGCGACGACGCGATGCGGGTGGCTGCAGCGAGCAACGAGGGGTCGGCGAGCGAGCCGCCGTCGAGCCGCCAGGTGGCGATGCGCAGCACGTCCTGCGGTCGACGTGGCGTGCGTCGATCGAGTGCGTCGGCGAGCTCGCGCAGCATCTGCCGCGCCGCGAGTCGGCCGACGGCGCGCCGCGCCGCGTCGGCGTACACCGGATGCACGAACCCGACCATCAACGTGTCGTCGTGTTCGTCGGCGGTGAGCAGCCGGGCACTCTCGAGTTCGACCAGTGCATCGGGATCGACGAGCTGTTCCAACAGCTCGATCTCGAGCGGCCCGCCGATCGCGACCAACGAGACCGCCCGCTGATGCACGTCGCCGAGTGCCGCCAGGCGAGCGTCGACGAACTGGCTGAGCGAGGACGGTGCCGGCAGGTCGCCGTCGACGTGGAAGACGCCGCCGCGGTCGACGATGACACCGGACGAGCGGGCCTCGAGCAGCAGTTCCTTCGCGAACAGCGGGTTGCCGAGCGTCCGGAGGAAGAGCTGTTCGGCGACGTCGTCGGACACCGGCTGGCCGAGGATCACCTCGGCGAACGTCGACAGATCGGCGGCGTCGAGCGGCTCGACGGGGATCCGGACCGCCACGCCCTCCTTCATCAGCGACGAGATCGCCTCCGGCGGCGCCTCGCCGGCGCGGATCGTGCCCACCACGAACGCAGTGAGGTCGTTCGCCAGTTGGTGGGCGAGCGCGGCCGAGGCCTCGTCGAGGAGGTGTGCGTCGTCGAGGCCGAGGAGCAGCGGCCGGTTGCCGGCACGCTCCTGCAACGCTCGACGGATCTGCACGAGGTCGCCCGCGTCGCCGGCCGGTCGACCCGGCAACAGCGCGGCGAACGCGGCGAGCGGGATGTCGCCGAGTGCCCGCGTGCCCGTGATCGACACGGTGACGAACCCGGCCTCCTCGGCGTGGCGCAGCGTGGCGTGGAGCAGGTGGGACTTGCCGACGCCCGCGTCGCCGATGAAGAGCGCGCCCGCGAGATCGGGGCGACGCAGGGCTGCCCCGATGGCTGCGAACTCGGCTTGCCGCCCGACGAGATCGTCCACGGAGGGCAGCTTGTCACACACCGATGCCCTGGTCAGGGGTCCGCTCGACAGGGTCGTCGCGATCTCGACACCGGGCGCGGGCGGGCGCGCGGTACGTCGCGTCAGCCGTCCAGGACGGTGGCGAGCTCGGCCCGCGACCGGGTCCCGAGCTTGTCGAAGCAGCGGGCCAGGTGGTTGTCGACCGTTCGTGCGGACACACCCAGCCGGTCGGCGATCTCGCGGCTCGACAGCCCGCGGGCGGCGAGCAGCGCGACCTCCCGCTCGCGGACGCTGAGCGAGAGCAGGCGGCCGGCGGCGACGGCCGGGATGTCGAGGCCGGTGCAGCGCGCCCGGAGTTGGCTGAGGCGGTCGCCCGAACGGCGGGCGTGCTCTCGCGTGCCCGCACGAGTCGCGGCCCTCGAACGAGCGGCGGCACACTCGGCGGCCCAACGGAGCGCGCCCAACCATTCGAAGGTGTCGGTCAGCGCCTCGAGTTCGTCGACGTCGCGGTGCTGCACGGCGGAGGCGTGCCGCGCGCGGAGGCCGCTCAGCGGCTCGTCGGGCATCGGGGTCATCTCGAGCAGATCGTTCGGTTGGTCGAGCGACAGCAGGTCGTGGGCGCACGTCCAGGCGGGACCGAGCGCACCTTCGCCCCGGAATCGTTCGATCGCGGCGCGCAGCCGCGCCCGGCCGCCCTCCGGGTCGGCGGCCGCGACGAGCGCCCATGCCCGCGCTCGCGGTTCGAGCGACGGGAACAGGTCGGCGGGGTGGGGGCCGATCGTGTCGAGTTGATCGAGGTCGCGTCGGGCCGCGGCGGCGTCCGACATCAGGCCGTGGGCGAGGGCTCGTGCGCTCAGCGCCCACCGCAGCCCGCCGGGCTGGCGCAGCTCGGTCAGCAGCTCCACGGCATCGGCGAGCGGCGCGATCGCGAGCGCCGGCGCGCCAGACTCGATCTGGGCGACCGCCTGCACGACGAGCGCCACGGCACGTCCGGCGGTCTCGTCGTAGCGCTCGGCGTACGAGACGGCCCTCGCGGCATGGGCGAGCGCGTCGGTCCAGCGGCCCGCTTCCACCATCGCCAGCACCCTGGCGACACCGAGGACCTGTCCGCTCACCGACAACACGGGGTCGGTCACCGCCTCCACGTTGGCCAAGGCGTCGTCGAGCACCGCCACCGCTCGGGTGGGGCGACCGATGCGTCGGAGCGCGTGGGCGACGGCGAGCGCGGCCTGGATGCGGACCCGGGGATCGGGATCGAGCCGGAGCGGCTCGCCCTCGGCGATCGCTGCAGCGGGCTGGCCGACGGTGGCGAGCATGCGGGCGCGGATCGCGTGCAGTTCGGTGAGCTCGCTCGCGCGGGGGTCGCAGAGGGCGTCGATGGCGGAGGTCGCGTCGGCGCGACGCCAGAGCAGGTGCTGTGATCGGGCGACGGCGACCGCGAGGTGCTCGCGAGGCGTGGTCGCCATCGCTGCCATGGCGTCGATCGCGGTGACGACGTCGTCGACGGCGCCCTGCTCGTGCCCGACATCGGCGAGCCGGCGCAGGTCGTCGAAGCGGCCGAGCTGTTCGACACCCCGCCGGGCGAGGCGCAGGGCGAGGGCCGGATCGCCCGCGGTGGGTGCGAGCACGACGACGTCGAGCAGTTCGTCACGCGTGAGCTCGCCGCCCGCGTCGACGGCGAGCGAGGCGACCCGCAGCTGGTCGGTCGGAGCCAGCGCCGTCCACGATCGTCGCATCGATGCGAGCGCGGTGCGCCGCGCCGACCTCGCTTCGATCGCCCCGAGGGCCCGTCCGACCCGGCTGCCCTGTCCGGGGTGGCGCAGGCGGAGCGATGCCCGCCCTCCGTCGACGGTGACCGAGACGATGCCGCGACCGACGAGTTCGGTGAGCGCGCCGTTGTCGAGACCGAGCGCGCCGACATCGAGCGCGCCGACATCGAGCGCGCCGACACCGAGCGCGCCGACACCGAGCGCGTCGAGGTCGATCGCGCCGGTGCCATCGGTGGCCAACGGGAACGGTTCGGCCAGCGCGACGACCGCGAGGAGTCGGCGGGCGTCGGCGCTCAGCCCGCCGGGGATGGCGTCGCCGGGATCGTGGGTGCGGTCGTCGAGCAGGTGCAGCAACGCGGTGGGGTTGCCCCTCGACCGGGACCACCAGACGTCTCCGTCGACGCGTTCGCCGGTGCGTTCGTGGACGAGCCGGGCGACGTGGACGGGGGAGAGCGGCGCCAGGGTGTGCACCGCGAGCCGGGGTGATTCGGTGAGCGGGTCGAGGCCGAGGAAGGTGTCGTCGACGGTCGCCACGACGAAGGCGTCGTGGACGCCGACGAGATCCGCGACGACCCGGAGGGACGCCTCGTCGACCAGGTGGGCGTCGTCGATCGCCACCACGAGTCCACCCCGGCGGGCCCGTCGCTCGAGGGCGTCGTGGACGGTGTCGAACGACAGGGGGCCGGTGATGTACGGCTGGCCGGGATCGTCGTGGAGTACCGGACTGAGCGCCGCGTAGCGCAGTCGGCGCGACGAGGCGGTCGCCCGGACGAGCACCACGTCGGCTCGGCGGTCGCGCCACTCCTCGACGATCGCCGCGAGCACGCTCGTGCGACCCATGCCGGGCGGCGCGACCAGCACGACGCCGGGTGCCCGCGCACCGCGAGCCTGGCGGAGGACGGCGAGGTCGTCGTCGCGTCCGAGCAGCAGATCGGTCATCGTCGTGTCATCCGCTCCGTGCGTCCACCCGTGTCACCAGCGCCGGTGCTCAGACGAATCGGACCTCGAAGCCGTCGAGTACGTGTACCTCGCCGGCGCGTGCCCGGTCGGTGGCGACGACGTCGAGTGCATCGATGCCCTCGCCGTGGTCGCCGGCCGGGTGGAACGACACCGCGTGGGCGAGTTCGAGTTCGGTCCAACGGGAGCGCATCGCATCGGGGTCGTTCGCCGCGATGTGGACTCCGGCAATGCCCGTCACGACCTTCGTGTCGGCGTGCGCGTGCGCCGGCCAGCTGGGGCCACCCCACCGCCACGCCCCGTTCGGGAGCGGCTGGTCGATGCTCACGAGCGCGCCGCCCACGTCGGAAGGGTGCAGGTGTCGGCCGCGGATGTCGTGCATGTCGCCGCGCCACACGATGCGCACACCGTGCTCGGTGAGGGCCACCTCGCGACGATCGAGGTCGTCGACCTCGTAGATCGCCATGTATCCCGTGCATCCCAGCTGCCGTTTGTCGAGCAGCCGGCCGGCCGTCGTGCCGGCCTGGGTGGGGGAGACGACCTCCAGGAACTGGTCGCCCAGCAGCAGGAGGGTGTTGTGGAGCCCGAACTCGGCCACACCCGGGTCGCGGTGGCAGACGTCGACCGCGAGCAGGTTGCGCAGGAAGTTCGTGGTGAGCTCGAGGTCGTGGGCCACGAGGGCCACCTGGCGGAGCCGGATCATGTGAGGGATTGTTGCAGGTAGCGTCCGGATCGTGTTGACCGTCGTCGAGGCCCGCGTGCTCGGGTGCCTGCTCGAGAAGCAGCGCACCGTGCCCGACCAGTACCCGCTCACGCTCAATGCGTTGGTGAGCGCGTGCAACCAGAGCAGTTCGCGCGATCCGATCATGCAGCTCACCGAGTACGACGTGGAGACGGCGCTCGGGTCGTTGAAGACACAGGGGCTGGTGCGGCTCGTCCATCCGTCGCACGGTCGCAGCGTCACCCGGTACCGCCAGGTCGCCGACGAGGCCTGGCAGCTCGAGACCGACGCGGCAGCGCTCGTGGCGGTGCTGTTGCTGCGCGGCCCGCAGACGGTCGCCGAGCTGCGCACGCGCACCGAGCGTCAGCACGCGTTCGGGTCGCTCACCGAGGTGCAGGAGGCGCTCGACGCCCTGCAGCAGCGCGAGCTGGTGCGTCTGCTCGAACGTCGGCCGGGTCAGAAGGAGCAGCGCTGGCAGCAGTTGCTGGCCGACGAGCCGGCCGTCGCCGAGCTCCCGGTCCGCCCGCACGCGCTCGGTGATGCGGGCGCTCCCGCACGCACCGCTGACGCCCGAGCAGCCGGTGCTGATCCGCAGGTCGCCGACGAACTGGCCGTCCGAGTCGCCGAGCTCGAGGCCCGCGTCGCAGCGCTCGAAGCAGCGTTGGCCGACCTGCTCTGACCGGGCCGACCGCCCCGCTCAGCCCTTGGGGTGGGCGTCGAAGAAGTCGAACACCGCGGCGGCGAAGCCGTCGGTGAGCTGTGGGATGTGCCGGCCGTCGGCGATGGTCCAGAGTTCGACGGCGCCGTCCGTGGGGCAGCCGCCGAAGCGGGCGACCGTGGTCTCGGCATCTGCCAGGTCCTGGTCGAGATCGATCGCTTCGCCGCCGGGCTCGATCGCCGTGTCGCACCCGTTGTACGCCGCCCAGGTGGCGGCGGTGACCGCTGCCGACGGGTACTCGTTGCCGATGATGTCGCCGCCGTCGTAGGCGATCACCTCGTCGAGGGTGCCGTGCACCTGGGCGATGCTCACCGGCTCGCTCGGTGCACAGTCGTCGGGATCGACGTAGGTGGCACCGGCGAGGCTCACCACGGCGGCGAACAGATCTGCCCGCTCGCAGGCCACGCGGTACGACATGAAGCCGCCGTTGGAGTGCCCGGCGAGGTAGATGCGCTGCGGGTCGACCGCATGCAGGCTGCGCACGTGGTCGACGACGGCGGACAGGTAGGCGACGTCGTCGACGTCGGCGCCGAAGAAGTTGCAGCAGGCCTCGGTCGCGTTCCAGAACTGGAGGTCGCGCTGGTTGGTCGTGCCGTCGGGATAGGCGAGGATCGCGCCGCGGGCGGCCGCCTCGTCCTGGAAGCGGAAGTACTGCTGCTGGACGTCGGCGGTGCCGCTGTAGCCGTGGAGCACGACGACGAGCGGCGCAGGTTCGTCGGACAGGCCGTCGGGCACGATCACGTCGACCGGCCGGGCCTCGACCAGCGCTGCCGTCGTGGGGTCGACCGGTGGTGCGGTGTCGGCGTCCTCCGTGGTGGCGACCGCAGCTGCGGTGGACGCCGGCGCGGTGTCGGCGACGGTGGCCGCGACCTCGGCCGTCGTGGAGACCGCGGTGGAGACCGCGGTGGTGGCAGCGGTGGTGGAGGGAGATCCGGCCGACTCGGTGCCGCTGCACGCAGCGAGCGCCACGGCACCGGCGACCACGAGACCGAGACCGCGGAACCGGCCGAACCGGCGGATGCAGGAGCGGTGGACGATGTCGGGGGAGGCGACAGGAGCACGGCGCACCGGGGCACTGTACGGTCCGGGGGTGGCACACGAACATCACCAGGCGCATGAACCCGGGCACACCCACGGGCATCCCGAGGGCCATCGGCACGATCACCATCAGGCCCCCGGCGACCGTGACTGGGCGGAGTTCGGTGCACGGCTGCAACTCGAGGGCGACGTCGCGATGCCGATCATCGCCGGTGCCATCGCCCGCATCGCCGCTGCCGCGCAGGCCGACGGGCTCACCGTCGACCGGATCCTCGACGTGGGGAGCGGGCCGGGCGTCGCCGCGGTCGCACTGGCGTCCGCGTTCCCCGGAGCGAGTGCGGTCGCGGTCGACGCCTCGGCGCCGCTGCTCGAGCTGGTGCACGACCGTGCGGTCGCCCACGGCGTCGGCGAGCGGGTGCACATCGAGGTGGCCGATCTCGAGCAGTCGCTCGACGCGCTCGGCGCCGCCGACGTGGTGTGGGCGTCGATGGTCCTCCACCACGTCGCGTCGCCGGTGGACACGCTGCGGCAGCTGCACGACGTGATGCGCCCGGGCGGGCTGCTCGCGATCGTCGAGTTCGGGCGCGGTGCTCGTGGCAGCCTGCCGGTCGGCTTCGACGTCGGCAACGACGGGTTCGTCGAACGCCACGGGGCGGCGGTCACCGCAGCGGTGACCGAACACCTGCCGCCGGGGGCGATGACCCTCGACTGGCCGGCGTTGCTCGCCGCTGCAGGGTTCGCCGTGGTCGACAGCGGCGAGCTCTCGCTGTCGGTCCCAGCGCCGCTCGATGCCACGGCTCGCCGATATGTGCTGCAGGGGCTGCAGATGTCGCAGCGGATGGCGGTCGATCGCCTCGATGCCGACGACCTGGCGACGCTCGCCGCGCTGGCGTCGGAGGACGACGAACGCAGCGTGCTGCGGCGCGACGATCTCACGCTCGACGTCGACCGGTCGTTCTTCCTGGCGCGTCGGGCCTGACGGCCGAATCGGCGACCCGCTGGGTCAGTCGAGGTCGGGCCAGCGCCGCTTCTGCCGACGACGAACGCCGGCGGCACCGAGCTTGCGCTGCTCGCTGAGCTGCCACTGCCGTCGCCAGCCGTGGTACTCGGGGCCGGTCAGCTTCGGGTTGGTCTTCGTGGCGGCCCGCTGTCGGGCGGTCCAGAAGTCGGTGAGCGCCTCGTCGCCGAGCGCCGTGACCGCTGCCTCGATGCGGGCGTTGAACCGGCGGGTCGACTCGCCCTCCTCGGGCCGCAGCGGCGCACCGAACACGACCCGCGACTTGCCGGGCTTCGGGCGCTTCATGCCCTTGCCGAAGATCGCGCCGGTGCCGTCGATGAAGACCGGCACCACGGGGGCGCCGGTGCGGATCGACAGGTACGCGGCGCCGCCCTTGAACTCCTGGCCCCAGCCGTCGGGGGAGCGGCCGCCCTCGGGGTAGATCACGAGGCTCCAGCCGTCGTCGATCAGGTTGCGGATCAGGTCGCTCGACTTGCGGCCGGTGACCTCGCGGTCGATCGGCAGCGCGTTCAGCGCGAGGGCGGCGGCGGCGCCCTTGACGCGCTTGTCGAAGAAGTAGTCGGCCGCGGCGGCGATGGTGAGCTTCGAGCGCCACGGCTCGGGCACGGCCGTCACCATCAGCGGCGTGTCGACGTGGCTGTGGTGGTTGGGGGCGAAGATCAGCGCGGGTGCGTCGTCACCCTTGGCCGACAGATCGGCGAGCCGGTCGACGCCCAGGATCTCCGGGTCGGCGAGCACCTTCACCATCAGTTGCAGCGGGCCGCGGTTGATGACGTTGCGCGCCGCGTTGGCCGGTGCTCGGCGAGCCCAGTCGGTGTCGTAGTCGGCGCCGAGCTTGCTCTGGGTCTCGGGGACCTCGACGCCCTTGGGCACCGTCGGCGGCCGGTAGGGGAAGCCGAGCTTGTTCGTCGGCTTGAGCGCGGCGCGCAGGGGAGCGCTCGCCAGATCGGCGACCTTGCCCGCGCGGCGCATCGTCGCCGCCGACACGCCCTTCTTCTCGCTCACGAGACGTCGGCCACCAGCAGGGCCGGCACGTGCAGATGGGTGACGGTGGGGGTGCGACCGACGACGTCGCTCGCGATCTCGAACGCGTCGTCCATCGTGGAGGCCGGGGTGAAGCCGAGCCGACGCACGGTCGGTGCGTCGCCGCCGACGATGATCACCTTGCCGGCGTGCTGTTGGCCGTGCGCGCCCCAGTACCAGGCGTAGAACGGGTGGACGCCGTGGTAGGCGTTGCCGGTGCGGTACAGGTGGCGGTACCACTCGTCCTCGGCGTACTGCTTCTCCCACTTGTGGCCCATCACGACCGGGTCGGTCGTGTCCGGGAGCACCTGCTCGAAGAAGTCGATGTAGCTCGGGTGGTGCACCGGGTGGAAGTCGCGGTACGTGGGGTGGGTCATGATGATCACGCCACCCTGACGCACCAGTGGCTTGTTGCGGTACATGTTGAACAGGTACCCGAGGCCCATGCACATCACGAGGATCGGGTTCATCACGCCGTCGGGGTTGTACGGGCAGACGAACGGGATGCCCATCGTGAGGATGTCGGTCTGGCCCTCCACCGGCACGAGCTGCTGGCGATAGACGTGCTCGAGCGTGAGCGCGTGCACCGCCTCGGTCTCGCCGGCCTGGATGCTCGTCATCTGGTGCGGCGCTTCGATGTTGTGGAAGATCTTGCGGGCGATGCGCAGCGGCGTGCGGTTGAGCGACTTCGTCGTGGCGAGGTAGGTGGCACGGTCCTTCGCGGTCCACTCCCACTCGCGCTTGTTGATGAAGTCGAACGGCTTCGGGAACATGTCGGTGTTGAGCGTGGTCTCGATCTGGAACAGCTTCGGACCGTTCTGCTGCAGCACCTGACCCATGCGCCAGATGCTGGTGTGCAGCGCGCTGTGCTTGCGGTGTCCCGACAGGCTGCGGGTGTTCTGCAGCGTCTCGCCGTTGTGGTGGTGGCTGAGGCATCGGTAGCTGGCGAGGCCGGTGCAGATGCTCTTCCATCCGCCGTCCATCGGGACCGAGTTGATGTTCACGTAGACGACGAGGTCGCTCTCGGCCGCACGCTTGTTGATCTCGAGCACCTCACCGTGGTCGGTGGTGCCGAGCACGGCGAGGTTGTCGTGGTCCTCCGCGTCGTGCTGGTAGAGCATGCCCCGCGGGTGGAACGCGTCGTAGATGCGGTCGCCGAGCGCGTGGCGCAGCTCGTACTCGTGCATCCGCCGGTGCAGGCCGAGCGCGGCGATGATGTGGACGTCGTCGACGCCGGCCTCGGCTGCCATGTCGAGCACGGCCTCGATCACGCGCTGGCGCGTGTCGGGCTTCTGCATCTTCGGCAGCGGCAGGCTCACGTCGTCGAAGCAGATCGTGAGGCGCATGCCGGGGAACAGCAGTGCGGGCAGCGGGTCCTGGTCGATCGGGTTCAACAGCGCATGCTGGATGGCGCCGTCGATGTCGTCGAGGGGCTTGAGCGGCTCGGGCGGGTAGATCACCCGACTGCGGCCGGCCGGCAGCTTCTCGAGGCTGAAGTTCTCCCCGCGCCAGAACAGCACCGACGGCGTGGAGCGATCGACCTCGAGGACGAATCCGGGACGAGGCATCAGGCACTCTCTTTCTTGGAAAGGGGAGATCTGGGTGTGGGGCGCAGATCGAACGCGATCTTCACCGCACCGCGTCGGCCGGCGGCCGCTGCGTGGGCGATGGCGTCGTCGTGGTCGTCGATGCGGTAGGTGGCCGACAGGAGGCGGTCGAGGCCGAGTTCCTGAGCGGTCTCGATCGCGAGGTCGAAGGTGCGACGACGCGAACCGTCGGGCATGGTCTCGGTGCCGTAGGTGTAGGCGCCGACGAGCTGGGTCTCGCGGTGCCACAGGCCGGTGAGGTCGACGCTCACCTGAGCCGGCATGCCCATCAGCACCACCCGGCCGCGGGGCCGGGTGAAGCGGAGGCAGTCGGCGATGGAGGCGCTCGTGCCGACCGCATCGATCGTCGCGTCGGCGCCGCCCGACAGATGGTCGCCGATCATGTGGCTGCCGGTGATGCGGCGCACGGCCCGGGCGAGCTCGTCGGGCTTGCCGACGATGTCGGCGCCCATTGCCGTGGCGAGCGCCTGCTGGTGCGGGTAGCGGGCACCGACGACGATCTGCACGTTCGGGACGTACCGACGCAGGCCGGCGATCGCGCACAGGCCCATCGTGCCGGCGCCGAGCACGGCGACGATCGGACGTTCGACCCCGGCGAGCACCGGCAGGGTGAGCAGCGCGGCGTGAATGCCGCCGGCCGTCGGCTCGACGAGCACGGCCTGCTCGTCGGTCATCGAGTCGGGGATCTCGTGGAGCTGGCTCTCGTGGGCGACGAACTCGGGCGCCCAGCCACCGCACGTGGAGTTGCAGAAGCCGATCTGGATGCCGGGCTCGAGATGACCGGTGGCGAGGTGTGCGTAGTCGTTGCCGTCGCCGGGCGCAGCGCCCTCGAACGGCGGCTCGAAGCCGCGTGCGGCGTGGCCGAGCACGGGTTCGATCACCACGCGACGACCGTCGTCGAGGTGGCCGACCACTTCGTGGCCGGGCACGAACGGGAAGCTCACCCAGTCCTCGAAGTAGGCGGACGCGTGGCCCTCGACGGTGGCGAGATCGCTGCCGCAGATGCCGGCCAGATGGGTGTGCACCCGGTGCCAGCCCGGTCCGGGCAGCGACGGCGGATCGAGGCTGACGAGCTCGAGCGGCCCCATGCGCACCGCCGCGGCGGGGGACAGCGACGACAGCATGCGCGCCATGCCCAGCTTCGCCAGCTTCTTGTCGACCTGCAGCGCCTTCATCAGATGAACACCCTTCGCCGTTCGCGCTCGCTCAACATGTTCCCGATCGGCAGCAGCGACTTCGGTGCACCCGACGCCTTGCTCCACTCCTCGACGAGCCAGCCGCGCTTGCGAGCGATGGCGGCAAGGCGGGTCTCGGGGTTGACCGCCACCGGGAAGCCGACGCATTCGAGCATCGGCAGGTCGCTCGTGGAGTCGGCGTAGGCGATGCTCTCCTCGAGCTTGAGGCCCTCGGCCGCGCAGTAGTCGGCCAACACCTGGGCGCGGGTCTCGCCGGTGGGTGGCACCTTCGACAGCTCGCCGCTGTAGGTGCCGTCGGGGCGGACGGTCATCTCCGCAGCGACGATCTCGTCGAACAGGGGCCGCAGGCCCTCGACGGCGAAGCTGAGCGCGCCGGTGATCAGCACCGTGCGATGGCCGAGGGCGCGGTGCTCGCGCACGCGACGCATGCCGGCAGGGAAGCTCTTGGTGAGGATCAGCTGGTGGAGCAGATCCTTGGAGTCCTCGTCGATCTGGCTGACCGGGGCGTCCTCGTAGCGACGGTAGAAGTGACGCAGGAAATCGCCGCGGTCCTTGCGGTCCATGCTCGACAGCCCGGGCGCCTCGGCCAGGGTGCGCAGCACGTAGCGCAGCCGTTCGGGTGCGTTCAATCGCCGGGTCGCGAGGAACGAGTAGCTCTCGACCACGTTCGACGAGATGAGCGTGTTCTCGAGGTCGAACGCCGCGAGGTGACGCTCGGGCGCCAACACCGAGCGGCGGAGACGATCGGTGCGGTCGTTGCGGTTCTTGCCCGGCGTGGTCTTGGCGCGCGAGTGCTGCACGATCGAAGGGAGGTGGATCGTGGTGATGTACTTCACCCAGTCGACCGACCGCGGATCGAAGTTGAACGCTGCCTGGTCGGCGGCATCGAGGCCCGACCACGTGTGCATCAGCTGGTCGACCTGGTAGATCGCCTCGCACTCGGTGTACAGGCCGTACAACTGCACGTACTCGTACGCGCGGTCGATGTCGTTCTTCTTCTCCTCGAGCTTCGCGGCCCACGCCGCCTGCTTGCCGCGGAGGGGGAGTGCCTGCAGCGCCCGTTCGCTCGTCTCGGCGATCGCCTTGGCCCGCTTGAGCTGCTTCTGCACCTTGCCGCGGGTGGGGAACACCCACTCGGGCACGTCGATCGGCTGGCCCTCGGCGTCGTAGAGCGGGTGCTCGCTGAACCAGGCGCGGATGTTGTCGACCAGCAGCTGGTAGCGGAGCGGGTTGATGCCACCGCTCGCGACCTGGGTGATGCGCGGTGCCTGCTTGGGGCCGACCGCGGCGACGGCGATGATCGAGGCGACGACGATGTCGACCGGGATGACGTCGACGGTGCCCTCCGGGACGCCGGGGAACTCCTTCAGCAGCCCGCGGGCGTAGCTGAGGATGACCGGCTCGGCCATGCGGAAGCCGCGGATCCAGCCGGGGAACGGTTCGGCGAGGGCGCTCTCGATGATCGACGGGCGCACGATCGACACGGGCACGGGCCCCTTGGTCTCGGTGAGCGCCTGTTCGCCGAGCGCCTTGGTGTACGCGTAGGCATCGGGCCAGCCGACGCTGGCGGCCCGGGCCCGACCGGCCTCGACCAGCTGGTCGCTCACCCAGCGCTCGCGCAGCTGCTCGGTCTTGCTGGCGAGCGCCGGCGCGCCGGCCGCGCCGAGCTCGGTCTGTGCCTGCTTGCGCATCTCGCGGAGGTGCTCGGGGTCGCGGCTCGCGGCCTCGAGGTCGCTGCGCAACCGGCGTGCGGCGGCCACTTCCTTGCGCCAGTTGAGGCCGAGGTCGAACGGGCCCTCGCTCACGAGTTCCTCGGGGGCGTTGCCGCGACGGTTGCCGGCGACGTAGCAGGTGCTGACGGCCACCAGGTGCGGGGTGATGCCGAGGTCGTTGAGGGTCTGGGCGATGCGCACCGGGCCGAGCAGGTTGATCTCGACCGCGGAGTCGAGCGGCGAGTCGAACGCCACCGCAGCGGCCGAGTGGATGACGATGTCGCACGAGGCGAAGATCGCCCGGTCGGCATCGTTCAACCCGAGCCCGTCGGTGCTGACGTCGCCGCCGACAGCCGTGACGCGGCGGGCGATCATCGCGTCGAACGGTTCGTCGGTGCCCTTGAGGTCGGCCTTCAGCCGGTCGAACGCGTTGTTCTTGAAGATCTCGCGGCGCACGCGCTCGGCGGGATCGTGGCGCTTGCTGGGGCGCACGAGCAGCACGAGCTCACACCCGGGCACGCTGCGGAGGAGGCGCTCGACGAGCGCTGTCCCCACGAATCCGGTGCTCCCGGTGATGGCGATGCGCTTGCCGGCGAGGTTCTCGCTGATCACGAGCATCTTGTCTACCATATGGTAGAGAGCGATGCGAGCACCTGCCCGACTCAGCGCTCCATCCGTACCTCCACCAGCATCCCGATGACCACCACGAAACCGTCCACCCGCGACCGCATCCTGGTCGCCGCCACCGACCTGTTCGGCCTGCGCGGGGTGGACGCGGTGTCGCTCGACCAGATCGCGGCCGAGGTGGGCGTCGCCAAGCAGACGCTCCTGTACTGGTTCCCCAGCAAGGACGAGCTGCTCCAGGGGGTGCTCGCCCAGGCGGCAGCCGACCTCGTGCTCGTGGTGGGGGCGGCGGTGCGGTCGGCGACCGACGACCCGCTCGACCGGATCGACGCGGTGGTGCGGGCCGTGTTCCGTCCGGCGGTGCGTCGCCCGGCGCTGCTCGGGCTGATCCGCGAGGTGAGTCGGCTGCCCGGCCCGGTGGCCGCATCGCTCACCGATCAGCTGCGCCCGCTGGTCGACCGGGCCCACGTCTACCTGCGGGCCGAGATGGACGCAGGGCGTCTCCGCCGTGCCGACCCCGGACTCGTCGCCGCGCTGAGCTACGCCACCGTGACCGGCATCGCGACCGAGCCCGAGGCCCTGCGCGTGAACGGCTGGGAGCCCACCGCCGCCGGCCTGCGCCGCCTGCGCGACGAACTCCTCGCCTTCCTCCGCGCCGCCCTCGCCCCCTGACCATCCGAGTGACACGGAAACCCTCGGGTGAGCGGCTGGCACTCGGGTGAGCGGCTGGCGCTCGGGCGGGCCGGTGGCACTCGGGTGGGCCGCTGGCACTCGGATGGGTCAGCGGGCGGTGTTGCGACGGCGGCGGGACTGGCGCTCGAGCGCGAGCGCGACCAGCTCGTCGATGAGCGACGCGTACGACAGACCGCTGGCGATCCACAGCTTCGGGTACATCGAGATCGGGGTGAAACCCGGGATCGTGTTCACCTCGTTGCACAGGAAGCCGCGCCCACCCGGGCCGTCCTCGTAGAAGAAGTCGACCCTGGCCATTCCCTCGCACCGCAGCACCTGGAAGATGCGGACCGCCAGCGCCTGCACCTCGGCGGCGGCCTCCGGGGAGAGGCGGGCCGGGATGACCGCCTGCGACCCGTCGTCGAGGTACTTGTCGGCGTAGTCGTAGAACTCGGCGCCCGGCACGATCTCGCCCGGCACGCTCGCCCGCGGCTCGAGGTTGCCGAGCACGGCCACCTCGATCTCGCGGCCGGTGATCGCCTCCTCCACCACGACCCACTCGTCGTAGGAGAGGGCGAGGGCGATCGCGTCGCGAACGGCCTCGACCGTCTTCGCCTTGCTCACGCCCACCGACGAGCCCATGTTGGCGGGCTTCACGAACACCGGCAGGCCGAGCTCGTCGACCAACTGTTGGGGGAGTGAGGGTGTGATCTCGTGCTCGCGGATCGAACGCGATCGGGCCTGCGCGATGCCGTTGGCGGCCAGCACCTGCTTGGCCATCGCCTTGTCCATCGACAGCGACGAGCCGAGCACGCCGGAGCCCACGTACGGCACGCCGGCGAGCTCGAGCAGACCCTGCACCGTGCCGTCCTCGCCCATCGGCCCGTGCAGCAACGGCATCACGACGGTGCGCGAGCCGCCCGCGGCGCTCACGACCTCGGTCGCCGACACCGGCGAACCGGCCGGATCGAGATGGCCCGGCAGCGCGTCCGGTCCGGCGGCGAGCGCGTGCTGCGCGCCGGTGGCGAGCGACCACGTGCCGTCGCGACCGATGCCGATGGGGGTGATGCGGTACTTCGACGGATCCGCAGCGCGCAGCACGTGCGCTGCGGTGGTGCAGCTGACGTCGTGCTCGGCCGACTGACCGCCGAACAACACGATCAGGTCGATGCGATCGTCGAGACCCGCGGCGGACGGGTCGTGCTGGGGATCCGGGCTGCTCATGACGGCCCGACGGTACCGTGTGGCCCGATGCGATTCCGGGCAAGCGACGTTGCACGAGACACGGGTGGACGCCTCGTCGGGCCCGACGTGGCGATCGA
>JAPLAA010000033.1 GCA_026393475.1 Actinomycetota bacterium
GGCACCAGATGACCAACCAACGCCTGCGCGTCGAGGAGTTCCCGATTCGGATCCGATGAGCCCTGCACACCCACCATTCTTTTCGATCCAGGCGCTCAACGCGAGCACCTCACCAAGATTTGCTCAGCAGTCTCCTAGGCGATGCGCGGGACCGACGGGGCGAACCCGCTGCGGCCGGGTCGCAGCGAACCGGCCAGCACGGAGACGCCGATGAGGGTCGCCAGCATCACGACGAGCCACCCGCCGATGGGCGAGCCGTCGTCGGGCGTGGGCGCCAGCGACGACGCCGCGGGTTCGGCGAGGAGCCGGGTCGTCACCGTCGGTCCACCGAGGCCTGCTCCACCGGACGCCCCGTCGACCGCCGGCACCGCAGCCAGCGACGCCGGGACGAGTCCCACGGCGAGGTTCACGTCGCTGCCGGCCTGCAGCACGAACTCGGACGACCGGCCGAACACGTCGCGCGTCACCAACCCCGTCGGCAGGTTCGACACCACGAGGCGATAGGCGACACCGGTCTCACCGGCGAAGGAGAAGCGACCCTCGTCGTCGGTGACATCGGCACCGACCGCCACGCCGGCCGCATCGACGAGGGCGACCGTGACACCGGCGACCCGAGTCTCGTCGTCGCCGAGGGCACCGTCGCCGTCGAGATCGGCCCACACCACGTCGTCGATCGTGACCGCCGAGGTGCCGAGGCCGGTCGACCCCTCGCCGCCGGTCGCGGTCGACCCGTTCTCGTCGTTCTCGTCGTTCTCGTCGTTCTCGTCGTCGGATGAGGTCGCCACCGGGACGAGCTCCACCTGGCGCGAGCCGCCGCCGACGTCGATCGGGCGGGGCGACGTGGGCGATTCGAGGTCGCTGGTCTCGCCGGGCACCATGAAGCCCGCCGGGGGTGCGATGGCTGCCCAGCAGGCGATGCCGTCGACGTCGAGCGACCACGAACCGTCGGCCGCGACCACGGTCGACACGGGGCTGCCGTAGGTGTCGTCGGAGGTGCCCCAGGCGCCGTCGTCGCCGGCGGCGGTCGAGCACACGACCACGATCACGGTGCCGGCCACACCGCCGACCGAACTCCCGACGGCGGGCGGGGCCGACTCGGTGCCGGCGGTCGTCGACGGCACCGGCGTCGGCGTGGGGAGATCGAGGGTGGGCGACGGTGCGGCGACGGCGACCGTCACCGGCGTGTTGCCGGGCACGACCGGGGCGTCGACCGCCACGCCATCTCCCGCATCTCCCGCATCTCCGGCATCTCCGGCATCGAGCACGCGGACCGTGACCGACCCCTGCACGCGACCGCCGGGGGCGGACGCCTCGGCCGTCGGCACGGCGCTGGCCATCGCACCGGCGACGGCGACGAGCGCAGCGGCACGAAGTCCCATGCGGCGGGGCAGGACGGGCTGGTCGTCGAGGACGACGATCGGACGGGCGCCCGCCGTGGACGGGTCGATGCCGGCACCCACGGTGCCGCCGACCGTGGCGCCGACCGGCGCGCCCGCCGTCGCGCCGAGGAGATCGAGCGCCGGCTGCACCACGCAGTACTCGGTGAGCGCATCGGCGACGTACGGCTCGAGCGCCCCGAACTCCACGCCGTAGCGACGCTCACCGCTGAAGTCGACGCGGACGTTGCGAACCGTGACCGGGACCGCGGCCGAGATCACACCGCTGGCGGTCGGCACCACGACGTCGAGGCGCTGGTGGCTGCCCACCGCCAGGTCGACGTCACCCAGCACGCCGGCGCCGAGCGGCGTCAGGTCGACCACGAGCGCAGCCCGATCGGCGAAGGTGCTCGGCAGCGACGAGGCGATGCGGGTGGCGCGACGCGACTGGGCGCGACGGGCGAGGATGCGCAACGCGTCGAGACCGCCGCCCAGCGACCAGAGCGCCACGACGAGCAGCGCGGCCGTCTGGTCGACCGGCATCGCGGCGAGCGTGTGGGTGACACGGTCGCTGAGCGCGCGCATGCCGATGACCACGCTGATCGACGCGACCGCGCCGGCGGACGCGACACCGTGGTGCAGACCGAACGCACTCCCGAGCACGTGCTCGGCCGGGTCGGGGCGCCCGTCGGGTGCCATCACTCCGCGCCACGAAGCACCGAGCATGCGCATCGACCACCGCACCCGGTCGCCGGGCCGGAGCTCGCCGCCCGAGAGCGCCCAGAGCGAGACCGCCGCCAGCACGAACCACGGCGCCCACAGCACCGCGAAACCGAGCGGTGCGGCATCGAACGGCAGACGTCCGGCGAGCAGTGCGCCGAGCAGCAGGGTCACGATGATGCCGCGGCGCACACCGGCGAGCGGCCGGACCGCCAGTGCGGTGAGGGCGAGCCGCTGCGCGAACGAGAGCTGGTTCGGACGCCACGCACCGTGCTCGCCGAGCAGCAGGTGCCGAGCCGCGCTGGCCTCGCAGGCACGGACGTCCTCGACGTCGGCAGGCGACCCGATCGATGCCACCGCCACGAGCGGACGTCCGCCTGGCGCGGCGATCTGCCAGCCGGCCGCGAACAGGGCCGAGGTGAGGTCGGCCTGCACCATCTGCGGCGACGACTCGACGAGCGGGACCGAACGGATCGCCGCGGTGCGCAGCAGCGCGCCCGACCCGGCGAAGGGCGCGAGCCCGCGTGCACCGAGCGCCGGCGCGAGCGCGCGGCGTTCGAACTGCTTGTCGTGGCGGCCGATGGCGCCGTGCTCGGCGGACTCGCCGTTGCTCGCCTCGACCGGCGCCTGGACGACCGCCACCGAGGGCTCGTCGAACCAGGGCAGCAGGGATCGCAGGACCGTCGGATGCGGGACGTCGCCCGCCTCCAGGAGGAGGATCGCGCCGGCATCGACCGAGTTCGCGGCGAGGGCCAGCCCGTCGACGTCGTGCGGGTCGGTGGCGAGGTAGCGAACGCCCTGCTCCACGGCGAGGGCGGCGATCTCGGGACGTGCGTCCACGTCGAGCACCAGGACGGGGGCGATCGGCCGTGAGGCGATGAGCGTCGCGCGCAGGACCGCCGGCGACTGGCCGGTGCACCGGACGACGACGACGGTGTCGAGCGGTTCGGGAGCGCAGGCATCGTGCTCGGCGGTGCCGTTCACCACGATCGGGAGGGGCGCGGCGATCTCCGGCCGGCGCCACAGCGCCCAGCAGGTGACGGACACGGCCAACACTCCGGCGGCCTCGACCGCCAGCGTGGGCACGCCCAACCACCACGGTGCTCCGCCGAGCGTGCTCGTGACGCGCCAGCCGAGGTAGGCGACACCGAACGCCACGGCGAGCACCGCGGTGACCCTGCCGATGATCGTCTCGCCTGTCCTCATGCCACCACCACTCACCTGCTGCCGCGTGTCCGCCGCCCGGTCTCCGGGCACGTCAAGGATTCGGCACTCCCGGCGCGTGACTTGAGCGGTTGTTGCCACTCGGCGGACGATGGACCGGTCGGGCGGACGGCGGCGATGACCTGCGAGGAACCGCCGCGGGGGACCGGCTCGTCACCGCCGCTATCCTGCCGTCCTCGTGGGTACCGCAAAGCGCGAACGTCAGAAGGCCAACCGTCAGGCTCGTCTCGAGGAGCTGGCCAAGCAGGCTCGCAAGGAGAAGACGAAGAAGCGTGGCCTCACCATCGGTGTGGTCGTCGTCGGCGGCGTCCTGCTGCTGTTCGGCCTCGCCTGGTTGGTCGGGGGCGACGACGACGAGACGTCCACGCCCGCCGTCACCACGGTCGATCCGACCGCCAGCACCGTCGCTCCTGCGTCCACGGCACCGCTCGACACCGCCGACCTCCCGGCGTCGACCGACGCGACCGGCACCACCGAAGCGGCGGCATCCACGACGGCAGCCCCCACCACCACCGTCGCGTTCGAGTTCGGCGAGGCCGACTGCCCCGAGGAGGACGGTTCGAGCGACCTGCCCGACTCCTTCGACGGCCCCCCGGCGCTGTGCATCGATCCCTCCAAGACCTACACCGCCGAGGTGACGACCAACAAGGGTGCGTTCACCATCGAGCTGAACACCGAGGGTGCGCCGGGCAACGTCAACAACTTCGTGACGCTCGCCCGCTGGGGCTACTACGACGGCACGGGCTGCCACCGCATCATCGCCGACTTCGTCGTGCAGTGCGGCCGCCCGGGCGAGGACGAGACCGCCCCCGGCTACACGGTGGCCGACGAACTTCCCGGTGCCGGCGAGTACGCCGAGGGTGTGGTCGCCATGGCGAACACCGGCGCCCCCAACACCGGCGGCGGCCAGTGGTTCATCATCACCGGCCCCAACGGTGCGTCGCTCCCGCCGCAGTACACGATCCTCGGCACGGTCACGAAGGGCCTCGACACCACGGTGCAGGCCCTCGCGAACCTGGCCGATCCCACGGCCGAGAACGGCGTCCCGCCGCTCGTGCCGGTCGAGATCACCTCGGTCACCATCACCCAGAGCTGATCACCGAGCGCTGATCACCGCGGCTCCCGGGCCACTTCGATCAGGCCACTTCGATCGGGCCGCTGCGGTCAGGCCAGGTGGATCAGGCCAGGCGGATCAGGGCAGCTCGCCGCGCAGATCGACGTCGCCGACCGTCTCCCACCCGGCCGACCGGCGGACCAGCGCGGCACCCGTCGGGATGCACGCCACCGGCGTGTCGGCCATGCCGAGCGTGCGATGCAGTCGCTCCGGCGACCACTCCTCGACCCCGCCCACGACGGCGAGGCCCGGCACGAGGCCCAGCCCGAGCGTGAACGCACCACCGCGCGGGTCGACCATCGGGTCGCACAGGCCGCTCGCGCTCGCGCCGACGCCGACCACGAGTCCGCCGCCGGCGAGCACGTCGAGCAGGGCCGCCCACACCGGCGTGTCCTTCAACACCGACCGCAGGTGCAAGGGCTGGTCGCCCACCAGGTAGACGGCCCGCGCCGAACGCACCACCGCTGCCGTCGCCTCCTCCATCGCCTCGCCACGCCGCAGCACCATCAAGGCCTCGAGCTCGAGACCCGGCACCTGCAGCCGCTGCGACCACTCGAGCGATGCGGCCACCAGGCGCTCCGGGTGCTCGAAGGCATCGGCCGTGGGCAGGACGACGACCTTGCCGCCGCCGGCGCCCAACGCCTCGGCGAGCAGCCGTGCGTCGAGGTCGTCGTTGGCGAGGAAGGGGCCGCCGCCCTGGAGTGCGATCGTCCCGCTGATGCCGGTGGTCATGCGGGGAGCGTAGGCGCTGCCCGGTGGGCCGACCACGACGGACCGGCCGCTGCGGCGCTCAGGGCGTTCAGGGCTTCTCAGGGCTTCTCAGGGCTCGGCGAGGAAGGCTGCGGCGAGGGCGTCGATCGACGCCGGGGGCACACCGATCGAGCGGACGAACTCGTCGAGCGACCCGTGGGCCGCTTCGACCTCGGCCAGCACCTCGCCCAACGCCTCGGGCAGGGCCGCGAGGAACGCCGAGGGCGTGTCGGCCATGCTCTCGGCGAGCTCGGGGTACTCGCGCACCGCCCACGCCCGCATGCGCTCCATCGCGCCCGCCGTGAGGCCGTAGTCCGCGAGGACGACCGACCGGGGCACGCCGAGCGAGCTGAGCACCAACGCGGCGAGCAGACCGGTGCGGTCCTTGCCCGCTGCGCAGTGGAACACCGCCGGGAGGGCGCCCGGTGCGGCGAGATCGTTGATCGCCCGGCCGAGGGTCTGCGAGCCGACGCGCAACATGTCGCGGTACGCCCAGGTGAGGAACTCGTGCGCGCTCTTGTCGACGTGTTCGGTCATCTCCCAGGTGGTGTCGATCACCGGGTGATGGGTGAACGTCACCTCGATGCTGCGGTGCGGGAACGTGCCCCGCTCGGCCAGCTCCTCATGGGTGCGCAGATCGATCACGGTGTGGAGGCCCAGGCCGCGGATGACCTCGATGTCGGCCTCGGTGAGTCGGTAGAGGCCGTCGGCTCGGTAGAGCTGCCGCCACCGGGTGACGAGACCGTCGCGAGCCGGGTACCCGCCGAGGTCGCGGAAGTTGTGCACGGCGTCGAGTTGGACGAGGCGCCGGGGGTCGACGAGGGGATCGACGAGGCCTGATTCCATCCACGAGGGGATCGACGAGGCCTGATTCCATCCGGGCACCGTACCGATGGCCGATGACGAACAGGCCGGACCGAGATGAACGAGAGGTGAACTGCGCCACGTCACGCCCGGTGGGTGGCGAGGCGGCCACCCGGCGACCTCGGGGCAAGCGCTGCCTGCCGTCAGCCCTCCGTCAGCCCTCCGTCAGCCCTCGGCGGTGCCGGTCTCGACGAACGTGTCGAGTTGCGCGAGTGCGTGCTGCCACACCCCCGGCAGCGCCGGCTCGACGTGCGGACCGTTGCGGGCGACGACCCGGTCGCGGGTGATGCCGTACTCGCGCCAGGTGGTGCCGCCCTCGGCGAGGTTCAGCAACATCGGCGCCATCCGATCGATCGCCATCACATAGCGGGCCTCGGGGGTGTCGCCGCGCTCGTACTCGTCCCACAGCTCGCGCAGGTGGGCCGCGACGTCGGGCGGCAGCAGCCCGAAGATGCGATCGGCCGCGGCCTGCTCACGGGCCTCCTTCGAGGCGAGCTCGGCCCCCTGGTCGTAGGCGAAGGTGTCGCCGGCGTCGATCTCGACGATGTCGTGCGCGAGCGCCATCGCGACCGCTCGTCCGACGTCGACCGGTTCGGTCGCGTGCGCCGCGAACACCAGTGCCGCCATGCCCAGGTGCCACGAGTGCTCGGCGGTGTTCTCGCGTCGGCTGCCGTCGGCGAGCCGGTTGCGGCGTTCGACGCCCTTCAACCGATCGAGCTCCATGAAGAACGCGATCGTCCGCTGCATGTCGGAGGGCTGCATGTCGGAGGGCTGCACGTCGTCCACCGGTCCAGCCTGCCATCTGCGCGTGGGCACCGCCGCCGCGACCGCTCGACGACCTGGTCACACGGGTGGGCCGACCGGCCCATCGTGCCCGCGACGCCGACGAACTTTGGCGGAAGTTACCCACGAGTAGCTATGGTCGCGACATGGCTGAGATCAAGCGGGTTGGGGTCCTCGGGTCGGGCATCATGGGCTCGGGGCTGGCAGAGGTGATGGCACGGTCGGGGTACGACGTCGTCGTGCGGTCGCGTTCACAGGCGAGCGCCGACGCCATGGTCGCGACGATCGACAAGGGCCTCACCAAGGCGATCGAACGCGGCAAGGCCACCGAGGAGGAGAAGGCGACGATCCTCGGGCGCATCACCGCCACCGATCACCTCGGCCGCGTCGCCGACTGCGATCTCGTGATCGAGTCGGTCGTCGAGGACCTCGCCGTGAAGAAGGCTCTCTTCGCCGAGCTCGAGGAGATCGTGAAGCCCGAGGGCATCCTCGCCACGAACACCTCGACCCTTCCGGTCGTCGAGCTGGCGATGGTGACCAAGCGCCCGTCGCAGGTGTGCGGCATCCACTTCTTCAACCCGGCGCCGGCGATGAAGCTCGTCGAGGTGATCCGGCCGATCACCGCCAGCGACGACACGATCGCCGCGGCGATGGCCTTCGCCACGTCGTGCGGCAAGGACGCCGTCGAGGTGCAGGACCGCGCCGGATTCGTCGTCAACGCCCTCCTGTTCCCGTATCTCAACAACGCGGTGCGGATGTGGGAGATGGGCACCGCGTCGATGGAGTCGATCGACACCGCCATGAAGGGCGGTTGCAACTTCCCGATGGGGCCGTTCGCACTGCTCGACCTCGTCGGCCTCGACACCTCGCTCGCGATCCTCGACGCGCTGTACACCGAGTTCCGCGACCCGAACTACGCCGCCGTGTCGACGTTGCGCCGCATGGTCGCCGCCGGCCACCTCGGCCGCAAGACCAAGCGCGGCTTCTACACCTACTGATCCGGCCGATCCCGCCGATCGCACCGTCGGCCCGCCGATCCGGCCGATCGCACCGTCGGCCGCTCGGTGCCGACGAGGTCGTCCGGCGTGTGTCGCGTCTGGTCTGATGTCGGCATGACCCACGCGTTTCGTTTCGGTGCCAAGGCCACCCGTGCAGCTTCCGCGAAGGAGTGGACCGACCTCGCCAAGCAGGCCGAGGACCTCGGCTACGCCAGCTTCCAGATCGACGACCACTTCGGCAACCAGCTGGCCCCGGTACCGGCGATCATGGCGGCCGCGGCGGCGACGTCGAGCATCCTCGTCGGCCCGCACGTGGCGGGCATCGACTTCCGCAACCCGGTGCTGTTCGCCAAGGAGGCGGCCACCATCGACCTGCTCAGCGACGGGCGGATGATGCTCGGCCTCGGGGCCGGCTGGTCGAAGGACGACTACGCGATCGCCGGCATCGAGCAGGCCAGCGCCTCGGTGCGCATCGAGCGCCTGGGCGAGGCCGTGCAGATCATGCGCGGCCTGTGGGGCGAGGGGAACTTCTCGTTCAGCGGCCAGCACTTCCAGGTGGCCGAGGTCGACGCGAAGCCCAAGCCGATCTCGAACATCCCGATCCTCATCGGCGGCGGCGGCAAGAAGCTGCTCACCCTCGCCGCCCAGTCGGCCGACATCGTCGGCATCAACCCGACGATCGTCGCCCGCTCCATCAACCCGCGCTCGATGGCGACCGCGGCCGCCGACGTGGTCGACGAGAAGATCGCCTGGGTGAAGGAGGCCGCCGGTGCCCGCTTCGGCGAGATCGAGCTGCAGCTCCAGCTGTTCAAGACCCAGGTGACCGACGATCCGCAGCCGGTGATCGAGGGCCTCGCCAAGGCGTTCGGCCTCCCGCCGGAGGTGGTGGCCACGGCCCCGTTCTTCCAGATCGGTTCGGTGGCGCAGATCAAGGAAAACCTGATCGCGATGCGCGAGCGCTGGGGCATCAGCTACATCGTCTGCCAGAACGACGGCACGCAGGCCCTCGCTCCCATCGTCGCCGAGCTCGCCGGCACCTGATCCTCGTCCCCGCGACCGGAACGGGCTCGCGGCGTGGCCGCCGGTGCGGCATGATCGTCCCGTGACCGAGGGGCGTGACAGCGACGGTGGTGCCCCCGTCGTCCGGCGACGGTGGCACGAAGGATGGCAACCGCGCCGACCGGTCGAGCCGCGCTCGTCGGCGTGGCGGCTGCCCGATCCCGACGACGCCGATCGCCACGGGCTGTGCGCCGTCGGCGCCGATCTACGGCCCGGCACGCTGCTCGCGGCGTACCGGTCGGGGCTGTTCCCGATGCCGGTGCGCAAGCGTGTGCTCGGCTGGTGGTCGCCCGATCCGAGGGGCGTGCTCCCGCTCGACGGCCTCAACGTCAGCCGGTCGCTGCGCAAGAGCTGCGCGAGGTACGAGATCCGCTTCGACACGCGCTTTCGCGAGGTGATGGAGCGCTGCGGTGACCCGCGCCGGCCACACGGATGGATCACGAGCGAGTTCGTCGACGCCTACGAGGAGCTGTTCCGGCTCGGCTGGGTCCACTCGGTCGAGACGTACCTCGACGACGAACTCGTCGGCGGCCTCTACGGGGTGCGCATCGGAGGTTTCTTCGCGGGCGAGTCGATGTTCTCCACCGCCACGGACGCCTCGAAGGTCGCGCTGGTGGCGTTGGTCGACTGGCTCGTCGACACGGGCGCGCTCCTGCTCGACGTGCAATGGCAGACCGATCACCTCGCATCGCTCGGAGTGGTGGAGGTGCCTCGGGCGGCGTACCTGTCGCTGCTGAGCAGCGCGGTCACCGCCTGAGGCCCCTCGCAGTGGTCCCGCCACCGACTTGGTCTCACGCTGTGCGGTCGTCCGCTGAGCGGCAGACCGAGCGGCAATGGTGCGGTGCCGGTGGCCCGAAAGCCACCGGCACCAGCGTCCACCGTGCAGTGAGACCGCCGAAATCCCACTCACGCTGGTTCCGCCCGCTGTCCGAACGTTCTCTCGAACGCTCGGCCGTGCACCGTTGCGGGGAAATCATCGGACCGACGCGGTGGCACCTTGAGGGGTTCTTGAAAGGATCTGTCGGATTTCTGTGGATCGCGTTCGCGGTCGGGTTCGCCAACGTGCTCGCCGGGTGTGCCGGCGACGGCGCCGCTGCCACCGCCTTGCCACCCCCCGTGCAGCGCATGATCGACGACGGAGCGGCGCCGCCGGACGACCTCGTGGAGGTGTGGGTGTGCCGGGTGCCGGTCACCACGACGGCGCCCCTCTACGGCGACCTGCCCCTGCGCCAACCACTCGATCCGGCGGTGATCGTCGAGCAGATCGGCAGCCGCGTGGCGGACTACTGGCGAACGGTGTCGGGAGGTCGGTACGAGCTGTCGTTCGCCGTCGGAGGGGTGGTCGACCTCACCGACGACGAGGACGACGCCGACTGCCTCGCCCACGCGCTCGACCGCTCGGGGCCGACCGCCACGGTGGTGCTCGCGGTCGCCGACGCCGAGCACGCCGACGGCCAGGTCGGCGGGCGGGGCAGCCAGGGCAACGCACCCAACTGCGACGGATGTGCGGCAGCGGCCACGCGCCGAGGGGCGTCGATCGGCGCCAGTGACTTCCATCCCGATTGGGGTCCGATCCCGTTGCTCGACCTGATCGAACACGAGTTGGGTCACACCCTCGGCCTCCCGCACTCCGGCGACGGCACGTCCGCCGACGAGGCCTACACCAGCGACCTCGACGTGATGAGCAACAGCGCCGCACCGCGCACCGTCGACCCGGCGCGTCGCGACGGGCCGTCGACGCTCGCGATCAACCTGCTCGACCTGGGCTGGCTCGACGTCGACGACGTCGTCGCGCTCGACAGGGCAGACGGGGACGAGGTCGAGGTCGAACTCGCGCCGGTGACCGCGGACGACGACGTCGAGGGGGCTCGCCTCGTCGTGCTGGCCGTCGACGAGCACCGGGTGCTCACGGTCGAGTACCGCACCCCCACGGGCTTCGACGACCACCTGCCCGAGTCGGGGATCGCGGTGCACCTCGTGGACGATGCCGACGGCACCGCCATCGAACGCTCGCAGACGCCGGTGCACGCGGCACGCCCACCGTTCACCGACCTCCTCGGCCCGGGCGGATCGCTGACCACGAACGGCTGGACGATCGACGTCGTCGAGGTGGGCGCCACCGCCCGTCTGGCGATCGTGCCTACCGACCGGTAACACTTGCTCCATGGCTGATGAACAGACGGTTCGGCGGGACGAGCCCTGGTTGATGCGCACCTACTCGGGGCACTCGACCGCGAAGAAGAGCAACGAGCTGTACCGCACCAACCTGGCCAAGGGCCAGACCGGCCTGTCGATCGCATTCGACCTCCCGACCCAGACCGGCTACGACCCCGACTCGCCGATGGCGCGGGGCGAGGTCGGCAAGGTCGGCGTGCCCGTCGCCCACCTCGGCCACATGACGACGCTGCTCGACGGCATCCCGCCGGGCACCATGAACACGTCGATGACGATCAACGCGACCGCGGCCTGGCTGCTCGCGCTCTACGTCGCGAACGCCGAGGAACAGGGCACGGCGCCGGCCGCGCTCCGCGGCACCACGCAGAACGACATCGTCAAGGAGTACCTGTCGCGCGGCACGTACATCTTCCCGCCGGTGCCCTCGAAGCGCCTGATCGTCGACATGGTCGCCTGGTGCACCCACCACGCGCCCAAGTGGAACCCGATGAACGTGTGCTCGTACCACCTGCAGGAGGCGGGTGCGACGCCGGTGCAGGAGATCGCGTTCTCGCTCGCGACGGCGATCGACGTGCTCGACGCGGTGCGCGACAGCGGCCAGGTCGAGCCCGAGCAGTTCGCCCAGGTGTTCGGCTCGATCTCGTTCTTCGTGAACGCCGGCATCCGCTTCGTCGAGGAGGTCTGCAAGCTCCGGGCGTTCACCGACCTGTGGGATCGCATCGGCCTCGAGCGCTACGGCGTCACCGACGCGAAGGCCAGGCGGTTCCGCTACGGCGTGCAGGTGAACAGCCTCGGCCTCACCGAGGCCCAGCCGGAGAACAACGTGCAGCGCATCGTCCTCGAGATGCTCGCGGTCACGCTGTCGAAGAAGGCGCGGGCCCGCAGCGTGCAGCTGCCCGCGTGGAACGAGGCGCTGGGCCTGCCGCGCCCGTGGGACCAGCAATGGTCGTTGCGGATGCAACAGGTGCTCGCGTTCGAGACCGACCTGCTCGAGTACGGCGACATCTTCGACGGCTCCACCGTGATCGAGACCAAGACCGCCGCGCTGCGCGACGCCGCGTGGGCCGAGTTGCAGGACGTGCTCGACCGTGGCGGCGCGTTCGAGGCGGTCGAGGAGCTCAAGGGCCGGCTCGTGCGGTCGATGGCCGAGCGCACCCGGCGCATCGAGGCCGGTGACCAGGTGGTGGTCGGCGTGAACGCCTACACCGAGACCACCGACTCACCGCTCGGCGGCACCGACAACATCCTCACCGTCGACCCGGCGGTCGAGGCCGAGATGATCGCCGACGTCACGGCCTGGCGCGCCGGCCGCGACCAGGTGGCCGTCGACGCGGCGCTCGCCGAGCTGCGCCGTGCGGCCATCGACGGCAGCAACATCATGGAGCCGTCGATCGCACTGGCGAAGGCGGGTGGCACCACCGGCGAGTGGTCGTCGACGCTGCGCGAGGTGTTCGGCGAGTTCCGCGCCCCGACCGGCGTCTCGGCCGCGGTGGGCAAGCGGGTGGGCGAGTTGGCCGAGGTGGCGGCCTACGTGAAGACGATCGCCGGCGGGCCGCCGAAGTTCCTCGTGGCCAAGCCCGGCCTCGACGGTCACTCCAACGGTGCCGAGCAGATCGCGGTCGCAGCTCGCGACTCGGGCATGGAGGTCGTGTACGCCGGCATCCGCTCGACCCCGGAGCAGATCGTGGCCGCGGTCCGCGACGAGGACCCGGACGTGATCGGCGTGTCGATCCTCAGCGGATCGCACCTGTCCCTCGTGCCCGACATCCTCAGGCTCATGGCCGCCGACGGCCTCGACGCACCGCTCGTGGTGGGTGGCATCATCCCCGAGGCCGACCGCCAGTGGCTGCTCGACGCCGGTGTCGCGGCGATCTACACGCCGAAGGACTACCAGCTCGCCCAGATCATGCGCGGCGTCGCCGATCTCGCCGTCGCCCACCGCAACGCCTGACTCCTTCGCCCCTCGCCGCGGTGGGCTCGACATCCGTGAGCAACACGCCGCGTGACGCGGCGTTCGGCTCACGGAACCATGGCGGGTGTACCCGGCGCGCTCAGGAGTGCTGGAGCACGGCCAGCGGGATGCGCAACCGGGTGGGGTTCGGGTTGCGGGCGCCGCGCTCGCGCTCGCGCAACGCCTCCCAGCGTGCTGCCACGCGATCGCGCTGGTCGGCCAGCGGTACGTCGTCGATCATCGGATGCCGGCACCGTGACATGTCCGCCTCGCGACGACGGAGGTCGAGGTCGTCGTGCAGGCTGAGGTGGAGTTCGCGGTAGATCTCGGTCGGGTACGTGCCCTCGAACATCATCGCCAGGTCGCCTGAGCTCTCCCAGTTGGCCTGCTCGTCGAGGTCGAGCCGCACCATCTCGTGGAAGCGGGTGCCGGGCAGCGGGTAGCTGACGCTGACCCCGATGTCGTCGGGCAGGAGGTCGCGCACCAGCGCGAGGGTGAGCTCGATGTCGGTCCAGGTCTCGCCCGGGTAGCCGAACTGGATGAAGAAGCCGGCGCGGATGCCGTGGGCGCCGAGGCGGTCGCGAGCGTCGCGGATCTGCTGGATCGTGATCTCCTTGTCCATCGCGTCGAGGACGCGCTGGCTGCCGCTCTCGGCGCCGAGCCACACCTCGTGGCATCCGGCGCGGGCGAGCGCGGCGACGGCCTGCTCGGTCATCAGGTCGCAGCGCGACTGGACCGTGAACGGCAGCCGCACCTCGGCCTCGTCGACGATGCGGGCGAACTCGGCGAGCCAGTCGCTGCGCAGGCCGAAGATGTCGTCGGCGAACCAGACGTGGTCGGGGCGGTGGTCGCGATCGAGCGCGATGAACTCCTCGGCGACCTCGGCCGCCGACCGCATCGAGTAGCGCTGACCCCAGATCGGTTTGGCGCACCAGTTGCAGTGATAGGGACAGCCACGGGTGGAGACGAGGTTGAGCGAGAAGCGACCGTGGGCCTCGGTCCACGCTTCCCGGTACGCGTCGATGTCGACGAGGTCGCGCGCCGGCGCACCGAACACGTCGGGATGGCGCTCGATCGACCGCTTCGCCGTGCGCGCCACCTGGCCGTCGATCAGGAGAGCGAGCCCGTCGACGTCGGTGAGCGCGCCCTGCGGATCGGGGCCGAGCCACCGGGCCACCACTTCGCGCATCGTGTGCTCGGCCTCGCCGATCAGGCAGGCGTGAGCGCCGGCGGCCAGGTACACCTCGGGGTGGTCGGTCACGTCCGCGCCGCTGACCGCGACCCGGCAGCCGGCAGCCAGCGCCATGCCCACCATCGTCACCGCCGCTTCGCGCATGCGCGTGAGGCACATCTTCGACAGGAAGTTGAAGTTGTCCTCGTACAGCACCACGACCGACGGCCGGTGGCGCTCGAGGCTCTCGGCGAACGCCGACTCGTCCTCGGCGAGCATCGAGTCGAACACGGCCACGTCGAGCCCGTCGAGGCGCAGCACGGTGGCGGCGTGCAACGTGTTGAGCGGCGGGTAGGGCCGCATCTTGGCGTGCTGCTTGGGGTCGAGCCGCAAGAAGTACGAGTGGGCGAGGAGGACGGGCTGATCAGCGATGCGCAATTCTCGATCACCGCCAGGTCCTTGTCAGGTCTCAATTGGTCGTAGTACCTGCCGATACACGCCCACCAACTGCTCGACCACGAACGCCCACGAGAGGCGCTGAGCGGCGTCCCTGCGGAGGGCGTCGCGGTCGACGCCGACGGCGCGAATCAGCAGGTCGGCGGCACCGACGTCATCACCGGGCTCGAACGTCGGCAGCGCGTCGCCGACGATCGAGCGATGCGACGGCAGGCCCGTCGCCACCGGGATGCAGCCCTCGGTCATCGCCTCGATGAGCGAGTACCCCGACCCTTCCCGCCGGCTGGTCGACAGCACCACGTCGGCGGCCAGGTACCACCCGGTCATCTCGGCGTGGTCGACCGGATCGTGCACGTGCACCCGCGGTGCGAGCGCACCGAGGGCGGCGATCGCGGCACGCACGGCCGGCTCCTCGGTCCGGTCGGTCGCGAGGAGGTGCAGGACGGCCGCGGGCAACCGGTCGGCGACGAGACCGAACGCCCGCACCGCGGTGACCGGGTCCTTCGACTCGATCAGCCGTCCCACCCAGAGCACGGCAGGCGCACCGTCGAGCACGGGTGACGTCACGGGGAGCACGTCGCTCGCCTCGAGCAGGCTCGCTGCCTCCAACACCTCGACGACACGGTCGTGACGACGCACGATCCCGGCGGCCCGGAACGGCTCGGCCTGCCCGTGCATCGCACCGGTGAAGGCCCAGGCGTCGACGCGGCCTCGCAACGCCCGATGGGCGAGGCGGTTGCGCAGTGGTCCGGGCGGTTCGCCGTGGTGTTGGACGACGAGGCCGGTGTGGCGCGGCAGCGTTCGGTCGAGCGCCCGCAAGGTGCGCACGAAGCCGGTGCCGTGCACGTGCACCACGTCGGGTCGCTCGGCGGCGACGGCGGCCGCGAGGTCGGGCGCCGGCACGAACGATGCCCGCCACCCGCCGCCGTCGATCGTGGCCCGCGCGGCCGTCGTGGCACAGCAGGCGGTCACCTCGACACGGCCGTCCGCGGTGAGTTCCCGTAGCGTCCGGACGAGTGTGGGCGTCCGTTCGAGCGCGTCCGCCGGATCGAGTTCGGTGGCGGGCGGCACCACCATCACCACGCGGATCGGCCGACCGGTCGCCGTGTGGACATCCTTCATTCGCAGGCCTTCATCCGCAGGCCTTCATTCGCAGGCCTTCATTCGCAGGCCATCAGGTCGCGGGCCGTCATGCGCGGGCCCGGACGGCCACCAGCGGCAGTCGTGACATCAGCGGCCGGAGGCCGCGCGCGCCCGTCGGGAACGCCATCTGGTCGAGCACGGCCACTCGCTCGGTCCCACGGGCGAACGCCTGACGCCACGAGGGCGTCGTGCGGGCATCCGGGTCGCGGAGCACGTCCTCCGGGCCCACGGCGTCGAGGGCCCGCCGGGCGGCCCGCGGCAGGCGGTCGAACTCCGAGGACAGGAGTCGCACGGGCACGCTGCCCGGCAGGAGTGCGTACGCCAGCCACAACCCCGGCGCGGTGAGCCGCGGATCGAGCGACCGGCACAGCACCGACACCTCGTCCCAGTCGACACCGGCACGATCGCACCACCACAGATCCACCGCGTTCACCGCACGCACTTCAGCACGCACGACCGTGGAGGCGAGATGGCCGATGACGTTCGCCGTGAGGGGTGCGAGCCCGAGACGGAAGCCACCGGGGAGATCCGGGTCGGGTGACCAGTGCGCTTCGACGTCGAAGCCACGGGCCACGTAGCCGTGGAGGAACTCGGTCCAGTCGGGGTGCACCTCGACCCGGCCGTTGTGCGCGGCGGACTCCCCGTCGGTGCGCCCCACGGTCCCGTCGCCCCAGGCGAGGAACACGTCCTCGAACGTGGTCGACGTGTCGTGTCGGAGCCCGGCGCGCTGCAGGGCCGCCGACGCCTGGGCGCGGTAGCGCCGAGGGACGACGAGGTCGATGTCGGCCATCGGTCGCGCGTCGGCCATCGCCCACACCGGCTGGGTCGACGCGGCCAGTTCTGCGCCCTTCACGGCCACGGCCGGCACCCCGGCATCGGCCAGGACGGAACGCACCCGGGGGACGAGCTCGCGGAAGCGGTCGACGCGACGGGCGACCTCCGTGCGCTGCTCGGCCAACCAGTCGCCGACCGAGGGGTCGGCCACCCCCGCGGTGGCGCCGTCATCGGTGAGATGCGCCGCCAGCGCGGTGAGCCCGGTGGCGAGACCCGCGAACCGGAGTGCGGCAGCATCGAGCGGCGGCAGCGGTCGATCCCCGCCGCGCAGACGATCGACGACGGTGTCGACGAACTGACGTTGCTGGGTGCGGCGGTCGGTGGTGATCGGACGGATCGTAGTGACGCCCGCGTGCGCGCACCACGTGTCCCGGCACGCGACAGCGCGGGCAGACTGGGCGCGTGCGGATCGTGCTCGTGGTGCCCGGAGGAGTCGACCCGCCCGGCGGGAGCCGCGTGATCCCGTTCCTGCACGACCTCGTCGAACGACTCGCGGCGGACCACCACGTCAGGATGATCGCCGTCGGCCACGACCCGGCGCCCGGTTCGTGGACGCTGTTCGGTGCCGAGGTCGTCAACGTGCCGGTGGGCCAGCACTCGCGAACCGATGTCGCCCGGGTGGTGCGCGAGGTGACCGCGCTGGTCGGCGGCGGCGCACGCAGCGCCAGGCCCGACGTGGTGCACGGATGGTGGGCCACCCTCCCCGGCCTGGCGGCCACCATCGCCGCACGGCGGCACCGCACGCCGTCGGTGTTGAGCATCGCCGGCGGCGAGCTCGCCTGGCTGCCCGACATCGCCTACGGCGGCGGCGGGTCGCCAGGCACACGCACGCTGGCGCGCACCGCGATCGGCCTCGCGACGACGGTGACCGTGGCCACCGAGTGGATGCGCGCCCATGTGCTGGGCGAGGGCCGCCGAGTGGACGAGATCGTGCCGTTGGGCGCCGACCTCCGTCGGTGGGCGATCGCTGATGGCAGAGCTGCCGACACCGACCCGCTCCGCCTCGTCCACGTCGGCAGCGCCAACCGGGTGAAGGACCAGACGATGCTGCTCCACGCGCTCGACCTCGCCCGCCGCGACGAACCGGGTCTGCGCCTCGACCTCGTGGGCCTCGACACCCTCGACGGCGAGCACGACCGGCTCATCGCGCGCCTCGGCCTCGGCGGCCACGTGCGCCGGCACGGGCTGGTGGCGCACGACGCCGTCCCCGGGCTGGTTCGCGGCGCAGCGCTGCACGTGGTGTCGTCGCGCCACGAAGCCGGACCGGTCGCGGTGCTCGAGGCCGGCGCGCTGGGGGTGCCCACCGTGGGAACGAGCGTCGGCCACGTGGCCGATCTCGCCGCGCTCACGGCACCGGCCGCCGTCGCGATCGAACGGGGCGGCGACGGCGGCGCGGCAGCGCTCGCCGCCGCGATCATCGCGTCCCTGCGCGACGAAGCGGGTCGCCACGCCCTGGGCGAACGGGCGCTGCACTGGAGCAGGTGGCACGACGCGGACCACACGGCCCGTTCGTTCGAGGTGATCCACCGGCGGCTGCGCCGGGCCCGCTGACCTGGGCCGGCCGACCTGGGCCGGTTGACCGGTGTGGGCTGCGCACGTGCACACCGCCCGGTCGGGCGGCACGCGGTCGCTCAGACCCGGGCGGGCAGCTGGCTCTCGATCCAGCCCTCGAGCACCGGGCCGCTCTCGAAGCTGGTGATCAGCGCGTAGCGGGGATGGTCGTGGTTGTGCACCACGACGTGCCACAGCCGCTGCGTGTCGACGGTGAAGCGCGACCACTGCGGCAGCGGGACGCGCATCTCGGTGGCCGGGTCGGGGGTGCCGTCGGGCAACGAGTCCATCAGCAGCATGTAGCTGTCGGGATCGTCGGTGAGTTCGATCCAGTTGCGCACGACCCAGCCGGTGCCCTCCGGGTTGAACCGGTTGTTGTCGTCGCGGTGGATGGATCGGAACGCGGTCTCGTGGTCCTGCGGCTCGAGCTTGATGATGCGGACCCGACCGAAGTTGGCCCCGACTGCGGCGACGTAGTCACGCAGCGACGGCGCCCTGTCGGCGTTGGGGGTCCAGAGCGCATCCTTGTCGCACTTGCCCTTGTCCCAGAACCCACGGCAGTCGAGCTGACCGTCGGCCGAGGCGATCGGGGCGAAGTTGGTGTCGCCACCGCTCTTCCAGTCCATGTACTCGAGCTGCTCCCACTCGTCCGGGGAGATCTCGAACGGCAGCGGCGACATCGCCACGAAGCCCGTCTCGGCGAGGATCGGCATCCGGTAGTGGTCCGACTCGCGAGGGATCGCGACGCTCCAGTGTTCGGTGGTGGGCCAGAAGCTCATGGCCGAGAGCCTACGCCCGAGGCCCCTCGGAGTCCCGGGCACAAGGTCCTGGAACGCCCCTCGCCAGGGTTGCGACGCAGGTCACAGTGGGTGCCGCCCGAGTGGCCGGTCCCGGCCCCATCGAGCCGGACCGGGCGCGATCAGGGCGCCGCGGTCGTGGTGGTGGCCGGCGGCTCGGTCGTCGTCGTGGTGGTCGACGTCGTGGTCGTCGTCGTGGGCGGCGGGATCTGCAACTGGTCGCCGAGCTCGATGTGATCGGGGTCGACGATGCCGTTGAGCGCGATCAACTCGTCGTAGTCGACGCCGTACTGGGCCGCGATGTTGGCGAGCACGTCGCCGGACTGGATCTCGTGGAAGATCGGCACGTACTCGGTGGTGGTCGTCACCGGGATCGTGGTGGTGGTGGTGCTGGCGATGGGCGGCAGCGTGGCCGCGCCGCTCTCGCCCTCGCCTCCGCACGCACCGAGCAACACGGCGGCCGTCGCAACTGCCATGGCTGCCCTGGCTGCGATGGCTGCGATGGCGGCCCGGCGAGCTGTGGTGCGGGTCGACGACCCCGGACGTTCCATGGCCGCGGAGACTACTTGCGGAATCGGGTGACGGGACAGCGGCGCCGCGGCCGTAACCTCGCCCCGATGGACGAACCGACACCGCCCCCGAGTGCCGCCGCCCCACCTGATGCGACACCGGATGCGACACCGGATGCGACACCAGGCGACTTCCCGGGTGCGATCAGCCCCGACCGCGAGTACCTGCTCGACGCCGGCGGTGTCGGGATCGCGGTGCACGAATGGGGCGCCGAACAGGCCGACCCACTGTTCCTCGTGCACGGCGGCTTCGACTTCGCCCGCACCTACGACGTGTTCGCGCCCAAGCTCGCCGCCGCCGGATGGCGCGTGGTGTCGTGGGACCAGCGCGGCCACGGCGACAGCGAACACGCTGCGCTCTACTCCTGGGACGGCGACCTCCGCGACGCGATGGCCGTCATGGACTCGATCACCCAGCACCCGGCCCCGGTGATCGGCCACTCCAAGGGCGGGTCGCTCATGATCCAGCTCGCCGACGCGCAGCCGTTCCGTTTCTCGCACCTGGTGAACCTCGACGGCATCCCGTACAAACGGCGCATCCCCGACGTGAGCGAGCACGAGCGCACCCGCATGGCCGCCGGCGAGATCACCGGATGGCTCGATCATCGACGCTCCACCGCCACGTCACAGCGCAAGCCAGGCACGCTGGAAGAGCTCGCCCGCCGTCGCGGCCGGATGAACCCGCGGCTGCCCTTCGAGTGGCTGTGCCACCTCGTCACCGTCGGCGCGTTCGAGTCCGAGGACGGGTGGCGCTGGAAGATCGATCCGTCGATGCGCTTCGGCGGGTTCGGGCCGTGGCGACCCGAGTGGACCATCACGCGCCTGCCCGGCCTGCCGATGCCGTTCCTCGGCATCCTCGGTCGCGAGCAGGAGGAGATGGGCTGGGGCACGCTCCCCCACCACGTGTACCCGTACCTCCCGCGAGGCGGTCGCTGCGAGGTGCTCGACGACGTCGGCCACTTCGTCCACATCGAACAACCCGACCTGGTCGCCGGCATGGTGCTCGACTTCCTCGGCGCCGACGCGAGCGGCGCTGCCGGCGCGGCCGGCGCGAACGGCGCGAACGGCGGTGAGGCATGAGCGCCGTCACGATGCTCACCCACAACCGTGTGCAGCTCGCCCTGCACCACCTGAGCGAGGGCTCCGGCCGGGCGCTGCTGCTCCTGCACGGCCTCGGCGAGGCGTCGCCCGTCTCGCTGCCCGACTGGGCCGAGATCTGGCCCGGACCGGTGCGCGCCCTCGACTTCACCGGCCACGGCAGGTCGACCGCGCCGGCCGGTGGCGGGTACAGCGCCGAGATCATGCTGGCCGACGCCGACGCGGCCCTCGCCGCGCTGGTCGAGCACGGTCCCATCACCGTGGTGGGCCGTGGCCTCGGTGCCTACGTGGCGCTCATGCTCGCCGGTGCCCGCGCCGCCGACGTGCGCGGCGCGGTGCTGTGCGACGGCCCCGGCCTCGCCGGTGGCGCGATCGGTCCCACGTCGCAGAGCTTCGTCGCCCTGCCGCCGCGCGAGCTGCCACCCGACCCGTACGCGCTGTTCGAGCTGTCGCGCGACCTGCGCCCGCCCGACTACGCCACCCTGTTCGTCCGCCTCGCGCTCGAGTCGGGTCTCGACGAACCCATCGCCGTCGCCGCGAAGGTGCGCCCGCCGTGGCTCGCCGCGGTCGCCGACGAGGTGGGCGTCGCGAGCGCCACCCTCGACGAGGCGCTCGCGACCTTCGCCGCCGTCTGACCCGCCTCGCGACCGACGGATCCCCGCCCCGCAGGGCCCCCGTGCCGGGGCATCGGTAGGCTCGCGGTCGTGCGCACCGTGACGATCGCTCTCTGCGCCTTCGTGCTGATGGAGCCGTTCACCGCGCTCGCGCATCGGCTCGTCATGCACGGCGCCGGCATCGTGTTGCACCGCAGCCACCACCGGCGGGTGCGTCCGGGCGAATCACCCCGACGGTGGGAGGCCAACGATGCGTTTCCCGTCATGTTCGCCGCGGTGGTGATGCTCGGCTTCGCGGTCGGGTTCAACGTGTCGGGCTTCGACGTGCTCGTGCCGATCGGCATCGGCATCACGGCCTACGGCGCCGCCTACGCACTCGTCCACGACGTGTACATCCACCGTCGGCTCCCGCTGTTCGGCGAGCGCACCCTGCCCGTGTTCGAACGGCTGGCCGTCGCCCATCGCCGGCACCACGACCGCAACGGTGCCCCCTACGGCATGTTGGCGCCGCTGCCGGTGCGCTGGGCGCGTGGCCGCAGTGGATCACGGCCGTCCCACGACCCCGCCGACGCGTAGGGCTCGAACCTGGCGAACAGCTCCTCGCCGTACCACCGCTCGGTGCGGGTGCGGCGCACGACCTCACGGTGCTCGGGCAGCCCGGTCGCCCAGGCCCTCGCGGCACCGAGATCGCGCCACAGGCTGAACGTCCCCAGACGGCCGACCGGTGCCTCGCCGATACCCACGACCGCGAGCAGACCGTCGGCGTGCTGGAGGCCGTCGCTCACCGGCCGTCCGGCGCCACGGAACGCTCGCCACGACCGCGGCCGCACGTCGGCGCGGGTGATGATCGCGACCGGACCGTCGGTGCGCGTGGCCGGCAGCAGCGCCTGCACCACCGGCACACCCCGCCAGGCACCGTGGCCACCCGCGGCGCGGAGCCGCACGTGCCACGCCTCGTCGGCGGCGGCCCACCGGGACGCCATGCGCACGTGGAACGCCTCGAGCGATGCCTCGTCGTCCCAGATCGCGAACAGCGCCGAGCGGCCGAGATCGGCACCGGGGCCGGTGCTGCTGCCCGCACCCGTCCCCAGCAGTCGCCAGAACCGCAGGCCCGGCACCGTGCGGAGCAGGCGGCGGTCGAGACCGAGTCGGGCGAGCGAACGCACAGCGCCTCCGGCGCGGACCAGATGGAACGATCCGACGCCCTGTTCCGCTGGTTGCACGCCTGCCAGCATGTCAGGCATGCACCGGTCGCGCCGAGGAACCCACGATCGGGCCGGATCGTCCAGGACCTGGAGGGCACCGGCCGCCACGGGCGGTGCGCGCGCATGAGCGGCAGCGCCCGGGTCACGGCCGAGGTCGGTGCGGTCGTCGTCGCCTACCTGCTCGGCTCGATCCCCGTCGCCGACCTCGTCGCCCGCCGGCGGGCCGGCGTCGACCTGCGCCGGGTCGGCGATCGCAACCCCGGCTACTGGAACGCGAAGGAGCAACTCGGTCGCCGTGCAGCGCTCCCGGTGTTCGCCGGCGACGTCGCCAAGGGCGCCGCTGCCGCGCTGCTCGGCGTCGTCGTCGATGCCGTCGCCCCCGGTGACGGACACTGGTGGCTGGCGTACGCCTGCGGCTTCGCAGCGATGGTGGGACACGCGTGGCCGGTGTTCGCCGGCTTCCGCGGCGGGCGCAGCGTGCTCACCTTCGTCGGTGCGGCGATCGTGCTGTCGCCGTTGACGGCGGCGATCAGCATCGCCGTGCTCCTGGCGGTGACGGCCGTGCGGGGCTTCGCGTGGGGGGCACGGGCGGGCATGTTCGCGTTCCCGTTCATCCAGCTCGTGGTCGACGGTCCGTACCGGACCGCGGCGACGGGAGGCCTGATGAGTCTGATCGGTCTGCGCTTCGCGATGGCTGCGTTCGCCGATCGGGCCGATCGGAGCGACCGGCCCGATCGCCCCGCCGCGGGCGATCCGACGCCGGATCCTCAGCGGTAGCGGCGACCGCGCCACGGTTGGCGAGGGTCGACGATGCCGCGCACGAGCGCGGCGACCGCGACGAGGTCGGCCGCCGGCGAGCACCAGTACGCGGCCGACCGTCGGCGATAGGCGGTGCGCGTGCCGACGAGGGTGCCGGCGCGGACGGCGAGCAACGCCACGTCGAGCGCATCGGCCCGCCGCGCGAGCAGGCGCGGCAGCGGAAGGGCCTGGGCCACCACGACGACAGCGAGGTCGACCAACTGCCGGTACCAGGGCTCGACGCCGGGCAGGGCCAACGAGCGCGCCCATCCACGGAACGTGCTCGGCCCGTCGGGGTACATCTCCGTGAGCAGCAGGTCGGCCCCGTCGAGCATGGTCACCTGCCAGCCACGCCCGGCCAGGTGGCGCGCCAACGCGACGTCCTCGACCACCTGGCCCGCCACCGGCTGCATCCCTCCGGCGCGCAGGAACGGCACGCGCGGAAACGCCATGCATTGACCGTTCGCCATCTGGCGATTCGGCGCGACCCGGCCGAGCGCGCCGGGCGGACCGAATCGGTAGACGAGCGTGGTGAGCAGCGCCGGGTGCAACCAGGCGGCACCGGGCGTCGGGCACTCGAAGCTGCCGCCGACGGTCACGAACTGCAGCCCGTCGGCGAGCGCCCGGTTCACGAGCGCACCGGGGAGCGCAGGGTCGGGTCGGGTGTCGGCGTCGAGAGCGACGATCCACTCGCCGCGTGCTGCGCGCACGCCCTGCTGCACGGCCCAGGCCTTGCCGGCCCATCCGTGGGGCAGGGCGGTGCCGGGCACCACTTCGGCGCCCGCGGCGACCGCGAGCTCCGCGGTGCCGTCGGTGCTCTGGTCGTCGACCACCACCACCTCGGTCACCCCGGGTGCGTCGCGCAGCGCCTCGAGCAGGGGTCCGAGGCGTTCGGCCTCGTCACGCGCCGGCACCACCACGCTGATCGACGGCAGGCCCACCCCGGCACCGGCCAACCCGTCGACGGCACTGACGTCATCGGCATGCAGCGGGGGCCGGCGGCGAGCCGCCCGCACGATGCGCACGAGGGCGAGGCCGGCGGCGACGACGCGCAGCAGCGTCCACGGGCTCGTCACCCGTGGCAGGGACGGCAGCCACCGCGATCCCCGACTCGTCAGCCTCGTCCGCCTCATCAACCTGATCAACAGCCGTGCCACCGGGTCTCAGCGCCACCCATGCTCGATCATCTCGTCCACGATACGGGCGCTCATGGTGACGAGCGGGAGACCACCGCCCGGGTGGCTGCTGCCGCCGACGAGGAACAGCCCGTCGTGCGAGCCGCGGTTGCGCGGCCGCACGAAGGCGGCGCGCCGGCCGTCGGACGACGTGCCGTAGATCGCGCCACCCGGCGAGCGGTACCGCGCCTCGAGGTCGGAGGGCGTGATCGTCTCGGTGAACAGCAGCCGGTCGCGCAGGTCGACCCCGTGGCTCGCCAGCCGTTCGAGCACCTGCGCCGTGGCGGCCGCCCGATCGAGTTCGGCGCCCGCCGCCACGTTGACGAGGAGGAACCAGTTCTCGTGGCCGGCCGGCGCCTGGCTCGAGTCGGTCACCGAGCTGACGCAGGCGTAGATCGTCGGGTCGTCCGGGAAGCGGCCCTCGGCGATCTGGTCGAACTCGTGGCGCGAGTCGTCGCTGAACCAGATGTCGTGGTGGGCGATCCCGGGCGTGGTGCCCCGCACGCCGGCGCACACCACGAATCCGCTCGTCGAGGCGTCGGCGCGCTGCACCCGGGCGAGCGCGCGACGATCGGGCAGCAGGTCGCGGTAGAGGTGGGTCGCGTCGGCATTGGCGACGACAGCGTCGGCAGCGATCACGGTGTTGTCGGCGAGCACCACACCGTTCACCTGGCGGGTGCTGCCGACGCCGGGTGTCGCCGTGATGCTGCGCACCTCCGCGCCGCACACGATGCGCACCCCCGCTCGCTCGGCCACCCGGACGAACGCGTCGCGCAGCGCACCCAGGCCACCCATCGGATACCAGCACCCCTCGTGGTGCTCGAGGTGGGCGATGCACCCGAGCGTGGCGGGCGCACGGAACGGCGACGAGCCGCTGTAGGTGGCGTATCGCCCGGCCCACTGCACCATCTCGGCGTCGTCACCGAAGACGTCGCGAGCCGACGCGTGCAGGGTGCGCAGCGGATCGATGTCGGTGAGGTCACGCATGCGGCGCAACCGCTTCGCGAGCGACCACGGCCCGCTCATCGGGCCGGCGAAGAACGTGCGCTCGCTGACGTCCCAGATCGTGCGGCCGTGCGCCACGAACTCGCGGTAGCCGGGTTCGTCGCAGCCGTCGTCGCGCACCTCGACGTGTCGACCGCTGCGCCACCAGTAGCGGAACTGCGGGTCGAGGCGGACGAGGTCGACCTCGTCCGCGAGCGAGGTGCCGACCGTGCGGAACAGCTCGTCGTACACACGGGGCAACGTCACGAGCGACGGTCCGACGTCGAAGGTGAAGCCGTCGCGCTCGAGCACCGCCAACTTGCCGCCGGGCACCTCGTTGCGTTCGAACACCGTCACCCGGTGGCCGCGGGCGCGCAGCCGGATCGCCACAGCGAGACCGCCGACGCCGCCACCGACCACGACGACGTCGCGAACGCGCTCAGCCACGAGCCGTCCCACCGAACCGCACGTCGGCCCTCAGGCGCACGCCGCCCGCCGAGCGCTCACCGCGCACGTCGTGCCAGTGCCTGGTCCGCAACAGCGATCGCGCCGCAGCAGCGGCGATCGGCATCATCGCGGCACCGCCGACGACGGCCACCACACGGTCGCGGAAGAACGCCGCGAACCCGAGCGTCTCCATGCCGGCCATCACGCCGTACTCGGCGACCAGCGAGCGATCAGCCTCACCGTCCGGCGGGAGCGCGACCTCGAGCGCAGCCATCACCGCGGCGCTCGTTGCGAGCCAGCCGAGGTAGTTCGTCACCGGGATGCCGCGGTACCTGCCGGCACGCACCCACCGCCAGTACCCCTCGCCCACCATCTGCGGGTCGAGGAACAGGTCCCACGCGGTCAACGCCACGGCGCCGAGTGCGATGCGGCGGGCGGGGGTGGAGTGTTGGGCGAGCGCCGCGTGAGCGGTCTCGCGCGCCGGGACGGCCATGGCGAACCACGCGAGCGGGACGATCGCCGGCACCCCGGCCACCTGCGGTCGGAGGGCACCGGTGTAGCCGTAGGCGCCGAACGGACGACCCGTCGCGGTGCCGAGATGCTCGACTGCCGTCGTGGCGGCGGCGACGCCGGACGCGGCGATCGCGGTCCTCGGCGCACCCCAGCGGCGAGCGGCAGCAGCGCTGGTGGTGGCGAACAGCCCCGACACGACGACCGTGCTGAGCGTGCGACGAACCGGGCCACCTCGTCGGGCCAGTGGCGTGGCGATCATGCCGGCGAGGGTGATCGCCGCTGGGATCGCCTCACCGAGCCTCGACGCCCGAGCGCTGCCGGCGACGGGCCCGCCGGCGGCACCGGTGGCGCCGGTGGATCGACGGGTCATCGCCGACGCGGGAGGAGGAGCTTGGCGACCAGCGCAGCCTTCTCGGCCGTCGACACCCGCGCTCGCGAGCCGAACACGTCGTAGCGCTGTTCCTCGATCTTCACGAGGATGCGACTGTAGAGTTCACGCGCGGCGCCGATGCAGCGCGCCGATTGCGGCGGGAGCATGCTCGTGCCGAGATCGGCCGAGGCGTAGAGGGCCCGGCAGCGTTCGATCTCGAACTGCATCAGCGCCACGAACTCGGGCGTGACCCGCTGGTCGGCGAGGTCGACCCCGAACCGGCGCAGGTCCTCCTGCGGCACGTACTGGCGTCCACGATCGAGGTCCTCGGCGATGTCGCGCAGGAAGTTCGTGAGCTGGAACGCATTGCCGAGGTCGCGGGCGTGCTGCAGCGCCTCGGGGCGGAGCGGCTCGAGGATCGGCAGCATCATCTCGCCGATCACCGCGGCCGAGCCGTCCATGTATCCGAGCAGGTCGTCCCACGTGTCGTACGAGGCGACGGTGAGGTCCATCGTCATCGACCGCAGGAAGCGACGGAAGCAGTCGACGTCGATGTCGAACGCCTTCACCGTGTGGACGACCGCCTTCAGCACCGGCTCGTCCGATCGCCCTGCGGCGACATCGGCGAAGAAGCGATCACCGAACGCGGCCAACGCCGCGGCACGCTGTTCGACGGGTGCAGGACCGAGGTCGTCGACGATGTCGTCGGCGTAGCGACAGAACGCGTAGAGCGCCCACACGTGGTGCTGCTTCACCCTCGGCAGCACCTTGGTGCTCCAGTAGTACGTGGTGCCGTAGCGCTTGTTCAGCTCCTTGCAGCGGGCGTAGCTCTCGTCGAGCGTCACCGCTGCATCGGCGGCGCGAGGGGCGCCCCGGCCGCTCACCGTCGCTCCCGGGCGTATTCGTCGACACGCTGGGCGGCGAGCTTGCCCGACACCAGCACCATCGGCACCCCGACGCCGGGCAATGTGGACGAGCCGGTGAACACCAGGCCGGGCACCCGACGGTCGACGTTGTTGGGCCGGAACGGGCCGGTCTGCAGGAAGGTGTGGGCGAGGGCGAACGGCGTGCCACGCTCCATGCCGAGCGCCTCCCAGTCGAGGGGGTCGTACACCCGCTCGACCACGACGTCGGTCGGGTAGCCCAGCTGGGCCACGCGAGCGCGCAGCGAACCCATGATCCGTTCGCGTTCGGCCACCCAGTCGATCTTGCCGTCCAGGTTGGGCGTCGGCTCGAGCACGTAGATGCTGCTGCACCCCTCAGGCGCGAGCGACGCGTCGTCGAGCGAGTGGAGGGTGACGAGGATCGACGGGTCGGGCATGCGCACCCCGTCGTGGATGAGCGCCTTGAACGAACCGTCCCAGTCGTGCCCGAAGTGGATGTTGTGGTGCGCCGCATCGGCCGGCGGCAGCCCACGCACACCCGCGACCCAGAGCAGACAGCTCGGCGAGTACTTGCCCCGACGGGCCACCCGCGGCGCGTCGACCCCGCCGAGCAGCGTCCGGTACGCGACGGGCAGGTCGGCGTTGCAGACGACGGCGTCAGCGGCGATCCGCTCGCCGCCGCCGAGTTCGTCGCCGCCCAGCTCGACGCCGGTGACCGCCCCGCTGCCGTCGCGCAGGATGCGTGTGACCGGCGAGTCGTAGCGGATGGCGACGCCGGCCTTCTCGACCGCCGCAGCGAGCCCGGTCGCCATCGCGTGCATGCCGCCGCGAGGCACGAACACACCCTCGACGGAGTCCATGTACGTGATGACCGCGTACAGCGACAGCGCCTCGTAGGGGGCGAGCCCGGCGTACATCGACTGGAAGCTGAAGATGCGCTGCAGGCGCTCGTCGTCGAAGAACGAGGCGACCTTCTTGCCGAGCTTGCCGAACCCGCCGAGCTTCACCAGCTCGAGCCCGGCCCGCCACGGCTTCACCAGGTCGAGCGGCGAGTCGAAGTTGGCGTCGATGAAGTGCGCCATCTCGACGCGGTAGAGCTGCTCGAGCCAGTCGCAGAAACGACCGAACGCCTCGGCCTCCTTGGCGTTGGCGAACTCGCGGATCTCCTGCGTCATCGCCTCGCGGCCGTGGCGCACGAACAGGGTGCTGCCATCGGCATAGCAGGCCCGGTACATCGGGTCGACCTTGTCGATCGTGATGAAGTCGGCCATGTCGGCGCCGGCAGCCGCGAACGCGTCGGCCAGCAGGTTCGGCATGGTGAGCACGGTCGGGCCGTTGTCGAGGCGGAACCCCTGCTCGACGATCATCCCGGCGCGTCCGCCGGGGATGGCATCACGCTCGACGACGGTGACGTTGTGCCCCGCCTTCGACAGGTGCGCCGCGGCCGACAGCCCGCCGAGGCCCGCCCCCACCACGACCACCTCGAGGGGACGAGCGGGTCGCAGCGAGCGCCGGCCGGTCATACGTGTCGCCAGCTCACGTAGTGGGCGAGCTGGACCAGTTCGTCGCGAGCGTCGTCGGCGATGCAGGCGCGCCCGATCGCTGCGAGCGCCTCGTCGGCGAGCGAGTCGATGGTGCGCTCGAGATCGGCCAGTGCTCCCGTGTCGACGATCACCTGCTGGATGGCTGCGACCTGTTCGTCGGTGAGGCCGGGGCGGCCGACGAGGTCGAGCACCTCGCGCTGCGAGGTGGTGGACGCCTCGACCGCACGGGCGAGCAGCGGCGTTGGCTTGCCCTCGCGCAGGTCGCCGCCCACCGGCTTGCCCGTGAGTCCCTCGTCGCCGAAGGCGCCCATCACGTCGTCGCGCATCTGGAACGCATCGCCCAGCGGCAGGCCGTAGGCACTCAGGGCGGGCAGCAGTTCGTCGGCGCGGTCGGGCGCAGCCATCACGGCGCCGAGATGCAGCGGTCGCTCGATCGTGTACTTGCCGCTCTTGTAGCGACAGATGCGCTCGGCCTTGTCGCGACGGCGGTCGTTGCGCGCCCCGCCGAGGATGTCGAGCACCTGGCCGATGTTGAGCTCGATCCGCAGCTCGTTCCAGATCGCCCACGCCTGCGGCGAGGTGCCGAGCATGAGCTGATCGGCATAGACGAACGCGAGGTCGCCGACGAGGATCGCGACACCGTCGCCGAACCGACGGGCCTCGCCGGCCCAACGGCCCTCCTCGTGACGACGGGCGAACGTGGTGTGCGTGGTGAGCGCGCCACGGCGGCTCGTGGCGTCGTCCATGACGTCGTCGTGGAACAGGGCGAACGCGTGCATCAGCTCGAACGCAGCGCCCGCATCGACGACGCGCGGGTCGTCGGGATCGCCACCGGCGCCGACGAAGCCCCAGTGCGTGAACGCGGGCCGCAGGCGCTTGCCGCCGGCGAGGACCAGTCGCCCGATCTCACCGATCGGTTCAGCCAGGTCGGGATCGAAGGCGGTCCAGCGGGCGAGTTCTGCGTCGAGCAGGACGCGCAGCCGTTCGTCGATACGGCTCGCGAGAGGTGCGAGCGACGGCGGTGTGGGAGCGGGCTGCACGGCCATCAAGGCTAGGTGTGTTCCCGTCGCGGTGCTGTGCGCAGACATGGATTGCCGCCGCGTTCGGGGACGTGCGTGTGCCACACGACGTTCCGTCATCCGATGGACCGTCCGACTCCGTACGTCCGAGGTGGTCGTGCGTCTCGAGGCTCGACCGGATCGGGGTGCCGGGATCAGTCGTCGGGGAGTGTGGCGACGACCTGCTCGATCTGCATGCGGGCGTTGCCGATGCGATCTCGGCAGAACGTGATGAGCTGGGCCGCCCGTTGCACCTGGGCGGCGAGCACGTCGACGTCGACGTCGGTGCGCTCGAGGCCCATCGGAGGGCCCATCGGAGGGCACGGCGGAGGGAGCGGAGTCTGCGGGGGTCATGACGGGTGGATCTCCTCGACGCGGCTGCGCGCCGCGCCCGATGCGAAGGTGGTGACGATCTCGGTGCCGGGCGTCAGCTCGTCGGCGCTGCGCACCGTGCGGCCGTCGGCGGTGCGGGTGATGCTCCACCCGCGGGCCATGGTGGTGACCGGGTCGAGCAAGCGGACGCGCTGGGCGACGGCGTCGAGGTGGCGCACCTCGGGCTCGAGCCGGGCGGGAACCCGACGGACCGCGGCACCCGCGGCGTCGAGGCGCATCGACGACCGTTCGGTCACCCGCTCGACGCTGACCCGAAGCCGCTGCATCCGCTGACGCAGCCGGTCGTCGCTGCGGTCGACCGCCCCGAGCGTGCGGTGGCGGATGCCGAGCGCCAGCTCCTGCAGCCGGCCCTCGTTGGCGCCGATCGCCCGCTCGACCTGACGCTCGATCGCCGCCCAGGCGAGCTCGGTGCGCTGGGCGAAGGCGTTCACCCGCTCGACCAGTGCGGCGGCGCACGCCGTCGGGGTCTTGAGCGCGGTGTGGGCGACCTCGTCGGCGATGCTCCGGTCGATCTCGTGCCCGAGCCCGGTGAACACGGGGATGGGCGAGGTGGCGATCGCGAGCGCGATCTGCTCGTCGTCGAACGTCGCGAGCTCGCTGCGGGCGCCGCCGCCGCGGATGAGCACCAGCACGTCGAGATCGCCGGTGCGGCCCAACGACCGCAGCGCCGTGGTGATCATCGACACGGCCCATTCGCCCTGCACGCGCACGTCGATCACACGGAGCTGGAAGCCGATACCGCTGCGCTCGATCTCGTGGGAGAAGTCGGCCCAGGCCGCGCTGTCGAGGCTGGTGACCACGCCGACACGCAGTGGGGCCGCGACGAGGCGGCGGCGACGGTTCTCGTCGTACATGCCGCTCGACACCAGCCGGCGAAGCACCTCGTCGCGCTGCATCGCCAGGTCGCCGAGCGTGAAGCGGGGGTCGATACCGCTCATCTTCAGGCCGAGCTGGCCCGAGCCGGCGAAGAAGTCGAGGTGGCCGAAGATGCGCACCTTCAAGCCGTCGGCGAGCCGCAGCCGGTTCTTCGCGAGCAACGGCCGGAGGCGCATCCGGGCCGGCGCGAAGAACTGGACGTTGACGACAGCCTTGCCCTGCTCGCCCTCCTCGACCAGGCGGAAGTAGGCGTGCGGACCCCGTTCGTTCCAGCCCTGGATCTCGCCGCGCACCCAGACGCCGTCGCCGAAGCCGCGACGGAGGGTGCCGTTGATCGCGTCGGCGAGCTCGCCGACGGTGTAGGTGGGTTCACCCCCGTCGTCGATGCCGACGTCCGCATCATCGAAGTCGAACGACGGCTGGCTCATCGCCGAGAGTCTGCCCGAGGATCAGCCGGTGCGTGCGCCCTGGTGCCGGGTGAGCGTCGCTCAGGCGCCGAGCTCGCGCACGTTGTCGTACTCGGTGACCGGCAGCTCGAACAGCGTGCCGTCGACCGGCAGGCCCTTCTCGCGGCGGATGCCCTCGAGCTCACGCAGCGGACGTTCGAGGGCGCGCTTGCGCGTGCCGAGCAGGTTGTCGAACTCGCGCTGGACGCTGTCGAAGCGCTTCTTCACGGTCTCGAGCGAGTCGGTGTACTTGCCCCACTGCTCGCCGAACTTGCCGAGCAGCGAGAGGATCTGGTCGCTCGTCTGCTCGATCATGAAGCTGTCGAAGGCCTGGCGGATGAGGCCGAGGAAGGCGAGCAGGGTGACCGGCGAGCACAGGACGATGCCCTGTTTCATCGCGTCGTCGACGATGGTCGGGTCGTTCTCGACGATGAACGCGCTGAGGGTCTCGTTCGGCAGGAACAGCAGCACCTGGTCGACCGTGGCCGACTCGCTGACCTTCGAGTACTCGCGCTTGGCGAGCTCCTTGACCCGCAGGCGGACGTCGCGGAGGAACTGGTCGCGATGGGCCTGACGCTCGGCGTCGGTGCCGGCGTCGAGGTACTTGAGGTACGACGCCAGCGGGAACTTGACGTCCATGTAGAGCACGTGGTGCTTGGGCATGAAGAACGTGAAGTCGGGCATGCCCCGGGCATCGCCCTCGACGGCGGTCTGCTTCACGTAGTTGACGTTCTCGATGAAACCGGCGAGGCGCAGCACGTCCTCGGCCATGCGCTCGCCCCACTGCCCACGGGTCTTGGAGTTGGCCAACGCCTCGCGCAGGCTCTGCGTGGTGGTGCTGAGGTGCTGGGCGATCTCGGCGTGGGCGCGCAACGACTGATCGACCTGGCCGAACTGCTCGGCGCTGCGCTCGCTGAGCGCCGACACGATCTGGCCGAGGCGGCCGAGCTCGGACCGCATCTCGCCCTTGATCTGGTCGAGCGTGCTGCCGATCACGTCCTTCTTGGCGCTGAGGTCGGCTTGGCCGGCGGCCACCTGGCCGGCCAGGTGCTCCTTGGCGATGGTGCTGAGCTGGGCCAACGCGGCCTCACGCTCGGCGAGGGACTGCTGCTGGAGGGTGCCGACGGCCTGGCTGAACGAGGCCTGCAGCATCGCCTGCTGCTCGGCGGCGGTGCGGCCGGCCTCCTCGCGGGCCTCGGCCCGCGCCTGGGCGACGATGGCCGCGACGTCGACCGGCGGGGCCGGCGGCGTGAGCGGCTCGACCGGCAGCTGCGACACCTGCGGCCGGTGCGCCGCCGCCCGCTGGGCGAGCAGCCAGCCGATCGCGAGCGCCGCCACGGCGACGAGGAGAAGGACGAGGGGTTCCATGCGGTCCATGATGCCGAGGGGGTGTCACACGGTTCGCGGATCCCGCCCCACCAGCGGTCCGAGGGTCCGTTCGCCTCGCCGGACGCGGCTCGACGCGCCGGACGCGCCGGACGCGCTCAGGCGAGCAGTGCGTTGTCGCCGGCGAAGACCTGGCCGGCGTAGAGACCGCCCATGGCGAGCAGCTCCTCGTGGGTGCCCTGCTCGGCGATGAGGCCGTTGTCGAGCACCACGATGCGGTCGGCATCGCGGATCGTCGACAGCCGGTGGGCGATGACGAGCGCCGTGCGGCCCTGCAGGGCGTGCTCGAGCGCGGCCTGCACGTGTGCCTCGTTCTCGTTGTCGAGATGGCTGGTGGCCTCGTCGAGGATCATGATCGTCGGGTTCTTGAGCAGCAGCCGGGCGATCGCCAGGCGCTGCTTCTCGCCGCCGCTCATGCGGTAGCCCCGCTCGCCCACCACCGTGTCGTACCCGTCGGGCAGCTCGGCGATCATGTCGGCGATGCGTGCGCCGCGACAGGCCTCGTCGAGCTCGGCGTCGGTGGCGTCGGGCTTCGCATAGCGCAGGTTGGCGCCGATCGTGTCGTGGAACAGGTGCGGGTCCTGGCTCACCACGCCGATCGCGGCGCGCAACGACTCCTGGGTGAGGTCGCGCACGTCGTGGCCGTCGATGCGCACGGCACCGCCGCTCACGTCGTACAGCCGCGGGATGAGCGACGCGAGGCTGGTCTTGCCCGAACCCGACGACCCCACGAGGGCGACGGTCTCGCCCGGGCGGATCGTGAGCGACACGTCGAGCAGGACGTCGCGATCGGGGTCGGCGCCACCGAGCGCACTCGGCGACTCGAGCGAGGCGACGGTGACGTCGGCCGCTGCCGGGTAGCGGAAGCGGACATGGTCGAGCTCGACGAGCCCGGTGGGAGCGACGAGGTCGACCGCGCCGGGGCGGTCGGTGATCGGCTCCGGGGCGTCGAGCACCTCGAACACCCGCTCGAAGCTCACCATCGCCGTCATCAGGTCGACGCGGGCATTCGTGAGCCCGGTGAGCGGCTGGTACACGCGGGTGACGAGGGCAGCGAGCGCCACCAGTGTGCCGCTCGTGATCGTGCCGTCGACGACGAAGAACGCGCCGATGCCGTACACCGCGGCCGCGCCGATGGCGCCGACGAGGCCCAACGCGACGAAGAACACGCGGCCGTACATGGCCGAGGTGATGCCGATGTCGCGCACCCGCTTGGCGCGCTTGTCGAACAGGTCGACCTCGTCCTTGCTGCGGCCGAAGAGCTTCACCAGCTGGGCGCCCGACACGTTGAAGCGCTCGGTCATCTGGCTGTTCATCTCGGCGTTGACGCCCATCTGCTCGCGGGCGATGACCTGCAACCGCTTGCCGACGCGCTTGGCGGGGACGATGAACAGCGGCAGCACGATCAGCGCCAGCAGCGTGAGCCGCCACTCGAGCGCGATCATCGCCGCGAGCGTGGTGACGAGCACGACGACGTTGCTGACCACGCTGCCGAGCGTGGACGTGACGGCGTTCTGCGCACCGACGACGTCGTTGTTGAGGCGACTGATCAGCGCGCCCGTCTGGGTGCGGGTGAAGAACGCGACCGGCAACCGCTGCACCTTCGAGAACAGGGCCAGCCGGAGGTCGTAGATGAGCCCCTCGCCGATGCGGGCGCTGCACCAGCGCTGCACGATCGCGAGCCCTGCATCTGCCAGCGCAGCAACGACCACCACGATCGCGAGGACGACGATCAGCGTGCGCGAGCCGCCGTCCTGCGCCCGCGGGATCGCCGTGTCGAGGATCGCACGGAACGCGAACGGCGGCACCAACGCCAACATGGCGGCGGCCAGGATCGCGATCAGGAACCAGATGATGATGGTGCGGTACGGACGGGCGAAGCTCCAGGCCCGGCGCAGGGCCGCGCGCTGCAGGCGCTTGCCCTTGACGGCGGAGGCATCGCCGGGCATCAGACTGTGGGGGCCCATTCGCATCGGGTCACGATAGGGGCGCGGCGGCGTCGCACGTCGCTGCCACCAGATGCCACCAGATGCCACCAGCTGCCAGCACCTCCCAGCAGCTGCCGATGCCGCCCGGCGGGGCCGCCCGTAGGCTCGTCGGCGATGTCGCCCCGCACCCGTCGTCGTCCCGAGCGCGAGCACACCCTGCGCCGCGCCGGTCTCGCCACCGTCACGTTCGTCTGCGTCGCAGCGCTGCTCGGCGCCGCGTGCGGCGGCGACGAACCAGGTCTCGAGGTCACGTCCGTGGCGCGTCCCGACACGACGGCGACGTTCGGGTGGGCCGACTTCGGCGAGGACGGGGTGCAGACCGGTTCGCTCGAGGTGCCCGTCGACCCCGACGACCCGTCGCTCGGCACGTTCGACCTGTACGTCGCCCGCCACCTCGCCGATCCCGACCTGCGCGTCGGCAGCCTGCTCGTGAACCCGGGCGGACCCGGCGTGGCCGGCGCCGACTTCGCCATCTTCGCCGACCAACTCTTCAGCCCCACGCTGCTCGCGCACTTCGACATCGTCGGGTGGGACCCGCGCGGCACCGGCCTCACCGAGCCGGCGATCGACTGCGTCGACGACTACGACCTCTTCTTCGCCGGCTTCGACATCACCCCCGACGACGAGACCGAACGAGCCAGGGTGCTCGCGATCGCCGACGAGTTCCAGCAGGGATGCGTCGAACGTTCGGGCGACTTCTTCGAACACGTCGGCACCAACGACTCGGCCGCCGACATCGACCGCCTGCGCGCGGCGCTCGGCGAGGAGACGATCAGCTACTTCGGCTTCAGCTACGGCAGCGAGCTCGGCGCCGTCTGGGCGACCCTGTACCCCGACACGGTGCGGGCCGCGGTGCTCGACGGGGCCGTCGACCCGACGGCGAGCCAGCAGGAAGCGGGACTCCAGCAGGCCGCCGGCTTCGAGGCGGCCCTCTCGGCGTTCCTCGCCTGGTGCGACGAATCCGGCGACGACTGCGCCTTCGGGGGCGTGTCCGACGGCGATTCCGCTGCCGCGTTCGACCGGCTGATGGCCGCGGTCGACGCATCGCCGCTGCCCACCGCCGACGGGCGGCCGCTCACCGACCTCGGCGTGATGAACAACGGGGTGGTCCAGGCGCTGTACACGTCGCGCCTGTGGCCCGACCTGGGCCAGGCGTTGGCCGATGCCGTCGCCGGCGACGGACGGGGCCTGCTCGCGCTGCACGACCAGTACTTCGGTCGCACCGACGACGGCACGTGGGACAACACCATCGAGGCCTTCCAGGTGATCCAGTGCATGGACGACACCGAACGTGAATCGATCGAGGTCGCCCAGGCCCGGCTCGACGAGGCTCGGGAGATCGCCCCGCGCATCGTGCCCGCGACCGTCGCGGCCCCGTCGTGCGCCTCGTTCCCCGCCCCTGCCCAGGGCCGGATCGACATCACCGGTGGCGGCGCTGCGGCGATCGTGGTGGTCGGCACCACGGGCGACTCGGCGACACCGATCGACGGCACCCGGCGCATGGCCGAGACGCTGGCGAGCGGGGTGCTCGTGGTGGTGGACGCCGAGCAGCACACGGGGTACGGCGCGAACGAGTGCGTCGTCGACGCGGTCGATCGTTATCTCGTGCAGCTCACGGTGCCCGCCGACGGCCTCACCTGCGACTAGGAGACTGCTGAGCAATCGGGTTGTTCGTGGCGTCTCGTCGTGGTCGTCGCGGCGTGAGTCGAGTTGGCCGTGACAGTCGGAATCGGCGTGGCTCGTTGCTCGTGCGGGCGTGGCCGTGGCCGTGGTTGTTCAGGTGG